>CP076357.1:0-600000 GCA_018798825.1 Ochrobactrum sp. BTU1 | reverse complement strand
TGTTCCTCGACGATTTTGCGGGCAATCGATCCGACGTTTTTGTAACCTACGCCCGTATAGTATGGGCCCTGAGGTGCTGGAAAGCCCTGTTCCGGAAAGCCCAGCGGGCGGCCGTTTTCGTAAAAGAAATATTCCTGCTCAAAACCAAACCAGGCATCTTCATCTTCAAGAACGGTTGCACGGCTGTTGGATGGATGCGGTGTGATGCCATCGGGCATCATGACTTCGCACATGACGAGTGCACCGTTCTTGCGCGCAGGATCCGGGTAGATTGCAACAGGCTTCAATACGCAGTCAGAGCTTTTGCCCTCAGCCTGCAGGGTAGATGATCCGTCAAAGCCCCAGTTCGGCAGCTGCTCGAGCGTTGGGAAGGCATCATATTCCTTGATCTGGGTCTTACCACGCAGGTTCGGGGTGCTGTAACCATCCAACCAGATATATTCGAGCTTATATTTTGTCATAACCTAGTCTCTCTTGTCCTGCGTTATAAATCAAAAGTTCATGCACTGGTCGCCAACATACGGCGATTGTGCCTCTGAATTTATAGAAGCAAGTCCCGTGCCAAGTTGAAAAAATGAATAACTTAGAGCGAAAAACTGATACCAATCACACTTATTGGCACGTGTCGCTCCTATGATCAGGGGGCAATGTCCGAAAAACATGCGTCGGGTTCAATATGCCTGCTCATTGCATAGGCGGCTGCCTAAATAATAATCAGAACCGGATCGAGAGTGTCCGTCGGTGACCTCAAAGTGAAGAAATCTCGGCGACTTGGTTGATTTGGGTCGATCAAGAAAACCGACAAAGTCGATCCGCGCCGAGAGGGGTCGCTCAAACAAATGGCGTGACGGCGCCCGCAAGCTTTATCAGGCATAGGAGCGTCTGCGGGGATCGGATCACCAACGGGGTGGGCGTATCACAACAAATTTGTATCAATACTGCGGCGAACACGCTTGAGCGCAGAGCGCATGACGCGGTCCAGGATATGAAGTGCTATGGGGTTAGAATAGGCAATTGTTGCAAATCGACGATGGACATCGCAGAAACACTCTAAGGCTTCAACGTTAGCAGTTTGCCCATCAACAAGGCACTATTTGCGCTATTCCGTCGGCTGCTCCTCGGAGGTGATCAACAATTTGTCGATTCTTCTGCCGTCGAGGTCCACGATTTCAAATATCCAGCCGTTCTTGCTGAATGTTTCGCCAACTTCTGGCAAATGCTTCAATTCTTCCAGAACAAAACCGGCGACCGTATTGTATTCGACATCATCGTCTACAGGAAAACGCATGAACTCTGAGAATTCATCAATCGGCATCCAGCCCGAGACCAGGTAGGAGCCATCGGCTCTTCGAACAATCGCTTGCTCTGCCACGTAATCTTCCTGCATCGCGCCAATGATTGCTTCCATTACGTCGCCAGCGGTAATCACGCCCTCGAAATGTCCATACTCATCGTAAACCAGAACCATGTGTGTTGGCGTTCCCCGGATCGCTTCCACAACATCAAGAGCATCAGAGAAGTCCGAAACAACGGGGACTTCTTTAATGATTTCCCGAATATTCACGTTGCCTGTAGCCGAAAGCGCGTTGAAAAAATCACGAGCCTGCAGAACGCCTAGGATTTCGTCAGAATTTTCGCCCCGGACGGGAAGGCGTGAACGACTGCTTTGTTGCACTTGATCTCGAATGACATCGATGCCGTCGTGAACGTCGATCATCTCAACCTCAAGACGCGGCGTCATTAAACCGCTCGCGGTCCGATCCGCAAGGCGCATAACGCCCGCGATCATCTTCGACTCTTCCGTCTCAATAACGCCTGCGCTCTGCGCTTCTGCAAGAATGGACTTTATTTCTTCGTCCGTAACCCCATCGCCTGATTTACCAGCCTGACCGAGCAATCTCAAAATCAGACGGCCTGACATATCCAATAGCCACACCAAAGGAGCTGCTAACCGGGACAGCAAGATCATTGTCGGCGCGACACGGCTCGCCACAGCCTCAGGTTCACGCAGCGCGATTTGCTTTGGAACGAGTTCTCCGACGATCAAGGAGAGATAGGTAATGATGACCACCACCGATCCAACGCCGAGAGCATCTGCGAGGGAAGGGGACATGCCCCGATCAAGCAGCCAGGCGGTCAGTCGGGCGCCAAGTGTTGCGCCGGAAAATGCGCCAGACAAGACGCCAACCAGCGTAATCCCTATCTGGACCGTGGAAAGAAAACGGCCTGGATTTTCGCCAAGCGCAATCGCCATGCTGGCGCCACGGCTCCCTTTATCCGCGAGCACTCTTAATCTTGCCGGCCGTGAAGAAACAACAGCGAGCTCGGACATCGCAAGGACGCCGTTAAGTAGCGTCAGCAGCACGACAATGATAATTTCAAAATACAATATCGTTCCTCAGATCATAGGCCATGAGCGTCGACTAAAACCCCCTACAGGATACCAATGGCCCAATAGCCAAATATCTTACTTCAAATGACGATATCGCCAAATCCAATCAAGACTATCCACTATAAAGGTTTTTCTGTCGACCGGGGCACACGTGCGCTCCTCAGGATCTCGACGACCATTTCAGAAGCCTTCTCTAACGAGCTGACTGGCAGAAACTCGTAAATGGAATGGAAATTGTGGGCACCACAGAACAGATTAGGGCACGGCAATCCTCTTTCGGACAAAACCGCACCATCATACCCGCCGCGCATAGCAACCGGCTTTGGTTCAACACCAATCGCTTTCATCGCGTTGAGAGCAAGGCTTACAGGATAACGATTTTCTCCCTGCAGTGCCTCTGCAACATTACGATAAACCGCCTTGTAGTCTGAACGAACCGCTTCGTCGCCGTAAAGCTGTTTGAAACTTGTCACAAGCTGCTCAACAAACAAACGACGTGTTTCGAAACCCTTAGTTGTGAAATCCCTTATGTCGATCACCAGACTTGCTTCGGCAACACTTCCCTGGATAGATTTTACCCAATAATAGCCTTCAGTACCCTCGGTGTATTCCGGTCGCTCTCCCGCTGGAAGCATAGCGATAAACTGTTGCGCATAGAGTATGGCGTTGCGCAATTTTCCCTTGGCTGACATCGGATGAGCGGGTTGGCCTTGTAGCGTGATGTGAAATTCACCTGCATTCCAATTCTCATAAACGATTTCACCCAAAGCACAGCAATCAAGCGTATAGGCAAAATCTGCATGCAACGAAGCAACATCCAGTGCCTTTGCGCCGCGCAACCCGATTTCTTCATCAGGAACAAAAACCACTTTGACGATGCCATGCTCAATCTCAGGATGGGCGGTAAGGACTTGCATCGCGTGCATTATTTCTGCAATGGCTGACTTATTATCAGCCCCGAGCAGGCTGGTGCCGTCGGTCACAATGATACGATCTCCAACATAGGCTTCAAGCTCGGGAAACTCGGAAACCGCCATAACGGCCCCGGTTTCCGCATTAAGCAAAATATCGCCGCCGTTATATTCGACCACTTTGGCATTTGTGTCGGTCACATACTCAGCCGAAGTGTCGAGATGTGCCACCCAAGCAATCGTCGGGAACTGAACATCTTTATCTAAGATGTTCGCAGGCAAGGTGCCAACAACAATCGAATGATCGCGTTCTTCGACTTCCATTCCGAGTGCACGCATTTCGCTTGCAAGAAATCGGGCGAGCACTGTTTGCCCCTCGCTTGAAGGAAGCGTGTCGGCATTTGGCACAGCAGTGGTATTAATACGCGTGTAAGTTAAGAAGCGATCTACAATATTCATGCTTGGTACTCGGCTATTGATTTAGGCTGTGCGAATGCGACCCTGGGATAGTGTCGGACAGTGAGCCATTATGCTCTCCGTCCGACGTCATTTCTGAAACTCGGCTCAGTAAGCCCTATTCTTCAATGTCGACATCTTCGAAGAGATATCCGCCAAAGGGATCAATGCGAAAGTTTTTGACTTTCTTGCTGATTGGCTGCTCCACGATTTGATGGGCGATCGTAAGCCAAGGTGCTTGTTCCTTGAACACAACCTGGGCCTGTTCGTAAAGTTCCGTGCGTTTTGTTATATCAGTCGTCAATTTGGCACTTTGGATGAGCTTTTCAAAATCTTCCTGGCACCAGTTGGCCCGATTAGCGCTGCCAACAGCCTGGCAACTCAGAAGTGCGGCGAGGAAATTGTCCGGATCCGCAATTCCTCCTGTCCAGCCGAGCATAACGGCGCCATCCCGATCCTTTTCGAGCGAACGCTTGAGATATTCACCCCAATCATAAGTCACAATTTCAGCAGTAACCCCGACTTTTGCGAAATCGGACTGAATGAGCTCCGCTGCTCGGCGGGCATTTGGCATATAAGGGCGTTGCACCGGCATCGCCCAGATCTTCATCTTCAGATCTTTTACGCCTGCCTGCTCAAGCTGTTTGCGAGAGGCTTCGGGATCATAAGCGTCGTCCTTCACGCTTTTGTTGTAGCCCCAGACGCTCGGTGGCAATGGGTTCACGGAGGGAACAGCTGAGCCCAGATAAACAGCTTCGATAATGGCTTTCTTATTGACTGCCATGTTGAGGGCCTTTCGGACCCGAACGTCGTCAAACGGCTTTTGCTGGGTATTATATGCGAGGAAAGACAGGTTTAAACCTTCTTTGCTCTGCATCTCAATGGCTGGATCCTTTTTCATCTCGGCGATATCTGCGGGGTTGGGAGCCGCAATAACGTGGCACTCGCCAGAATTCAGCTTCTGATGACGCACGGCAGCGTCTGGCGTGATGGCGAAAATAAGATTGTCGATTTTTTGCTTACCTGCCCAATAATCCGGATTGGCCTGATATCTGATCGCGCTATCCTTCTGATAGGCAACAAACTGATATGGTCCGGTTCCCACCGGTTGCTGGCTGAATTCTTCAATACGATTTTCCGCAACAAGTTTGTCGGCATATTCTTTCGATTGAATGACCGCGAATGTTAAGGACAATGTCGGGATGAAGGTGGCCTCTGGCCGCGACAGAATGAATTTGACGGTGGAGTCGTCGATCTTTTCAATTTTGTCGATCAGCGTAGGAAAGGAATAGGCGCCAAACTGTGGCCAGGTGCCCTGGTTGTAATATGGATTGTCCTTGTTGCCTTGGCGCTCAAAGGTAAAGATGACATCGTCTGCATTGAAATCTCGGCTAGGTGTGAAAAAGCTGGTGGTGTGAAACTTCACACCCTTCCGCAGATGAAATGTGTATTGCCTGCCATCAGCGGATACTTCCCAGCTCTCCGCAAGCCCAGGCTCCAACTCGGTTGAACCACGCTTTATCTTGATCAAGCCATTCGAAACATTGCGGGCCGAGGCGTCATAAACTGCGCCGGATGTCGTCTGTGCTGCATCGAACATTTCGGGAGAGGCTTCGGAACAATAGACCAAAGTCTTGGACATTGCCATGTTAACAGCAAAGCTACTAAGTGCGGTGGCAACCAATGCGGCTGAAACCATTTGTCCGTAAATCTTCATGTGCCTACATTCCCTTATTGTCATCTCACGCTGTCGCGTGGCTTGCGCTTTCCGGTATCCTGATGATTCTAAACCGTTATATGATCGTTCAAATGAAGTTCGCACAAGCTCCATATTGCTAAAGCGATTTGAAACTCACCTGGCGGCCGATCTTTCGTAAGCGATGAAAGCAGTCGTGCATCTAAGACGAAGTGGTTTGCGCGGGAGAGGGCCCGCATGAATTTTGAGGACGATTTAATCACTATTCGCCCCAGGGCGATCTGTTCTCCAGATGCTAAATTCAATGGAGGATTTTGCGGGCGCGCGCGTGCACTGAAATTAGCAACAGGCACCATAATTCACATTGATTGTGGAGCAAAATTCACTAAGAGCTCGCGGAATTGAGCGTTGTTTGGCGTCTGTTTCCCGGTGCAACTGAAAATCGCAGTCCGGTTTCGAGCTTAATCTGGCCGACGTTCCCTGCTCAGTGTGTGTTTCCGATCAAACGCGGTGAGAGCAAGCGCGCCGAAAGACGTTCGCAACGGTTCATATGTTCTGCAAAATGCGCGGCATTCGTTTCTGAGATCGAATAGTTCTCCGGTCCGGTCGGCCGGGTAGTTTCATATAAATCAAGGATTATGAGCCTGATCAACATTCCTGCATAGTGGCATGAACTCATTTTGAGGCTTAGACTATTTAGCTCTTCAGTTTCGTTTTCATCTATTATGCGCAAAATACGATCCATGCCAATTTGATCAACCGCCGTAATCTTCGCTCTTGCAGTAGAGAGCGCGGCACCATCGTGGGTCTCTAAAGCATCTTGAAGAAGCGCCTCAAGCTCTCTGGTGTGGTCGACATCACTCCAGGCCACAGGGATGTCTGTCATGGATTGGGCGACGACAGGCGTAACAACTAGAACGCAGCAAGCAAACATTTTTACAATTTTCGTCAGTTTCTCGTACAATAGCGTTGCTCACTTCATGCTAAAAGTTTGTTTATCAGCGCGTTTGGCTATTAAAATAATCCGAGGGAAGGCGCCCTAGGCTCCGCTTGAACGTTGCTGAAAAAGCGCTCGCACTTTGGTATCCACAATCCAGCGCAATACTGACAATTGGCTCCCGCGCAGCCAACTGTGGCAAGGCTTTCAGCATCCGAAGCTGTTGCCGCCAACGGCCATAGGTCATGCCCGTTTCTCGTTCGAAATGTCGCATGAAACTTCTTCTGCTCATTCCGGATTGCGCAGCTGCTTCCTCTATAGACAACGTAGTGTTTGGTTCTGCTTCTAAAGCAAAGCACAACTTGCTTAGACGTTGAGACGTTGGCATTGGCAGATTGAGCGGCTCGGTTGGAAGAAAAGTTAATTCCTCCAATAACAACTCGCAGACACGTTGTGCGAAGGGTGTGGCATTAAGAGCCTTAACTTGCAACTCAATCATTCGTAATATCAACTCACGCAGTAAGGGCGAAACTTCCACGACGCCACATATTGAAGGAAGCGTTTCGATAGCTTCCGGTCGGATAAAGAGCGTCCGAAATTCGACGGGCCCATGGCTTCGTGTCGCGTGCTCGATCATCGCGGGC
This sequence comes from Ochrobactrum sp. BTU1, assembly GCA_018798825.1. Taxonomy (NCBI): domain Bacteria; kingdom Pseudomonadati; phylum Pseudomonadota; class Alphaproteobacteria; order Hyphomicrobiales; family Brucellaceae; genus Ochrobactrum; species Ochrobactrum sp. BTU1. The sequence goes on along the minus strand of CP076357.1, from coordinate 592,964 downwards.
ACCCAGACCGCGCGATTTGGCGGGACAACCCAATGACCTGTTTTGGTGGAAACCGTGACAATACCGGACCGGGCATAGATGAGCTGGGCGTCTTCGTGGCGATGGGATGTTCTCGAAAATGCCGTGTCATCTTGAGCAATGGCAGTGACGGCAAGCCTAACGGGCGGCGGATAAGAGAGCGACATAGATTGACCCTTTAGAGCTATTAACAGGCCTTTACAAGCGAGAATGCCAACCTTCTTTCATGTATTAGCTGTCAATGAAACCATATTCGGAAGAGTCTACCGTGCCTTTTTTCATGCTGACGAGAAATTTCAAGCTCGGAAAACATTCTTTTACATCAGAGTTGCTGCGTGCTGTCGAAGCCGTGTTTCGACCTCGACTTAGAAGCGACCGTTGCTGTCCTTGGCAACGCAACGGTCGTACCTGCCATCGAACTATCGAAGTTGACGCCGCAATACCCAAATATTGAAAGAAATTACCGTGATGATGCAGACCCCAGATCAAAAATACCGTCCGTTTTTATCTCCGATTAATCTGGTTGATCGCCAATGGCCCAGCCGGCGATTGACGCAAGCGCCGCGCTGGGTTTCGACAGATTTGCGCGATGGAAATCAGGCACTCGCCGACCCCATGAATGGCGAGAAGAAAATGCGCTTCTATCGGATGCTCTTAGAAATCGGTTTCAAGGAAATCGAAGTTGCCTTTCCATCTGCCTCGCAAACGGAGTTCAATTTTGTCAGGCAACTGATCGAGTGTGATCTGGTTCCGGAAGACGTGACGATTCAGGTTCTGACCCAGTCAAGAGCGGACCTGATCGCACGCACTTTCGAAGCTCTAAAGGGGGCAAAGCAGGCCGTCGTTCATCTTTATAACGCTACAGCTCCACTCTTCCGTCGTGTCGTCTTTGGGATGGACAAGCAGCAGATCATCGATTTGGCCGTGAGTGGTGTTGCCGCCATGGTGACTGAAAGCTGCAAACAGCCAGAGACACGGTGGACTTTTGAATATTCGCCGGAAACTTTTTGTTTTACGGAACCTGATTTTGCTTTGGAAATATGCGAGCGTGTGTTGGATGTGATAAAGCCAACGCCACAAAACAAGGCAATCCTCAATCTTCCTGCGACGGTTGAGGTTTCTATGCCGAATGTCTATGCAGACCAGATCGAGTGGTTCTGCAGAAATATCTCATGCCGAGACAGCGTTATAATCAGCGTGCATCCGCATAATGATCGGGGCACTGCGGTTGCAGCGACAGAGCAAGCACTGCTTGCTGGCGCAGACCGGGTCGAGGGCTGCTTGTTTGGGAACGGCGAACGGACCGGCAATGTCGATCTCGTCACTTTGGCTCTTAATCTTTATACGCAAGGTATCGATCCGAAGCTCTATTTTCCTGAGATGCGCTCGATCGTTCGAACAGTTGAACACTGCAATGACTTGCCAGTTCATCCGCGACACCCCTATGCCGGTGAACTCGTTCATACTGCCTTTTCCGGATCGCATCAGGATGCAATCCGCAAAGGTTTCGCGGCCCATGAAACTCGCAATGATGGTATTTGGGAAATGCCTTACCTTCCCATTGACCCAATGGATATAGGTGAAAGTTACGAAGCCGTAATCCGTGTCAACAGTCAATCCGGTAAGGGAGGCGTGGCATGGATACTTGAGCAAGACCACGGGCTGAAATTGCCTCGCTCACTCCAAATCGACTTCAGTCGACGGGTTCAGGCGCACGCTGATGATAGCGGGAAAGAAATAACCGCAGAAATGATCTGGACGCTGTTTTGTGAAATTTATCATTTGAACGACAATCCGGCTTTTGAACTCTTAAGCTACAAAGAACCCCGGCCAATAAGAACTGGGGCAGCTCGAACCTTTGCCGGACGAGTTCGCCACTTAGGTAAGGAGCTGTCAATCACTGGGAAAGGGAATGGCTTAATATCCAGTACAGTCTCGGCACTTCAGTCCGGCTGCGGTATTGATTTGGAAATTGTCGATTATCATGAACATGCCTTGAGGCAGGGCGCAAATGCACAAGCGGTCGCATACATTGAATGTCGAACGCAGAACGGACATAAGATCTTTGGTGTGGGTATCGATGAGGATATCGCATTGGCGTCGGTCCGTGCTGTACTCGGCGCTGCAGCGGAGACCCTTTAATGCAATCAAACAGTAACCTCTTGCTGAGCTTGATTAGAAATGTTGTTTGATTTCGCAGCTAATTTCACAATCTGAAAAATGGTTGTAACTATCGGAAACGCTGTGACAAATGTGGCAAGCGTGAAAATCCTAACGAAGCCGATGTGTTCCTACAATGCATTGGCTTCGATGGATGTCCGCAAAAATATGCCTCATTGAAGGCACGCGAATTAGACCGAGACCGTCAACGGACGAGGCACATTGCATTCTTGGTTGATCTGCTTTCAATCTCGCAATCGCACAGAGTTTCAACTTACCCATTGCTGAACTGCAAGAAACAGCTGCGGTCAGCTGATAGAATGTCGTCAGCATCTGAATCAATGGAGTTTTGCCTCAACTATTGAACAGATGCGACCGTGCCTCAAGAAGATCGCCCATCAATATCCCAGTAACATTGTTTGTCCCGATGCGTTCAATTTTGTATTCTGGAAAAATCGTTTCATGATCGCAGTAGCAGGACGTTAAAGGGTGCCGAATGGCCACCGCATCAATTGCGCGGTTTGTCCGGGTGCTAATTTCCGGCCACGATTACCCAGTTGGGTTGAGCTTTGGATTAATTCACTTTCAACGCCTGTCACGATGCGCCAGAATGACACGTTTCACGGATATGTAACGGTGACATTTCCCTCATTGGATTGATCTTGCCTCCTCTCGCGCGTAGGAGATTCTTATTGATGTATCCGTGGAGATTTTAAGCCCGTACTTTTTAGTGTCGAAGAAAAGTCGGGGCAAAAGTTGGAGATGATCGAGCAGTCATTAAGGGTGTATATGAATTGGCTCCGGCTGAAACGATGAATTTGGAGCGAGTTGCATGCTACTAACGTCTAGGTTTGCCTCAAATAGAAAGCGTGATTGTTGACATCTGATTTCTGATACCTCAATCGAAATGCGTGAGTTCTGAAATGTGAATGATTTTTGAATAAGCAGGATTTTGTAACAGTACTTGCTAATATTCAGAATGTACGTTTGATCGTTACTGGAATGCTCAAAAATTAAGTCTGTCCGGGGAGATAAAGCTCTGGTTTGGACATTGGTTCCTCGGGGATGGGGGATTTTAGAGCGGGGGTGTGGGATGAAATTTCTGGAAAAAATGACGCCGCTTGGCCTCGTTTTAGCATCATTGTTACTAACCATCAGCTTTGCGCAGGCGCAAGAAAAGCCTGCAGCCAAGCAGGATGCCTCAACCGTTCAATCAAAGCGCTTCGATGACTGGTACTATCGTTGTGCGCAGCTCAAAGCTGCGGACAGCAAGACCGTTTCACAATGCGAGGTCGCGCAGATCGCCCAGGTTAAACAGGGCGAGGAGAACGTCAATGTTCTCACGCTGGCAATTGCACAGACAGCGCCTGAAGCTGGAAAGAAATTGTCTCACAATGAGTTGCTGCTGACGGCTCTTGTTCCACTCAATGTGGTGTTGCCCATCGGTCTTGGTCTGGCCGTTGACGGCAAGAACGTCGTGACCATTCCTTATCGCAACTGCAATCAGGCTGGCTGCTGGGCGCAGCAAAAGCTCGATAAAAAAATGCTTGGAGCCTTGCAGAAGGGAAGTGCGGGGGAAGCACACCTGCGATTGATGAATGGACAAAATATCAATCTGAAGTTTTCGTTGAAAGGGCTCACCAGTGCTCTTAGCGAATTGCAAAAGCCAAATAAAGCCTGACGGATAAATTATGAAACAGTCTATTCGCCTGGGCAGGCTTTGGATCTCGCTTTGCACGGTGTTTTTTGCCTCCACATTGCCTGGCATGACGCAAGTGCCAAATGCCGCCGGCTCGCCTGCCGATGACTTCATGCGCCGCCAAGCTGAGCAGGATTTGGAACAGCGATTGCGTTCGCTGGAACAGGCGACCCCGCGTGCGGTGACCCCGCAAGGGTCCGAGCAATCCGCTCCTTTAAAGCAAACCGCTAAAGGTCCGTGCTTTTCGATCAACACTGTGAAGGTCGAAGGCGTTACACTCCTTTCCCCTAAAACCCTTGCGCCCAAATTGGCTGCTTACCAAAATAGGTGCATCGGACTTTCAGACATCAATATGCTGTTGAAAGAGATCACCAGCCTTTACATGGATGCAGGCTATATTACGTCACGCGTTTATGTGCCCGAACAGGATATTGCGAAGACCAAGGAATTGCGGCTTGTCGCGGCTGAAGGTTCACTTTCAGACATTTACCTCAATGGTCAGCCCGCAGCCTATCCCGGATTACTTGGCACAGCCTTTCCCGGGTTAAAGGACAAGCCTGTCAATATACGCGATGTTGAACAGGGTCTTGATCAGATCAATCGTCTGACCTCAAACAATGCGAAGACAACGATGTTACCGGGAAAAGAACCCGGCGCATCCATTCTCAATGTCGAAAACAAGCCCGGTCTCCCGTGGCATTTCTCGATTGCAAATAACAATCTTGGCCAGAAATCGACGGGTTATTCGCGCTCTTCGGTTACATTCCGCATGGATAATCTGGTCAATCTGAATGACCTTTTGTCGCTCACCTATGAACACACAGGCCCTGATTACCCTTGGCCCAATGATGGCGTTGGCCAGAGCAACAGTATTTCCGGCTCGATCAGTGTGCCTTATGGCTATTGGAGCTTCACGCTTAACGGGTCCTACTACAAATATCGTAGCCTGGTTCCGGGCAATTTCAGCGATATTGCCTCATCGGGCGATTCCGGTCAGCTGGGTTTGAGCGTCGATCGTGTCATTTTGCGCGATCAAAATTCAATCACAACGCTCAATGCAGGCCTTGCCTATAAGGAAACCAACAACTTCCTGATGGGCAATCTGATCGAAGTTGGAAGTCGGCAATACTCGGTCGCAAATTTAGGCCTTTCTCATTCGCGCCGCATGTCGGGTGGATTATGGGTCTTTGACCTGAGCTATAATCAGGGTCTTGGCATTTTTGGCGCAACCCGCCGAGGGGATCCGGGAGCGGGTGACGCAGAACCGGAGTTTTCCAAATTTACCGGTACGATCAACGTCACCAAGCCGTTTCAGCTTGCAAGCCAGAACCTGCAATTCTCAACGATGATCAATGGGCAGTATTCCCCGGATAATCTTTATGGCGCGGAACAGATTTCATTGGGCGGCTATTCCAATGTTCGTGGTACCCGCGACAGCATCCTGTTTGGCAATAGTGGTCTGTTTACCCGCAACGAGATCACCTGGCGCACGATGCCGTGGAAAAACAACGAATTGCTGAGCAAGCGGTTCGGAGAATTGCGACCCTATGCGGCGATTGATTACGGCCACGTCTTCGCGCAGGACCGCTTTGGCATCGAGGGCGGAGATGTCTCAGGCTGGACTGTCGGCACCCGTCTGGCAGGCGGCAATATTGGTGCAGATATCGGCTATTCGCGCATCATCAAGAGTACTGCCAATACCAGTTCCAAAGATTTGTTTTTCGTCAGCACATCGCTGCAATTTTGAGAGTGGAAGCTAAAATGACTGCGTATTACGACAAGTCTTCGTCAAAAAAATCAAACGCGCTTAAAACCTCTGCGTTGGGATTGTTGGCACTATCGATCCTTCTTGGCGGCATGGCGCAAAATGCTTTCGCCCAGGATGGCAAGGGTGACAAACCTTCCACACTGCCCGGCGGAGCGTCATCATTGACGGAAACTTTTGAGGATTGGACGGTTTCCTGTGGAGCCGCCAAAGGCAACACGCAATGTGTCATCTCGCAAACCCAGGCACAGCAACAAAATGGTCAGCGGATACTCGATATTCGTTTGAGCCCGGTTGCGCAGGACAATGCCTATCAAGGCAACCTGACTTTGCCCTTTGGCTTGGAATTTTCGCGTGGCCTAACCGTTCAGTTGGATGACGGACAGGTCGGCAAGCCATTTCCTTTTAAAACCTGTCTTCCTGCTGGATGTATCGTTCCGATCAGCTTTGATAAAGCTACCCTCGATGCGACACGAAAGGGAACAACTCTAAAGCTTGCGGCCGTTTCCATCGATAATCAAAATATTCCATTCACGGTCTCTCTAAAGGGGCTCGGCGCAGCATTTGATCGGGCGAGCACATTGGTCGCTGCAAAGTAACGTGGGAGCGAAGTCATGCAGGTGAAACAGGTTCAATCGCGTTCCCGTACAAAAACGGCGACTGGTCTGCTTACAGCAAGTCTGTTGGCGTTGACCATTGGTCTTGCTGGCTGCGGGGGTCGGGAAGCAAAGCCTATTGCAATAACAAATCCGACCGACAGCGCTTTTGATTGTGCGGGAATTTCACGTGAGTTTGCTGCAAATGAGCGCCAGATAACGCTTACCTTAAAAGAGCGTAGTCAAGCGCAGGGAAAGAATATCGTTCTTGGGGCTGCAGGCGTTCTCTTCCTTCCGGCGCTCTTCTTTATGGATCCGAAGTCACCGGAGAAGGTGGAAATCGATGCACTGCGCAATCGCAACAAGGTCCTCGAAGACATTGCGCGCACAAAGAAGTGTTCGACACCAAAATCCCAGCTGACTGAAGTCTACAAGAAGCTCGACAATCCAGGCAGTGGGCAGTCCAAAAAAACGAGAGACTAGAGAATTCTGCGGCTTAAACGCCGCATGATTTTCAATTTGCATTTAAGGCAGGATCGGTCATGAAGAATTTTGTATATAGCCATGATGTCTCTCGTCATGCCAAGCAGATGTTTCGCTGGTATGATCCTGCCATTTTGGTCCACAAAAGCGTTGCACTTCTTCTCAGTGGTCTTCTTGTTCTGCAGCCAATGCTGGTTCAGGCGCAGGTAGCGCCTGACCTCAATGCAACGATCGGCAATCAGCCGGGTGTCGGGGCAGCACCCAACGGCGTACCGCTCGTCGATATTGTGACACCCAATGGTCAGGGGCTGTCGCACAATAAATACGGCGATTTCAATGTTGGGACGCCGGGTCTTATCCTCAACAATCTGAACTCGGAACTGGGCACCTCGAAACTGGGTGGCGTGACGCCCGGTAACCCCAATTTAAATAACAGCGGTCCTGCAAGCGTTATCCTCAATGAGGTCACGAGCGGAAGCCGCAGTTCCCTGCTTGGTCCAACAGAAGTGTTTGGCGGCAGAGCCGATGTTATTATCGCCAATCCCAATGGAATTACCTGCGACGGCTGCGGTTTTATCAATACCCCGCGTGCCACGCTGACCACGGGCACACCAGAAATCGACGGTAGTGGAAAGCTATCAGGGTTCACCGTTCAGGGCGGTGATGTCACCTTCGGTTCAAAAGGCGGCAATTTTGCTTCTGGAGATGGCGCTGTCGACCTGTTCGACATCGTATCGCGCCGTATTCAGATTGATGGTCCGATCAATGGCAAAAACCTAAGGCTCACGGCAGGTCGTCAGAAGTTTGACTACGTAACAGGTGAAGCAACTGCTTTAAGTGGTGCGGACGATGCGGGCGAGTTTGCCATTGACGGCTCAGCCCTTGGTGCCATGCAGGCGGATCGCATCAGAATCGTTGTGACCGACAAGGGTGCTGGCGTGCGCATGCGCAATGATATGGCGGCCAATGCAGGTGAACTGACACTTTCAGCAGATGGCAAAATATCGCTTGGCAATACGTCTGGCCGTGACGGCGTTTCCGTGCAATCAAAAAGCAGGCAGGTAGAAGCCAGGAAGATTACCTCGAAGAAGAAGGTGGTTGTCAAAGCCGCCAAAGGCATCACGCTTGAGGCAGTGTCAGCCGACGAAGATATCGTTCTGGGCAATGGCGAGGGCCTGCTTTCCGTTGCAGGCGATGTTGCTTCACTTGGAAACGTTGAGCTTACTTCATCCGGTGCCATTACCACTGGCAATGTCGCTGCTGGAAAGAACGCTAACTTGCAAGCCGGGCAAGCCATTACGGCTGGCCAGGTTATTGCAGACGGTACAGCAAGTCTGACTGCAGCATCTGGTGGTATAGCGCTGAGCGGTATCGCCAAGGCAGGCAACGGTACGCTGAGCCTAACAGCAACATCGGGTTCGATCAGCGCTTCCTCCCTTGTCAGTTTCAACAATATGACATTGATCGCCGGGGCCGACATTGCCACTGGTGATATTCTTTCAGGCGGCACGCTCATCGCGTCTGCCCGTTCTGTCAAAGCTGGGAATGTCGTCGCGGGCGTTGATTTTGCTGCAACCAATGCAGCCAATGGCGCGGTAAAACTTAAAACGTCGGGCGATATGCGCATTGAAGCGACCGGCGCTATCGATGTTGCTTCGCTGCTTTCTGCCGGTAACCTCAATATTACAGGTGCTGCACTTACAGCAAGGAACGTCACCAGCCATGGCCTCACTAAGATCGCTGGCGATACGAATGTCTCCGGCCAGATTCTTGGTGCCGGCGATGTCGATATTGCTGGCGCCAACATCAAGGCAGGAGGAGTTCTTTCGGGCGTTGATTTTGCGGCCAGTCAGTCAGCACTAAACGGCGCGATTATCCTCAACAATTCCGGCAATATTACCCTTTCTGCTGCAGCCGGATTGATTGATGTTGGAACAATTTTGTCGGCTGGCAATGTCCTCGCTAATGCGGCAACATTCAAATCCGGCAATGTCACAAGCCATGGTGAAACCAACATCTCCGGCGCGACTGCAATCAGCGGTCAGTTGGTTTCAGGCTCGGACATCACCATCAAGGGGGCGTCGATTGATCTTGGAACGGCGGTTGCCGGTGTTGATCTCGAAGCACTCGCAAACGGCAATATTATTCTTTCCAACGACGCCCATGCACTTAATCTGACAGCAACCGCAGGCAATCTGACAGCACAGCGGCTTCTGTCGTCTGGTGCAGTGTTAGCCTCCGCAACGGGTAATCTATCTGCCAATGCGCTTGCACATGGTGATCTTGATCTCAAGGCGGGTGGCACACTCACGCTTTCGGGACAGTCTCTGGCGGGCAACAATGCTTCGCTTAATGCAGCTTCAATCAATCTTGGAACTCTTGTTTCCGGTGTCGACTTTGCTGCAACCCAACAGTCCGGTGGTTCGCTCATCCTTAAAGCGGGAGTGCCTGGAACAGGCAACTTGCTGCTCAATGCGTTAAGCGGTTCCATCACTGCTGATCAGTTGTTGAGCGGCGGAGACCTGAAGGCAAAGGCGCAACAGGATATTGCCTATAACAGTCTGCAGAGTTTCGGGTCTGCTGATCTGAACTCGACCTCTGGCGCAATCAGCCTCGACAAGAATACCGTTGTAAAAGGTGACATTGCACTCACCCTTCAGAGCCTTGATCTCAGCAATGATCGATCGAAGCTTGCGACTGCTGGAACATTGATCGTCAATGCAGCATCGGCCAATCTTGCCAATTCGACACTGACATTTGGCGGTTTGACGCTGAACCTCAGTGGAATTGCCGATGCTTCAAATGCAAAGATCCGTGCCGTGACCGCTGATGGCGGTTCAGGCAATATTGCAATTGCCGCTCAGACCATCACGACGACCACTGCAACCGCCATTCTTGCGGCCAATGATCTGACGCTGACGCTTGCATCCGTTACCAATCCAGGTCAGCTTGCAGCCAACAACAATCTGACCTTCAATATCGCAGGCAACTTCACCAATACCTCGACCGGCCTCGTTTATGCCGGCAAGGATGGCCATCTTTTTGTGGCCGGTGATCTTCTCAACGATCAGGGTGCAATCCTGGTTGGGCAAGACTTGATCATTGCCGCAAATTCCAGTGGCGGACGCAATCAGTCGATTACCAACATCTCCGGCCTGATCAAGGCCGAGCGTGATGCAACGATCACCACAGCCAATCTGACGAACAAGCGCAGCACGGTTCCGACCTGGTCAACGGTTGTCGTGAGTAACGACGCTATTGCAAAGTTTGAGCTTAATCCTGAGACCTGGGGTAAGCCGCTTGGCCATATTTTTGTCAATCCAGCCACCAATGCACCGCTTAATCTTTATCCTGGGGAAGACTATGCCGAGCTTGCCTGGATGGCGCATCTTTATGGCGTGATCACCTTTGCCGACGGCACATCCTATCGGACGCGAAGCCTGCAATCTTACGAAGAGAACACACCCTGGATCTGGGGAGATAGCCTGCACAGCGTTGGCGAAATGCGCAGCTGGCTTCTTTCCCATTACATGGGGGATGGTCAGGGCAATATTCTGCTAACGCCTGATCTGCAAAGTAAATCGGTCATCATCGTCAATCGCAACGATCCCTTTGCCTGGACCTTCACCTGGGATGAAGGCACGCAGATGCGTCAGTCGATTGTGGAGCAACAGTTCGGCAGCAATCTTTCGCCCCAGGCACTCATCCAGACCGGCCGCAATCTCAATATCGATGCGACAATTCTCAACAATGCTTACAGCTCGATCGAAGCGGGCGGTGATGCAAAACTAACCGGATCAGTGCTCAACAATGAAGGCATAGCACTTTACCGCACCGTCACCTCGACATGTGAAGCAACAGGCGGCTGCGAAGCCTATGACGCCAATGGCAATCGAGATGGTGTCAACGATCTCGACAAAGGCAATTCTCGTGTTACCGGCCAAAGCATTGTCGGCGGCGCATTCGGAAACATCAAAGCGGCTGGCAATATGGACGTCAGTGGCTTTGCCACTGTCAACAACACATCTGCTGAGGGATCGATTGCTGGCGGCGCACAGCTTTCAACGGCGCCTGCGACGGATGATCCGACCACAATACTCAATGGAATGACCGCAGGTGGCGCACTTTATACGCCAAATGCGGCGCTGAATGGTTTGTCTGCAAACGGCACGCCACTTGTCGGTGCTGACCTGATTGCAGCTCTTGGTAATTCTGCACCAAAGCCAAATTCGGGCGGCTTTGGCGGCACTATTCCAGGCCAGCTATTCCTTTATGAGACCCGCGCTGAATTCCTCGATGTCGGCAAGTTTTATGGCTCGGGCTATTTTATCAATCGCATCGGTTATAAGCCTGATCGGGAAATCCCGTTTCTGGGAGACGCCTATTTTGAGAACCAGCTGATCGATCAGCAACTACGCCAACTCGTCAATCAGGGGCTTGGCAAAGGTTCATTTATACCAGGAAGTGATGCCATCGAGCAGATGAAGACGCTGCTTGATCGTGGTGTCGACTTTGCCAATGCCAATGGTCTGACGATCGGTGAGAAGCTCTCGCCCGAACTCATTGCCAATCTGACCGAGACGATGGTCTGGTATGAGAAGAAGACGGTCAACGGTGTCACAGTGCTGGTTCCAACAGTCTACATCGCCAATGTCGATAAGGCGAACTTGACGGTTGCAGGCGCAATCATCTCCGGTGACACGGTTGATATGAATGTCGGTGATGTCAGCAATTCTGGCATTATCGAGGCTAAAACCGACTTAAAGCTCAATGCGACCAATATCCTTGCAACGGGTGGCAGCTTTACGGCCGGTAACAACGTATCGCTGTCGGCCTCGCAAAATCTGACGATTAGTGCAGCCGAGATGCAGATCGGTCATGAGACTTTCGTCAAATCCGGCAGTGGTGTTGAGGCCGGCGGCAATGCGAGCCTTACAGCGGGTAATGATCTGACCCTGCGCGGTGCAGAGGTCAAAGCAGGCAATGATGTCGATCTCAGCGGGCAAAGTGTAACGCTCGACACGGCAAAAGCGACCAATAATGGTTCCGACAATGTGATTGGCACCACTGTTCAATCGGGCAAAGACACGACGATCACCGCCAAACAGGATGTGAACGTTATTGGCTCGAGTGTTGCAGCCGGTGGCAACCTTGGCATTGAAGCAGAAGAAGGCTCGGTCAATGTTGTTGCGGCAGGTGTTGAGAAGAAGGTCAATGGCGTCGCTGGCACCCGCATGTCGCAGACGGATTCCATCTTTGCGCAAACATCCAACCTGTCGTCTGGTGGTGACACGTCCATCAAAGCGGGCGACGATATTCTGATATCAGGTTCAAAGGTGAAGGCAGGCGGTGACGTCAGCCTCGAAGCCAAGGACGATATCAACATTACGGTTGCCCAACAGCGCACCGAAACAATCGGCTCGGAAGTCAAGCAGGGCTCCGAAACTCATATTGGCTCGGAAATCAGTTCTGGCGGTTCGGTCAGAGTTGCGGCCGGCGATAAGACCGATGCAGACAATTCCCATGATCTCAATATTATTGGCTCGAAAATAGATGCCAAGGGCAAGGTCGATCTCAGCGCAACCGACAATGTCACGATCGCTGAAGCCCGCGATACCGGCTATTCTCAGCTTGATACGAGTTCAAAGGGCGTCTTCAGCAAAAAGGAAAGCCATAGTCGCACGGATACAGAGACCGCTGTTGGATCATCGATCAGCGGCGGTAACGGCGTCGATATCAGCTCCGGCAACGATACAACCATCTCTGCCTCGAACATTCAGGCAGGAACGGCCGACAACAAGGCTGATCTCAATATCAATGCCGGTGGCGATCTGATTATCGCATCCGGCAAAGACACCGTTGAAACAGATGCATCCAAATCAAAATCAGGCCTTTTGTCGAAGAAGAGTGACAAGAGCCATACTTACGATGAAACGACTGTTGCATCCGAGCTTGGTGCTTCTGGCAATGTGAACCTCAATGCTGGCGATAATGTCGTCATTGCAGGTTCCAAGGTCACTGCCGGCGACGATATCGCCATCGAAGGTGACAGTGTCTCGATCATCGGTGCGCAGGAACGCCACGATGCCTCGTCTTCATCCAAGAAGTCCGGGCTTGGTGCCGGCTCTGGCGACGGCTTTTATTCGATCTGGGGTAAGGAAGAGAAAAGCAGCAGCGAGAACATCGTCGCCAATGTCGGCTCTGCGCTTTCGGCGGGAAATGATGTTTCCATCAAAGCCCGCGAGACAGATGTCAATATTATCGGCTCCCATGTCGAGGCAGGCAATGACATCGCGCTCGATGCGGCGCGTGACGTCAATATCCTTCCCGGCGCGGAAAGCTATGCGTCGGAATACAAGGAGAAGCGCTCAGGCTTTGGTGTTCAGCTGAGTTCCGGCAATGGTTCAGCTTCGATCGGGATTGGCTTTGGTTCAGCAAAGACAGAAGCCAGTGAAGGCGCAGAAACCAATGCGGTTTCGAGCCTTAATGCAGGCCGGGATGTGATCATCACGGCGGGCCGTGATGCCAATCTTCAGGCGGCTCAGGTTGTTGCTGGCTCTACTGTCGACATTCTCGCTGAGCGGGACGTTAATCTGCTCTCGGCGCAAGACAAGACCAATTATGAATTTATGCATCAGGAACTGTTTGTCGGTGTTACCGCAACAGTCTCATCGCAGGCAGCAGCAGCTGTCGGCAATGCCTACGAAGCTGGAAAAAGGGTCGGTGACGGTAGTACAGCCAATTCCATTGCGATGGCGACTATTGCTGGGATTAACGGCAAATATGTCTATGACGTCCTGAGTGGCGCAAACGAGACGAATAACTGGAATCCTGGCGGTCAGCTACTTTCCGGATCGCTCAGTGTCGGCTTTCAATATTCGAAGAACAGTGCGGAGGGATCGACATCGACACCTGTGGTGACCACGATCAATGCTGGTGACACGGTCATCATAGAGGCAGGCCGCGATATCAATGCGGTCGGTGCGCAGGTGAGCGCCGGTTATGATCAGTACGGGCTTCCGACAGGTGGGCGTGGTGATATTGCGCTGATTGCTGGCAATGACATCAATCTGGAAAGTGCCAAAGCAACCAGTGAGAACTCCAGCAAGAATGTCTCAGGCGGAGTTTCTATTGATCTCCTGAACCCTGGCGTGAACTTCAACTACGGTCAGGGGAAAGGCAACGATACCACTCTCACCAACATCAACACGCATGTGACGGGCAGCGGAACTGTCTATATCAACTCCGGCAATGATACAAACCTGCGGGGTGCGACGGTTTCCGGCGAGACCGTGATTGCTGATATTGGCGGCGATCTGAACATTGAAAGTCAGCTCGATACTGCGACAGCCAAGGCCAATCAGGTCAATGTCAGCGGTGGTGTTGGAACGAACGCTCAGGGCCAGACAAGCGGCGGCATCTCCGGCTCTTATCAGACAGCCAAGGGTGATGCGGCCATTGTCTCCGAACAATCTGGCATTCATGCAGGCGAAGGTGGCTTCGACATAAAGGTCGACGGCAACACCAAGCTGACCGGTGGCCTCATCACGAGCGAGGCCGATCCTGAAAACAATCGTCTTGAAACCGGAACGCTTGAGTTCGAGGATCTCGACACGCATTCCAAATGGAAAGCTGACACCTATGGCGGTGGCTTCGGTGCAAGTGGTCCGCTCGTCTCTCCGCCGATCAAGGAAGGTGAAAGCGAAACCGGAAGAGCGCTGTCAGCAATCTCTCCGGGCGAGATCATCATTACCAATCCCGACAATCAGCAGCAGAACGTTGATGATCTGCGGCGCGATACGAGAGAAACCAATACCTCGCTGCCCGGAATACCAGATCTTCAGAAACTTCTCAGTGAGCAGCTGAAGACGCAGCAGCTCTACGACGACGCAGCTGCCAAAGCGGCCAAGATGATCGGAGACTATGCTTCAGACCGATTTGCTGAGGCATATAAGAACAAAAACACCGAAGAGATGGAATTCTGGAAGGACGGTGGAACTGGTCCGGCCATCCTTCACGCCATCGCAGGCGGGCTGCTCGGCGGTGTTACCGACTTTAATGGAATGCTCTCCGGTATGCTCGGTGGTGCGTCATCAGCCTATCTTGCGCCGAAGATCAAGGAGCTGGTGGCTGAGTTCGTCAAGGAAGCGGGGTTGAGTGGTTCAGCTGCGGACTTCATGACCAACTCCATCACAGGGTCCATCCTACAAGGTTTGGGTGCGGTTACGGGCGGAACTGGTGCTGCGTATGCTGGGAATGCCTTTCAATACAATTATCTAACACACGAACAACGCGCCAAGGAGATTGAAGAGCTCAAAGCGTGTAACGGTGACCAAAACTGTCTTCAAACTGTAGCTAGGGCTTATCATGAGCTGAATGTCAGTCAGGAAAATGAACTAATTGCATGCAAAACAAAAGAGTGTGTGGATGCAATTGTTGCCAGTCTTGCAGATTCGTCTGCAACACTAGCAGACGATTATCAGCAATTGTTAAAACTCTCTCGAGAAGCTGCTGAAAGTGCGCTCACTTTTCAGCAAATAGATATCGTTACAGGACAAACAGACTTAACCCGTGATATTGCGTACGCGTATTTCACCGCCGCATTCTGCGAAGCTAACCCTGGCGACAATTGTAAGCGCACTGGAGGATTACTCTATGCGTCAAATCAGTCCCTAGTAGAAGCAGCCTACGGGGCTCTTGCTGGCTCGAGGCCGAGAGGAACGATAAAGCAGGATGAAATAAATCTTAATGAAACGGCACCGGCAACGTCAAAAGCTACCGCGGCTGACGTGGAAAACTATTTTCAGCAGAACAGGCAGTATTGGTCGAGTGATCCAATAGTAATAAACGGAAATAAGGTCTACCAGCGTAATGACCTAATAGATCCGAAATATGTTGATCCTAAAACAGGAAAGACAAATCTCGAATTGATGCAGTCTGGCCGAGCACCTATCGGGCCAGACGGGAACCCGGTTAATTTGCATCATATGACTCAGTCTCAATCGGGACCGATTGCCGAACTGACACAAACTTTTCACCAGAAGAATTCTGGTACAATACATGTCAATACACAGGACATCCCATCTGGTATAAATCGTGCTGAATTTGCGAAATGGCGGCGCGAATATTGGATAAACAGAGTAAATGATTTCTAGGAGGCCGGTATGGCAGAAGACATTTCAAACATTATTGAAGAGGTTAATAGACTCGATGATCCTACGAAGAGATCGCTTCCGCTGCCAGATGATGCTCTCATTCACAGATATGAGATTGCTACCGGGATTGGTTTTTCCCCAGACTACAAGGAGTTTCTAAAGAATGTTAGCAATGCATTTGTCGGTTATCTCTCGCCACTCACATTAAACGAAGAAATGGGTGGCGTGTATGGAGAGCTATATACGACAATCCAACAAGCCCGATCGATAGGCTTGCCAGCTGACTGGTTACCGATTTGTGAGGACAATGGAGACTATTATTGCATTGCACCCGACGATTCTGTTCGTTTCTGGAGCCATGATGGTCCGTCGAGTGAAGCTTGGCCGAATTTATCAGCTTGGGCAAACGAAGTTTGGTTGCAAGGCAATTAAATACAGATCTGTTGCAAAATGCGGTTGGTGCGGAGCGCGCTTTAACCGGGGACAAGTTTATACAGTGATCGCTGTGAAGTGTGGTTTAAGCGAAGATGAAACCTTTTCGCTTGAGCATCATGTGAACGAGTTTAATACCAACCGAAATGCTATCGGTAGCGGCCTTATGCTTGAAACGCAGTACGTCACTGGATCGCTGTAGAGCCCCCATAATCTAGCAACTTGTTTAAGTTTGGCGGCTCTTTTGCAAAAAATTTGCTGATGTCCGAAAGAGTGCAGACAATTTTCAGCGAGACTTTTGATGAGCGATTTCAAGTGGCGCCATTTTCAGGGTGACGTGATTTTATGGGCGGTGCGGTGGTATTGCCGCTTTGGGATCAGCTACCGCGATCTTGAACAGATGATGGGTGAGCGCGGTGTGCCCGTCGATCATTCCACGATTTATCGCTGGGTCCAGAAATACGCGCCGGAGATTGAAAAACGGCTGCGCTGGCATTGGCGCCGACCACAGTCAACAAGTTGGCGCGTTGATGAAACCTATGGTGCGCCTCGCCCTCTGTTTAGGAGGGATGCGTATGACTGGAATGCACGAGAGAAAGGAGGATTTGAAGAAGTGCCTTGTCTCCTGCTGTGAGGGGACATGAGCCCATGCGGCGGTGACCTGTTGTCAACTGACAGGGTGACGTAGCCCGCAGGTAAAGGGGATTGCGGCGAAGTCGTTACGCCAAGATGGTTCACGAGGCTGAAGTATTGGAAGGTTGAGGAACACGAACCGGTTCATCCGTGTCTGAGGGCTGAATCGTCGC
Source organism: Ochrobactrum sp. BTU1 (assembly GCA_018798825.1). Taxonomy (NCBI): domain Bacteria; kingdom Pseudomonadati; phylum Pseudomonadota; class Alphaproteobacteria; order Hyphomicrobiales; family Brucellaceae; genus Ochrobactrum; species Ochrobactrum sp. BTU1. Next base: position 575,850 of record CP076357.1, on the reverse strand, counting down.
CTCCGCCTACACGACTTAACAGGCGGAATGCCGAAGATGGTGCCGGAAATGTAAGTCGGCACGTATCCGAACAATAGCGCATACGTAAGGCGCTTATTGGGGACCATGGAGAGAATGCAGCCAGACCATGGCATCGGCATCGACTTGCAGAAAGCAAGGCAAAAGACTGCGACCGGCAGCCTCACCAATACGTAGACGTCCAGCATATGAACGAGGGAAGGCATGATGGAATGACAACGATGTTTGCATCACAAGGGAGTTGACCCAGATGTCCATCATGCTGGCGGAGTTCTCGTAGTAGTCCGCGGCAGGGAAAGCCTGTCACATGGCGAAGGGGAACAGTTCAAACTGCTTGAGGTGCAAATTACCTGACCCAACGAGGTGAAGACCTATGATAATCAGTGAAATGCAGCACAAGCTGGCAACATGGGCCGAGAGGGATCCAAACCGAAGGTTTGATCGTCTTCTTCGACTCATTGCCGATCGGGAGTGGCTCGCCGAGGCCGCCCGTATTGTTCTGGCGTCAAGTGGCGCACGAACACCGGGCATAGACGGAATAGATAAGCAACGGATGCAGGCCCGTCTGGATCAGCATCTGGACGCCCTGCGTGCAAGTCTGCTGAAGGAGAGCTATCGCCCCCCAGCCGGTGAAGCGCATCTATATCCCGAAATCGAACGGCAAGCTACGACCACTGGGTATTCCGACCCTGACGGATCGCATTGTCCAACGCGCCATGCTGATGGCCATGGAGCCGATCTGGGAGAGCGACTTCCATCGTTTATACTATGGTTTCCGGCCGGAACGCAGCGTGCATCATGCCGTCCGCACAGTGAGGATACAGCTACAGGATGGAGATGGAACGAAGGGGCGCTGGATCATCGAAGGTGATCTGGCAAGTTACTTTGACACGGTTCATCATCGACTGCTTCTTCAATGTGTGCGGCGTCGGGTACAGGACGGACGGTTTGTTGATCTTCTCTGGCGGTTGCTGAAGGCAGGTCACATTGATCGTGGCCTGTTTACGGCTTCAAGCGAACATGTTCCGCAAGGCGGCGTTCTATCACCGCTCCTGTCCAACATCATGCTCCATGAGTTTGATATGTGGCTTGAGGCGAAATACCTGAACAAGAAAGTCCGGAAGGATCGCTGGGCATGGAACTTTCGCATCAAACAAGGAAGTCCGATTGCAGTTCGTGAGAATCGGCAATGGAAGCCTGCAGTTGCCTACTCTCGCTATGCCGATGACTTTGTGGTCATCGTCAAAGGGACGAAGGCTCAGGCGGAGGAAATCCGTGAAGAATGTCGTGCTTTTCTGGAAGACAAACTTAAGCTGACGCTGAATATGGATAAGAGCCATATCACCCACGTCAATGACGGGTTTGTCTTTCTGGGGCATCGGATTATTCGTAAGCGCGGGTCGAATGGACGCATGTGCGTCGTTACAATACCCAGAGAAAAGGCTGTGGCGTTTGCTCGCAAACTGTCCGAAACCCTTTCTGGCAATCATGATATTAGCAAAGTCGGCATGGTAAGTCGGCTGAACCGTCAATTGGCGGGATGGGCGGCATTCTACAAGTTCACGGACTTCACAGCGCGTACTTTCCGGCACATCGACACAGTCGTGTTCTGGAAAATGGCGCACTGGCTGGCGCGCAAATATCGTTCCCGCATCAAACCTTTTATGCAGAAATGGTACCGAACGCCAGAGGCAGGCAAAGCAAAGACCTGGCTTGTCTATGAAATGAATGAACGTGGGAGCCCTGTTGGCAACGCGCTGCGCCGTGCAACTTGATGAAAAAGACGACAAACAACAAAAAGAATATGTGGCTTGCCGGTCGGGTGGTTATGCAGGGGCAGATTGCGAAACAGTACTCAAGAATGCTGTTGTTGCCTTATCGAGTTACAGTGGTGTTGCTACTTTTATGAACTATGAGGATTGGAACAAAGTAGTTCGCAATCCAGACGTAATGGGGCAGATGCTGAAAATTCTAGAGCACGTCCATTGAACGCGGAATCGCGTTTGAGGATTCCCCTGGCTGTCGAATTCTGATTCTATCGCTTCGACTGGTGATTTGGTCGGAGGCAATATTACCCGAGCTTTCAGTGATGATTTGCGTAGCCGCGTTCTGGCTGCGTCACGCGATGGCATGTCGGCGAGATCGGCGGCAGCCAGATTTGGAATTGGGATTTCAACGGCCATCGCCTGGATTGCCAGCGCACGGGCCGGCCAGTTGACGCCTGCCAAGCAGGGCCGACGCAGTGGTTCACGCCTCGATGCTCACGAGGACTTCATCATCCGCATAATCGAAGAGAAAAAGGATATAACGCTCAACGAGATGGTTCTGCGATTGCGCGAGGACAGAGCCGTATCGATCGGCCGCAGCGCGCTTGACGTCTGGCTGCGAAAGCGCGGCTGGACTTTCAAAAAACGTATGGCCCGCCCCGTTGCAAGAGGATTTTACGGTGTTCTGATCAGTCTGCGTCAACGTATACGGTCTCATGAGCAAGCTCATGGCCAAGATGGACATCCGCACGCTTAGAGCCCCAATAAAGACTTCGGCAACAGGTGCCATTTTTTTGCCCGGGCTTTCCAAACGCCGTTCGACTGTCAGGCCATCTTCACGATCCTTCCTGCAAACTTCGTTGGCTACGCGTTCCTTGTATGTAGCCGATCCTATTACACAGCCACTGGGTAGCTGCGTTCAAAGCCAGTTTCCTTGCGCAATGCAGCCCATGCTATCCGCGCCAACTTATTTGCTAACGCTACAACCACGGCGTTACGGTGTACGCCGCGCTCGATCATGGCCTTCAGCCATTCCCCCAGAGGCGTGTCGGTTGTCGAAAGTGACGGTAACGCTGCGCGAGCTCCATGAATGAGCAGAGTGCGTAAATAAGTGTTGCCACGTTTTGATATTCCAAGCAGCCGGGGTTTGCCGCCGGTGCTGGGCTGTTTAGGGACCAGTCCGAGCCAGGCACCCAGATCGCGCGCTTTCTTGAAGCTGCTTTCATCTCCCACTGCAGCCACCAGGGCCGTAGCATTGAGCACACCTATGCCGGGGATAGACGTCAGTCTACGCATGGCCGCATCATTGCGTGCCAGTTGGATAAATTCAGTATTCAAGGCTTCGATCTTCGTATCGAGGCCCTTCCATTCCACACGCAAATCGCCAACCAGCTGACGCATACGTGGAGATAATATTTCGTTGCTCTCTGCGAGCAGAGCATCCATGCCGATCTCGAGCTTTTTCCGTCCGACCGGGAAGATGATCCCACGTTCCAACAGAATTGCGCGAAGCTGATTGATCAGATTCCTTCGCTCTGCCACAAGGCGACTACGCACCCGATGCCGTGTCTGGATATCCAGTTGCTCCTGGCTCTTAAGATCGATAAAACGCATGGTCGGTCGAGATGCAGCTTCGGCAATCCCCTCAGCGTCCCGATCATCGTTTTTCTGGGCCTTGATGTACGGGCGAACATATTCTGGCGACATCAGCCGAACCTCGTGGCCTTGTGCCGCAAACAGCCGACCAAGATGATGAGCTCCACAACACGCTTCCATCGCTACAACGCAAGTCGGAAGTTTCGTTACGTAATTAATTAGCGTCTGACGACGCATCGTCCTGCGAGCAACTACTGAGCCAGTTGCATCAACACCCACGACGCTACAAGATGTCTTGCCCAGATCAACTCCAAGGATCACAATAGTCATTGGCTCGTTCCTTTCTTCTTCGCACACGACAGCATCTTAACAGACGCTGGCGAAAGGGGCGGGCCATTCCATAAAGACCGCGCATGCACTGGAGCAGGAGCGTCCTGACCTGCTGAAACGTCGTCAGGATTGGTTCGACGACCAACTCAATCTCGATCCGGCGCGGCTTGTCTTCATCGATGAAAGTGTGCTGCAGAGCAGCGGAAGGAGTTCAACATGAACTAAGACCGTGGCGTAAAGCTGCGTGAATGATGGGGGACGGCCCTCCGGGATCGGCTTTCAGGAGCAGGTCTCAAACCAGTCCGAGCTGCTACGGTAAAGAGCCGTGGTGGTGAGCGTCGGATGAAACGTTCGGACGAGATCCGAGCAGGTGCATGTTCAAAAGACGAACGAGAGTGAACCCTCCGAGGACGCGTCGTTATGAACCTAAGTGTCGTCCAAACCAGGACCGTTTCGTCATCCTGGGACAAGTCCGCCAGATGCCTGATGACCGGGCGGGCGGCGACCGGCGTAGAGGGGGCGTGATTTGGACATAGGCTTTCACGCGGAACTGCAGGAACCAGGCTCCTGATGCCAAGGGAGAAGCTCAAGCGGCGCAAACCGCAAGGCTAGAGTACCGATGCGGGAGACTGGGGCGGACCGACCCGTAAGAGCGTCGAGGGCCCTGTAATGGGGTCGGAGCAAAGGGGTCGGATCAGGTGGTCGTATTGTTTGAAACAACTGGAAACAGGATGACTTTGGAAAGTACGACAGACAAGCCGTTTCGAATTGAGAAACGGCAAGTGTACGAAGCTTATAAAGTGGTCAAAGCCAACCATGGCGCAGCCGGGGTAGACGGCGAGACTTTGGAAATGTTCGAGAAAGACCTTGCGAGAAATCTCTACAAGATCTGGAATCGGATGTCGTCCGGAGCCTACTTTCCGCCACCGGTGCGTGCCGTCTCCATTCCAAAGAAGGCTGGAGGCGAGAGGGTTTTGGGTGTGCCCACGGTCAGCGACCGGATCGCGCAGATGGTGGTCAAACAGATGATTGAGCCGGATTTGGACTCCGTCTTTCTTCCAGACTCATATGGGTACAGGCCGGGGAAGTCGGCCCTGGATGCCGTCGGCGTGACTCGCCAGCGGTGCTGGAAGTATGACTGGGTTTTGGAATTCGACATCAAAGGACTGTTCGACAATCTTCCACACGATCTTTTGCTGAAGGCGGTCAGGAAGCACGTCACATGCAAGTGGGCTCTGCTCTACATCGGAAGATGGCTGGCAGCGCCGATGGAGAAGGATGGCGAGATCGTTGCGCGAACGTGCGGCACCCCGCAAGGCGGTGTCGTCAGTCCCTGCCTCGCAAATCTCTTCATGCACTATGCATTCGATGTGTGGATGACGCGGACGCATCCCAACCTACCATGGTGTCGATATGCCGACGATGGTCTTGTTCACTGCCAGAACGAGCAACAAGCCAAAGCTCTCAAGGTGGAGCTGGGTTCTCAGCTGGCGGCGTGCGGACTGCAGATGCATCCGACAAAGACCAAGATCGTTTACTGCAAGGATCAACGGCGCCGGGGAACCTATCCGAATGTCGCATTCGACTTTCTTGGATATCAGTTCCGGCCGCGACGGGTGGCGAATACACAGCGGGACGAGTTCTTCTGTGGCTACACGCCTGCGGTCAGCCCAACGGCACTGAAGTCGATGCGAGCGACGATCAAAAGCTTGAACATCCCGCGGCAGACGCCGGGGACGCTGGCTGAAATCGCCCGACAGATCAATCCACTCCTCCGGGGATGGATTGCCTATTATGGACGGTACAGCCGCTCGGCCCTGTCCACTCTGGCTGATTACGTCAATCAGAAACTCAGGGCCTGGATCAGGCGAAAGTTCAAGCGCTTTCAGTCCCATAAAACCCGTGCCAGCCTCTTCTTGCGAAAGTTGGCGCGGGAAAATCCGGGGCTGTTCGTACATTGGAAGGCGTTCGGAACGAACACGTTTACCTGATGGGAGCGGTGTGAATCGAGAGGTTCACGCACCGTTCTGCGAGAGGCCGGCTGGTGAAACTCCTCCGGCCTACTCACCCCGGCCTGAGCACGAAGATGTCTCGGCTTCGTGGACGGGCCCCTTGCGGAGATAGATGCCGCTCATCGGTCCCGCACGGCCATTGGAAGACGACGACGTTTACCGGAGCCCTCAGGCTATCTGGCATGACCGCGCCCATGGTCCTCGACGGTGCGATGAACGGCGTCGCATTCCAGGCCTATGTCCAGCAGGTTCTCATTCCAACCTTGGTGCCGGGCGACATCGTCATCATGGATAATCTGCCTGCACACAAAGCGGAAGGAGTACGTCACGCAATCGAAGACGCCGGATGCCGGTTGCTTTACCTTCCTCCATACAGTCCAGACTTCAACCCCATCGAGAAGGCATTCGCTAAGCTCAAGGCCGTCTTGCGCGCAAAAGCCGAGCGAACGATCGACGGCTTATGGAATACCGTTGGCCAAATCGTCACGCTGTTCGAACCACAAGAATGCGCCAACTACTTCAAATCGTGCGGATATGACCCCGAGTAAAGCGGACACGCTCTAGCGCCCGATGGTTACGAGAACCTTCCCCGAGAAGATCAGAATGCAATCTACTGGGCAATTCGGGCAATCACCCAAGATTTTACAGGCGTGACAGCGATTCCCAGTATCCTGCAGTCCGCAAGCGATGGTGACCCGTGGGCACTCGCGCAGATCATCGGAGTTTTTGCTAAACTCAAAGGAATTGGTGCGGCCAAAGAAGCTCTCAAAGGGGACGAAGCTGCAGCCACTGGAGGTTTCAAACCGTTTAAATCTACAGATACAGAATATGCAAATGAGATAAAATCTTATCCAGGATTAGAACAAGTAGATTTAACTATTTTCGGCCATCCTAAGCCATATCAACGCGCTGAATTGACCGCACAATTTACAAACGGTGACTTACTTATTAAATTCTATACAACGGATGTGAGGGGGCAACAAATCGGAACGGAACTCATTTCTAACGCAATTGAGCTCGCAGGTGTTAACAACGTAAAGACGGTGTCAGGCAGCTTTGGTAAATCAAATCTCCAAGCTTATAACGACCTAATTTCTTCAGGAAGAACTGCTACGGAAGCAGCTTGGGGAACACCTTTGGGTAAATCAATGCAATTAATGGGTTTCAAAACTGTCGAAATATCGCATGGTGCGCTCCCTCAGTTTAAGTTTGGATATTAACATGCCATGTACACCAGCCGAAATGATTGACTGGCTCATAATAAATGGGCACGCAAACGATCTCCTAGCGATGATGCGTGGAGAGAATGAGTATGCGGACATAGATTATTTTAATAAAATGGACACAAATTCGAACATACTTCGGACAATGGTTGTCCATCATCTAGAATTTATTATCCGATTTGGAAATGTGGAGAATAGTATCAAAGAAGATGGTAAGATTTTCTCGCCAAATCCAGAATATTTAGAAGCTTGGAAACTTGCTATGATGCCAGGTATTTCGACTACAAAGCTTGGTTGGATGTGCAGGGATCTCGGTATGGATAACTGTGTACAAGGGTAATTCTATATTTACCTTCGGCAGCAGCCTTTTTTGGCTTTTCGGCCGGGCTTACCACTGGTTATCGAACTCGGCACTCTGGGCTTTGATACCAGGCAGGTTACTCGAAACCTGATCCAGGGTTTTAACAGTGGCAACCTGACCTTGACCGGGTCCTGGAGACCATTCAAGACGGCGTAATCCAATCTGGTCTTTCGTCCACTTTCTATGGTTCTAACTTTGCCAGCGGCGTTCTGGCTTCACTGGTTTCCTATGTCGCGTAATCAGATAATACTGGTGAAAATTGCAAGCGCAATGGAGCATTACTCTATGCATCAAATCAGTCTCTAATCGAAGTAGCCTAGCCAAGTCTGCAGAATTGAGCGCTACCTGGAATAATCCATCTCTATCATTTTCTGAGAAGATTGATGAGCTCTATGATGAGGGTCTTGATGCCATGGGTATTATGGCAGCCGCTGCGATGGGGGAGCCGATAATAGTTCTGGAATCGCCGGGAAAGGCCTGATCTCATCCGCCCGCGCCACACATATCCTGCATGGTAATGGTACAGGGGTGGGTATTTGTGGCCTGGTGGTCCAGGTAAAAGCCCCTTTCCCAAGAGCTGGACATCACAACGAATACTGGATGAAGTGGATGCGATCGCGAAGAATCCCAATATCATCGGGACAACACAATATAATCAGCGTATCGTGAAAGAAGCTGTAGTTGATAATGTTAAAATCAGGGTCGTCATAGAACCAGCCTCAAAGGGGGGTGGTGTTGTGACCGCATTTCCTACAAATGTACCTAGGAATCCGTAGTTATGACTTCAAAAAATTCCGAAAATTTTCAGAAGATTGAAAGTCTTTTGATTGAATCTCTTAATAAAGTGAGTGAATACATCGATGATAAAGACCATAAAGATGTACAAGAATATATAAACCATCAAGAGTACGGAGTTGCATGGGAGTTGTTGTGGTGCATTTTAGTAGATAAACAAGTGATCATTCCAGAATCGATGAGGATAAGTGTAAGAATGATGAGGTTAGGAACTGACCAATGATAGCCTTCAGATGCGCGACAGAGTGATGTATTGCGATGGCGCGCGATCAGTTTGCCGGACACAATGTGCGATCCTGAGGAGACTGAGATGATAGAAAAAGCAAAAGAATGGTCTTCGAGGGGTAAATCAGTGCAGCAGCTAATTAGGGAACTAGAGAGTTTCGAAAACAAAGAAATGAAGGTTCTTTTGCACGTAGATGGTGTTGAAGGCGCGAAGGAAATCAGTTTGGTTGGAAAAAAAGATGGAGCCTGTCCGATTTTCAGCTTCGATTCTAACACGGGAAAAGGATAGTTTTTTCTTTGCAGTTTCAATTGAAGTTTATACTGGTCAGGTGTTGCACTGCGTCAGCTCGAATGGAAACACCTCATCCACGGCTTCTACTCGATCTGAGGCAAGGAAGAGAAAAGCAGCAGCGAGAACATCGTCGCCAATGTCGGCTCTGAGCTTTCGGCTGGGAATGATGTTTCGATCAAAGCCCGCGAGACAGATGTTAATATTGTAGGCTAGAGAGTTGAAGCCGGAAACGAAATCGCGCTCGATGCGGCTCGTGACGTCAATATCCTTCCTGGCGCGGAAAGCTGTGCGTCCGAAGACAAGGAAAAGCGTTCAGGCTTTGGCGTTCAGGTGAAGTCCAGCGAAGGCAGCGCTTCCATCGGTATCGGATTTGGTTCGTCGAAAGACCAAACGAAGCAAGGTGCTGAGACCAATGCTGTCTCCAGTCTACAAGCTGGCGACAACGTCATCATCAATGCGGGCCGCGATGCGAACCTTCAAGCCGCACTTGTTGAAGCCGAAAATGATGTTGCCATTACCGCGGAGCGTGATGTCAATCTTCTCGCAGCTCAGGACAAGACCAATTACGAGCATATGCACGAGGAGCTTTTTGGGGGCATAACCGCGAAAGGTGAAAGCGAAACCGGAAAGGCGCTTTCAGCAGTCTCTCCGGGCGAGATCATCAATAACAATCTGGACAGTCAGCAGCAGAACGTTGATGATCTGCGGCGCGACACAACCGATACCAATACGTCGCTCCCCGGAATACCTGATCTTCAGAAACTTCTCAGTGAGCAACTGAAGGCGCAACAACTTTACGACGACGCAGCCGCCAAAGCGGCCAAGATGATCGACGATTATGCTGATGGCAAGAGTACGTACGTACGAGTATACACGGAAGGCAAGACGGACCAAGGTGGGCAATGGATAATGACGTTGGATTATAATAAGGGGCTTTCACCACAGCAAATAGCCGATAAATTTGATCTTCCACTTATACCCTTACATATAACAGTTGAGACGCCCCCTGAGGGCACGATAATTCGGACAGGAACAGTTAATTCGGGAAATTTTGGCGGGAGTGGTGGCGGGACCCAGTTTGAACTTTTAACGAGATTCCCCGATACAGCGTTCAACAACCCTGTGAAGTTGCCATGAAGTTTCGACATAAACCGCGACAAATAATTGAAATTGATGGAAAGCTTCTCGTCGTTTTTCAATGGGGAGAGTTGACTGAACAGAGTAATCCAAGAGTTTGGGAGAATGTTCAGTTGTTTGATCATCTGGGAACAGAAATCTGGACTGTAAATGGCATGGAAAGGAGCCAATATTGGAAAAGTAATAGAGACACTTTTGTGGGGATTCGGGAAGAGTCAAGTTGCATTCAACTGACTTCATTTAGCGGAAACACGTATGACCTTGATCTGAAGACTGGAAGAGTTACATACAGGGAATTTCATAAATAAGCGACAAATATATCTCCTTCGCCACTAATCATCAATCTTGGGTGCACTTAAATTAGGCCCTGTTAACAACGTGTTGCTATCAACGCCATCTTGCCCCTAGGATAAGTCTAAGCCTTATCCTTAACCTGTGTGCAGATGCGCGTTGATCTATGATGTAGTGAGTGCGCAGATTACAAGCCGGCAATATCGCGTCAGACAGTGTTTGCAGCTTGGCGCAATTCGCGATGAATGCAGATGTGAAGCGGCCGCCAGAAAAATGATGAAGGTTGTAGCTCGGGTCGCGAATGGATACCAAACACTGCAAGTGTCCTGTCAACTTGAAGCGCCTATGCGCCGCTATCGACGTCTTACCGGATGATGAGAAATCTCGGCCCGATTGTTCAAGCCTTCGTGCTGGCTGTGATAGAGCGGGGAACGATTGACATGCATGCCCTCTTATCCGCCGCTGAGACTTACATCAAAGTTAAGGTTACGGTGCCGGAGGTCCAATGGTACCTACCAATTGGTGAGGCAATTTAGCATCTTCTTCTGTTTGTGGGCAAATTTTCAATGTGAGGAGAAGGTGAAAGGATTATGACGGCTAGAATAATTTTCGATTTGAACGAATGGTTGCCGAGCGATGGAGAAGACGAAATAGCTTTTGCTTACAATAGACGTTTTCTAGAAGTGATTGTTATCTACCGTGGAAATGAATACGAAGAGGAGAAAAAAACTCTCAGGTTTAAAGATACTTCATTCTGGGCGGTAGGAGCATTCCCGGGCGTAACCCAGGTCGGAAAGTATGACATTGGAGATTTTGTGACGGGTGCTGTAATAGAGGCTAGCCAATCGGAACTCAGCAAATCTTGGGCAAGTTATTGGGACTCATCAAAGGTAAACCGACAGTGCAGACATTTTGTAATGTTTTGGGAATCTTTGAATAAAGTAGTTCATGTGGTTGCAGAATCTGTTGAATGTGTATGAATCTGGGTTCCGTTGCAAAAATTTGGCCGGCGCTGACCTGATGTGATGGAGGGCATCTCCTCCCGGCACCGCGATGTGCGAAGATATAGGATGTCGAATTCATTTCAGGACACAGATGTTACTTGGCATCACAAAGATCAGCCAGAACAACTGCATCTTGTTTCGCGTAAACATCATACAGCGCCGGATCCTGTTGAAGAAAACCCGCATCCTGGTGGGACCGGTGGATACTTGCAGTGGGGAAAAGAATAATGTTAACAGATTTGGAAAAAGTCTTTCGAAACTTGGCCCAATATTCTTGGAAGGAATGGGTTTATATTGAGAGGACAGATGTTAGAGATTCCAAAACAAAGTGTCTGGTCCTTAACCCCGACAATGCTGAATTGGGTTCCGATGATTTTACGCCTGAACCGGTTGAGCGCCTGGATATGGTGGAGTTTCTTTCAGTTCAAGACCTTGTGTCTGTGAAAGAGAATTTGCTCAGGAACCGCCCGGGAGCCACTATTTTCGACATGTGTGATGCGGCGGTTTTTTACTTCGAAAATGATGCCTTCGTCTAGTCACGTGAAACGTGGGCGATGGCGATACAGTCATCATCGAAGCAGGCCGCGATATCAATGCGGTCGGTGCGCAGGTGAGCGCCGGTTATGATCAGTACGGGCTTCCGACAGGTGGGCGTGGTGATATTGGGCTCATTGCTGGCAATGACATCAATCTGGAAAGTGCCAAAGCAACCACTGAAAACTCCAGCAAGAATGTCTCTGGCGGAGTTTCTATTGATCTCCTGAACCCTGGCGTGAACTTCAACTACGGTCAGGGGAAAGGCAACGATACCACTCTCACCAACATCAACACGCATGTGACAGGCAGCGGAACTGTCTATGTCAACTCCGGCAATGACACAAACCTGCGGGGTGCGACGGTTTCCGGCGAGACCGTGATTGCTGATATTGGCGGCGATCTGAACATTGAAAGTCAGCTCGATACTGCGACAGCCAAGGCCAATCAGGTCAATGTCAGCGGTGGTGTTGGAACGAACGCTCAGGGCCAGACAAGCGGCGGCATCTCCGGATCTTATCAGACAGCCAAGGGTGATGCGGCAATCGTTTCGGAACAATCCGGCATTCATGCCGGCGAAGGTGGCTTCGACATAAAGGTCGACGGCAACACCAAGCTGACCGGTGGTCTGATCACGAGCGAGGCCGATCCTGAAAACAATCGTCTTGAAACCGGAACGCTTGAGTTCGAGGATCTCGACACGCATTCCAAATGGAAAGCTGACACCTATGGCGGTGGCTTCGGCGCAAGTGGCCCACTCGTCTCGCCGCCGATCAAGGAAGGTGAAAGCGAAACAGGCAAGGCGCTTTCAGCAATCTCTCCAGGCGAGATCATCATTACCAATCCCGACAATCAGCAGCAGAACGTTGATGATCTCCGGCGCGATACGACAGATACCAATACCTCGCTGCCCGGCATTCCGGACCTTCAGAAACTCCTCAGTGAGCAGCTGAAGACGCAGCAACTTTACGACGACGCAACTGCCAAAGCGGCCAAGATGATCGGAGATTATGCGACCGCTAAGGCTAAGGCCGCTCTGGATAACGGGCAAATCGAAGAATATGAGTTTTGGAAAGACGGCGGAACCGGGCCTGCCATCCTGCACGCTATCGCGGGCGGACTTCTTGGAGGCGTCACCGACTTTAACGGAATGCTTGCCGGCATGCTTGGTGGAGCATCATCAGCGATGCTCGCGCCAGAAATCCACAAGCTCGTCGCGCAATTTGTGAAGGACGCAGGCGTGACCGGCGCTGCGGCGGGGGGAACCGGTGCCGCATATGCAGGAAACGCTTATCAAAATAACTATTTAACCCATAAGGAAATGGAGGAGGCCAATGCTGAGCGAGCCGGACTTCTCAAAGCGATTGCCGAATGTAAGTCGCAGGTAGCATCGACATGTAGTGGAGAGACACTTGCGGGGCTAGAGCAGAATCTAGAAGAAAGTACTACGTACTATCGGAGTCTATCCGATACTAACAATGCGGCGTTGATGAAAGCCTGCGCTGCAGCGATGACGAGCGAGGCTTGTGTCAAAGGACTTAGCGATCTAAAAAATGCGGTTGATGTTGAGTATGGTTTACAAGCAAATATTCTTGGAACCAGCACCGTAAATACAGCCGACTCTCTATTGTTAGGAGTGCTGAACGATGCTGTATCGGGGAAAATCCCAGCCAATGAAATTGGCGGCGCTTACCAGCAGGCGCTCATCAAGGATCAGCAGATTACAGCCGGCGTCGGTGCTTTAGCTGTACTAACCGCCGTTGGCGTAGTTGTTGGACCAGAGGTATATGCATACTGTTTGGCAAACGCTGCATCGTGTACAGCGATCGTCACCGAAGCACTCGATTGCGCAGCAACAGTCACGTGCGCAGCCTCCGGGGGTATGCTAACAGCGGCTGCCGCTACAAAGATCGCCGAACAACTTGAAAAGAATACCATTGGTTGGACTGGGAAGCTGGGTGAAGATTACCTAAAAAAATTGGGAGGACAGTCGCAAGCTTACTTCCCAACGTCGGACGGAGGGCGATATGTTGATCAGCTTGTTGCAGGTGTTGCTCACGAATCAAAGCTCGGATACACAAGTTTGACTTCCTCTGTGCTAAGGCAGGTTCAGAAAGATGTTGAGTTGATGGCGGTTAGTGACGTGGAAGCAGTGGTTTGGCACTTCTTTGTAAGCCCCGTAACGAACAGAGGCGGACCGTCCAAGCAGTTGCAAAAATTACTGGAAAGTAATGGAATTAAGGTTGAAATTCACAATGGAATATAAACTTAACTCTTTGCCAATCGCCCCTGTCTTTTCTGAAAGAACTCGGAAAGAGCTGAAGATATACTACGACTGGTACATAGGTAGTATCACGGATAGAACTGAGATTCTTGTCAATGAAATTCGTAAGAAGGAGAAGTACAAGTCGGTCTCTTTCGATTACGCGCCAGAAACGCTATTGCCGCTGGGGGAATGGTTTGCATCAGTTGTCGAAACGCGGCAACGTACTGAGTCTGAACTGCAAGAAATAGTTAGTAGTTTAAAGTTTCCGATAGAGGTGCCGAAGGAGGAACTAACAAATAAAACGTTCTCCGTGGCACTAGATGTAGGAATGTATTTAAGTCAGGTTTTTTTGAAGAAATTCGACGATTTGAATTGGACACAGACATGGGGTCGTAAAGATTCGGTGGACTATGGCCAACCGGTTTTGTCGCCGTTCCAGAAGCGGGTGTTCAATCCAACTCGAATGATGGTTGTCCAAGCATATGGGGTTTCTCGAGGGAGTAAAAATTCAAATAGTCTATCGGAACTGTTCAATACTTGGACGCAAATGAAGTTGACGGGAGAGTTTGATAAAGCGATTCGGGTGGCTCCTTGATATGCATTTACTGGTGCAACAATATCAGGTCCTGTTGACAAGGTGTTGCAATGCGATTCCTGCAGCTAGTGTGAAATCTCGGTTTCTACTGTGATGTCCTGCATATCAGATGCAGCAAGTAAGTATCCCTCCGGATCGACTATAACATTCGTGAGGTCAACTCCAGTTGAACTTAGAGGACTGAATCTTAATGCGACGTTCACACTGGAAATCCCCAAAAAGGAGCGGTTCCCCAGAGGATGATTAATGACCTGCGAAAAAACAATGTCGTAGGAATTTCACGGCGTCATGACGGGTCTTATGAAAAAGGAGAATATCATGCGGGGAATTTTTGCGGTGGGGATCGCGATAGCGGTCAGTGGATGCGGTACGCCAGGAGCAGATAAGCAAGCCAATTTGAGTGCAAAAACCCAGAAAAACGCAGACCGTTTTATTGGCCCTGTCGGCTCGAAGCTGTGATTTTGGCCAAATTTAAGCACGAACGCAGAACGATCGCAATATTGCGGCAGTCACGTTGTCAGTGACGTTGCCCCCAAGTTTTATCCAGTTTTGAGTTCGCTCCAGGGGTTTTGGGTTGCTGTATTCGTGGCGGTAGCGGCGGGTTGCGGTGCGGAGCCGTTCCGGCTGCGCAGCACCGCACCACGTCGCGGGTTAATTGTCTGAGCAAACTCGGCAGGCGTCATCCAGCCGAGTCCAGAGTGTGGTCGATGATCGTTGTAATCGCTGCGCCAGTTTAAAAGCGCTGATCGTGCATGGGTCAGTGACGAGAAGAGCGTTTCATTCAGGAGCTCGTCTCGTAGCCGTCCATTGAAGCTTTCGATGAAGGCGTTCTGGATCGGTTTGCCAGGCGCTATATAGTGCCATTCCACTTTGGTCCGATCCGCCCAATGCAGGATTGCGTTACTGGTGAACTCACTGCCGTTGTCACTGACGATCATCTTCGGTTTGCCACGTCTTTCGATGATCCGGTCCAACTCACGAGCAACCCGCAAGCCGGAAAGGGACGTATCGGCGACAAGAGTCAGGCATTCTTGAGTGCGTGGTGGGCCTCGCCCTTGTTGATGCCGATCTGGGCGCGGCGCTGCATATCGGTGTCGAGAATCCACTCTACAATAAAGAGAGTGCGCTCGACGCGTCCGACTTCCCGAAGTGCGGTCGCCAAATCGTTCTGCCGGGGATAGGGGGCAAGTTTCCGGAGCAACTGGCTCGGCCTGATCTTGCCGGCGGTCATGGTGGCGGCGCACCGGAACAGATCAGGCCAGTTTGCCACAATCAGTTCTTCGCGGATTTTGCCGCCGACCAGGCCGCGTAAATCCTTAGGCGTTGCTGCGGGGTTGAACACGTAGAGCCGTTTTGACGGCAAATCGCGGATGCGCAGGATGAGCCGGTAGCCGAGCATTCCACTGGTCCCGAACAGATGATCGGTAAACCCCGCTGAATCAGCGTATTGCTCGCCAACCTGCCTGCCTGCTTCATTCAACAACAGGCCATCGAGAATGTACGGCGCTTCACTCACCGTCGCGGGAATAGTCTGCGAGGCGAACGGCGCGAACTGGTCGTTGACGTGGGTGTCGGCTTTCAGCAGACCGGGTCCATTGCCGTATTTGGCGTTGATCATGTTCATGGCCTCGCCCTGTCGTGCCGAAGGGAAGAACTGGCCATCGCTAGATCCCGTCGTTCCCATGCCCCAGAACCGGGACATCGGCAGCTTCCCTTGCGAGGCCACGACCATCGCCAGCGCCTGGTCCATGGCCTCGCTCTCGACATGCCAACGTGCAAGACGCGACAGCTGCCAGTAATCATGGGTGTTCGAGGCTTCCGCCATTTTCCGAAGGCCGAGATCCAGCCCTTCCGCAAGCAGGACATTCAGCAAGCCGACCCGGTCGCTGCACGGGGCTCCGGTTCTCAGGTGGGAGAACGCGTCGGAGAAGCCGACCGCTTCATCGACCTCCAGCAAGATGTCTGTGATCCGGACGGACGGCATCCGGCGATAGAGATCGAGAACCAGCTCCTCAGCGTTTTAGGGAACGTCCGCGGTGAGCCGGTCGATCCGCAGCGAGACATCATTTACGAAGCCCCGGATGGGAAATAAGCATTATAGAAGTTAAAACCGGTAATGCTGGCCTTTCGATAAGGCAAAGTGAAATCTATCCGCAAATAAAAGATGGTAACGCGATACCTAGAGGAAAAGTGGCACGCGAGTTCGGGTTGATTCCCAATATGCCGTTGAAAAACCAAGGTTACCCGAATGGGATACCAATTGAAATTAAGAATTTTACAGGAGTAGGAGAATGAAAGAAGATCAACTTGAACCGACAATCCTGTCACTTGGATGGATCATAGATGAGGATGAATTAAACAACGCTTTTGCGAATTATATTCTTGAAGACCGTGTTGTTCAGTGGATTTTCAGCTTCGATAAAATTCGGGGTCAGCAGAAAATAGGCGGGATGCTCTCTTTATCGACGGATAAATTCTCTGATGCTTGTTCGATAATATTCGGAGAAGATAAATCCTATTATCCACTTGTCCGGTCATTGAAGAATATTGATGTAAGAGCCGAAAATCTGACCGTTAATAATGTAAAGGAAGCATCGGATTCGGCGTTGATTTGGGCACAATGCCAGAACTTAGAAAACGCGTTGAAGGAGTATTCTTTGCTTCCGACGAGCGCTCCTGGGGCCCGGCCAATATGGCATTTGGCCGCCTTAGCAATATTAGGGGATGTTGAGAAACTTCAGATTTATCATGATGGATTTCGAAATGGAGAGCATCTGGGATTTGCTCCATATATAGGTATGGAGCATATAAATCGTGCCCTAGCTATATCGAGCGGTGAAGCTTTTCGAATGTAATAGTCACCAAGGCAAAAGGGCTTTCAACTTGGATAAAGCCTTCTTTATAGGGTTGAAGTATGGGCTGTTGAGTTTCACCTGAATTTACACAGGTTTTTCTAGAGCGCGTCCATTGAACGCGGAATCGCGTTGAGGATTCCCTTGGTCGCCGAATTCTGATTCCATCGCTCCGACTGGTGATTTGGTTGGAGGCAATATGACCCGGGCTTTCAGTGATGATCTGCGTAGCCGCGCTCTGGCTGCGTCAGGGGAAGGCATGTCGGCGCGTTCAGCGGGCAAAGTGTAACGCTCGACACGGCAAAAGCGACCAATAATGGTTCCGACAATGTGATTGGCACCACTGTTCAATCGGGCAAAGACACGACGATCACCGCCAAACAGGATGTGAACGTTATTGGCTCGAGTGTTGCAGCCGGTGGCAATCTTGGCATTGAAGCAGAAGCGGGCTCGGTCAATGTTGTTGCGGCAGGTGTTGAGAAGAAGGTCAATGGCGTCGCTGGCACCCGCATGTCGCAGACCGATTCCACCTTTGCGCAAACATCCAACCTGTCGTCTGGTGGTGACACGTCCATCAAAGCTGGCGACGATATTCTGATATCAGGTTCAAAGGTGAAGGCCGGCGGTGACGTCAGCCTCGAAGCCAGGGACGATATCAACATCACGGTTGCCCAACAGCGCACCGAAACAATCGGCTCCGAAGTCAAGCAGGGTTCCGAAACGCATATTGGCTCGGAAATCAGTTCTGGCGGCTCGGTCAGTGTTGCAGCCGGCGACAAGACGGATGCCGATAATTCCCATGATCTCAACATTATCGGCTCGAAGATAGATGCCAAAGGCAAGGTCGATCTCAGCGCAACCGACAATGTTACGATCGCTGAAGCCCGCGATACCGGCTATTCTCAGCTTGATACGAGTTCAAAGGGCATTCTCAGCAAAAAGGAAAGCCATAGCCGCACGGACACGGAGACCGCTGTTGGATCATCGATCAGCGGCGGCGGCGGCGTCGATATCGCTTCAGGCAACGATACAACGATCTCTGCCTCAAACATTCAGGCGGGAACGGCAGATAACAAGGCTGATCTCAATATCGATGCCGGTGGCGATCTGATTATCGCATCCGGCAAAGACACCGTTGAAACAGATGCATCCAAATCAAAATCAGGCCTTTTGTCGAAGAAGAGTGACAAGAGCCATACTTACGATGAAACGACTGTTGCATCCGAGCTTGGTGCTTCTGGCAATGTGAACCTCAATGCTGGCGATAATGTCGTCATTGCAGGTTCCAAGGTCACGGCTGGCGACGATATCGCGATCGAAGGTGACAGTGTCTCGATCATAGGTGCGCAGGAACGCCACGATGCCTCGTCTTCATCCAAGAAGTCCGGGCTTGGTGCGGGCTCAGGCGACGGCTTCTACTCGATCTGGGGCAAGGAAGAGAAAAGCAGCAGCGAGAACATTGTCGCAAATGTCGGTTCTGCGCTTTCGGCTGGAAATGATGTTTCCATCAAAGCCCGCGAGAGTGATGTTAATATTGTAGGCTCGAGAGTTGAAGCCGGAAACGACATCGCGCTCGATGCGGCGCGTGACGTTAATATTCTGCCCGGTGCGGAAAGCTACGCGTCCGAAGACAAGGAAAAGCGCTCAGGCTTCGGTGTTCAGGTGAAGTCCAGCGAAGGCAGCGCTTCCATCGGCATCGGATTTGGTTCGTCGAAAGACGAAACGAAGCAAGGTGCTGAGACCAATGCTGTCTCCAGTCTACAAGCTGGCAACAACGTCATCATCAATGCGGGCCGCGATGCGAACCTTCAAGCCGCACTTGTTGAAGCCGAAAATGATGTTGCCATTACCGCGGAGCGCGATGTCAATCTTCTCGCGGCTCAGGACAAGACCAATTACGAGCATATGCACGAGGAGCTCTTTGCGGGCATAACCGCGACAGTTTCCACCGGTCTTGTCAGTTCGGCCAAAAGTATTGCTGATGCGGCTGGCAAGGTTGCCAATGTGTCAGACGGGTATTCCGCAGCCAATGCAGGCTTTGCTGGCCTTAAAGCTTATGATGCGATCAACAATCTCTCATCTATGGTGATGCCGGATGCCAACGGCAACTATGGCAACATAGCCTCCGCGTCGGTTGGCATCGGTTTTGAATATTCGAAATCGAAGGAAAGTGCAGCAAGCTCGGTTCCGGTCGTTACAGGCATTCGCGGTGGCAACAGTGTTTCCATTGAAGCCAAATCGGGTGACATCAACAGCCATGGCGCACAGATTGTTGCGGGCTATGACGAAAATGGTCTGCTTTCTGGTGGTGCCGGCGATATCAGCCTGAAAGCCGGCAACGATATCAATCTCGAAAGTGCGCAGGCAACCAACAGTTCATCCTCGTCCAGCAAGTCTGCTGGTGCAAGTGTCGGTGTGTCAGCCGGAGTGTCATTGAACGCAGTAGGTTTTGGCGTCAACGGAAGCGTGAAT
This sequence comes from Ochrobactrum sp. BTU1, assembly GCA_018798825.1. NCBI lineage: Bacteria > Pseudomonadati > Pseudomonadota > Alphaproteobacteria > Hyphomicrobiales > Brucellaceae > Ochrobactrum > Ochrobactrum sp. BTU1. The sequence continues at coordinate 556,081 of CP076357.1, read as the reverse complement.
GGCAGTTCAGGCAAGTCGAACAGCGAAGGCACGACGCAGGTTAACACCCACGTCACCGGCTCAGGTAAACATCAATATTGAATCCGGTCGTGACACGAATCTGAAGGGTGCTGTCGTCGAAGGTGAGACTATCACCGCCAATGTCGGGCGTGATCTCAACATCATCTCGGTTCCTGACACCGGTGAAAGCTCGAACAAGTCGACTTCGTTTGGCGTCAGCGGTTCATTGACCGGAGGAATGCCAAAGGTCACGGGTGTTTCGCCGGGCTATGGCACAGGATCAGGTGAAACCAACTGGATCGGCGAACAGTCCGGCCTCGTTTCCAAGAGCGAGATGGATGTGTACGTCGAAGGCAATACGCATCTTGGTGCAGGCAAGATCATCTCAGAAAGCGGCGATCTGACGCTCGATACTGGTACGCTCACTCATGAGGATTTCTCCGGCTCTAAGAAATATGAAGGCTTTGACATTCAGGCCAATATCGACCTGACACCGAAGGATGCTGACGGCAACAAACAGCAGCAGCCGGATCAGACGTCGCAGCCAAAAACAACGGCGGAAGGCACCTATCAGCTCGACGATACGCGGCAGGAAGTGCGCGCAACGGTCGGACCGGGCGAGATCATCATTAGAGACAAGGACAAACAGGCAGAGCTTGAAGCATCTGGCCAGACCGAAGACCTCGCAGCCCTTAACCGTGATCCTGACAAAGCCTACGAGATCACCAAGGATAAGCATGTCGAGATCGAGTACTATTTGTCTGATACCAGTCTCGAAGCCGTGAGAGACCTCGCGGAAAAGACAGTTAGTTATATTGACCGCTTGGTCGAAAAGGGCACGTTGAACGAAAACAGCGCCCGCGAAGCGCGAGAGCTTGCAAGGCGACTGGAGGATATCGACCCAGACTCACTGGCCGTTTGCACAGGTCCTCAAAATGGAAGTCTGTGGGATTTTGTTGTTGGACGGGCTAATGCGGCTAACGGCTGTACCATCCGATTCAAGGGCGAATTGGCTGGCAAGACGATAGGCTCAGAAGCCTACGAGGCGGCTCGACAAGGCATCCTCGCCAGTGCTGAACAGCAAATTAGAGAGAATCTGAGCACAATCCAGACGCTTAACAATATTCTGGCGACTGGTGGAAGCCTGACAGCTTTACAGTTGCAGCAACTTACCGATGCGCAGGGGCGCTTGCAGCAGCAGATGTCATATTATGTTCTCTGCAGCCCCAATCTGAATGACCTGCGAAACTCAGGAATCGTCCCCAACACCCCCGAATTCAGTTCCTATTTCAACGTAGCAGCTGCCTATCGTCAGGGAGGCGATGCCATTGCGCAGCAGCTCGAAGGATTGAGCCAGCATTCTAAGGAGAAACTACAGGAACTAAGGAAAACCAATTCAAGTCAGTTCAATGGCTTGATGCACCTGGCATATAATTCTAGTACCGCAACGTTGGACGCAGCGTTTCTGCTAAATGGAATTTCGCAACAAACAGGATTGTCTCAAGCCGAGCGAAACCGTGCAATAAACAGCGCGGCTGAAAACCTTGCAAAGGGTCTGTTTCAGACGGGAGTTGCTGGGATTAATGGCCTTGCTGGAGGGCAGCTCAATCAGATCGTAGCGGCTGTCCAGGTAGCCAGCTCCAACATGAGCGCGGAAGACCGTCTTGTATTTGCGAACACACTGAACGGCTATGCGAATGCTCACGCCGATACGGTTGCAAATAACGTCAGTACAGCTCGAATAATGACTATTGTCGCCTTGGCAGCAGGGCCCCTAGCGGAAGCGTCGCCAACAATAGCCGCATGTCTGGCGAATCTGGTCTGTCTTAACGAAGCTGGTATTGCTTTAGGTGAGATGGCTGCGGGTGAGGCGCTTGGTGGCGGATCGCTAACATTAGGCAGCGCGGCTGTTGCAACAAAGCAAGTCGAAAATGCCCTTGAGCAGGCGGCGAAGAGCATTAAACTGTTACCGACCCCCTCAACGGTTGGATCTGCGAAGCGATTAGAGCCGGGAGTTGCATCGTATGGCGGTAACCTCCCGTTAATCAACGATGGTGTCACTTGGCTCAAAGGCAGCAATGGAAATGCAGGAAAGGTACCGAGCCAGATTGCAGAACAGCTTGCTGGAAGAGAGTTCCGCAATTTCGATCATTTCCGAGAAGAGTTCTGGAAGGCTGCAGCAAACGATCCCGTGTTGAATAAACAATTCTCAACCGCTAATCTATCTGAAATGCGGAAAGGAAACGCTCCATTTGCACCATCGACGCAACAAGTTGGTAAGCGTCAGAGATATGAACTGGATCATAATCAGGAAATTCAGAATGCGGGTGGCGTTTACGATATGAATAATATCGTTATTAGAACACCCCTTAACCATATTCGCGGTAAATAAATGGCCATTGATAGAAAAACAGAAGCTCTTCAGCTCCTTACTGAGTATTACTCAAATCGTGACGTACTTAGTGAGGAGGAGGTTGATAATATATTTCAACGCCTATCGGAAATGAGTCCAGATCCTGCAATCACGGACTATGTTTTCTTTCCAGATGGCCCAGAAATGACACCGGATGAAATCATAAATAAGGCATTTTCTTATAAGCCGATAGTGATCTAGAATGGTTTTGATGTGTCGTTGACTTATAGTTGGATATTAGATGTTCGGTCCCGGCATTTGATGGATCGGATTGAGTGTGAACGTTCCGGTTGATTTGTCCATTGTTTGCAGATGAACTCGTAAGGCGTAAGGCCTCGAAGGGTCTTTAGCCTTCGTCTGAAATTGTAGGCTGCGATGGAGTCTTTCAGGTGAGAGCGCAACTGCGCGTGATCGCGGCACAGTTCCAGGACAGCTATTCCTTTATGAGACCCGCGCTGAGTTCCTCGATGTCGGCAAGTTTTATGGCTCGGGCTATTTTATCAATCGCATCGGTTATAAGCCTGATCGGGAAATCCCGTTTCTGGGAGACGCCTATTTTGAGAACCAGCTGATCGATCAGCAACTGCGCCAACTCGTCAATCAGGGGCTTGGCAAAGGTTCATTTATACCAGGAAGTGATGCCATCGAGCAGATGAAGACGCTGCTTGATCGTGGTGTCGACTTTGCCAATGCCAATGGCCTGACGATCGGTGAGAAGCTCTCGCCCGAACTCATTGCCAATCTGACCGAGACGATGGTCTGGTATGAGAAGAAGACGGTCAACGGTGTCACAGTGCTGGTTCCAACAGTCTACATCGCCAATGTCGATAAGGCGAACTTGACGGTTGCAGGCGCAATCATCTCCGGTGACACGGTTGATATGAATGTCGGTGATGTCAGCAATTCTGGCATTATCCAGGCTAAAACCGACTTAAAGCTCAATGCGACCAATATCCTTGCAACGGGTGGCAGCTTTACGGCCGGTAACAACGTATCGCTGTCGGCCTCGCAAAATCTGACGATTAGTGCAGCCGAGATGCAGATCGGTCATGAGACTTTCGTCAAATCCGGCAGTGGTGTTGAGGCCGGCGGCAATGCGAGCCTTACAGCGGGTAATGATCTGACCCTGCGCGGTGCAGAGGTCAAAGCAGGCAATGATGTCGATCTCAGCGGGCAAAGTGTAACGCTCGACACGGCAAAAGCGACCAATAATGGTTCCGACAATGTGATTGGCACCACTGTTCAATCGGGCAAAGACACGACGATCACCGCCAAACAGGATGTGAACGTTATTGGCTCGAGTGTTGCAGCCGGTGGCAATCTTGGCATTGAAGCAGAAGCGGGCTCGGTCAATGTTGTTGCGGCAGGTGTTGAGAAGAAGGTCAATGGCGTCGCTGGCACCCGCATGTCGCAGACCGATTCCACCTTTGCGCAAACATCCAACCTGTCGTCTGGTGGTGACACGTCCATCAAAGCTGGCGACGATATTCTGATATCAGGTTCAAAGGTGAAGGCCGGCGGTGACGTCAGCCTCGAAGCCAGGGACGATATCAACATCACGGTTGCCCAACAGCGCACCGAAACAATCGGCTCCGAAGTCAAGCAGGGTTCCGAAACTCATATTGGCTCGGAAATCAGTTCTGGCGGTTCGGTCAGAGTTGCAGCCGGCGACAAGACGGATGCAGATAATTCCCATGATCTCAATATTATTGGCTCGAAAATAGATGCCAAGGGCAAGGTCGATCTCAGCGCAACCGACAATGTCACGATCGCTGAAGCCCGCGATACCGGCTATTCTCAGCTTGATACGAGTTCAAAGGGCGTCTTCAGCAAAAAGGAAAGCCATAGCCGCACGGATACTGAAACCGCTGTTGGATCATCGATCAGCGGCGGTAACGGTGTTGATATCACCTCTGGCAACGATACAACGATCTCTGCCTCGAACATTCAGGCGGGAACAGCAGATAACAAGGCTGATCTCAATATCGATGCCGGTGGCGATCTGATTATCGCATCCGGCAAAGAGACCGTTGAAACAGATGCATCCAAATCAAAATCAGGCCTTTTGTCGAAGAAGAGTGACAAGAGCCATACTTACGATGAAACGACCGTTGCATCCGAGCTTGGTGCTTCTGGCAATGTGAACCTCAATGCTGGCGATAATGTCGTCATTGCAGGCTCCAGGGTCATTGCCGGCGACGATATCGCGATCGAAGGTGACAGTGTCTCGATCATCGGTGCGCAGGAACGCCACGATGCCTCGTCTTCATCCAAGAAATCCGGGCTTGGTGCGGGCTCAGGCGACGGCTTCTACTCGATCTGGGGCAAGGAAGAGAAAAGCAGCAGCGAGAACATTGTCGCCAATGTCGGTTCTGCGCTTTCGGCGGGAAATGATGTTTCGATCAAAGCCCGCGAGACTGATGTCAATATTATCGGCTCCCATGTGCAAGCCGGCAATGACATTGCGCTCGATGCCGCCCGTGACGTCAATATCCTTCCTGGTGCGGAAAGCTATGCGTCGGAAGACAAAGAGAAGCGCTCAGGCTTTGGTGTTCAGCTGAGTTCCGGCAATGGTTCAGCTTCGATTGGAATTGGTTTTGGTTCAGCAAAGACAGAAGCCAGTGAAGGCGCAGAAACCAATGCGGTTTCGAGCCTTAATGCAGGCCGGGATGTGATCATCACGGCGGGCCGTGATGCCAATCTTCAGGCGGCTCAGGTTGTTGCTGGCTCTACTGTCGACATTATCGCTGAGCGGGACGTTAATCTGCTCTCGGCGCAAGACAAGACAAATTATGAATTTATGCATCAGGAACTGTTTGTCGGTGTTACCGCAACAGTATCATCGCAGGCAGCAGCAGCCGTCGGCAATGCCTACGAAGCTGGAAAAAGGGTCGGTGACGGTAGCACAGCCAATTCCATTGCGATGGCGACTATTGCTGGGATTAACGGCAAATATGTCTATGACGTCCTGAGTGGCGCAAACGAGACGAATAACTGGAATCCTGGCGGTCAGCTACTTTCCGGATCGCTCAGTGTCGGCTTTCAATATTCGAAGAACAGTGCCGAGGGATCGACATCGACACCTGTGGTGACCACGATCAATGCTGGCGATACAGTGATCATCGAAGCAGGCCGCGATATCAATGCGGTCGGTGCGCAGGTGAGCGCCGGTTATGATCAGTACGGGCTTCCGACAGGTGGGCGTGGTGATATTGCGCTGATTGCTGGCAATGACATCAATCTGGAAAGTGCCAAAGCAACCAGTGAGAACTCCAGCAAGAATGTCTCAGGCGGAGTTTCTATTGATCTCCTGAACCCTGGCGTGAACTTCAACTACGGTCAGGGGAAAGGCAACGATACCACTCTCACCAACATCAACACGCATGTGACGGGCAGCGGAACTGTCTATATCAACTCCGGCAATGATACAAACCTGCGGGGTGCGACGGTTTCCGGCGAGACCGTGATTGCTGATATTGGCGGCGATCTGAACATTGAAAGTCAGCTCGATACTGCGACAGCCAAGGCCAATCAGGTCAATGTCAGCGGTGGTGTTGGAACGAACGCTCAGGGCCAGACAAGCGGCGGCATCTCCGGCTCTTATCAGACAGCCAAGGGTGATGCGGCCATTGTCTCCGAACGATCTGGCATTCATGCAGGCGAAGGTGGCTTCGACATAAAGGTCGACGGCAACACCAAGCTGACCGGTGGCCTCATCACGAGCGAGGCCGATCCTGAAAACAATCGTCTTGAAACCGGAACGCTTGAGTTCGAGGATCTCGACACGCATTCCAAATGGAAAGCTGACACCTATGGCGGTGGCTTCGGTGCAAGTGGTCCGCTCGTCTCTCCGCCGATCAAGGAAGGTGAAAGCGAAACCGGAAAGGCGCTTTCAGCAGTCTCTCCGGGCGAGATCATCATTACCAATCCGGACAGTCAGCAACAAAATATCGATGATCTGCGGCGCGATACGACCGAAACCAATACCTCGCTGCCCGGAATACCAGATCTTCAGAAACTCCTCAGTGAGCAGCTGAAGACGCAGCAACTTTACGACGATGCAGCCGCAAAAGCGGCCAAGATGATCGGTGATTATGCGGTCAAACGGGCAGAAGAGGCTTTGAAAAGCGGCAATGTCGCCGAATATGACTTCTGGGCCAGAGGTGGACCGGGACCAAACATCCTTCACGCGATTGCAGGTGGATTATTAGGCGGGGTTACCGACTTTAACGGCATGCTCACCGGCATGCTCGGCGGTGCCTCCTCGTCCTATCTCGCTCATGAAATCGAAAATCTCGTCGGGCAATTCGTTCGGGATGCTGGGCTCACCGGATCAGCCGCTGATCTCATGGTCAATACTATTACTGGTTCTATCCTTCAGGGATTGGGTGCCACAACGGGTGGATCCGGTGCGGCCTATGCAGGCAATGCCTACCAATATAATATGAAAATCCATCAGTCCATCGAAGACAGGCTTAAAGCTGCACGAGAAGGTGGTGGAAGCAAGATTGAAGGCCCTATCCGCGGAGGAAACGGTGCTGGTGGAAGAGGAAGTGCGAATGCAGGAAGACCCATTGAGTTTGATGGCCAATTTTATTCAGCGGACGGTTTTAAGTTTTCCAAGTCGTATTACGAATATTTGTATGGAAGTGGTCGTCCCGCACCGTTTCTACAGGCTCGGGAAATATTGAGCAGTAGTCCTAAAGTAACTCCAGATCCGAGAGGGGCCCCAGGATACTTCCGTTATGAAGGGGCAGGGCTTGAAATGATATATAATCCTTCAACCGGCCAAGTTGGGCACATTCAACCGATAAAGTGATAGCGATGAATCCCGATGCAATAAACGCAACAATGGACAATGGTCTGGAAGAGCTTGATCGTGCTAAGGCGACTGTAAAGCAATGCCTTACTGCTTATAGGACAGAGTGTCGGAGGTTAATTAGAGAGATTAGTTGCGGGAGCCGTTCTGATGCAGATGCAAAATTCGACACCCTTTTTCAGATTACCGCTAGATTATCGAAAACATGGTTTGCATTTAATATCGATATAGGGGCGGATCTAGAGATTATTGTGCGCCAATTCGAGCGTCTTCACGAACCACATACTCGCGACTATTGGTTCGAACGTTTCAAAGCGGGCGAGGACTGGCCCGAGGAGTGCACCCCTGAGGATATCCATGATTAAAATCGACCCACTCTCTTGCTGGACGGAGCCCAAGGCAATTACAGAATGGGGAAAAGCGTGTAATCCCCCTATCTGTTGAATTTCACCAGATTTTGACCCGGCTTTGCATTTGGCGTTGATCAGCCCTAGCACATGTAAACTGTTGGAACCTAAGTCGATTTCCGAATTTGTGTGGATTAGCCTTAATTGGAAAACTGGCTCAAAATCAGGTGAAGTTCCACAGCCCTCCTAACAGCACAGTTTATAGGGCTGACAACCAAGGCAATATCACAAGCTATGCGACATACGACGCAAATGGACTAATTATGAAACGTGTGGATGTCGCTGGCGCGGCCCACTATGGCGTTCCAACTCAGCATGTTCTTGAATGTGGTAGAAACCACCTTCCTGATGACAGCATTCGGGTTCAAACGCCAAGAACTGATCCGAGGTTCGCAATCCGAGAGGAAATTCCATGAAAGTTCACGATCCACTTTCAGTTTGGTCCGAGCCTCAAGCAATTAAGGATTGGGGGGATGCTGTTTCCCCTCGTCCTAAACTAGGCTGGTTTGAATACATTAATTATTATGTTCATCCTGATGTTGTATCTATTGTGGGTCGTTTGCTTATTCCAGCCTTCATTGAACATGAAGGTGGGGTATTTCTCCATGACAATTTTACACTTTCTAGTTATTCAGAATGGAAGTTAAAGCTCGGGGACGTTGTGGCGGTCGAAAAGGTGCTCAATCACCAGCATGTATATGATCTATTCTCCACACGCGATGAGGTCTCCGAGACATCATTTGAAGGCGTAGCCAATTTGATGGCACACACGTTGAAAATAGCCTTGGGTTTTAGCTTTCCTAAACGACGTTTCGAGGTCTATGTTTCAGATACGGATCAAGACTACGGACCCACGGTAGGCTTTCACTCTCTCGCTTCCTTGTAAGTGGTGAGCCCAGCCGGACATAGTTGAGCAATGGACATAATCTGAATTGCTCCGCTTTCACCTAATGTCGAGGGTTCGGTAGAAACGGGTGCAGATCATTAAAATAGAAGGAAGCCGTACCACGATAGCGGCGGCGAAGCTTTCCAGGAAGCGGGCGGTGATGCAAAACTAACCGGATCAGTGCTCAACAATGAAGGCATAGCACTTTACCGCACCGTCACCTCGACATGTGAAGCAACAGGCGGCTGCGAAGCCTATGACGCCAATGGCAATCGAGATGGTGTCAACGATCTCGACAAAGGCAATTCCCGTGTTACCGGCCAAAGCATTGTTGGCGGCGCGTTCGAAAACATCAAGGCGGCTGGCAATATGGACGTCAGTGGCTTTGCCACTGTCAACAACACATCCGCTGAGGGCTCGATTGCTGGCGGCGCACAGCTTTCAACGGCTCCTGCGACAGATGATCCAACCACAATACTCAATGGAATGACCGCAGGTGGCGCACTTTATACGCCAAATGCGGCGCTGAATGGTTTGTCTGCAAACGGGACGCCACTTGTCGGTGCTGATCTGATTGCAGCTCTTGGTAATTCTGCACCAAAGCCAAATTCGGGCGGCTTTGGCGGCACTATTCCAGGCCAGCTATTCCTTTATGAGACCCGCGCTGAATTCCTCGATGTCGGCAAGTTCGATGGCTCGGGCTATTTTATCAACCGCATCGGTTATAAGCCTGATCGGGAAATCCCGTTTCTGGGAGACGCCTATTTTGAGAACCAGCTGATCGATCAGCAACTGCGCCAACTCGTCAATCAGGGGCTTGGCAAAGGTTCATTTATACCAGGAAGTGATGCCATCGAGCAGATGAAGACGCTGCTTGATCGGGGTGTCGACTTTGCCAATGCCAATGGCCTGACGATTGGTGAGAAGCTCTCGCCCGAACTCATTGCCAATCTGACCGAGACGATGGTCTGGTATGAGAAGAAGACGGTCAACGGTGTCACAGTTCTGGTTCCAACAGTATGTAGCATCTATTAAAGCTATTGACCCAATTACAGGAATTGAAACGCTATTATGGAAAAGATGACAACAGTTGATTTTGAAAAACTTTCTGATGCAGCAGCTTTGTGGTCTGGTAGCGGCATGTTTTCCATGCCGTGTCGAGATTGGACGCGCGTGATCAAGAGATTCGGTGAAATGAACGCAAAACCACTGATGGATAAGCTAAAATCATTGGAGGATGATTTTTACGCAACTGACGCACATCGATACGCAAAGGATGTCAATGAAATGGGGCAAATGGCTGCCAACGATTTCAGGTCAAAACATCCGGGAATTCCAGACGAAATTGTGAATGTTTTCATCTGGTGTTACACCTACGATTTTAGGTAGCAAATATAATACAAAGTGAGTCGCGGGGGGCTGAAGGTTTTTCCGCTGTGAGACTTGCAGCGCGCTTCTTAGCCGTTTATTACTCGGCTGAGCGCCAAGCTCGTTCTTTCGGTGTTTAGGCGCGAAGGGAACATGGGAGGTCGGAGAGGTCAATAACTCCGGCATTATCTCCCGAAGACTGACCTCAAGCTTGACGCTACCAATATCACCGCTACGGGTGGCAGCTTTACGGCCGGTAACAACGTATCGCTGTCGGCCTCGCAAAATCTGACGATTAGTGCAGCCGAAATGCAGATCGGTAATGAGACTTTCGTCAAATCCGGCAGTGGTGTTGAGGCCGGCGGCAATGCGAGCCTTGCAGCGGGTAATGATCTGACCCTGCGCGGTGCAGAGGTCAAGGCAGGCAATGATGTCGATCTTACCGGGCAAAGTGTAACGCTCGACACGGCAAAAGCGACCAATAATGGTTCCGACAATGTGATTGGCACCACTGTTCAATCGGGCAAAGACACGACGATCACCGCCAAACAGGATGTGAACGTTATTGGCTCGAGTGTTGCAGCCGGTGGCAATCTTGGCATTGAAGCAGAAGCGGGCTCGGTCAATGTTGTTGCGGCAGGTGTTGAGAAGAAGGTCAATGGCGTCGCTGGCACCCGCATGTCGCAGACCGATTCCACCTTTGCGCAAACATCCAACCTGTCGTCTGGTGGTGACACGTCCATCAAAGCTGGCGACGATATTCTGATATCAGGTTCAAAGGTGAAGGCCGGCGGTGACGTCAGCCTCGAAGCCAGGGACGATATCAACATCACGGTTGCCCAACAGCGCACCGAAACAATCGGCTCCGAAGTCAAGCAGGGTTCCGAAACTCATATTGGCTCGGAAATCAGTTCTGGCGGTTCGGTCAGAGTTGCAGCCGGCGACAAGACGGATGCAGATAATTCCCATGATCTCAATATTATTGGCTCGAAAATAGATGCCAAGGGCAAGGTCGATCTCAGCGCAACCGACAATGTCACGATCGCTGAAGCCCGCGATACCGGCTATTCTCAGCTTGATACGAGTTCAAAGGGCGTCTTCAGCAAAAAGGAAAGCCATAGCCGCACGGATACTGAAACCGCTGTTGGATCATCGATCAGCGGCGGTAACGGTGTTGATATCACCTCTGGCAACGATACAACGATCTCTGCCTCGAACATTCAGGCGGGAACAGCAGATAACAAGGCTGATCTCAATATCGATGCCGGTGGCGATCTGATTATCGCATCCGGCAAAGAGACCGTTGAAACAGATGCATCCAAATCAAAATCAGGCCTTTTGTCGAAGAAGAGTGACAAGAGCCATACTTACGATGAAACGACTGTTGCATCCGAGCTTGGTGCTTCTGGCAATGTGAACCTCAATGCTGGCGATAATGTCGTCATTGCAGGTTCCAAGGTCACGGCTGGCGACGATATCGCGATCGAAGGTGACAGTGTCTCGATCATAGGTGCGCAGGAACGCCACGATGCCTCGTCTTCATCCAAGAAGTCCGGGCTTGGTGCGGGCTCAGGCGACGGCTTCTACTCGATCTGGGGCAAGGAAGAGAAAAGCAGCAGCGAGAACATTGTCGCAAATGTCGGTTCTGCGCTTTCGGCGGGAAATGATGTTTCGATCAAAGCCCGCGAGACTGATGTCAATATTATCGGCTCCCATGTGCAAGCCGGCAATGACATTGCGCTCGATGCCGCCCGTGACGTCAATATCCTTCCTGGTGCGGAAAGCTATGCGTCGGAAGACAAAGAGAAGCGCTCAGGCTTTGGTGTTCAGCTGAGTTCCGGCAATGGTTCAGCTTCCATCGGTATCGGATTTGGGTCGTCGAAAGACGAAACGAAGCAGGGTGCTGAGACCAATGCTGTCTCCAGTCTACAAGCTGGCAACAACGTCATCATCAATGCGGGCCGCGATGCGAACCTTCAAGCCGCACTTGTTGAAGCCGAAAATGATATTGCCATTACCGCGGAGCGCGATGTCAATCTTCTCGCGGCTCAGGACAAGACCAATTACGAGCATATGCACGAGGAGCTCTTTGCGGGCATAACCGCGACAGTTTCCACCGGTCTTGTCAGTTCGGCCAAAAGTATTGCTGATGCGGCTGGCAAGGTTGCCAATGTGTCAGACGGGTATTCCGCAGCCAATGCAGGCTTTGCTGGCCTTAAAGCTTATGATGCGATCAACAATCTCTCATCTATGGTGATGCCGGATGCCAACGGCAACTATGGCAACATAGCCTCCGCGTCGGTTGGCATCGGTTTTGAATATTCGAAATCGAAGGAAAGTGCAGCAAGCTCGGTTCCGGTCGTTACAGGCATTCGCGGTGGCAACAGTGTTTCCATTGAAGCCAAATCGGGTGACATCAACAGCCATGGCGCACAGATTGTTGCGGGCTATGACGAAAATGGTCTGCTTTCTGGTGGTGCCGGCGATATCAGCCTGAAAGCCGGCAACGATATCAATCTCGAAAGTGCGCAGGCAACCAACAGTTCATCCTCGTCCAGCAAGTCTGCTGGTGCAAGTGTCGGTGTGTCAGCCGGAGTGTCATTGAACGCAGTAGGTTTTGGCGTCAACGGAAGCGCGAATGGCAGTTCAGGCAAGTCGAACAGCGAAGGCACGACGCAGGTTAACACCCACGTCACCGGCTCAGGTAACATCAATATTGAATCCGGACGTGACACCAATCTGAAGGGTGCTGTCGTCGAAGGTGACACGATCACCGCCAATGTCGGGCGTGATCTCAACATCATCTCGGTTCCTGACACCGGTGAAAGCTCGAACAAGTCGACTTCGTTTGGCGTCAGCGGTTCATTGACCGGAGGAATGCCAAAGGTCACGGGTGTTTCGCCGGGCTATGGCACAGGATCAGGTGAAACCAACTGGATCGGCGAACAGTCCGGCCTCGTTTCCAAGAGCGAGATGGATGTGTACGTCGAAGGCAATACGCATCTTGGTGCAGGCAAGATCATCTCAGAAAGCGGCGATCTGACGCTCGATACTGGTACGCTCACTCATGAGGATTTCTCCGGCTCTAAGAAATATGAAGGCTTTGACATTCAGGCCAATATCGACCTGACACCGAAGGATGCTGAAGGCAACAAGCAGCAGCAGCCGGATCAGACATCTCAGCCGCGGACAACAGCCGAGGGTACGTACCAGCTCGACGACACGCGGCAGGAAGTACGCGCCACAGTTGGACCGGGCGAGATCATTATTCGAGACAAGGACAAACAGGCAGAGCTTGAAGCATCGGGTCAGACCGAAGAACTCGCCGCTCTCAACCGCAATCCCGACAAGGCTTACGAGATCACCAAGGATAAGCACCTCGAGATCGAGTATTATCTGTCGGATACGTCTCTAAATGCCGTCGCATCGAGCATCGGAAAGGCAATGGAGGCGGGCGGTTTCGTGGATCGCTATCTGCTTGGGAAGGAATTGACGCCCGAAGAACGTAATAATGTGCGGCAGGGACTGGATGCGATCAATAACGGTGGCAGCTTCGGCGGTTGTGGCGGGCAGCGTCAAGGCTTTAACAGATTCAATCCGTTCAGCTGGGTGATAACGTCTGCTTATGCTTACGAGAATAGCTGTTACATCGTTCAGAAAGACGGCACCCGTATCGAACTTGGTATCAAGACATACGAGGAATGCAAGGATGCCATTACAGCCTATCTGAACACTTTGAGTTTTGAAGATCGGGTCAAGGTAGTTCAGTCTGCTGGGTTCGCAAGTGGAATGGGTATTGTTCCAGCAAACGGTGAGGCAATTGTTCTGACGCAATGGCTCTGGTCTTCGTTGGACGAACTCGATGGTATGCCCAAAGGTTACTATTTCAATCAATATCTGATTGGAAATGCTGATGGCTATAACACCGGTATATCGACATCGTTGGAATGGCGCTCGATCATGGCTGATCCATCACTGTCAATGGACGAGAAAGCTGAACAACTTTCAGCGGCAGGATTCGACGTCGGTGCGGCAATTGCCGCTGCTACTATGGGGTTTGCAGCGAGGGGGTCTACGGGTAGAGTCAATCCCAATAATCTAACCGAGAAGTTGGCAATGGAACAGGCAATGTCTACTCCAACTGCAGGACGGCCTATACCTGTTCCAATGACTGACAAACGATGGCCTGCTGAGCAGGGATGGGTAAAAATGGCCCAAAATATTAATGGAGTAGAAGTTCATTACGTGAGAAATGTCAAAACCGGTCAGGTCGATGATTTTAAGTTCAAGTGAGAGCCATGCACCTTCAGATAATTCGAACTACTGGGAAGTCCATACCTAATGATAAAAGATATTTACATGAACTTGATGAGACCGAATATGGAGGTATTCAGGTCGGAGATATTTATAATGTCTACGGACTGATGATCATACATGATCGCGTAGATGCGCTTATCTCTCCAGACGATGGAAGACCATTGTGGATTCCGCAGTATATTTTCGAAATGCAGCCTGAAGATCAAATAAAAAAATGGAATTTGAAAATCATCGATGATAGGGATGAATATAAGTATCTAAAGTACTCGTTTGGCGTTGTGATGCTTATGGGATATTCTAGATTATTGGAATCTTATCATCATTATTTAGGTATATTAGAGGGAGATCGTGATGAGTTGGATTATTTCTACAATAATATTAAATAAGTAACAATATCTCGTTACCCGACATTCCCGATCATCGGAATTCTCCGCGAGCAGCTGAGGACGCAGCAGCTGCCAAAAAAGCAGCAGCGAGAACATCGTCGCAAATGTTGGCTCTGAGCTTTCTGCTGGAAATGATGTTTCCATCAAAGCCCGCGAGACAGATGTCAATATTATCGGGTCGAAAGTTGAAGCCGGAAACGATATCGCGCGCGATGCGGCGCGTGACGTCAATATCCTTCCTGGCGCGGAAAGCTATGCGTCGGAAGACAAAGAGAAGCGCTCAGGCTTTGGTGTTCAGCTGAGTTCCGGCAACGGTTCAGCTTCGATCGGGATTGGCTTTGGTTCAGCAAAGACAGAAGCCAGCGAAGGCGCAGAAACCAATGCGGTTTCGAGCCTGAATGCAGGCCGGGATGTGATCATCACGGCGGGCCGTGATGCCAATCTTCAGGCGGCTCAGGTTGTTGCTGGCTCTACTGTCGACATTATCGCTGAGCGGGACGTTAATCTGCTCTCGGCGCAAGACAAGACAAATTATGAATTTATGCATCAGGAACTGTTTGTCGGTGTTACCGCAACAGTATCATCGCAGGCAGCAGCAGCCGTCGGCAATGCCTACGAAGCTGGAAAAAGGGTCGGTGACGGTAGCACAGCCAATTCCATTGCGATGGCGACTATTGCTGGGATTAACGGCAAATATGTCTATGACGTCCTGAGTGGCGCAAACGAGACGAATAACTGGAATCCTGGCGGTCAGCTACTTTCCGGATCGCTCAGTGTCGGCTTTCAATATTCGAAGAACAGTGCCGAGGGATCGACATCGACACCTGTGGTGACCACGATCAATGCTGGCGATACAGTGATCATCGAAGCAGGCCGCGATATCAATGCGGTCGGTGCGCAGGTGAGCGCCGGTTATGATCAGTACGGGCTTCCGACAGGTGGGCGTGGTGATATTGCACTGATTGCTGGCAATGACATCAATCTGGAAAGTGCCAAAGCAACCAGTGAGAACTCCAGCAAGAATGTCTCAGGCGGAGTTTCTATTGATCTCCTGAACCCTGGCGTGAACTTCAACTACGGTCAGGGGAAAGGCAACGATACCACTCTCACCAACATCAACACGCATGTGACGGGCAGCGGAACTGTCTATATCAACTCCGGCAATGATACAAACCTGCGGGGTGCGACGGTTTCCGGCGAGACCGTGATTGCTGATATTGGCGGCGATCTGAACATTGAAAGTCAACTCGATACCGCGAAGGCCAAGGCCAATCAGGTCAATGTGAGCGGTGGTGTTGGAACGAACGCTCAGGGCCAGACAAGCGGCGGCATCTCCGGCTCTTATCAGACAGCCAAGGGTGATGCGGCCATTGTCTCCGAACAATCCGGCATTCATGCAGGCGAAGGTGGCTTCGACATAAAGGTCGACGGCAACACCAAGCTGACCGGTGGCCTCATCACGAGCGAAGCCGATCCTGAAAACAATCGTCTTGAAACCGGAACGCTCGAGTTTGAAGATCTCGACACGCATTCCAAATGGAAAGCCGACACCCATGGCGGTGGCTTCGGTGCAAGCGGCCCGCTCGTCTCTCCGCCGATCAAGGAAGGTGAAAGCGAAACCGGAAAGGCGCTGTCAGCAATCTCTCCAGGCGAGATCATCATCACTGATCCTGCCAATCAGCAGCAGAACGTTGATGATCTGCGGCGTGATACGACAGATACTAACACGTCGCTGCCCGGAATTCCTGATCTTCAGAAACTCCTCAGTGAGCAGCTGAAGACGCAGCAGCTCTACGACGATGCGGCCGCCAAAGCCGCAAAGATGATCGGTGATTATGCTTCAGACCGATTTGCTGAGGCACATAAGAACAACAACACAGAAGAGATGGAATTCTGGAAGGAAGGCGGAACGGGTCCGGCCATCCTTCACGCCATCGCGGGCGGGCTGCTCGGCGGTGTTACCGACTTTAATGGAATGCTCTCCGGTATGCTCGGTGGTGCAATGTCGGCAAAACTTGCACCAGAAATTCACAAGCTTGTCGAACAGTTTGTGAAGGATGCTGGGCTCACAGGTTCAGCGGCAGACCTCATGGTCAAGTCTATCACCGGGTCGATCCTTCAGGGACTGGGTGCCGCAACTGGCGGAACTGGTGCCGCATACGCAGGAAATGCTTATCAAAATAACTATCTTAAGCATGCCGAGCGTGAAGAGTTCGACAGAACATTGGTCAGTTGTGTTCAAGAACGCGACCCAGCAGCTTGCACCCATCTCAACGAACTTAATACATTATCGCAGGCTCGTTACGACAAACTGGACCAATGTATTGGTGATACCTCTGCCGAGTGTCAGCAAGCCAGAGCCGAGTTGCGCTATGCAGCGGCGGAGTATTATGAGTTGGCGCGCGCAGGTAAGGCGGATCAAACTGATAACCCTTTTCAGGCTTTGTATTTTGGTGAACGCAATACTGTATTTCTGGCCGCTGCAAAATACGCTGATGCCAATGATACCTACAATTTTACTCCAGACCAGTTAAAGGCACTCACAGATCCGTTTTCATTGCAGATTGCCACGGGATCGCCCAAAGAGATAAATGACGCTTTGCGAAATCCGGTTGTTGTGCATGCAATTTACGCAGCTACAATTGTTGGCGGAGGACCGCGCGCCAGAGGAACACCTAAAGCAACTGGAACTATTGAAGAGCAACTTGCTGCAGTGAAGGCAGGTTTCTATCCAACAGGCTACCGAACAGAACTCTATGATATTGCAGGGAAGCCGGTCAAATGGATGAATCCTTTGACCGGTAAGCTAGAAGATATCCCGACAGGTGTGAATTTCCATAAAGATCATATATTCCCGAAAAATGGAATTAAGAACCTCCAAGATTTTGATATGCTCACTCCATCGCAGCAACGAGAATTATTGAACGATCCAAGGAATTTCCAGCCATTGGAAGGCTCAATAAACTGTTCGAAAGGGTGCAAAATTGAGGGGACACCGAATGAATGGCCTACATATAAAGGACAACCACTTGATCCTGCATATCGAGATTGGTTGAAATCGGAGCAAGAAAATCTTAATGATTATTTCCAAGATAAGATCAGTAGTATGTTGAAGGAAAATGGAAAATGAATATTGCTGATTTTACACAAGGTAACTATCCAAGTAAAGTCTTTCAAAAAGGAAACTCTTTACCTGTAGGATTTAAAGAGCTTATATTTCAAGGCAAAATTCGTGATTCCATTTCTCTTTTGGATCATGGAAAAGAGTGGGCTTATGAACTATTAACTGTTCATCAGCCGCATACAGCAAAACAATTACTGAATGGATCTGAGTTCTCGTTAATTTTACGTGAAAATGAACTTGCTGGATACACTTCTCACGTTGTTCAAGAAGTAAATGGGAACATAATCGGAATTAATCGGCGATTCTTAGGAGCAAATCCAGACGATGACGGCTTCTCTAATCGGAAGTATTCATCGATCGATCGCTATTTTAGTTTACCGGAATCGATTAGACTTGCTTACTATCACCGGTTCGATGGCTTGAACGTTATTAATGAGCCTGTGATCGGCCCTTTCACTCAAATTTTGCCTTTCCCGATTAATCGTCCATGGGAATCAATTGACGGCTATCTCAATGGCTTGCGTCTTAAAAAGAAACTTCTGCCGCTGATCGAAGAAATGATACCAGGCGTTAAGCCTGATCGGAAAGACAGCTCTTATACAAAGTTTATGATGTTTCTAAACAGTTGGGGAAGTTTTACGGGGAAAAAAAGAACCGATGGAGATCATCTGTTCGTAAAAAACCATATCCAGGATGGCGTTGTCTATTACATCCGAGATGCCGATGTGGAAAACATGATGGTTTTGGCTGATCCTGCCGAGGCGATCGATCGATATTGCGAGCATGTATTGCTTAAAAAAGAAGAGCGTTTTGACTTTCGACCTTGGGCGGTGCCGATGTGAAACACCTATACGGCAGCCGATGATCGCCAATCATACCCAAAGTGTTATTGCGATCTAAGGCCTTCGGCGCGACGAGCGATGCACGTCGCGACAGCCTCGGAGCGTCGCGTGGTGTAACTATCAACATCATACAGCTTCCCTAACACGAAAGAGTTCAAATCAATGAAGTCTGCGACAATTTACGAGCGCAAGAACCGGCTCTATTTCCATGCTTGCTCTCAAACGACTGCAGGGATTTGGATGCTATCAGCCCCAGTGCTAACTACTGAAAAAGGCAATATCAGGGAAGGCGGCCGGATGGTTAAAGACTGCTTGGCTGCTTCACGGCAAGGAATCGCTCATCCATCTTCATTTCCAAATTTGTTTAAGCCAATGCTCGATCTTGCGGGGGTCAAATCGTATGGTACCTTCGTCAATTCGTCCAAGTCTGTTGGGATCACGACAGATGATGGTGTTTCAGCGATCCTGACACCTTATCGCAATGACGGACCTAAACACGGATATACGCCACTAGCTGAAATGCCAGCGATCCCCTTGGCTTCCGATGAGGAGTTGGGAGCTGCAATACTGGCGGCACTGGAAAATGCCGAGTAAGGGGCGCACCACTTTTTACAAACCTACTCAATCGCAGTGTTCATTCTGCAGGTCGATGGCTATCAGAATTACAATCGATTGACCAAACCTTCTCGAAAGGACGGCGGTCCCATTCGGGTGGCCCATTGCTGGGCGCATGCAAGGCGCAAGTGTTGGTTTCCACGCAGAACTGAGCCGGTTAGGATGAGCGCCCCGTGCACGATCGTGATCTGATTTATGAGATAGCTTGGAAAGCGTGCTGCGATGCTCACGACTGTATCAAACCAATTGAAGCAGCAGAAAGCGCCATTCGAGGGTTCGCCAAGAAGCGCGGTATACTTGAAGAGCCCGAGGTCGCAATTCCTTGGATGAAGGGGAAAACACCAGGTGGCGGACGGGTTCAGGCATAGGAGCGTGGCATGCTTTGGTTTCTGTTCATACTAGCAGCAATAATAGCTGCTCTCGCCTATGTGTGTTCCAGCCGGCGACAAGACGGATGCAGACAATTCCCATGATCTCAATATTATTGGCTCGAAAATTGATGCCAAAGGCGAGGTCGATCTCAGCGCAACCGACAATGTCACGATCGCTGAAGCCCGCGATACCGGCTATTCTCAGCTTGATACGAGTTCAAAGGGCGTCTTCAGCAAAAAGGAAAGCCATAGCCGCACGGACACCGAGACCGCTGTTGGATCATCGATCAGCGGTGGTAACGGTGTTGATATCACCTCTGGCAACGATACAACGATCTCTGCCTCGAACATTCAGGCGGGAACGGCAGATAACAAGGCTGATCTCAATATCGATGCCGGTGGCGATCTGATTATCGCATCCGGCAAAGACACCGTTGAAACAGATGCATCCAAATCAAAATCAGGCCTTTTGTCGAAGAAGAGTGACAAGAGCCATACTTACGATGAAACGACTGTTGCATCCGAGCTTGGTGCTTCTGGCAATGTGAACCTCAATGCTGGCGATAATGTCGTCATTGCAGGTTCCAAGGTCACGGCTGGCGACGATATCGCGATCGAAGGTGACAGTGTCTCGATCATAGGTGCGCAGGAACGCCACGATGCCTCGTCTTCATCCAAGAAGTCCGGGCTTGGTGCGGGCTCAGGCGACGGCTTCTACTCGATCTGGGGCAAGGAAGAGAAAAGCAGCAGCGAGAACATTGTCGCAAATGTCGGTTCTGCGCTTTCGGCGGGAAATGATGTTTCGATCAAAGCCCGCGAGACTGATGTCAATATTATCGGCTCCCATGTGCAAGCCGGCAATGACATTGCGCTCGATGCCGCCCGTGACGTCAATATCCTTCCTGGTGCGGAAAGCTATGCGTCGGAAGACAAAGAGAAGCGCTCAGGCTTTGGTGTTCAGCTGAGTTCCGGCAATGGTTCAGCTTCCATCGGTATCGGATTTGGGTCGTCGAAAGACGAAACGAAGCAGGGTGCTGAGACCAATGCTGTCTCCAGTCTACAAGCTGGCAACAACGTCATCATCAATGCGGGCCGCGATGCGAACCTTCAAGCCGCACTTGTTGAAGCCGAAAATGATATTGCCATTACCGCGGAGCGCGATGTCAATCTTCTCGCGGCTCAGGACAAGACCAATTACGAGCATATGCACGAGGAGCTCTTTGCGGGCATAACCGCGACAGTTTCCACCGGTCTTGTCAGTTCGGCCAAAAGTATTGCTGATGCGGCTGGCAAGGTTGCCAATGTGTCAGACGGGTATTCCGCAGCCAATGCAGGCTTTGCTGGCCTTAAAGCTTATGATGCGATCAACAATCTCTCATCTATGGTGATGCCGGATGCCAACGGCAACTATGGCAACATAGCCTCCGCGTCGGTTGGCATCGGTTTTGAATATTCGAAATCGAAGGAAAGTGCAGCAAGCTCGGTTCCGGTCGTTACAGGCATTCGCGGTGGCAACAGTGTTTCCATTGAAGCCAAATCGGGTGACATCAACAGCCATGGCGCACAGATTGTTGCGGGCTATGACGAAAATGGTCTGCTTTCTGGTGGTGCCGGCGATATCAGCCTGAAAGCCGGCAACGATATCAATCTCGAAAGTGCGCAGGCAACCAACAGTTCATCCTCGTCCAGCAAGTCTGCTGGTGCAAGTGTCGGTGTGTCAGCCGGAGTGTCATTGAACGGAGTGGGTTTTGGCGTCAACGGAAGCGTGAATGGCAGTTCAGGCAAGTCGAACAGCGAAGGCACGACGCAGGTTAACACCCACGTCACCGGCTCAGGTAAACATCAATATTGAATCCGGTCGTGACACGAATCTGAAGGGTGCTGTCGTCGAAGGTGAGACTATCACCGCCAATGTCGGGCGTGATCTCAACATCATCTCGGTTCCTGACACCGGTGAAAGCTCGAACAAGTCGACTTCGTTTGGCGTCAGCGGTTCATTGACCGGAGGAATGCCAAAGGTCACGGGTGTTTCGCCGGGCTATGGCACAGGATCAGGTGAAACCAACTGGATCAGCGAACAGTCCGGACTTGTCTCTAAGGGTGACATGGATGTTCGCGTTGAGGGTAACACCCATCTGGGTGCAGGCAAGATCATCTCGGAAAGCGGTGATCTGACACTCGATACTGGTACGCTGACCCATGAAGACTTCTCCGGCTCGAAGAAATATGAAGGCTTCGACATTCAGGCCAATATCGACCTGACACCGAAGGATGCAGAAGGCAACAAGCAGCAGCAGCCGGATCAGACGTCTCAGCCGAAAACGACGGCAGAAGGCACTTATCAGCTTGACGACACGCGTCAGGAAGTACGTGCCACCGTCGGACCGGGTGAGATCATTATTCGTGACAAGGACAAGCAGGCTGAACTGGAAGCGAGCGGCCAGACCGAAGACCTCGCCGCTCTCAACCGTGATCCCGACAAGGCGTATGAGATCACCAAGGATAAACACGTCGAGATCGAATATTATCTGTCGGATACTTCGGTAAAAGCGGCGTTGGAAGCAGGTCAGACGTTGGCCGAAACTTTCAGTAATGCCCTTGATCAGATGGTCAAGGATGGCAAGAGGACACCGGAACAGGCTGCTCTTTCCAAAGAGATGTTTCCGTTTCTTGATGATCCGAATGTTCGAGCTGCCTTGGCGCAATGTGCCCAGCAACATGGTGCTGTCGATTTCAGTATCTTTAGCTGGATTGTACCCTCGGCACACGCACAGACGGGTTGTGCAATACCGGTAAATGGGCAGATCAAGTATTTCTCACCTACGCAGGCGGGAACCTGTCTGGCTGACTATGACCGGTTGACCGGTGTCGTACGGGGAGTGATTAGTGTAACCGGAGCTACAATCGCAGGGCTCGCTGGTGCATTTCTTCTGGCATCCACGACCGAAACGGGCGGTGATATCAACAAGCAATTTAAAGCCGATGATGGCACCAGCGTCGTTCTCAAAGCTAAGCATGGGGATATCCAAGGTGCCACAATACTGGTTACTTATCCCGATGGAACTACTGCATCACTTGACATTGAGTATTATGGCGATGGCGGTGCCGTCCGCTTGACAAGTGGTACAATTGGCACGCTGCCGATGACGCCGAGCCAGCTGAAAGACATGGGATATGTGCTCACTAATGCAGGTGTTCCGAGCGTGGTTATTAGCGCTTCGTCGAATAATCCTCCGCCAGTTCCCGGAGCGTCACCGGGAAAAGAAACTAAGGGGCGGACGTCACAATGGGAAAAACCGGGTGGAATGCCCGAAGCGGAGAAGGACTTTAATGATCTCAATCCGTCGGACGTGAAAAATTATCCGAATGGCGTTAAAGTGGGAACATTAGGAGATGGGAGTACCGTTATTGTTCGACCCCAAAGCACCGATGGTCGTCCAACTCTTGAAATTCAAAATGGGAAGAAGAAAACTAAGGTTCGTTATGGCATATAGGGAAAAATTTTTACCAATTGAAGAAATATTAGTGAAGGGGCGCTTCGAGTGTGAAACTATTGTCGATGGGGTAGATGGCTTATCAATTAGTGTACGGGATTATGAAGGAGATTTTTATAATTTGTATTGGGATGGTGGCGTTGTTTCATACAGGAATACTGATGAAGGTGACCGGATTGGGTTTGTTTCAGAAATTGCGTCCCTTTCACTGATAGGTTTCCTTATAGTCGAATGCGTCAATTCAAAATATCTAAAGTGGTTACATGCGGAGAAGTGCGTGATTGAACAAGAAAATCTGAGGCATTTTATTGTAATGACGTCAAACGACATCATTGATGTTATAGATTATGATGTTCCGGTGGTATCAAAGGTGAATAGTTGAGAACCGTGTCGTAACAAAATCTTATCCGCCCGTTACCGGTACGCTCACCCATGAGGATTTCTCAGGATCTAAGAAATATGAAGGTTTCGACATTCAGGCCAATATCGACCTGACGCCGAAGGATGCTGAAGGCAACAAGCAACAGCAGCCGGACCAGACCTCTCAGCCGCGGACAACAGCCGAGGGTAAGGTGATGCCAATGGATCCGGAAGCTACCACTGCTGGCAAGCTGATCGAATTACTGAAGAAACCCGCGAGTTTGTCTCTCAGCTTCGCGAGGAAGATATTGACTTGATGAAACACGGGCCGGATCTGATCAGATCAATGCGCATCATTGGCCGCTTTATGAGATGGGTGATTTTGGGCGTGCTGGCGATCCTTATCGGAGTTGTGTCGCTCTACGAAAACACTGTGAAACTGATCGCTTGGTTTTAGAAATAGTAAAGGCCCCGCTTCGGTGGGGCTTTTTTTATTGGTACATTCATCAGGACCGCACATGCAAGACGCAGCGACGCCTCCGCAAGATAGATATTAGCTGATAGATAATAATACTATTGCGCTATAATTAGCATAGTGCTAATAATGACTTATGAAGCAGATCACCTATATCCGCGAAGCAATCCAGGCCTTATCAAAGATGCCAGCCAACACGTCAAGGCTGATCCGGTCCAAGCTTAACCAGTACGCTGAAGACCCTGCAAGCTTAGGAAACAATGTGATTGTTATGGCAGGCACCATGAAAGTATTTAGGCGCATGCGAGTTGGTGATTGGAGGATAATATTTAAGGAAACTGGCGAAGTGATTGCCGTTGAAAAGATTGCCTCACGTGGAGGGGTCTACGACTAGGAGAAATATAATGAATATTCAGATTATCAAAACCCCGAAGGGAGAAGAACTCGCTCTCCTTCCAAAGGCCGAACTTGACAGGCTGATTGAGGCTCTTGAAGACAAAGAAGATATCGAAGATATCCGGCGGATAGAAGCGCGCATTGCTTCCGGCGAAGATGAATTGATCCCTTCCGATATAGTTGACCGTCTTCTTGATGGCGAGAACAAGATCAAGGTCTGGCGTGAATATCGCGGCATGACGGGGAAGGCGCTCGCCGATGCTGCCGGTATGAGCGCCCCTTATCTCTCGCAGATTGAAAGTGGTGCTCGCGAAGGCTCGCTCGATGCTTTGAAGAAGCTTGCCGAAGCACTCAAAGTCACTATCGATGAATTGGTCTAACCCATGTTCCTGCCCGGCAATTCTCGACAAAACAATTGCCAGAGCTTTGGTGGGGATGTCACGTGCGCCGCAAACTGTCGACAGAAAAGCGATCAACGATCTTTCCGACGCCGGATTTCGGATCGTTGATCAGCAGGAAGGTTGATGAGATAATTCGTAAGCATTTATCTCTGTTTGTAACTCTCGATAGAACCGTCAAAACGATAAGAACGGAAGCGCCATTCGGCGGCATGGAGGTGTCTGAGGCCAAGCGGTTGAAGACGCTGGAAGACGAAAACAGGAAGCTGAAACGGCTCCTGGCAGATGCGATGCTCGACAACGCCGCTTTGAAAGACCTTTTGAGAAAGAATGTATGGTCCGCCTCGTCCGTGCAAGGGTTCGCGACATCGCAAATGACGATTCCAGTTGCATAAATGTATCCGGCCTCTCGCGAGTGGGCTGCGGTTGCAGCCAGGCCATGATGAGATCCGCACACGCCGTTCCCAATAAATGGTTCGGGCACGAAGCCCGCTTTTTTGCACAGGACTTACGGCATGTTGATCCACTGTTTCGTCATCACTATTCCCGAGCCTTGCAATCGAGCCAGAAGCGTTAGGTGAAGGCAGGGTCTCTGCGTTCGTAAAGCGCTCCAGGCTTAGTCAGGATGACCCAGACAATCCGGGCAATTTTGGCGGCAAGTGCAACGACAGCTTTGTTTGGGTGCATTCGGGCTTGGAGGCCATCCAGCCAGTTCCCCAGCCGATCCTTTGTTCGGTCGAGATGTCGAAAGCATGATCGTGCGCCGTGTACGAGCAGTTTGCGCACGTAGCGTTTCCCTCGCTTGCTGATGCCGAGAAGCCTTTGCTTTCCGCCGGTCGAGTATTCCCGCGGCACGAGGCCGAGCCACGCCGCCAAATCGCGTGCTTTTTGGAATTGCCGTCCACTGCCAATCGCTGCAAGAAGTGCAGTCGCTCCCAATGCTCCGATGCCAGGGATCGTCATGAGCCGTCGAGCCACATCCTCTCGACTAGCTATGGCTTCGATCTCGCGTGTGACGTCACTAATACGTTGCTCCAATTGGCGCAGATCGGCAAACAAATCTGCAAGCAGCTTCCTCATCGCTGACGTAAGGTCGTTTGGATTGGTCTTCGAGAACTTGTGGCAGGTCGAGCTTGAACAGACCCGCGCCCTGGCGCAGGGCAATTCCGTATTCCAGGCAGAAGGCTCGCATCTGATTTATTAGGCGCGTTCGCGTTCCGATCATCTGGTCTCGCACCCTGTGCAAAGCCTGAAGATCGGCTTGTTCTTCGCTCTTGAGTGCAGCAAACCGCATTGTTGGTCGCGTAGCTGCTTCTGCGATCGCATCCGCATCGATGATGTCGGTTTTTGTTCGATTTTACGTAGGGCTTCACAAACTGTGCGGGAATTAAGCGCACCTTATGTCCGAGCGCATGTATCTTCCTGGCGATCCATTGAGAGCCAGCGCAGGATTCCATCCCCACGATCGCCGGTGCTGCTCGCTCAAAGAATTGCAGCAGCGTGTCGCGTCGGAAACGAACCTTCTGAATTGGCACGCCGTCGCTTCCGAGACCGACGACTTGGAAGATGTTCTTACCAATAGCAATTCCGTAGACAGCCGCTGAACGCGGCATATTGCGTTGTGGCATAGCAACCTCCTTCGGTTTGGCCGCCTCATTATGCTGCGGGAGGACGAGGCGGACCATCTCATTAGTGGTGGCGCCCGCAGCAAGGCGGAAAGCTGTCGCTCATCTGATGGATCAGCATCAGATGAGCGAACGGCGGGCGTGTAAAGCCATGGGCGTTTGCCGGATGACGATCCGTTACGAAACCAGGCGCAGCGATGACCATGACCTTCGCGAGCGGATGAAGGCGCTGTCGCATGAGCGCGGATCAATAGCGGCTAAAAGGCTTTCACAACATTGCAGCTTTCACCGTTTCTCGGCGTGTAGCCGCGGGCTTGCTTTTTCTTGACAACATCCAGGAACGTTCTGATCGCGTCGGCCTCGTGTTCGAAGTGTCCAAGTTTATCCTGTCCAGACGTGCCGATCCTTCCCCATTGGCGAAAAAGGCATGGCTCTCCGAACAGAGAATAGGAGATATGCATGGCGTAAAAGCGCGCCATGGTTCGATTTGGGTCATTGTGTTCAACGTAAAGCTCTAATTGCCGCTCGATCATTTCATCAACGTCGTTGAAAACATCCTCTGCGTCTAATGAGACTTTTGAATCAATCAGGGCGGATTGATTCATTCCCGTGAACTGAAACCGCCATACGGCCGGTTGTCCGCAGAATCCTGGACAGATAATGGAAAGTCAGGAATGATCAGTTTTTGTCCCGATGAAAAAATAATCTCTCAAAGAGATGGTGGGGCAGTCCTCAGCCCCAATCAAAAGGCCAGGCAAGCCGATAGCGTTTTCGTGAGGGATTTGGACATGCTGAAATCACCATTACGGTTATATTCGTCACGTCCAATTCATTAAACATCTTAGAAGCACGATCCGCATGCGCCTGCGCACTAACCTTATCGATTTTGCGCCGCTAATATAACTTCAAGGCGTCTTTTTAGCTCTTCATGGCCTTTTTGACGTCCGCAAGAGAAATCTCATTCTCTTGCACCTTACCGCCCAGTTCGTATCGATACGCCAATTGACCGCAGGGCGGATATCAGGTCGGCTTGCCTAACCAATTCGACAGCAGGAGAGGTGACAAGTTTTCCGCCGACGGCTCGATCATAGACCGCGACGCAATCCGCGGCCGTAAGGCGCGAGGAATAGAGCAGCCCATCGACTGCATAGGAGCTATAGACTGCTTCGCTTAAACTCTGACCTTCGCTATGCTCCTTAGCACGGGCAGCGTCAGTGCTGATGCCGAGCCTCAGGAGACCGGTCGTTCGTAGGTCGAGAAGGATAAGAGGGGCCGTGGCTGTCACCTCGGTGACTGCCCACTCTTCGATTTCACTCTCATCAAGTACACGGTCGGGCATCCCCTCGAAGCGATCGCGCACAATCGTCTCTGCGATTGCGGTCGCAAGATCATACGCAGCATAAAGTAGACGGAACAATTGGTTCGGACTTGAGAACCGCGACTGGCCGAACCCCATGCCAAGCGGCGTCGACATGTGCGCTACGGGGATAACGCGGACATAGGATTCTGGTCGAAATTTCAGCGCGAGCTCCTGAACCGTTTGGGGATCAAGTTTCACGATAGGGCTCAGCCAAAATCACGCTCGGCTGCATCCAGAACCACGTCGAGATTGCCCTTCTTGAGGTTTTCGAGCGGTGTTCCGCCAATGCTTGGCTTCGATTGGATCAGCCATTGCCAGGCCACCCGAGGATTGCGGATGATTTTGGTGATTTGGGGCATGCCCTCGACAGGCCGGCCATCCACAAATTGAGCCAGAGGAAAGACATGCTTTCGCTCGCCCTTGAGCAAGCCGATAACAGCCCCGCGCTTGTGCCAGTCGTGCAAGGTTGATCGCTTTGTGCCAAACGTCTTCTCGATGTCCCCTGGTCCGGCGACCGGCCCCGCCCAGTCTTCGATGCGGGTCGGCGTCGCAAACTCGGCGATCCTGCGGCGCCCTTCCTCGATGTCCACCGATTGCCCGAGGCCAGCACCTCGGCTCACTTCGACAGGCTTTTCGACCGGAACCTTCTCGAGCGCATGTCCAGGCTTCGCGGCCAGTTCTGCGACGGCCGCCTCGACGATATGAGCCAGTTCGACATCGTCGGCGGCAATTCGACGCTGCTGCTCGACAGATAGACGGGCTGCCACTGCGGAGACCACAGCCATGACCTTTCCCGTCGCGACAAGCGCCGGCTTCGAAAGGCCGGGATTGTGTCGGGCAAGAACCTTGAGAACATCAGCGACTGCAGCCGGATTGACTTCAAGCCCTGCGCCGATCTGCGATTTCCGTGTGGCAGCAACCATCTTCGTCTTCCTTGTTCACTCCAGCCAAGATAGTGCAGATTGTCCGGTTTGTCCAGATTGCTTCTTAAGATTGAGCCGATGACCGCAGACCAACGGGCCTCTCGATGCGTCCTACACCAAGGCCGCAACATTCGATCCGAATTCGTCCTCTACAGCGTGGAAGCGAGCTACCAGCTATTTGGCTCTGTCGCAATTTTTCGTTTGGGTGCAGTCGGCCTGGCTCCGTCGCTAATATAAGGCTGCTTTTAACCAGCTGAAAATTTTGCGACGGAGCCAACAGCCTTAGGGCCAGTTGTTCGCAGAATTTTGGACAGATAATCGAAAGTTAAGGATGAACAGTTTTTGTCCCGGTGGTAAAAATTGTAACTGAAAGAGACTGAGGGGGAGAGGGGAGGAAATGTGATGGGGAAGAATGGTTTCCACAAATCTGGAAAATTACAAACGCTTCTCATTGATGGAAAACAGGCGGCGACAAGTCCGCTAGGCCGCAAGAAGCAATAGACTGGGTCGACCGTCTGCCAAATTTACAGTTTGTTGGTATTGCATTGGCTTGCGGACTCGGCACATTGGTTTTAATCACCAACGTCCTCTAAACTTGGGTACCTTTCTGCAAACTCCGCTGTGTATCAGCGGGGGATGTGTACGACCGCTTTTATGATCGACATGGCAAATCACATGCCGAATAAGGGCTGCGGTGAACATTGAATGCTTGTAGATCAGCACAGAACCGTCCTGATCGGGTCGAAAGGGTCGACGAGGTTGATGGGCATTTGAAGCGTCTGACGGCAGGCAAAAAGACAATAAGATATTCATCTTTTGAGACTTGTCGGCTTTGACTAATGTCGCTGTGCGCAACGCTAGGAAGTTTGGTCGCATCCAGTTGCGCAGCCCCGGAATGTTGTGAGACGTGCCGGGGCTTTTTAATCTTCCCCGAGTGGTACTCGCGCTTGCGTTCCGTTTTCCCCTGCTTCACACGGATTTCAAAAGCTTAGGGCATCCGCCCTCAGCGCGCTTCGGATTGGTTTCCGCCCAGCTTCGCTCGCTTTGCTCTCTGCAGCTGGTTCCCCGCGAAACCACCCCTCCGCTTGCACACCCGCTGTTCGCCACGAGGCAAGAGGTACAGCAGCGCAATGCTGCTGACCCGTTTAGGGGACAGAACTTAAAAGCGGAGAAAGCCTATGACTATCTGCACTGATACAGCCCGTTTCGACAATGCCCGCGCGATGCGTGAGGACGAAATGTTTAAAATTGCACCGTCTGTTTTTGCCCTCACTGCCCATGAAAGCCGCTCACACCGCTTTCAGCCAATTCCGACAATCCAAATCCTGCGTGCGCTCACAAAAGAGGGCTTTGTGCCGGTCGGAGCAAAGCAATCGCGCAGTCGGATTGAAGGCAAAGCCGAGTTTACCAAACACCTCATTCGCCTGCGCCGTATCGATGACGGTAATAGCTACAGCGTCGGTGACAATATCTGTGAAATCCTTCTCAAGAACGCCAATGACGGAACAAGCGCTTATGAATTGATGGCAGGGCTGTTTCGCATTCGCTGCATGAATTCACTTGTGGCCCAAGTGGGCACAATTGAAGCGATCAAGGTTCGCCATTCAGGCGATGTGACGGGCAAGGTGATAGAGGGCACATATAGCGTATTAAATGAAGCCGAAAAGGTTCTCGCCGCCCCGCAGGACTGGTCAACTATTCATTTGAACCGAGATGAGCAGACGATCTTTGCCGATGCCGCCCACATGCTGCGTTTTGGCAATGCAGAGGGCGTAACCCATACACCCATCACACCCGCTCAACTTCTCATCCCGCGCCGCCATGATGACAAGGCAAACGATCTGTGGACGGTTTTTAACACTGTGCAAGAAAACTGCATAAAGGGCGGATTGCGTGGCATGAGCCGTGATGCATGCGGCCGCCCGCGCCGTGTGAAGTCCCGCGCCGTCAATGGCATCGATCAGGATATCAGGCTGAACAAAGCACTGTGGACGCTTTCGGAGAAAATGGCCGAACTCAAAGCCTGAATCATAGTGGCTGGAGCAATCCTCCATTGTGGTTCCTTTAATCGCAAGCGCATTTCTACGTTCAATACGTGTGAGGCGAGGGGGCGCATTTCATCATGAATATTGAATTATACGCTTGACGTATAACGTTTAACGTGGTAGGTATAATGTATGATTAAGTCATGGGCGAACGCAGCAACGGAACGTCTGGCACAAACCGGCAAAAGCAAATTTACAGGCCTGGATGTTGATCTTGCATTAGAAAGACTATCAGCCTTGCATGCGGCCAGCGCCTTGAGTGATCTTAGTCCTTTGAAGTCGTTGAACCTTCATCCATTGAAGGGCAACCGAAAAGGGCAGTGGGCTATGAATATCAATGGCCCTTGGCGCATATGCTTCCGGTTTAAGGACGGCCATGCGTTTGATGTTGAAATTATTGATTATCATTGAGAGGGTCGGAAAATGCTCGTTGTACATCCCGGACGCATCTTAAAGAGAGAACTGGAAACGCGGGAAATGTCGGCCAATAAGCTTGCACTGGCTTTGCGCCTCCCATCCAGCCGCATTATTGATATTCTCAATGGCAAGCGCGGGATTTCGCCGGAAACAGCTTTGCGGCTGGCGCGTTATTTTGGAAACAGCGCGCAATTCTGGCTCAATCTGCAAACCGCTTATGAGCTTTCCATTGCCGAGCGTGACATAGGCGAACGGGTGGCCGCCGAGGTCATACCGGCACAAGCGGCTTAAGCCTATCGTTCGAGCAAATGGGCGGCTGGAACACTGCCGGTTCGACCGGCCAGTATTCCAGTATGAAAGGGTTTTCCCCTTTCAAATTATCCTCCCCATACGGACACGACGCAAAGCCGTCGTGGTTCTCTCTCTGTTTGACTGCCAAAGATACCCCAGACCATCCGGCGTCAAGGACTAAGTGGCTCCTCCCAAAATTTTACAGTCGCAGCGCTGACGCTCGCGCCTATAAAATGGTTGCCCACTTTCCAGAGGGTGGTCGCTTGGCGATCCATGACACCTCTGGTCAACGGAGTAGCATCCTTTCGTCAAACAAACGAAAGGATACATTATGTCTTATTTCATTCTACTCTACGCAACGCTGACCGGTTTCCGTCTCACCGTCAAAGCTAACCGCCTCGGATGCGACAGCGTGTTTGCACGTACCCCTCATGACAAGCTGACTGCACATCTGGAAGACGCAATAAAGCGTGTACAGCGCATTACCACCATTGAAAGAGGTGGCTCGGGAAATCTGCACATGGGGGATAAGTGGAATTTCTGCCTGACTCTGGCTTAGATGTCGGGAACAGGAGATACCATGACAAGACGACCACGCCGGAACCACAGCCCGGCTTTCAAGGCAAAAGTGGTGCTCGCCGCCATCAAAGGCGAGCAGACACCGGTGGAATTGTCCCAACAGTTCGACGTGCACACCAACCAGATCAAGCAATGGAAAGACCAGCTCCTTGAGGGTGCGACAGGCGTCTTCGGTGATGAAGCGAAGGCTGAACCGGCGGATCCAGCCGTCGATGTCAAACCGCTGCACGCCAAGATCGGCGAACTGACACTTGAGAATGATTTTTTATCCGGTGCGCTCGGCAAGGCGGGCTTCGCTTCTCTCAACAAAAGATGCCGGATTTTAAGATCAAGGACGTGGCGACAACGGGCAGTACGCAATTTCATCGCACTGTACATTGACGCGTGACTTTGGGCCGGTAGCACCGCTTTGATCGGTGCCTGCACTTGGTGTGAGTTAGGCTCTTGCTATCAGACCGAATTTTGTAGCTGCCAATTCATATTGAGCAGCCTTTTCTGAACGAAGCCCCCAACATTTGGCCGTTTGATTTTGGCCGTGTTCCTAATCAATCTGGGTCAGTTTTATTGATTACTTTACGCAATTTTGAATCAGATTTTATGGAGAGAATTACGGACACAAAAAAACCGGCACGGAGGCCGGCTTCTTCGGAATTGGGACTAACAGGACGGCAATCCTGCCAATAGCTCAAAAACAACGGAGCTAAATTTAGTCTTTTCCACACATCTATGCAAGCCTCTAGCGCTTCCGCGCCACGGATTTTTTGTGCCTTTCTCTGAAAGGACAACATGTCGAGTACAACCTTATGTTTGCGCAAAGCGTTCATGCAGCAACAAGTGGCGGAACTCTTGAGGCGCGCTAAGACGATTGAACAGATAAATGAGGTCTTCAAACGCGTGAGCGAATTGATCACGCTCACTGACGAACTCGACCCGATGAGCGTCACGCTTTATGAATTTGTGCTCGAGCGACGAACCGAATTGCAGAACCAGTCGCAGCAGTGGTCTCGCACCAATAGCTGGTTTCCACGGCGCGTGCCCTCACTTCAATCCCGCGCGGAAGCGGCTTCTGGAAAACGTGACCCTCAGCGTCTCGAACGTAAGCGCCGTTTCGGTGGTTCATCGGTGTTGCCACAGCAGCTCAGCGGAATGTTCACGGAAGGTGAACGAGCCGTCCTTTATATCGTAGCCTCCGATATTCGGCAGACCGGTCAATGCTGCTGCACCAACAAGGAAATCGGCGATCGCGCAGGAGTAGGGCTCACAACGACACGTAATGCGTTGCGGAAAGCCCGAACGCATGGACTCATCTCCGTGGAACATCGGGAGCAATGGCGTGGCAAGAACCTCTCCAACATTGTGCGGATAGTCTGCACTTACTGGAAGCGTTGGCTTGTGAAATTCAGACCGAACTTGGGTTTTTCCAAGCGTTCAATGGGTGTCGGGACATCAACGTCCCTAGAGACCTACGGTATAAAAGAGCAGAAAGAAAAGCGAGTTTGCGAAGAAAATTTCAGCAGATCAGGTTTTGTTCCAGCGTATTGTTGCCGTAAACCGTCCTATGGCTGACGGAAGATGACCCGTTTCTGACAGAAATGAACTCGCACTAGGTGACAAAGCGGCTTTTCAAAAGGCGCAACGAGGAGGCGTGGGTTAAACACTGTCACTAATCCACGATACTGGGTCAGATTGGAAACACGGATATTCTGGAAACACCGTCGGCCAGCCACCCGCGAGCGCTAAGGGTTATTGCTTGCGATTAAGTTGCTGAAGGATAAAAAGTGCTGCTTTACCGTGGTGCGCGGAGCTCTATCGAGCAGGGGTGTCTGAGCTTTCTCCCTCATGCCAACCGCGATGCTCGCATTCATCAAAGAGAGGTTGTTTGCGAAAACACCCGTTTCGCCAATTATGTCCGACTGTTGCTTGAGTGCGCCTGAATCACGCCGTTAATGCTTCCATGCAGATCCAGCTTTACTCATTCCTTGGCTTGTATCCGTGGGCTTGCCTCTTTCTTGCAACATCTCGGAACGTGCGAATTGCATCATCCTCGTGTTCGAAGTGTTGTAACTTACACTGGCCAGAGGTACCGATCCTTCCCCATTGCTGAAAAAGGCAAGGCTCTCCGAACAGCGAATAGGAGATATGCATGGCGTAAAAGCGCGCCATGTTTCGACTTGGATCATTGTGTTCAACGTAAAGCTCTAGTTGCCGTTCGATCATTTAATCAACGTCGTTGAAAACATCCTCTGCGTCTAATGAGACTTTTGAATCAATCAGGGCGGATTGATTCATTCCCGTGAACTGAAACCGCCTTACGGCCGGTTGTCCGCAGAATCCTGGATAGAACATTGAAATCCCCGTAGATCTGCCCTTGGATTCTCCCGATCTGGTTGAAAGGGTCGGCGAGGTTGATGGGCATTTGAAGCCTCTGACGGCAGGCAAAAAGACGATAAGATATTCTTCTTTTCAGACTTGTCGGCTTTGACTAATGTCGCTGTGCGCAACGCTAGGAAGTTTGGTCGCATCCAGTTGCGCAGCCCCGGAATGTTGTGAGACGTGCCGGGGCTTTTTAATCTTCCCCGAGTGGTACTCGCGCTTGCGTTCCGTTTTCCCCTGCTTCACACGGATTTCAAAAGCTTAGGGCATCCGCCCTCAGCGCGCTTCGGATTGGTTTCCGCCCAGCTTCGCTCGCTTTGCTCTCTGCAGCTGGTTCCCCGCGAAACCACCCCTCCGCTTGCACACCCGCTGTTCGCCACGAGGCAAGAGGTACAGCAGCGCAATGCTGCTGACCCGTTTAGGGGACAGAACTTAAAAGCGGAGAAAGCCTATGACTATCTGCACTGATACGGCCCGTTTCGATAATGCCCGCGCGATGCGTGAGGACGAAATGTTGAAAACTGCACCGTCTGTTTTTGCCCTCACTGCCCATGAAAGCCGCTCACCCCGCTTTCAGCCAATTCCGACAATCGAAATCCTGCGTGCGCTCACCAAAGAGGGTTTTGTGCCGGTCGGAGCAAAGCAATCGCGCAGTCGGATTGAAGGCAAAGCCGAGTTTACCAAACACCTCATTCGCCTGCGCCGTATCGATGACGGTAATAGCTACAGCGTCGGTGACAATATCTGTGAAATCCTTCTCAAGAACGCCAATGACGGAACAAGCGCTTATGAATTGATGGCAGGGCTGTTTCGCATTCGCTGCATGAATTCACTTGTGGCCCAAGTGGGCACAATTGAAGCGATCAAGGTTCGCCATTCAGGCGATGTGACGGGCAAGGTGATAGAGGGCACATATAGCGTATTAAATGAAGCCGAAAAGGTTCTCGCCGCCCCGCAGGACTGGTCAACTATTCATTTGAACCGAGATGAGCAGACGATCTTTGCCGATGCCGCCCACATGCTGCGTTTTGGCAATGCAGAGGGCGTAACCCATACACCCATCACACCCGCTCAACTTCTCATCCCGCGCCGCCATGATGACAAGGCAAACGATCTGTGGACGGTTTTTAACACTGTGCAAGAAAACTGCTTAAAGGGCGGATTACGTGGCATTAGCCGTGATGCATGCGGCCGCCCGCGCCGTGTTAAATCCCGTGCTGTTAATGGCATCGATCAGGATATCAGGCTGAACAAAGCACTGTGGACGCTGTCGCAGAAGATGGCGGAGCTCAAAGCGTAAACGGTTTTGGCCGGATTAATCCGGCCAGACCATTTTTATTTAAAAGCCAGTGAGGTTGATAATTTTACGATCTCTATCCGCTGTTATTGGCGAACACCGATCGACGTTTATTGCGGCTTTTGTCGTTGCTTGACTGCGGCGATATAAGCCTCAATCTCTGTATCGGTGCTGAGAGTTCCATCGACCTTGAATGTTGTCGTCCATTCTGCAGGTGCGGACGCTTGTCTATATTCGGTTGCGTATTTTGGATCGAGCGGTACTGCGATCTTATAAAGATATTGGCCGACGCCAGAGACCAGACAGCGCACGCCGTCTTTATCGGTTCCGAGCAGTGAGCTGAATTCGGTGGATTTAAACGGCGCTTCTTCAAAGCGCTGATCGGCCCATTGCATACCGCCCTGGCTCCCAAGCGGTTTGCGCTTCCATTCCGTATAGGTGGATTTGCCGAAGTAGCGTTCCAGCGTTAGTGCAGTTTCACCATGATTGACTTGAACCATGATGGTGGTTCCGACGCTCGCCATCAGGGTTTTTAAAGCATCCTGCCCGTATTTTTCGGAGACCTGTGCTGCATCTTGAAGGCCTAATACGACGCACACACCTTTGGAACGGCCGACCGTGACGAAAGTCTGGAACTGGTGAATATGTGGCAGTTGCGCCCATTCATCGAGAAAGAACCAGATCCGGCGCAGATCATTGTCATTGAGCGATTTGCTGTCAGTGACAGTGTTGATTGCAATGGCATAAAGCGAGGAAATCCATGCATCGGACAGCGCGGAGAACTGTCCATCATGGCGAATGATGACGGAGCCGAAACTTGTTTTGTCCTGCAGCCATTCACGGATGGAGAAGAGTGTTTTACTCTCATAACTCGGCCAGGCAGCAGCAAGCATATTGAGCATGCCCATATGCGCTTCAAGCGTACCTCGCGTGGACATGAGCTGTCGGAAATCAGCTTCAAGAAACAGATTGGCACCGCGCCCGTATTTTAAGGCGGTGGCGAGAAGCGTGTCATTGTCCTTGCGGGTTTCTTCCAGCAGATCGGCCCAGGTCCATCGCTTCGGTTTGGTTGCCATCAGTTTGATAATGCAAACGGATAGGATCGCACGCGCACTATCGGAGAAAAAGCGGTTGCTTGATTCCGGCACAAGTCGTTTGGCAAGCTCGATGGCTTCTTGAGAAACGACCAGATCGGCTGCGATATTCCAGACAGCTGAGCGGCTATCAGTTGGGGCAAGTAAGATCGGACTATGCTTTACCCCGTTCACAGCATTCTGCGGCACGATCTTTGTGTAATCGCCTTTCTGGCAGAAGATCAGCAGCTTGTCATTGCGTTTAACGGCTGCATGAATA
Source organism: Ochrobactrum sp. BTU1 (assembly GCA_018798825.1). Taxonomy (NCBI): domain Bacteria; kingdom Pseudomonadati; phylum Pseudomonadota; class Alphaproteobacteria; order Hyphomicrobiales; family Brucellaceae; genus Ochrobactrum; species Ochrobactrum sp. BTU1. Next base: position 519,147 of record CP076357.1, on the reverse strand, counting down.
AGCCTTGTCATGAGAATGGTTTTGCCGCCGCCAATGCCGCCTATAATATTGAAATGCCGTGTTTCTCGGTTCAATGAAAGATGCCAGCCGTTGAACATATGCAAGCCCAGCACATCTGGGAATTTGCTGGATTTCTGTTCTATCCGCGCAGCAGCAAGCAAGTCCCGCATGGTGCCAACTGACAGACCGCTTAGCACTATGCGCGGTCTCATGCGCATAAAATGATACCAGGTTATAAATGAAGCCAGCCCGCAAAGCACAATCATCGGGGATGCAATTATGATCTGATAATTGAGCATTTTTGCAGGTGGAATGCCGCCGTGATCGGCAATCAAAGCAGCGCAATGCGATGGAAAAAGCGGCAGATAGCATGACAAGCCCTCAGCAAATGAAAGCTGTGTCAGCGCTTGCGGCCAGTTGCGAAACAAATAGCCACAGACAAAAGCGCCGATTGAAATAAGCGTGAGTGACGTACCGATAAACAGATACGCGCCCCACGGGGGAGCGGGTTCTTTTTCAATCATGGGCAAAGGCTTCTTTGCCGAGAGCCGTCATGCCGCGGACAAAAGCTTCGTCGTTCAATTGCTGGGAAGCCATGACGAGGACACCGAGCAGAAAGGCTTTATCGGCCTCACGTAGCCCCGCCTTGACGACGAGACCGCCCAGCTGGATTTTCTCATGTGCATCTTTGGAACGATCAGATTTTTTCAGCATCGACAATCTGCCTTTCTGTCGAAGGAGCCTGTTTTTAAGCCGCGACAGCTCACTGATTTGCATCGGCGCGAAATCGTGTAGCCAGTTCTCCAAAGGCATTTTTAAGATCAGATAGCGGTACATCTGCTAGGCCTGCATCGATTGCGAGCGCACCGATATTCTGTGCCTGAATGGTCTTTGCGGCTTCAAGTTCGGCGTTGAGACGCTCAATTTCTGCCTTAATCTGCGAAACGGATTTGTTGGTTTTCAATCGTGCCATTACTGAGACTTCCTTTGTTTTGAAACAGTGGAGGCCTTGATTTTAGAGATAAACAATCGATTGTTCATTCCCTAGAAAGTGGTGAAACGTTTCAGAACAGAGCGCCGATAACCGAAGACAACCCGCGTAACTCAAAAACGCTGTAGGGCTGCCGAAGGTCGGTCGTTAAGGTGCGCTCGATGCGCCCTAAACGACCATCTCGATCATGCTTAGAAGCTATTGTAGCGGCGAGGGTTCCACCCGAACGTAAAGGTCACAGAAAAATCCACGTTTTCAGTACGAGAGTTTGTTGTCTGCGCTGTTGTCATTCGGCTGACGATCTTGCGCTCGGATCACGGCGAACCAACATACTGGCGGCTTGCCTCTGTACCTTTGGTGGATGGGTGGCGCTCTGTACTATATCTTTCATTGCGGGCCGCCCCAGTGCACCAGTCCCGGAACCGTCGCGAGCGAAGCGAGCCCGGTTCGCTAAGGGCGCACTTAGCAGTTTTTCGCAAAACTGCATGGCTTTAAGTTGGGGACGCTGTCTTGCGATACCGCGAAGCTTCGTGATCTTTTATTTTGCGTGCCATGGCGATCTATCACTTACGCGTTCAGGAGATCAGTGCAGCTAGGGGACAAAGTGCCGTTGCCGCAATTGCCTATCGTCGCGGTGCTACGATCCTGAATGAAGCGACAGGGGAATGGAAAGACTTCTCGAATAAGTCTCACGTCGCGCACAAAGAGTTTGCTATACCTCAGAATGCGCCACGGTGGATTGAAGAGTTGTTGTTACTCTCTGGTGATCAGCCATCACAGAAGTTCTGGTCTCAGGTCGAACATCTCAATGTGAGAGCGAATTCGCGTTATGCCAATGAAATTGAAATGGCATTGCCGCTGGAACTGAGCGTTAAGCAGAATATTGATTTGGTACGCGCTTTCGTTGCCGAGCGGCTGACATCGCGTGGACTAGTTGCCGATTGGGCCTATCATGATGTGCCGAATAATCCCCATGTTCATATCATGGTCCAGACACGGCCGTTGACAGAGACTGGCTTTGGCAAGGTGTTGCAGCCGATCTTTGACGATGATGGGGAGGTTCGACGCGGTGAGGGCGGCAAGATCGATTATGCGCGCTTTGGAATCGGCAAGCCTGAATTAAAGGACATGCGCGAGGCCTGGGCAGATATCCAAAACCAGCATCTGGCGCTGCACGGCTTTGATGTCCTCGTTGATCATCGCTCATATGAGAAACAAGGGCTGCCGCTCATTCCAACAGAGCATGTAGGGGTTGCGGCCAACATAGTTCATGCAAGTGGGGGAACTTCGGACCGCGTTGAGCGCAACAAGCAAATTGCGGCACTCAACGCCCAATCGGTGCTGGAAAACCCGGAACTGATCTTGCAGAAGCTGACCACACAACACTCAGTGTTTACTGATAAGGATGTTGCGCGGGAGGTATTTAGATATACCGACAGTCGCGAGGCGTTTCAGAGAGTGAAGCTGCGTCTCGGTGCTTCAGAAAATCTGATTGCGATCTGTGCGCCGGTTTATGATCCGGTCACAGATAAGGAAATCCGTCCAGCAATCTATACTACACGTGCCGTGTTTGAGAATGAACACAGCATCATCGAGAGTGCCGGTAAGCTTGTCGAGAACGACACATTCTATGTCTCTGAAAATCGGGTCAGCAAGGCAAGAACTGTCTTTGAACGTCAGGCCGGTTTAGCACTTTCCGATGAGCAGAATGCGGTAATCCGATATGCGACGGATCGTGCGGGACTTTCGGTGATTGTTGGTTATGCCGGGGCGGGTAAATCGACAGTTATGAATGTTGTTCGGCAAGCCTATGAAGCCAATGGCTCTCGGGTTTTTGGTGCAGCTCTGGCGGGTGTTGCTGTCGATGGTTTGAAGCAATCGAGCGGAATTAGCAGTCGAACCATTCGCTCGTGGGAGGTGAATTGGGCTCGAGGCAAACGGCTGCTGCAAAGCGGCGACGTGTTTGTGCTTGATGAAGGTGGCATGGTTTCCACAGATCAGATGCGGATGATCATTGAACATGTGCAGAAAGCCGATGCCAAGCTCATTCTTCTTGGCGATCATCGCCAATTACAACCCATTATGTCAGGGGCTGCGTTTCGTGGTATCGCGGATTATGTCGGCTATCGGGAACTGTCCGGCATCATTCGTCAGCACAATGATCATCACCGTAATGCGTCTTTAATGCTCGCCAATGGCAAGGCCGAAGATGCGCTTTATGTCTATAATGCTCTTGGCAACATTGTTTATTCACGTGATGAAGCACAAGCCAAAACCTCGCTCATCAAGGAATGGTGCGAGAGCTGGCGGGCAGGCAATGATGCCCTTATTCTGAGCCATCGCAATGTGGACGTCGATGCATTGAACGTGCTTGCGCGGATGGAGCTTAAGTCCGAAGGGGCGCTGCAGAACGGGTTCGACGTTACGACCAGCAAGGGCCGCAGGAGTTTTGCGATTGGTGACAAGATCATTTGTCTCGAAGGAGATTTTGAAACCGGATTGCGAAACGGCTCGACCGGCTTTATTACGGATTATCAGTCCAAAACAGGCGTTTTGACGATTGAAACCGATAGTGGTTCAATCGTTGAATTCAGTACACAGCGCTACAATGCCATTGATTATGGTTACGCGCAGACCATTCATAAGTCGCAAGGCAAAACGGTCGATCAGACATTTGTCTATGCATCGAAGACGATGGATGCACAGCTCACTTATGTTGCTCTGACCCGTCATCGTGACGATTTACGCATCTATGTGAATTTGAAAGAGTTTGGCGACAGGGCGGGTTTCTCCAAGGCACTCTCACGTGATCGGCAAAAAGACGTTACGTTTTTGCATCGTAACACGCAGGATTATGGCGATGCCTTACGTTCCTTCATGGAGCGGCGCGATGTCGGAACAGATCAGGATTGGCGTTGCGCACTTCAGAACGTTGTCAGCCACTGGAAGAGACGACTTGAGACGGTCGTGAGCCGCTTGCAATCTGTTGGACACAAACTGCTTCCTAAACAGCAATCGCAACAGGCACAACAGTCCACAGAGCTGCCCGGTATTGTGAATGACCACCCTCTAACATCGCCCTCCAATTCGCGTCGTCACCTGCCGTCAGTGGTTTCTTTTCGTCGCTATTCTCAGATGTCGGATCGTGTCCGACAGGTCGCAGCGCGGCTGCAGCAGAGCCTTGATCATGCCGAGCGTGTGGATAGCAAAAGTGCTCGGACGAGTGCCGCTTTGTCTTGCCGCAATGCCATCAATGACGGTCACGCTGCAGCCGATGTCAGGCAGTATTTGGAACAGCTACGCGAAGTTTTGCCGCCTGCGACCGTTGTCGCTGCTGGTGCTGAGTTTGATGCAGTGAAGCTTGGACTTGCCCTGTCGCAGTTCTCTGAGGTCGATTGGGCTAGGATCGAGCAGGATTGGCCAAAGCTGCATTATTTGTCGCGTGCAAGCATTTTTGTCAGCCAGGTTGAGATTGCCAGTGTTGTTCTCACTGACAGAAAAGAGGATCGGATTCTTGCCGATTATGAGAGGGACTGGGACCAATGGCATGCACCGGATAAGCCGCTGATACCGGCACTCACCGTCTTTAAACAGAGTGTGCCGGAAATCGTCTCGCGTCTGGTTTTGGCTGATCCGGACGTCCAGCGTTTCGAACGCACGGTGCGACAGGACTTTGGCAAATGCTTTGTCGATCATGGGAATGTTGCTGATCTTTTTATCAGCCATGTGCAACAGGGTGGCACAATTGGCAAGCATCTGGCTGACATGGAAATACGACCCCAGGATTTTGGAGAGTTATTAGGTAAGACATCAATCTTTGGCCGACCAAACGAAGCACGGCAGGCGGCTCTGGCTGGCTTGCGATTTGTCTCAAGTTCGCTTGACGATTACACGCGATGTTACACTACTCTCACAGCCAACCTGACCCGACAGGAAGAGGCTTTCCGCGACAAGATGCAAACGCCGATTGCTGATTTGTCGGCGAGGACGAAAAGGTTCATCAGCAAATTGCATGATCATCAGACCGACATGGCGAAGTTGCTCAACAGTGACGATTGCCGAAAAGCGCGGATGGAAATTAGCGGGCTTCTGACTGAAATCAACGAGCGATTTGGCGCGTTTAAAGCCAGTCCCACCGAAAGCGAGCGGTTTAACCGTGTGGTTGCAACCCTTGATCCTGTAGTGGCAGAGCATGTGACCACTCTGTTACAACAGGTTCAGGCCAGCGATAGTCGGGCAAATTGGCAATTGCGAGCAATGAGCCTGCATCAGAATATTACCCAGTCATTGGATGGCGGGCATGATCTTTGAGGCAGGCTTCTTCATCGTGCAAAATGCGGCAAAAACCCTTAAATTTCTGGATTTCTGGAGCTTTTCGCGCTAAATTTAGTTCTAACAGGAGATGTGATTATGAACGTTCATACTACTCGGCCGGATCGGTCTCCGGAAGCAGTTGCTAAGCGGAAATACGCGGCCGATCAGGCGCGTGCGGCCAATAGGCGGCAGGTTATGTGCACGACCCTCTGCTGGAAGAGGCGACAGCGGCTTACGTCGCCGGCGATCTTACACGCGCCGAGTATTATCAGCGCGTTGTGCGCCAGCCAAAGCAGGTAGATGTTATAAGAGATTGAATGAGCCGAAGGATGCTCGCCATTTAACATTTAAGAGGAAACATTATGGCTCACGCCCTTAAGCAAAATACCCCGGCAATCACCGCGGAAGAAATGGAGCGCCGTCGCAAGATCGTTCGCCGTGCGTTTCGTTCAAACGCAATGGAAGGACTTCGTCCGAACCAAGCATGCCAGCCGGTGTTTGATGCGTACATTGCTGGTGAGATTGAAGTTGACGAGCTTGGTTTGAAGATCGATGCCATTCTTGGCCGACATTAATGTCATTTACTCTTGCTGACGGTTTTACTTTAAAAAATTTATTAGGCGCCACAAGTTTTGAGCAGCTTGAACAAGCAGAACATCCAAAGCTCGCACAACGTCTGATCGAATTGTATGAGGGAATTGGCCCTCAGGCAACATTCGACATATCCTATCTTCAAGCCCTGCATAAACATCTGTTTCAAGACGTGTTTGAGTGGGCCGGTACGTTGCGTCACAACGTATTCACGTTCGCAGATGGCACACAGGCTTCGATGCCTGCTATGCACAAAATCGGAGGAAGAGATTTTGCGATTGGGAACGAGATTGATCGGAATTTGCAAAGTCTCATGTCGGATCTTGAAGCCCGTAACTATCTGCGAGGGCTTGATCAAAAAACTTTTGCCACCCAAGCAGCGGATGCCTTCGCTCGGTTAAACTCCATTCATCCTTTCCGGGAAGGCAATGGCCGGACGCAGCGCGAGTTTTTTGCGGCGCTTGCCGAGCAAGCCGGTTATTCTCTTGAATTCGGTGTGATTTCTGAGCAGCGCATGACATTTGTCTCTGTTGCCGCACATGAACATGGCGACCTTGAACCAATGCGGCGAATGTTTGCGGAAATCATCGATCCAGGACGGGTGCATGCGCTTGAAGTTGCACAACTGGCCTTTGAGCGCTTCCAGCCTGCACGAGAACCGCATGTCTCCTCATGGGACCACTTCTATATGGCGACGACTGAGCCGGGACAGGAATATAACGGCGTGTTTAGCGGAGCGTCGGGCTCGAATTTTATGATGCAAAGGTCAGATAAGGCAATCATCATTGGAAACGTGATTGATCTACCAGAACCTCGACCTGAAACCGGTGCGCGTGTTGCGTTTACCGCATCTGATCCACGCAAGCTTCGGGTAGAAGAGGAGCAAACAGAACAGCCGCTCATTCCGGCAATCACAATATTCAAAGAGAGCGTATCCAAAACGGTTTCGCGCCTGGTTTTGGCTAATCCGGACGTCAAGCGTTTCGAACGCATGGTGCGGCAGGACTTTGCCAAGTGCTTTGTCGATCATGGACACGTTGCGGATCGGTTCATTGACAATGTGCAGCAGGGCAACGAAGTCGGTAAACTATTGATGGATATGGAAAAGCGGCCACAGGATTTTGGCGAGTTATTGGGCAAGACATCTATTTCTGGCCGCCAAAGCGAAGCGCGGAAGGCCGCTCTGGATGGCTTGCGGCTGGTTTCTAGTTCGCTTGATGATTATGCACGATGCTACACGGTTCTCACAGCCAATCTGACCCAACAGGAAGTGGCTTTCCGCGATAAGATGCAAACGCCGATTGCTGATTTGTCGGCGGGGACAAAGAGTTTCATCAGCAAGATGCATGATGATGAGACCGACATAGCGAAGTTGCTCAGCAGTGATGATTGCCGGAAAGCGCGCAAGGAAATCACCGGGCTTCTGACCGAGATCAACGAGCGGTTTGGTGCGTTTAAAATAAGTCCCACGGAAAGCGAGCGGTTTAACCGTGTCGTAGCAACTCTTGATCCTGTTGTGGCGGAGCACGTGACCGCTCAGTTGCAGCAGATTCAGGCCAGCGATACTCGGGCAACCTGGCAATTGCGAGCAATCAGTCAGACGCAGGGTATGTGCCCGTCATTAGATGACGGGCATGAACTATAAAACGGGCTTCTTCATCGCGCAAAAAAAGAGCCCCCTCTATTCAAAAAGAACTTATCTGCAGAAGAACTCGCTTGCCCGACGACGAGTAGAGATGAACCGAAACCTATTGTTCGGTCGACTGAAGATTCCAATGACGCGTGAAGATGTCGACCAGTTTCTGCTGGCGAACTTCTAACACTTTCGGCGTCCAGGCTGGTAATGATCGGACTTCCTGAGTGAGTACGAATGGAGATGCCGTTCCATCATTTCCGGCAAAATAGACATTCTTCTTCGTGTCGAAATCAAAATTAGATGCGGCTGGGTTTTTGCGGATGTGGAGCGGCACCAAGTTTGCCAACCGTTGTGTCCAATCCTCCCGCAGTTGGGCGTCTGGGAAGATGTCCATCCAGCCAGATTCAACTGAAGGCGTTTGTGGCAAAATGTGCTCGATTGAAACGTGAGAGTACTCCTGCCTCTTTGAGCCATCAGACCTTAACGCTTCCAGACGCAGGATGAGAGCCGCACGGGCTTTCGGCAGCTTTTTATAAATATCGCCATCAAGTGCCGCAACGAAAGACCTTTTTTCATCATCGTTGAGACCCAAGGATTTCATGTTTTGGCTGATACCGCCAAAATCCTCCTTCTCAATCTCTTCTATCACCGCGACGAAGTGCTCGATGCGGGAGTTAATCCCAGCCTTAGTCACGAGGAGGTAATAGGACAGCCTTTCGAGACCTTTCAGGAAATCGGCTATCAGACGAGGCTGATTTCTGAATTTTTTGAAGAAGGATAGCGCTGGCGGAACCCAATCTTTCCAATCAACACGATTGAGATGCCGAAGTTGCTCATTGATGTCTTCTGCTGCTTCTGTAGCTTGGAAATTGGCTTCCTTTAGGAATGAATAGATATTCGAATACGGTTGAATGACATTATCGACCAGTTTTTCAGCTGACATTCCCTTGGCAACGAATTCAGTGAACTCCTTTGACAGAATTGCATGCTGCTTTCGTCTGGCAAAAATCATTCGAATGTGGCCAAGAAGATCGACGAAACCGTTGCGGCCCAGCTTCCGTTCAACTGAAGTCCATTTTGTAGCGTATTCCTTGCTCTTGGCTTCTCCGCCAGTTTTGCGGATGTCTCCAAGAATTTTGGCCTTCAAAATATCGCTTGGCGCGAGGTCAAGGCCTCGGTCATTAAGAACGCTAAAAATGCGATAGGCGGAATCGAAATTAGGGGTCGAGATCACCACAAGTGAGCACTTATAGACGATGAACTGAAGCAAGGTGACGCGCTCGGCCTCATCAAGAACTTTGAGCTCATTATAAAAGAAGGCCGCGTTTTCCTGAAAGTTTTTCCGGCTGTCGGTAAGCCTTTCGGTGGATTTCAGGAGTTTCTGAATGCCACTTGGTTCTTGAACGTACTCTTGAAAGAATTGGGCGTCCTCATCGATGGCTCGAAGCCGATACTTATTCGGCTCGACTGACGCCGCGAAACTTTTCCCTTTTTTATATAGAAAGTCAGTAATGCCATCTGAATGGAGTGGAAGTAATTCTCGCAAGACGGCCAGCAAAATGGTCAATGTCGTCAGGCGTTGTTGGCCATCGACTACGTCAGAATGAGGAACCCGGTCATTCTTAATCAGGACGATGCTTCCAAGAAAATAAAAGTCACCGGAACTATCGGATTTAAGGTCTTTCATAGCATCCATGAGGTCACTGAGCAGTTCGGCTGCTTGCTCAGTCGTCCACGAATATGGCCGTTGATAGTCTGGAATTCTGAAGGAATATGAATCTGAGAAGATGTCATTCAGTAACTTATCGTGCGCCTCAAGAGATTTCGTCATTTCCCGCCCAAATCAGTACGTTAGAAGTTGTCTCCCATAATCCACAACTCGAAGCCTTTGTGAATCTCTAATTCGCCAATTCCTGATGGGTTTGTGAAAAGGAAGACAGGAGACTTTGCCATGAGCGAAGATATGGAAAGGACCGAACTCAAGTTAAAGTGGAAGAAAGCATGGCTGGATCGCGTAAACGATTTTGTTGGCCATGCCCAAATTTCGAAGCACCCGTGGGACGTGTTCAGCTAATCGAACAAGGACCAGAGCAAAGCTCTTGGTCGTAGCCGCTCACAGCAGCTGAAGAACACATCCGGCATGAGCGCATTGGAGCATTGATAGGGGTTGAGCCATCTCATCGCCTGGGGAAGGTGTAAGAGCAGTCGAGAACGCGTGGTGTGCAGCAATCAAGGGGCGCCTGTCGGTGACGCAGAACCTCAAAAGCGAAACAATAAACAAGGATCTATGTCCTGTAGAACAACACGCGTCCTGTTGGAATAAGTTGCAAACAATAGTCAAAATCAGAGATATTTCTTGTTATCAGAACGAGACCGTATTTGAGGGCTTGCAGAAAAATAGTACAGTCGTTCAGAGATCGAAACTTCTGGTCGTTGTTATAGCCTTGAATACGGCAAATTATTCCATTGAGAATGGCTGCTCGTCCAAGAACATCAATATCGGCGGTGATCACCCGATGTGACGGCATCGCTGTGATGACATCGCTAACAGCCTTGTGGACAGATGCAGTCCTGGTATCTGCCGGATCAAGTACACCAATGGTATGAGCCAGTTCCTGGATCGCAGTGGAGCTGTGATGATTCAGCCTTGCTCGGAGGATATCGCGCAAATGGTCGGGAATGTCGCCTTTAAGGCGATCTATATAGACGCAGGTATCCAACAATACGGGTTGGCCACCTAATGACTCGTTGTCAATGAAGGGCAGCTCTTCATCATTTCGGCGGGCAAGGGTTTTCGTGGGAAACCCTCGCATCCATCGGATTGCAGCATCGACATCAAACGAGCTCATTAAAACCCAAGCTTGATATCTTTGTCGACGGTGCCTTCAAGGCGCGTCATAGTCTCTTCAAAGTGGTCTTCAAGAGCGACACTTGCAAGCGCGAATTCTAGAAGTTCTGACGTTCCGCTAATTCCCGTACGAGATTTCGCTTGTTCCAAAAGTTCGTGGCTGACACGTGCGCTGATGCGGTCTTCCTTGCCAGCGCCAATCAGGCCACTCTGTTTCGCAGCGGAAAGTGTCTCGTTGATGCGAAATGAGCGTATTTTGGCGAGCTTGTGGGCCAAACGAACCTGCTTGCTCTGGACAGCGGGTGGCGTCTGGGAAGTGATGTCATCACCTTGAACCTTCGGCATCTAAGTTGCTCCGCGTCTAACAAATCGTCACTAATGTATGACATATAACAGGTCGTTCATTGTATTTCAATCTCAACTGTCGCTGAGGAGGCTGTTTGTGAAGTCTCGGCTCCTGCTTTTTTCTTCCTTACGCCTGCGCTCGCGGTATATCGGTTCGTAATTCTGTGATTAGCCCAGCGTTCGGATGGATTTTCCAAGAATATAGGATTCTTTGCTCGTCCGACCTTCCGGATCAGGTAAGAGTTATATCATGATATGGTCGATCGATTGACACCAAGGGATTTAGCGGTAGCCTTTTGATTGTATTCTTTGTTGGCCATGTCCTTTAATATAGTAATTTGTTCCTCTGTCAGAGCTAAGGTGGGGCCGCCTTTTTTGCAATTTACCTTGAGGACCTTCGATTCAATTTTCTTGTCTGAAAGGAGATCTGACTTCCTCGTGCTTATATCGCATCTGATTACTCATTAGAGTTGAGCTTACCCCCTCCCAGCTACAATGACCACCACTAGGCATCTCTGAACGGTGGACAGCAATCCGTTAATCTTACATGGCGAAGTTGCTCAACAGTGATGATGGAAGTACAGCATTCAAGGACATTACAGGACTTCTGGCCGAGATCACCGAGCGGTTTGGCCCGTTGTAACCCAGCCTCATTGAAAGCGAGCGCATCAACCGTGTCGTAGCAACCCTTGATCCTATTGTTCCGGAATATGTGCCCGGGTTCTGGCCACCGATAGTCGGGCAACGTGGCAATTTCGGGCAATCATTTAGATGCAGAATATGAACCAGTCATTAGATGACGGGCATGAACTATAAGGCGGACTCTCCATCGTGTAAAAGGCGATAAAACCGGTATATTACTGGATTTCGAGCCTTTGTGCTAAATTCATCTCAATCATGTTCCACAGGGCAGCTTGGCTTGTTCTTCTGGCTTCCAGCAGTTATCGAAAAAGACACAGGCCTGACAGCAAATTCGGGAGTCGATGGCGCCAACTTGGCATCTTTTTTCGCGGCGATCTAAAATGACCTGATGAGCGCAGTGATGCGGTTGGCCGTCTGTGAAGAAGTGGGTTGGGGAGATCCCCCGCATGTTGACCGCACCGGTCACTGCTTTGTCAGCTTCGCACTGGCTCCAGCAATGAAAACGGCAGTCCTTAATACGAGGTTCACGCAAAACAAAATGTTCGGCTATACCCGTCGCTGCCAACCATTCGTCCGGATCTGGCAATTCGCGCAACAGTTTACGCCCGAGCTCGTTGGCCGCGAATCCAGGAAAACTTGCAATGTCAGATATTGCAAGCCGACCATCAAGTTCAAGCGCGCACTGTTCTAGAAGGGCGCCAGTTGCACTTGTGATTTCTTCGAGATGCGTCTCCACCCGAGATTTGCCATCAATATCCAGACCGTCTTCTAGATAAGATGAATCCCTTCCATTCATCACAGTCAAAACGGTATCGTCCAACCGGACGATATAAAGAACAGGATAAATTCTCAAGCGGGGCTCCAGACCGAAAAGGCTGCTTCCTGTCCTCTCCACTACTGCGTGAACGCCGCGAAAAACCCCTTGCACGTCATCCAACCCGACATAGTTGTGCAGCTGCGCCGGTCGCAGGGGGATTGGGGCCTCTCCAGTAACCTTCGCCCTGTGAAGGTGATTGTAAATATCCGAGCTGCAGTCGAAGAAATCAGCGCGCCGGAGAAACAGGATGTCTTCGGGAACAGCTTTTTCTAGAAAAGTTTCGACCGGCTTGATGAACACGACCATCCATTCGCCGCTGAGCAAGACCGCACGTGGCAAATGACGATCATATTTCTCTTTAAGCGTCCGAACGTATCCCGCCACCTGACGGAGATGGGCATCCCACTCGGGATGAACGGGGGAATCCTTCTCATGGCCATCAATTCGGATGTGATTAACGCCGCTCACTACAAGCGCAATTGGATCCGTTGTTTCACCGGGATGGCGGGCAGAAATGCTAGGTTTGCCCCACGCCTTGGCCTCAACCAGCAAATGAGCTTTGTTGTTAAGCCCACTAATACCAACATAATCCATGAATTTGGTGGTTTCGCCTTTGAGACGAACCTCTTCACGCACATTGCCATCAATGCCGCGGTTCCAACCAAGAAGCGTCAGCAATTCATCAATGAACAGCAGACGCGTGTCGTGCTCATGAGGTAACCGGTCAGGATCGGGATCACTGAATGGGTCTCGGTCCGCCTTCTCAAGTTCTCGATCGACCTTTGCGAGCAAAGCCTGAAGGCCAAGTTTAAAGTCGTTTGCGTCACTCCAAGGATTCACTGAAGCAACTCCGGCAGCCGATAAATCAGCCTGCGCGCCTCTGGCCAGCCAGCCTGCAAAAAAATTTCTAGGCATTCGACCAGCTCGCGGCGGCGTTCTGGGCGATCGGTGAAGATCATTTTATGGTCAGCAAGAAAGACACCAAGCATGCGCACGACCAGACTGACGCCCAGGGACTCGAACTGATAGCCAAACGTTTTTCCGGATCGCAGCAGATCAATCATCATTGCGAAAGAGGCCTCGGGCACGGCCGGAACCAGCTTTTCGACGAGCTGCAGCAGATAGTAGATGGTGTGCGGGTCTGCATTCGCACCAATTTCACTTATTAACTGCGAATATTCATCCTCGAAGACCCTAAGAAGCAGTTTGCTTTCTGGCTCCTTGTTCGCCTTCTCCTTCGTCTCGCCGTTCAACGCGAAATAAAGCTGACTTCCGGCGGCATCGAGTAACTGAATGCAGCTCCGTTTAATGTCTATGGATTTGGCTGAAGCGTTCGATCCGGCCAGCTGACCCTGGGCTGCCCGGACGACTGTTTCTAGAATATGCCGTGCGCGCTTGCGGATGTTGCGTGCGTCCGCTCCATCTGCGTTGATCCCTGAAATGAGAGCTGGGCGAAGCGAAAAAAGAACCGCCTTGATAACTTCGGTATGCTCCCATGGTCTGCCTAGCCATCTGTCGAGCAGTTCCCGAACATCCTCGCGGGCATGTCGAACCCATAGGATCGCGAACAGCGGAACGATGACAATCAGAAGGCGCTGCTCTCGCTTGCTCCCGGGCGTTTCGCGCTCTGCGAGGCGTCTCAGCGGTGCCAATGAACGGTCTTGGTCGCTGTGCACCATCGATGCGCCCCAATGGCCCAGAACGTGCGTGATCACGGCTATGTTGGTCTCTCTCTCAAGTCTAACGCCCATGATTGACCAAAATTTGTCGCTGTCCAGGGACCAGATGCTTCGGACACGCAAGAGGGCATTCATTCTAACGGCGGGATGTGGATCCGCTGTGAGCGTCTCAGCGGCACGGATGAGTCTGGGGTAGAGATCCGGTCTCTGGAAGAATAAGTCCCATACCGCATCTGCGGCTTCAACCCGCGCCGCGGGCGAGCCCCAGGACTGCGAAGTCTCGAATTTGGCTTCCGTATCAGGATAAACCATTGGGCTTTCAGATCTAGCCGCAAGCTCGAGCAGCGCAACAAACGCGTCGTCATTTTCCGGTGATAGTGGCTCACTGGTCGAACCGAGAAGACGGCGCGAGACAAGCTCACTGCAGGCTTGTCCGAGGACACCTTCCGCGGATCGCTTGAGCGAAGAACTAACGCCGGGTACAGCGAGGTTGGATCTGAGCTTATCCAGCAACTGAAACCAGTCCTCGATCCCAAGCTCCGACGAACTGCCGGAATCACCGCTCTTGCGTAACCGGACCTTGACCGCACTGGTTGCCGCCATCAACGGCCCATTTTCCTCGGCGTCTCGATCGATCTCTGGGATGTGGTCAAAATCTCCAAACTCTTGGCTGCGAACGGTGATTTTATAACGTCGGTCGTTGTCAGGGACGGGCTCAGCCTGGTTCTCGTCCAAAAACTTCCTTGCTTTATCGGTCACCAGAGATTCACGGCCCATGCGACCGAACAAACGCAGGAGAAAGCCCCGCCGCGTCTCGCTCGGCTTGAGATATTCGTCGAAGTTGAACGCCAACGCCGCCATTTCAAAGGTTCGGCGTTCCGTCTCCGAGCGCAACGAAATCCCAGCTAACACAGCATCGATGGCATCTTTCTGAGTGTCGGGGAGCAAAAGAAAAATCTTGGTCGCGGCCAAAGGCCAAACGGCAGACAGTAAGTTTCCTTTGCGCTCGGCAGCGCAAAGGAAAACGCGAGACCAGATCACTGCCCAGCTTGCCCCCCCGACCAAGCATTCGAATAGCAGCAAAGCGTTCGAATCGGACGTGGCTCGCAGATGCTTTCGGAATTGCCAGATCAGTCTTTCCGCGCCGTCATGCGAATCCCTGTCAGGATCATTAGCCCAGATGTGGCTGTAATCTTCGCGCACCCTGATTTGCCGTCCGCTGATCATGACAGTTTCGTCGGTCAGATGGCTATCATGATGTCTTTTTCTGGAAACATGGCCATCCACGGCATTAATCAGAGCGGAAGTCGCCTCGCGGGGGTGTCTCTCAAGAAACTTCGGAAAATACTCCCCAAGTGACCAATGGGCCAACTCGTAATCTTGTCGTGCAGAAGAGATCAGAGGCAAGATCCGGCTGTTGCCAATACTGGTTTTGTGATCGTCGACGATCTCGTAGCCAAAAACGACCCGGTAAATCTCAGTCGCGAATTCTGGATCGACGTTGCCGATCTTTTCAATCTTATAGCACACTGCTGGAATTTCATCATGGCCAACCCTGGCTAGACGATCCTTGTCGAAAAGCCGTGAGACTAGCTCTCGCGAAGCAGGCAAATTGGTCTCGAAGGTGTCGATGACGAATTCAAGGCCCCACCGAACGATGGCATCGTCAGCCTGCTCGAATCCGAATTGCAGCAACTTTCGCGCGGTCTCACCGAGAATGAGCCGCAGGCCTTCTACCTTGACCACCTTCAGAAGATGATCGAGCAAGCCGGCCACGGACCGCCACACATCGGCGGGCCCGTCTGCCAGATGTTGCGCGAGACGCACCCATGGCTCAACCGAAAATACCCCCCCATCTTCAATCCGGACCGCAAATGCTCCAACGATTTGCGAGAGCCCCTTCGCTGCTGATGCGCCGCCTTCAACCGCAGTTCGAGCCAGAGCACTACAATCCTCAGGATCTGTCGGGAGTTCGGCTCCGAGCCTGCTGGCCATTATGCGAATGACGGGATCCGCCTCCGTATCGCAAAGGAGCGTCCAGACAGCAGACCAGAATTCGGTGCGACTTGCATCGTCCTCCCAGATTTCGTGAAGAACAAAGCCGACGGCTGGTGCGATTATGAGACCTAGGGCGTCAGCTTTCGGAAAATAAAGCCGCCCGGCCTTAATAGCATCGTAATCGAGGTACAAGCGGGCAGCCGCATAGTCGAACAACAGATGATGCCGGAACTGCACCCAGCGACGGCGGTTATCGACAACAAGTACACCCTTGCTGCAGAGGCTTTCGAGCGCGCGAGGATGATCAAAAGCCGCCGAAGCTATTGGCGCTCGCAGCGTTCTTTCCCTTATCATGTAGCCGACGACAGTTGTGAGGCAGACTTGGGCTCCCAGTCCCAGATCTTCAACTCGGCGCTCCCAATACAACTTTAGCAGTTCTGACTGCGATTTGATTGACCTAAGGGTCTCGGCATGGCCTGCAGTAAGCAATTCACTGACCATCCGGGTATTGAAAGGAATGCGGATCAGATCCTTGAGCCTCTGATCGGAGCCCTGGAGGTAAGCCTTCAGTGGCTGAGAACCTGCAAGGAGTTGGTCGAGCTCATTATCTTGCCACACCGGAACAACCAGATGCCTGACGTTCAAAAACTCAGCATCCGAGAGGGATGATACGGGTGGCGCTCCCTTGAACAATTCGCGATACTGATGCCCCATACGAAGGTCAAAACTTCGTATGGAGGCGATAACGGTCCATCGCCCCTTGAGCGAAAGCACACGCTCAATTAGTAGCCGGAAGACGCTTTCGCCTGGACTACCACGCGTAGCGTCTAAGGCGTCAATCATGAGATAGCCAGAGCCGCTTCCATCCCAAGCCTTTAGGACATCAAGAAGCGGGTGCTGCAAACCCAGTTCAGATTGCAAACCTTCGAGGCTCTCGACTGAATATCGATCGACCGCTAGCTGCAGAACATCGGCGCCCTTTTCCATAAGTGATTTGGCAGTAAGGCTGATCACCCCACTTTTTCCGGCGCCGGGTTCTCCAATGATGAGAAATGACCCAGATTCTGCTGCCTGCTCTACCGCCAACTGACAATCGCGCGTGATCGTCAGTGGCTTTCCACCGGCAACTTCGATTTTTTCGTAGCGCGCTAGCGCCTCGGATACCTCGTGCGAGTGCCTCTTCAGAGCGTCTATGTCGTCAGCAAACTGCCTCGACGCCGGCAACCGGACGCCGCGGGCCGCCAGCTGCTGGCGTAGGGCGGCCTCGTCGCCACCACCTCGACTGCGCATCATACCCTCGCAGACGTCAGAGAGAATGGCAAAGGCGGATACTGTGTCGGCAGTGCCTCCAAACGCCCTGACAAGTGCGCTGCCAGCAAGCGCTTGACCTTGAATACTATCGAAAACGTAGATGCGAACAATCTTCGTAAGATCAGTCCACAATTTCGGATCCATCGTATCAGACGAGGTTCGCGTCCAGGCCTCTTCCACCACTTCCCGAAACTTTGCCAAAGCCTCGCCTTGCGCCTGATTGAGCTCTCCGCCACCGGCTTGTGCTGAAATGGCCAATGCTTCAGGTAAGGTGAGGCGCAGTTCACGCGAGGCGTCGGGACCGACGGCGAGGACGAGCCGATCGATCTTGGGATCGAGCGACCGGTTCCAGCGCCTCGAGCCATTACCGCGATTGGCTTCATACCAATGCCGAACGAACTGCCGAACTGTTTTCCCAAACGGTGATTCTGGATCGCTTGAAAGACGTGCAGTTGTCTTGGCCTGGATCGCGACGAACCCACCTTCACTCGTCTCCATCAGAAGATCGTCTACGGGCGCCTCTGTCTCAAACCGAACCCAGAGTGGGCGCGCAGCACCCAGTTCGAAAGCGGGATCAAAACGATCACCCGCGAGGATCCAGGAGGCAATCAAAGCGCCGAGCTGTTGCTGGAAACGGATTCCTGCAGTCGTGGCAGCGCCTCCGCCGCCAATTCGGTCTGGATTAGAGTCTGGCTTCGGTTTATCGGTCAAAACGCTGTCGCTTTATCGGTTGTTGGAGTATTCACTAGTACTTTGATCTATCAGCTAAAGGTTTCGCCCTCTAGCGGCCTCGTGAAAACTAATCCTCAAACCCACATATAATCGGATGGCAGGCTTTCTGATGATCTCGATGCGCAGCTATTGATCTGGTTGGCGTGCACAGCTAACTGCTGGGCAACTCCACTGGCGTCTGCTCACCTCGGATCGCGGCCAGCCCCACCCTTCCCCTTGAAAGCCGGGCCGAGGTCCCGGCGCGTTCGTCTTGTCATGGTATCTCCGGCGCCTGGTATCCACTCCGAACTGAGGCAGAAATTCCGCTCGACCTCGATTAAATCGGTCTGA
The DNA here is from genome assembly GCA_018798825.1 of Ochrobactrum sp. BTU1. Lineage (NCBI taxonomy): Bacteria > Pseudomonadati > Pseudomonadota > Alphaproteobacteria > Hyphomicrobiales > Brucellaceae > Ochrobactrum > Ochrobactrum sp. BTU1. The sequence goes on along the minus strand of CP076357.1, from coordinate 500,913 downwards.
CCGCGTCCTAACAACTCCTGATCCTGTTGTGGCGGAGCATGTGCCCACCCAGTCGCGCAGGTTCAGGCCAGCGATAGTCGGGCAAGGTGGTATTTGCGAGCAATCAATCAGACGGAAAGTATGAGTCAGTCATGCGATGACGGGCATGAAATTACCCCCTAATAATTGAAGTTTAAGAACATTGTAAACCATTGGATTTTATGCTTAATTTGCTCCATTTCAGGAGTATATTTATGCGTTATATTTTTATTGCCGGAATTGTATTACTGACCGGATGCACCAACAAACCCGTTATGGATACAAAGCCGATAAGTCCCATTATTGATCAAAAAACTGATACTATAAAAGAAGAAAAGAATTTCGTTTATCTGGAAAAGTCGGACTTTAATCATCGGCCGACTGGTGTGATCAGGATGATTGAATCGGCTCAATCCGACACCTCTTTGTTCATGCCAATGCGTGCCAGCTTTCAGGGACCCATTGAGGATCTGATTCGAAACACTGCCGCTGAGATCGGTTACAGTGTTCGCAAATATGGGGAGCGCCCTGGTGCACCTGTTCTTGTCTCGGTCAACCGGTCAAGCGACACGGCCTATGCGATTTTAGAGGAAGGGCTTTTGCAATCACAGGGCTTGGTTCGGTTGACCATCGATCCAGCTCACAAGAGCATGACGGTTCGTTACAAGCGACCGGAGAAAAGCCCAATTCCACATATTGACGATGCGAGGCTGTAAATGCGCCTTTCTCTCCCTGTTGTTTTTCTTTCCCTTGGTTTGGCCGGTTGCACGACAACCAAGCGGGATATTGAGCCACCAACGCTTCTGATCGGCGGACCTGACCGATTGACCGGTGCATCCTATGTGCCTTCAACCTTTGAACAGTTTGCCAAGCGGACCCGCAATGCCGGCAGCGGTGCCGGTGTTGCAAAAGCAAGATCCGAGATCCTGCGCGATGCGGCGATATCCTATGCGGCACAGGCTGGTTACGAGCGCCGCGTTTATGAAATCATGGCGGAGCTTGAAAAGAAGTCGCCGGAATTATCTGAAGAATTCAATTTCAACGCAATCGTCTATGCCGCCCCTAAAGAAGCTGGATTTGTGGTGCCGCCTGTTGTTACCAGAGCGAGTGAAGCGCTGACCATTACCAAGAGTGGGCGTGAGAGTGTGGCGGCGGACGAATATTATCGTATCGAAAAGCCGGGCCGGATTGTCGGCATCGTTCCGACATGGCGCGATTATCTGGTGATGCCGCTTGATAAGGCGGCCGAACCTGATGAGCAGTTTCTGCCGGTCGGTAAGCAAGAGCGCGCCATCTGGGACAAGTATATGGTCGAGGGGTGGAAGGAAGGCCGTTCGCAGGCAGATGAAGCGCTGCAGATCAATCTCAATCTGTTGCGGCGCGACTATGCCGGTATGATCGAATACCGCCGTCTGGTCGAGGCTGGTCTGATCAAGTCACTGCTGATTTCTTCCAGTGAAGTACGTTCCAAAGGAACGCGTGCAGAACTGTTCATTGGTCAGCGGAGGGTTCGCATCGAAAACGACGCAACCTTTGTGACCAATCCAAAAAAATGGAAACCGGTCACGCGCCGCGTCGATAAATAGGCAGACCTAATGATCGACTTGAGCAAAATTTCGCACGAGCCTTACGATCCCCGCGGCACGTTTGTGCCGCTGCTGCTGCATGAACCTCAGCGTTTTGATAACAATAGCGAGCTTATCGACCACCTTTTTGCAGCCGCGTCCCATCGAGGCGCGTCTGACTTCTCCATTATGTCGGAGAGCCGCATCCATGTTCAGATCAACGGCCGCCAGTATTACGGCTCATTGCGTAGTTTACACACGTCGGAAGTCGACATGATCCTGTCGGCTCTGTGGCGTTCAGCGGACGCAGCAGGCATTATCCGCCAAGGTCGAGCGCTGGATTTTGCCTATGAGATCGGCATTAATCGCGCGTCCAGACGCCGTTATCGCATTAACGCCACCGGTATTTCGGTTAATGGTGCAGATGGTTTCGAACTCTCTATCCGTTCATTGCCGTTAAAAACACCGACATTGGATAGCGTGAAGCTTGAAGACGAGATACGCGATTATCTTAATCCCAAAAGTGGGTTGATCGCCATTGTGGGCGGCACCGGGCATGGGAAGTCATCCACGATGGCAGCGATTACACGTTCGCATCTTGAGAACAGGCAGAACCCACGCAAGATTATCGATTATCAGGCACCGATTGAATATACGTTCCGTGATGTCCTGGAGAACAATCTCGCTTCACCAGCCTTCATTGCGCAGTCGGAAATCGGCGAAGGACGGAATTTCGCAACCTTCGGCAAGGCAATTTGGGCCTCTTTGCGTCGTGCGCCGCAAATCATCAATGTCGGTGAGTCCCGTGATTATGAATCGATGTCAGGCTGTCTTGCGGCCTCAGTGCAGGGGCATATCGTCAACACGACGACCCATGCAGGGTCTGTCGCCGAAGCTTTGCGGCGCATGGTACTGGAGTTTCCAGCGGATGAACAAGCAAGCCGCGCTTATGATCTCATCACATCGCTGAAAGTCGTGGTGGCACAGCATCTGGTGCCGACGCCCGATTACAGCGGTCGCTTTGCCATTCGCGAATTCATGATCTTCACGGATGCCGTGCGCGATCGCTTTGCCTCAGCACCGTTTGATAACTGGACCAAGGTTGCAAGCGACGTTTTTAAAGACGCAAAGAACGATGGCAGGCTTATTGCCCGGTCACTCCCCCAAAGCATTGATATCAAGATCAGACAAGGGCTTCTGACGGAAGCAACCGCGCGCGAACATTTGGGATCGGCTTTTTACGAAAGGCGGACGGACGGTCTTTTGGGCAAGATGTTGGGCTGACCGAGACAAAAGTTAACAGGCTTATTGCCCGGTCACTCCCCCAAAGCATTGATATCAAGATCAGACAAGGGCTTCTGACGGAAGCAACCGCGCGCGAACATTTGGGATCGGCTTTTTACGAAAGGCGGACGGACGGTCTTTTGGGCAAGATGTTGGGCTGACCGAGACAAAAGTTAAAATGATATATTGAGGGATATGCTAACCAAACCTGTTCCGGGATGAATTGCTATGTTTCCAAAATATCTTAAGCCAGTCTTTGATCGTGAGGCATATGGCCCGATATCAAAAACGGAAAAGGCAGTACGATTTTTGATCTTCGTGCCAATAGCATTTGTATTCATGATACCCGGTATTGGCTTGCTTTTAGTCTTTGGGCTCTCGATGGGAATTGGACCAATGCGAATTCTCTTGGATGATACGGGTACGATGACCTGGCTCAAGATTGTCATGTTTCTGGTTATTCCCATTATGTTCCTATGTGGAATGTGGGTTCGTAAGTATTGCTTGCCATTTGACTAGCGCGCCAAAAGCACGTCTGCCTTAGTTCAGGGCGATTTATCGCTGTCCGAATTTTCCTTACCTTTGTTCGCATTCAACCGACGTTGGTTCCAGCCGATTGCACCAATCGTCGTACTCGAGACACCAAAATTTGTTCCTTTAAACTGCGCAGCGGCACCTAACCCGGCTCGCAAGGATGACTGGCTGTCGAGCTGATCGCCGATTTCATCAAACCATCGGAATACACGACCTGGAAATCCCGCGATCAGAGAAAACGATAATTCAATAATGGCTATGTAGACAAAAGCCATAAAAATGCCGACGACCAGAATTCCTGCATACCAACCGAAGCTAGCCCAGCTATCTGCGACGAGGGATTGCGAGGATGTCAGAGCGTAATACATGCCGGCATTGAGCACATTTCCAGCAATCCGAAAGACAATCATCCCAGCTAATAGTCCGAAGATCATCAGCGTGGGTGTCAGCAGCAGGGAAAGAAGCAGGACATAACCCTTGCGGGCGTGAGAACCGACAAAGCCATGTCCGCCCATAGACAGATGTGCGATGGCCCAAAGTGGCGCTGCAAAAATGGCCTCTATAATAAGAATAATAAACGACATGATTGCCAGAACCCAAATGATGGACGGCATCAGCGGCAGAACAAACGACATTGTGCTCCCCAAAGCCATCAACGCCAGCAGGGCTGGTCCAATAATTGTCCCGAGCGTAGTGGCAGCACCGCCCACAAACGGCATAGCACCGAAGAACACAACTGCTGCCGTTGTGACCGCTGCAAGTGTCGTCAATTGAATGCCGAGTAGTACGATGGCATTCATGGGATCTAAGACAGATGAGTTTGGTGCGAAAAGCGCGATGCTCTCCAACAGGCCACCTGATGGAGGCAGGATATTGGCCAAATCGCCGCCATTGTCGGCAAACGCCAGACGCTCATTGGTGAAGGCTCTGATACCGCTGCGCGTGACGGATTCATTCCACCAGTCTACCGTGCCATTGTAAGTCGCGGTAATTTGGTTGAGGAATTTCTTGGCATCACCTTCGGCAGAGCCGAACCAGTAACTATTCTGAGCCGCATATTGAGACGCCACGGCATTGACGACAGGACCATGCGGATTGGCCGCTCCACCAATAGCGCCGCCTGGCGTAACGCTTGGCATCATTGAACCGACCGCATTGGCGTCGGACGACATGCGCGATATCAGCTGATAATAAAAGCCCGCCTGTGACCAGCCACCGTTCTTCACGTTGATTGAGAGTTTTTGATCCGTGCTTGCGCCAGGAGTTATGACGGTTATGTCCTCAGTCTGATTGAAGGTTGTTTTTGCGACTTGATTGAGACGATCTGTGCCGATGAACCTGCGCAGCAGTTGGCTTTGAGCTTCGCGCCATTTCTTCATGTCAAGAGCAAGGTTGCGATAAGGGGGTAGGGGCTGTCGCTTGGAAACGGTTTGCGCCAGAAGATCGGCTACGGGCGCAAATTCATCGGCCATCATGTCTACGTTCTTCTGCATATCAGTAAGGAAATCATTGAACTTGTCACTGGAGCTCTTGTTGAGATCGTCTTTACCTGTTTGAGCGGTTTCGGCGATGCGACGAAAGCCGACAGTCTCGGTCGGCAGCGTAATCTTTCCGCAGGCACCAGCTTGTGTCGGCAGGCTGTAATCAAGAACGTGGACACCGGATTGGAGAACCCAGTGCCTTGCAACACCATCCATGTTGTTACCGCCCTTGGCGACTTCCAGATTATAGACGGCGCGGCAGAGTTCCATACGAAACAGGGATTGCAGGAACTGACCATCCGGCCCATCCGTTTCGGCTGCTAAAACCGGAATTTTCTGCTCTACGATTATGTCTGCCGTCTGATCCCAAAAGAAGGTTGCGGCGGCGGTACCGACGTTTACGGCGTAGGCAGAAATATACTGTGCAGAATTATAACCGCCTGGCATGACAGGAGCGAGCGCTGCTGCTGCAAGGACAATGCGGATCGGAACCCAAGCGGTCGAATATCGGCTTCCCAGAACCTCTCCTTCGTTGGCCGTATCAACGGTGGCAGTCACAATATTATAGAGGAAGATGACAAGGCCGATGGAGAAGAACAGCACGTTAAAATTGAATATGAGAGCGGAAATCAGTGTTTCCTTGTTTGGCCCATCGAACAGGGGGCCAAAAATCATGTTCAAATAGGAGTTTGTGCGCGTATCGCCTTTACCGCTGATAATGTCGACAACATTGATCTCGGAGGCAGCATGAGCCCTGGAAACGGCCATCGTGGCAAAGAAAGCTGACAAGCCCAAGAGACGCTTAATCATCGCCAACCCCTCTGATTTCGGTTGTCCCAAGATCCTGACCAAAGAGGAAATCGCGCAGAGATCCCATTCGCCGTTGTCTCAGTTGCCATGCCCGGTACGAAGCACGACATCCCAGAATGATAAATGCGATAGCCAGGAACAGGAGGCTGAATAAGCCAGTCGGTGTGAGGTGGAAAAAGAAATAAAATGCGGGAATGAGCGCCATAAAAATCGCAGATGCCATCAGAAATATAATGGCTTCACGATCCCACTTATAGAGTGCGCGCTGTACCGCATCCTCACCTAATGTGCCGACAAGCCGCCAGAATCGCTCATATCCGCCGTCTTTGTCCTGAAACGTAAAACTGCCCTGTTGAGCGCGATTGAGCAGACGAAATGCATTTAAACCTCCGGCGCTTGCTTCTAATCCAAATCGAGATCCGCGCCCGATGTCCCGGTATGTTTTTCCGCGCCATGATAAATAGCTGCGGATAGATCCAAATCGTCGCTTACTGGCATTATCCTGCATATAAATTTCCCTCTCCAGCATCGCTTGCATGAACTCAAGTGCCGCCTGATCCCGGAGCAATCGGAATGCTGGTAGCTTGGGTATCGCGATCGTCGAGGGTGGAAGAGAGGAGGGCTGCAAGCGCGACTGCGTTGCGTCGTTCTAGATCAAACCGCATCCATTCAATTTGCTGGGTCAGGGCTGTTGCCAGCAATTGTTCACGTTGAATGGCATCTGGTGACATCTGGGCAATCTGTTCATGCCATCTCGCGTTGGAAAAACGCGAACGGACAAAAATATCCATGGCTTGTAGCTGCGAGACCTGATCTCCAATCGCATAGGGATAGCCTTGGGGTGCGGCCTTTTTCGCCCAGGCCGCGAGTTCTGAGCTGCCGGTTGGTGTGACCAGATCACCGAGGTAGCTCATGATTGCGTGTGCGGCTGAACGTCTACTGGCATCAACCTGACGCGCCGCAATCTGCGCTTTACCAGCAGGGGACTTTGCCTCAAGCGCTGTGATCGGCTTTGCCGGTACTGGGTCGACAATATTGTTAACGAGGCGGATCTGTGCGCCTGCGATTTCCTTTTTGGTTGTATCAAGGGTTATCGCATCGGTGATCAGACGTGCGTCTGAAGTCGGATCGGCAAAGCCGCCAGTGCCCTTAAATCGGTCACGGTCGGTAATGATCGCGTTGGCAACGGCCAGACCACCTTGTGCAACGGGTGCGCCGATATCTTCATTGCCGTAGGACCAGTTTCTTGAGGCATTGGTAATGTCTTTGCCGCTCAGCCCCATGCCGCCGCCAGCTTTACCAATACTGAAGATCCCCGAAAGATCGGCGCAGGCAGATGGAGCGGGATCATAGCGGCCACTCTCTGCCAGTCCACGTGCAATCTGCTTTTCGCGGGTCACGTCATTAACCTGAGCGGCTTCCGTGATGCGCTTCTGCGCTTCGGTCGAGCGCCTTGAATAGGCGCTTAACTGCGCAACGCCATCAAGGATGGTCTTAGAAATCGACTTGCCGACATCGGTTGTATGCTCATTGACACGTTCAACGCCATCATTGACGATGTTGCGGATGCTTCGGCAGTCGCAGGCTGCAGAGGCTGCACTGGTTCCTGCCAAAATAGAGAACAGTGATACGGCCATATAAGAGTTGCGCTTCTTCATCACATCGCTCCTCCGTAAAGACCGCGATATAGTTCGTCCATTATGGTTTGGGCGTTCTCACGAGGGCCAGTGTTCACAATCTCGGCGCCGAATCGGCCTATAGCTCCGTTACTGACACCGAAATCGATATCAGGTCCGCCATTTGCGCCAGTACCGGGTAGATTTAATCCGTGGATCGGCGGGATGCTAAAGGCATTCTGAAGCGGTTCTGTAACTTTTTCGATTTGATCTCGCGCCATTGAACAGACTTGGTTTTGTGCGTCTGACAGCGCCCCGTTGAACAAGCTATTGAGGCTTGGTAGTTGGATGGCTGTATCGAGATTGACATCCATCAGACTGTCCAGACAGCTTAAACCCGCCAATGGTGCGGGCATCTTTAAAGCTTGTTCGCGCCGCTTTACTTCACCTTCAATACCATTGCGGATAGCATCTTTAAGATTGACCTTCACGGCAGGAAGGCAAGCTTCGCCGGAATTGGCAAACAGGCTGTCCATCGGGTCGGCACTGGCCTGAACGCAGGCCGCAAGTACCATCATGCTGCAAAGTAAGTTTCGCATCATAATGTCCCTTTCTCACCTTGAAACGGCGGTCTTTCTTGTATGAGAACAGGCCGCACACTGCCGATGCCAGGGAAACCGGCAGTATCCGGATACATCGGGGCGCCACCTGTCCCCTGACCACCGGCTAGTCCGCTATTGCCGGCCCCACCTGCTATGCGGTTCATCAGATAGGCTTGTAATTCCTCATAGGATTTGAAGCCATTGGCCTTCAAATACGCTGGCGGCAATACCCTTGGGTCAAAACCGCTAGCTACCCAGTCGTTGAGGCCCTGGGCACCTAAAAAGTGCGCCGCTTGCAGTAAGCCATCCTGGCTCATCACCACACCATTGACAGTCTGCCCGACCAACCCACGCGTCTGATCGCTCATGGTGGCCCAGTTGCTTGATGCCAATTCCTGATTGGCTCTATCCTGTAAAGCAGCACCTGCCGAGGAGTTCCTAAGATCACTGAGCGAACTCACGCCCGAATTCTTGGCCTTATCCGTGAAGGAATAGTTCGAATAATCAGATTTGCTACCGCTACCGTTATAGGTGAGATATCCGAGGTTCTCCCACGTGCCAGCGGTGATCTGATATTTGCCGAGTGCAGAGGATGCATTACTGTTCATCACAGAGTAGGAGTCCCCGCCTTCGAATTTCGCGACATCCTGATTGTAATCAGCAAGTGCTGAAACAGCTGTCACGCATAAGGGAAGGGTTATGATAGTGGGGAGGGAAATTGCGCGTAGGTTCATTTGCGCTTCTTCCCTGCAATTGTGGGCTTTTGTGCCGCAATTTCATAGGCAGGGGTATCAGAGCCAATTTTATAAAGGTTGAGCCCGTTGAAGCTCACAGTTTCAACTAATGGATTATTGTTGGCGTCGCGAAGAGAGGAAGCGCCAGCTTGACCTTCCATCGAGCCGTATTTTGCAAGGATTTTCGCCCTTTCGTCGAGAACAAACACTGTGCAGAGTGTTTGACCGCAATAATATAAGCTACTGATTGATATGATTGCTCCGTTTCCATCGTTAAGCGGAAGGTCAAGCACAGAGTATTTTGTGTCGCTGCGTCTATCGTCGGATTTTCTTGCGAGGTCTTTATCGACAGCTGCTTTCTCGACGGGTTTAATCGGACGAAAGTCGAATTTAGTTTCGGCAAGCTGAGGCCAGTATTCATCACCCGTCCATTTCCACATACGGGTTCCGTCATAGATGCCGCGAAGCCCATTATCTCCAACCGGGCCAAACTGAAGGTTCTTCGCTTTGCCGCGCCATAGTTCCAGCCATTGCTTGTCGTCGTGAAACAAAACAGCATAAAGGCAATCATCCGTGCAGCTTTTTTCCGTTGAAAGCTTCAGGACCATTTGCTCAAAGCCCGCATCTGGCTCTTTCAGCCACAGCCGCTTTGCTTCCACATATCTAAACTGGTGTCCGTACATTTTCCGGGCGACCGAGGTTGCTTGTGGGTCCGAGCCATCAAATTTGATCGTCAGATCGGGCTGATATTGAAGAAACTGCTGCTCATTTCCTGCTTTTTTTGGCGTGTCTGCCTGACCTGGCGTCATTCCCACCAGCACAAGCGTCAAACCAATTGCAATTGAAAATATCGTCTTAAACATCACGGAACCCTCTTATGATTTCGTCGGCAATCGTTCGGATAATGTTGTCTTTGGCGCGGTCATCTACAGTCTGCCCCCGCGCTTCCATTTCGGCTTTGCGCGTTTCAAGGAGTTCAGTAGCGGTTCCGGTCGGAAAGCGTTTTGCGAGAACGCGGCGTGCCATTTTTGGGCCAAAGGTTTCGTAGAGAAGCGCGCGGAGAGCGGTGTCATCTTGCGTGGTGGAGAGGGCCCAATTCTCAATCGGGCCGATATCATTGACGAGAGACTGAATGTAGCGCCCCGTTTTGAGCTTCATCATCGCAACAAATGGCGCACCTTGGCCCGAGATCGGGCCATTCAGGCCACGCAATACATTTTTGACCGTTTCCGAAAGGTTGTAGGTCTTGCCGAGCGCTTGAATGCTACTTTCAGTTGGCACATTGCAGAAGAAGAAATTATTCGCGAGCTCCTGAACTTCCTTGTCAAAATCCTCAATGAGCTGCGATGCATAGACCTGCTGAACACCGGTTTTGCGTCCCACACGAGCATCATTCTGATTTTGCTTACGAAAAAAGGTCAGCCCTCCCGTCCTATGATACTCATCATAGGCCAGACGCTTATGCATCTGCTTGTTATCGCTCACGCGCTGTGCGTGATAGGCGCGAATATTTGGCGGGATGCTGTCATCCTTCAGGTCATCATCATGCAGCCAGAAATCGGTTGTGATGGTGTGGCGGGCCAGCATGTACATGACTGCCGATTGCCGATGTGCGTGAGCGCCCGAATTGGTGGCAACCGCTTCCAGATCAAAGGCAATAATACGCGCACCCGCCACGCTGAAACGGGTCGGGTAGGCAAGCAGCGGAAAATCGCGGCACGCCGCTGTAATCATGCGTTGGAATGCAACAACAACCGTTTCACCGGTCGATTCCACATGCATTTCACGAAACGGTTCCTTGACCGTTTCCCTGTTGGACATGCTGACGAGATCGGCCAGTACCGGAACGGCAAATCGTTGCGCGAGTGTGGCTTCGTGATATTTGCCGTTCCGAAACAGGAAGTCCACCACTTCATACCAGGTGGTCGCACTGTCTAATTCAAAGCCAAGATTTTTAAGCGCCGTATCAACATCCACACTATCCGTTGCTGCATAGCGCTTTGGTGCGATTTTATCGGAATAATATTCGTAAGCCTCCAGAATGGCTGCCCGCGCCAAAGCACTGATGCCATCATATGGGCTCTCCCGGTTATCTGGCGTGCAACAAAGACAAATGAGGTTGACCAGATATTCCAGTTCATAGGCAAATGGTTTGCGCATGCCCAATTGGAGATCAAACGGATTGACTGCATATTGCTCACGGTTTTGCAGGCGGAGATGCATAACCTCGTGACGACGCGAAGGCGGCAGAGCTTCTTTGAGCAGATTGATGAACCCCTCACTCGATGGTCCAATGTCGATGATCGATATACGGGGCAGCAAGGATGTGCCGGTTTTTGAACGCCCGACTTGCGGCGACAGTGCAATCGACAGGTTCATTGAGTTTGATAGCACCGATTTACCAGTGCCGGGCTGACCCACGATGATATCAACCCAACCAAGTTGGCGCGAAGAACCGGGATTATACGGCCATAATTTCCCGTCATGCGTGCGAAACAGGATCGATCCGCGGCGCCAGGGACTGGACGGTCGCGCAAATGGAGCCAGCGCAAATACATCGGAAAGATAAGCTGATGCAGCGGGCGCAGTTGAGGCAGCACTGATACCCAATGCCGATGACATGATACATTCAACAGGATCGCCAACCTGCATATCTGTCTGGCAATTACCCCAACCGTGTACGGTTTGGCGCAAAGTCGCAATATCGGACAAAAGCTGCTTTTCATCGCCCTGATCACACCATGCGGCAAAGGATGCCCGCCAGCGAACAACGGTTTCACCATCGCCGTCCTTGGCTCGTGCCGTCTCGAAAGCCTTTTTAATGCGGCCATTGGTGATGCGACCTGTAAAGCTCAACAGGTTGACATAGTTCTCTTTGAAAACTTGCCCTTGAAATCCACCGCTATCAACGAGCATCGAGACCCGCCATGAAATCTTGCGGCGCTGATCAAGAATGCGCGAGATCAGATCGTTGAAATTCACGACCTGTTCGGGACCAAGAACAATGTCAAAGCCATAATAGATTTTACTACCAAATTCAAACACGCGGTCATTGAGCAGAGTGCTGTCTTCGGACATGATTTGTGAGGTAAGCGACGGCCATAGGAGATGCGAGAAATCCTTGCCTTGCAGCTCGATATCGGTGTTGGGCATTTTTGCCCGCAAATAATCTCCAGGCAAAACTGGCGTCCAGTCGTTTGAAGCAGCGAGAAACTCCGGGTTCAGAACGCCCTTGATTTCGGCTAGTGCTTCACGAACATTCAGCAATTCAACATCAAAATCACATCGTTTAGTCTCGCGTGAAAGCGATTCAACAAGTGCGTCATGCCGGGTTAGAAGCGCCGGCAGTGCCGGTAGGGGGAGTTGTGCTGTTACTGCGGGCGGAAGCTGTTTGATCTCGTCATTGAGGACTGCCGCTGAAGTACGGCTTTCTTCGCGCGACAGCATTGTCGGCCGTGACCACAAGACGATATAGGCACGTTCGCCGCTCAGCTTGTCGGGCAAACGGGCTTGGCGCTCTTCGATCAGGTCATTAACATCAAGCTCAGCTCCCCGCGCAATGTTGAGGGTTCCCGCCAGAATATTCTCAAGTTCCGCGAGGCCAACATCAGGAAGATGACCAAACCAGAATTGCAGGGTGAAACCACGTGTGCCGAACTGTGACGCCAGTGACAAACGTAGCTTTGCTACATCTTCTGAAAGTTCTGCCGATCCTTTTATGGACCGACAGCCTTCCAGGCGGAATAGACTGACAAGCGAGCCGTCATCGGCCACCAGCACGTGGTCGCCCGTCACGGTGACAAGACGGCAGTAGCTTTCCAAAGTTTTACGCAAAACAGACCCGCTCAGGAGATAAGCAAGTCCATTCAGTGTATCGCGTATGATTGCCATCAGTTTATCGATCGCAAAGAGCCATCAACAGATGTGGTTGTGGCTCCGGAGCCAAAGAAGGTTGCAACCCCAACGCCGAGATAGCTTGGGATGCCAATCAATCCCGCAGCCACGAAAAACGACATAATTGCTTTGCCGACGCTGTTGTTTGGGTCATGGGGATTGCGGCGGTGTTGAAATAACATCCACAAGCCTATAATCCCTGCAATCACACCAAAGACGAAAGCGAGGGAGCCGATCAGATCCGCGATAGGTCCAACCGCCTCGGTGCGCAGGTTTGATGCCATGTCGCCAACGCCGCCAGAAGATGCAGCCACCGCCGGTGCGCTGGCAATGGTCGCGGTGCTTGCCAATAAAATTGCCTGGGTTTTCGTCATAAAAAATGGCCTCTAGGTATTGAGTAAAAACTTTTCTAAAATCTCAAGAAATGCTACTAAATTCATTGCAAATATCCCGCCGACAATATGTGTCAGGCCTTTTGATATCATGCCTCTGTTTGGATATATTGCCGATAGATTTGCTATATATATGCCGCGTACGAATGCGATTAATCCGATAAACTGAATTATTCTTATTACGGATATAATAACCTTGCGCCCCATTTCGTTATTGGCAGGCTTCAGGAGCTGAGGTGCATAAGCAAAAGCTTCACTGGCAGCGTATGTCTGATCCATGCCAAAAATTGACATGAGAAATACGGACATGACACTCGAGAGCGAAACAAACGCCACCGCCAACACGAAGAGAAATGCAGGCCCCTGCCACCCAGCTTGAGACCAGCCCCTGGGTGAAAGGCTACGGTCACTGACAGCCGCAAAGCCACGCAGAGAATTAAGTGCGCACAAAAGCCCAATACAATAGACAATCGCAACCACCAAAGACTGAAACGGTGGCATGAGGGCTGCGGCACGCTCCATCAGTCCGGCAAGTCCCTCCATGCATTATTCTCCCTCTTCAACAGCCTCTTTCGTGGATGTTGTTTTCTCCGGTTCAGCTTTCGAATTCTTTGATGGCGTGACCACCATAAGCCGGGTGGGTGAAGCGATGTTTTGCTCGCTTAAAGCCGCTCCTTCGGCGCCCGTCATGGTGAGGCCGTTTGCTGAAATCCCTGTTCTGCTCCCAACATTCTCCTGTTGTTGCATGACGATTTCCGTCAGCAGCTGGTTACGCTCTTTGAGTGCTTTCACATGCCCGACAAGGCGGACAATGATGCCGTTTTCACTGGTGAGGTTTGCCAGCTGATGGCGTAACGTTGCCGTTTCTAAAACCTGCTGTTTCAGACTGTCTTCAAACGCGGCTGTTTTTCGCTGGAGCGCTGTTATCTCTGAGCGATCCATTTTGGGGGAGGGTCCATGCGTCAGCTTGGCCAGGCCCCAACCGCCAATGGCGGAATTAATTGCTGAGACGACGACAACCGCAAGCATTTGCAAGGCAAAGCCATCTCTATCGTCGCCGTTCTCCCACTCAACACTCATGCTTGCCTCTCAATCGTGATTAAAAAATCGTTCGGTTCTAAAAATAATCAATGCGGCAGTTTTAACTTGTATATTTATTTTTAATACATCAATCTAAAGATAATTCCAATATAATACATGAGTATATATATAATGAGCAATAAATTGGGAGTTAACTTATTAATTATTCTACTTATTGGATACGGAAGCAACGCAAATGCTCAACTAAATACAAAAGAATACAAGATTGATACTCAAATATCTGATTATGCTCATAGGGTATTATTCGAAGAGAGTTTAAAAACAAAACTGTTGTTCAAAATGGGTGGTCTGCAAGTCTGGTCCATTCTGTTGCCTGATCAACGCCCTGAAATCGCTTTTACGACGGAGGAGGGCTTGCTGATCCGAGGCAAGATCTTCGGTCCGGAAGGGGAAGATATTTTTGCGTCACTCACTTCAGTGGATCCACTCAAGCCAAGGTCTGCAACGCGGAACGATAAAGTACCGCCAACAAAGCCACCGGTGCCAGAAGCGGAGACTGTGCCAACAATTCGTGGCTTACCACCAGCATCGACAACGGCCACCTTTGACGCACGCGCTGCGAGCGGCATGGATGAGCAATCGGTTCCAACATTTAATACACTGGCTGAACTGCGCGATCAGGCCGATAGCTATTCCATGTGGATACAGGCCAACAGGTTCAAAGAGCGGGCGCCGGTCCTCTATATGTTGGCCGATCCCCGTTGCCCGTTTTGTGCAAAGTCACTGGTTGAGCTGAAGCCGTACTTGGATCGCGGCGAGATTGAATTGCGCATCATTCCGACACCGGTTCTGTCTGCCTTATCGTTTCAGCTCGCCGTCAGTTTTGTTCAAGACAAAAACCCCGGCGAGACATTCATCAAGCACAGTGAAGACATGCTCAACGGTGAGCTGGAGCGCACACCCTTACCCGTCAATCAGATGGACAAGAATGTCATCAAGGCCATGACAAAGAACGTCAAATGGTTTCGCAAGAACCGCTTAAACAGCGTTCCGTTCTATCTCTACAAGACCGATCAGGGTAACCAGATTTTCTATGGTCAGATCAGCGAGGAAAAGATCAAAGCCATTGTGAGTGCTGGAAAAGCCGACGGCAGGGGAAAAAATGAGCAGTAACGATTATGGGCGTGTTGAATCTGTACTGATGAGAGCAGAAACCTATCGTTCTGCTTATCGGCGCATGACGTTTATTGCGATCAGCCTTGCAGCCACAACTGCTATTTGTGCAATGGCTGCAACGCTCCTTGCTATCTCAAGGCCCACGCCCGTCTATTTTGCCACCAATTCGTCTGGAAGCATTACGCGGCTTGTTCCCTTGGCCGAGCCATACTTAAGCCCCGCAGAAATTGCCGGCTTTGCAACCGAAGCGGCAACCCGGGCACTTACATATTCTTTCTCGAATTATCGGGCCGAATTTGAAGACATGAAGCCCTATTTTGCGGTGCCGGTTGGTTGGAACTCGTTTGTCGATGCCCTCAATCGAAGCGGTCAGATCGATCTTGTCAAAAACCAGAGACTGAACACGACTGCCATTGCACAAAGAGCGGTAATCGTCAGGGAAGGGCTGAACCCTGAGGGCATCTACAATTGGATCGTGCAGCTGCCTTTACGCGTGACCTATCAGTCATCCAGTCAGATCACAGGGCAGAATTTCATGGTGACGATGACGCTGACCCGCATGAAGACCAACGAATATCCACGTGCCATCGCTGTTGCCAACTTCAATGCAGCTCCAGGAGCATAAAATGAGAACCGCAATCCTTCCCGCGCTGTTACTTTTACATCCGCTGGCTGGTCCGGCATTTGCGCAATCGACACATAATATCCCTGTTGCGGTTTTGCCGGAGCAGAAAGCTTCACCACAAAACCTCAAGTCTGACCCACCGGCTTCATCAAAGCAGGATCCGACCCGCTTCGGACAAGCACCCATGGCGCGTCCCAGTCCGAACGGCTCCAAGAAAGACGAGTTGCCGCCTATCATCGGCACAGACCGGCTTTTGCAGTCGCTGGACGAACTCGATAAGCCGTTGTCACCAGAAGTGATAACCGCCTATGGCGCAGCCGTTCAATCCTTGATGCCGATGACGCCCGAGATGATCCGTGACTATCGCAAGCGTGTGGATGATATTGAGAAAGCAGCATCCGAGCCACCATCGGGCGAACAACCCCGACTGATGAGCGATGCCATCCGGCTATCCTTAAAGCCTGATCAAGCTGTGTCCGCGATACCAACCGCTCCCAACACAGTTTCCGTTATCAGTTTTTATGATCGCACCGGCAAAGCATGGCCTGTGGCGTCTTATGTTGTTGGACGTGCCGACAGGTTTCAGGTCTACGCACTTCAGGAAGGCTCAAACAAGCTCGCAATCAGCGCCTTGCAATCGCACGGCTATTCAAACCTGATCGTCTCTCTTGTTGAAGAAAGCAGGCCAATCGTTCTCAATCTTAAGACCAGTCAGAACACAGCCTTGGCGCGACGAGATATTACCGTTGAAGGCTATGGCCCCAATGCGGCCGTGAACCCATCCACCGTATCGGCCAAGGTCGCACCCAGCGACGGTGTCATGATGGCATTTGTTCAAGGAACGGGGCTGCCAAAGGGTGCCGTTCAGCTTCGCACCACGGACCCCGATACAGATGTGTGGACCTATTCCGGTGATTACTTTCTCCGTACACAGGACACGCTTGTTTCACCATCCTGGTCATCTGTGTTGACCGGTCCCGGCGGTGTTCACGCTTATCGGATTAAAAAATCCCCCGTCGCTCTCATTTCCCGCAACGGTACAATCGAACGTGTGAGGATTTCAAATTGACCGAAAATGCCCCAGAACCTGTAACGCCAACTGTAGAGGCGCCAAAGTCCGGTCTTGAACAGTCGGTTATCAAACGCCACAAGCGTGCACGTTTTAATTCGACTTTCTATTTGCTCGGTGGAGCCGTCCTCGTTTGCGGGGTTGGCCTCACCGTGTTTAAAGCAATGCATACTAAGGATCTGGGCAATTCCCGCATATCCAGACCACCCTCGGTTGATACGACACCGGCAGGCAAGCAGCTCGCAGAAAGCCAGCGCTATAAAGAGACGCTTGATACGGTCAATCGTCGCAATGCAGAAAAGGCCGAGCAAGACGGCGAGAGTTTCGTTGCAACACCTGACGAACCATTGCGCGACATTGACGACAAACCAAAACCACTGACCAATTTCCGCAAGCCTGTTGCTCCAGCCAATGAGCCTGAGCAAGACGCAAGATCGCCAGTCGTTACGACACAGGCGGCTGCGTCGCCACAGCCTGCAGTGGACTATTCGCGGATCAATCAGTTAGCGAGCCGGATTGCTACCAAGGCAACCGAATATGAACGGGGTTGGGGTGTTGCCGGATCAACAAACACCATTGTTCTCAATCAGGATCTTTATAAGACCCCCGCGCAGCGTAAGCAGGCGGTGCTTGACCGTACACAAAAAGCTCAGGAGCAAATAGGGGGCGAAGATTTTTCACCCAACAATGCGATCAATGCTGGCCAATTTGCTTTTGCGCGTCTCATAAACAGTACCGACTCCGACACACCCGGTCCCGTCGTTGTCGAGATCATGAAAAAAGGTCCTTTGTATAAAGCCCGCATGATCGGCGAATTCAAACAGAATGACACAACGAACGCGTTGATCGTTCAATTTAACCGCATGGTGTTCCCCGATGGCTCGGAAACGCAGGTGTCAGCCTATGCAGTGGATGCCGCCAAGGGATCAATAGCCGTACAATCCGAAGTCGATAGGCGCTACTTTGCGCGTTACGCGCCTTTGATCGCTGCATCTTTCATAGAGGGGCTGGGATCAACGCTTGCTAAAAGCGGTCGCTCCATCATCTATGGCCCCGGCTATGCAATGATGAACCAGCAAAAGCCGCGATTTGAGCAGGGGCTCTATGCAGGTGCAGGCAAAGTCGGCCAGCGCATGGCCCAGGATATTGAGCGTTTAGCGCCCAAAGGCCCACTTGTTAAACTCAATGCAGGCAACACGGTCGGCATTTTGTTCTTGCAGGGTGTGCCAATGCCTCACGCGGTTCAATTACAGTCGCAAGAGGCAGCAGAATGAGTCATCAGTCCGACATCTTCGGCAGAACGGTGGAATGGCGTGAAACAATGCGAAACCCATCCTTCTTCATGTTGGATGGGTATTTCGTACTCTTTCTGCCATTGTTCTTTTTTCACATCCGGTGGTGGACGTTTACGGCTTTAATTATCGCTGCATTTGCTTTCGGCGCTATGCGGTTCTTTAAATATCGTCCATCCAGCGCGTTTCGCGCCGTCCGCTCGGCATTAGCAGGCTCATTAAGGCCCTGTCGTCCTCGCTATAAAGCAAGATCTTCTATTGATTATGGCTTTGAGTACTAAGTTATATCGCCGAGAGGGAATGTAAGCTGCTTCAGCTCGAACAACCGACGGCGTTCAGACAGAATGATCTGTGAAGAGCAATTCGTCACCCAATTTACCGAGACCACCGGCATTGAAGTTGTAAGCGCAGGGTTACAGCAAAGTTACTTGAATTCATTGTAACGGTTACTTCTTGACAGAGCCTCAAAAAAATTTGGAAATCGCTTTTCAATCGGGAAATGAGGGGTATCGGTGAGGGTATTTATAGCATCTTTAAAAGCGTGTTGCGCGAAACTTCGTGAGCGGGTCCGTGGGTTAAAAAGGCTGTGGGTCTCTAACGGCTGTTAAAAGGGCGGCTGTGGATGATTTGTTGGAGATGGGAGGGGGGGAGTAATGCAGCAGCAAATCGGCTTTTCGTACAAATTCAAGAACATGCGTCCTGAACTAAACAAGATCAATTATGTGGATCAGAAAGTTAAGATCAGAATTTCTGAATCTCTTTACTTCGTAAGCTGTGCAGTAGTTTTCATGCCCGCAGCATTTCTTCGACTGTTTTCGTTCGATTGGTAACACTTGCCTATGCTACATCGTATCCGTCTTGACGTAGCTTACCTCGAGGCAAGCAAACCTGCTTTTGCAGACGCTTTCGTTGGAGGTTTATTCTTACAGTTTTTTCTTTGTGGTCTCGCCTCTTTTCTTCGCGTCTATTTTTCTGCCAAATCAAAAGAAATATTCTTCGTTGCCGGAGAATATAAAGTATATATTGCAGATATTATCTCTATATCAATTTTCTCTGCATGTTGCGCTTTTGTAATGTTGAATATATCTGCATTCGGAATGAGCGGTTCACACTCATGGTTTGAGAACAATCCCGACGGTATTATTCGTTGGATGCCTATTTCGGAGAATAACTCCGTTTTTATTCTTACAGGAATATTTATTCCTGTCGCATTTTGGACAATTATCTTACTTGCGCTCATGGTTATTGAATCCTCTTCAGCACAGAAAATCTCACTTACGCAGCTATTCCAGGGGGACCGTTAAAATGTCGGAAAATGAGAAAAAAACTGGAAACGAAACTGGGTTCACATATAACGCAATGGGTTCTTTGATCGATGGTTACTTCGCATGGATTGATAATCTTGATGTTCTAAAGAATGCTCCAGACCTACCATCTGGAATCGGTATTTTAAATGCTTGTGAGGTCAGGGTGAAGCGCGACTTTTGCCGTTTGAGCTTACGCAAAACGATGTCTGTTTGAGATGAGTTTTTGTCGGAAGACTTCTGCGGGCGTTTTATATCCTAAACATTTACGCGGTGTATTGTTGAGGCGATGACAGATGAATGCGAGGTCTCGATCACTGAGGGTGAGCGGATCAAGGTCTCGGGGAAGCCAGCGTCTTGTGCGCCTATTGGTGTTCTCAACAGTGCCTTTCTGCCAGGGTGACTGCGGATCACAAAACCATGTTTGAGACCCTATCCCATTCTGTAGATACGACCATTCTGTAAACTCAGTGCCACGATCAAACGTGATTGATCGGCGGGCCATTTGGGGCAGGGGTTGGAGTACCCTAATCACCCCATCCATCACCGGCCGTGACTGCCGATCATTGTTGCGCAACAAAACCGTAAAGCGGCTCACCCGCTCGACCAGAGACGTCACATTGGCTTTGCCGAACCTCTTGCGAAACTGGATGAGGTCGCACTCCCAATGACCGAATTGCTTGCGCCTGGCAACCATATCCGTGCGGTGCAAGATGCTCAGTTCAGGCGGAAAGCGGCGTCCATGATGACGCCGGGCATGACGTGGGCGGCGTCGGGCACGACGTTCCGGCAGATATTTCCAAAGCTCTTCTTTTCGACCGTCGGTGGAATACACAAACTGATAGATTGTTTCGTGACTGACAGAGATGGGATGTTGCTCCAACCGCATTCTCCCAGCAATCTGTTGCGGTGACCATCCATCGCTGATGTGATCGATCACGGACTGCCGTAGCTCATCATACCGAATGAGCTTGCGTTGCTTCGAACGCCGCTCGCGGCATTTCTGGTCAGCAATCGTACAGTAATAGCCGTTTAAATCCTTAATCTCATCATCGTTAAACTGATTGCGTTTCAGTTCACGAAAAATCGTCGAGCGATGCCTTCCAAGCTTCTCAGCAATAACGTCAACGGAAAGCTTTGCAGTGCGCCAGCGGGCTATTTTGCGACGTTCATCCAAATCTAGATGCGAATAGGTACGGTCCATGACGAGTTCCTTGCATTGGATAACTCATTGTTATCATTTGCAAGTCGCACTTCAAACTAGAACCCACCACTCTGTAAACTCAGTACCACGATCAAACGTAATCGATCGGCGGGCCATTTGGGGCAGGGGTTGGAGTACCCTAATCACCCCATCCATCACCGGCCGTGACTGCCGATCATTGTTGCGCAACAAAACCGTAAAGCGGCTCACCCGCTCGACCAGAGACGTCACATTGGCTTTGCCGAACCTCTTGCGAAACTGGATGAGGTCGCACTCCCAATGACCGAATTGCTTGCGCCTGGCAACCATATCCGTGCGGTGCAAGATGCTCAGTTCAGGCGGAAAGCGGCGTCCATGATGACGCCGGGCATGACGTGGGCGGCGTCGGGCACGACGTTCCGGCAGATATTTCCAAAGCTCTTCTTTTCGACCGTCGGTGGAATACACAAACTGATAGATTGTTTCGTGACTGACAGAGATGGGATGTTGCTCCAACCGCATTCTCCCAGCAATCTGTTGCGGTGACCATCCATCGCTGATGTGATCGATCACGGACTGCCGTAGCTCATCATACCGAATGAGCTTGCGTTGCTTCGAACGCCGCTCGCGGCATTTCTGGTCAGCAATCGTACAGTAATAGCCGTTTAAATCCTTAATCTCATCATCGTTAAACTGATTGCGTTTCAGTTCACGAAAAATCGTCGAGCGATGCCTTCCAAGCTTCTCAGCAATAACGTCAACGGAAAGCTTTGCAGTGCGCCAGCGGGCTATTTTGCGACGTTCATCCAGGTCAATATGTGAATAGGTGCGGTCCATGAAGGGTTCCTTGCATTGGATAACTCATTGTTATCATTTGCAAGTCGCACTTCAAACTAGAACCCACCCCCGTTATACACATTGTTTTAGCAAGTTAAAGTTGCGACGTTCCCAGCAGATTACAGATGCGACAGGTGCTGACGTTCAGCCCCCATTCCGAGAGGCTGGTCGGGGTTGCAAACGAGGAATGGGGGCGGGTGAATATCCACCTCTTCGGCTTTAGCTTTCTTAGTAGCAATTGTTCTGTCAGCAGTTGATACTCGGCTCACCTGCATCGGGCGGAGAGGGATCCAAGTCGTACAATGCTACCAAAAATCTGCCTGCAAGGTGACGTCGATATCGCTGCACTCTCACCACTGCTTCGCGGCATGCTGCTTGCAGTTGCCTATGCTCAGCGCGAGGGTGGCATCGGACTAACGGCAACCGGCGCGATGAACCGCAAGTTCGTGCATTGGGCTGCTGAGAACTTCCTCTGGCCCAGGTTCACAGCCAAAGACCTCTTCAGCATGCACAAGGTGCTCAATGAAAACGACATGCCACCACTTTGTGTTGTGCACGACCTGACCCGTTATCTGAAGCTTCTTCGCCGCAGGAAAAATGTACTGCTGCCAACCAAACGTGGCCTGGAGTTTCTGGTCAATCCGCAAGCCTTCTTCGATCTGATCGCCACCGATTATCTCTATTCGTATATTCATGCCACCGAACGTAAAGAGGCGATCCAGGCACGATTGCGTTGGTGGCGTATGTATCTCAATCTGCTCAATATCAAGACCAGAGAAGGGTGTAAGCCGATGGACATTGTAAAGATACTCTATCCGGATATCGCTCATCTGTCCGACACTGAAATAACCGTCGATGCGTGGGACCTGAAATTCGAGCTTCAGTACGGTGTCCTGCGACGCTTATGCTGGCTCGGCCTGCTTTTTGAGGCAAGAGAAGGGCTCAGCTTGCTTGACGACGGAACCTTCCACAAAACACCGCTCTGGACAGCTTGCCTGCAATTGGAGTCAGATACGCAAAGCGATATCGGTGTCCATTGACTCCTTTATTCCGGCGCTGGCTGTCTCAATAAAGCTTGTTCTCGCCGGGCAATGACGGCAGGGTCGTTCATGTAAGCTGTGCGCGATTTACGCTCTCGCTTCTGATAGCCATTCCCGACACTGCCGTCAGGTATACCAAACATATGGTTGGCCTGACCAGTACGACGCGGACCGCTTTTGCTGCGTTGCTGCTCCCGTCCCGCCTGCATCTCAGCGACGATCAACAGCATGTCATCCAGCCGTTTGTTCTCGACAACAGGTGAGCGATGAATGGAACGAAGCTTGTCGAATGTTGTATAGGGCAGGGTGTCCGTACCGTGCATGATCTCCAGACGTCCGTCGGGATAGTCGCAGACAATGACCTTCTGCCGCGCAAGCCGCTTTGCAACTTCGGTCGGTTCCAGGATGAACAGCACTTTATCATAGCGTAGTGTCAGTGTTTGTGACAGCGTTCGCACTTCCTTCCGGCACAGCGCACCATCAATATTCTCATGCGCTGCCAGCGGTCGATGCATGTCCTTGGGATTGCGTGGCTCCTTGCCAAAACGGGCATTGAAATCTGCAATATATTCCGGCGCATATGCATTGGCTGCTTCGATCGTATCGATGCCGCGCAGCCGCAATTCCTTAACCAGACGATCCTGCAAAGTCCTGTTTGCCCGCTCAACACGGCCTTTGGCCTGTGGAGTATTGGCACAGATAATGTCGATGTTGAGCTCATAAAGTGCCCGACCAAACTGTGTCAGGCCGCTTGTTCGATCTTGCTTCGACGGATGAAGCGAACGAAAAACGCCGTGTTTGTCGCTATAGAAAGCTAGTGGTTTGCCCCATTGCTGGAGATATGCCTTCGTCGCATGAAAATAATCAAACGTGTTCTCTGAGCCCGCAAAACGCAAATGCAGGAGCTTGCCAGTGGCATCGTCGATATAAACGAGGAGGGCGCATTTGGGACCCCGCTCCTCGAACCACCAATGATGCGAGCCGTCGATCTGTATCAGTTCACCAAAGCAATCACGCCGGCCGCGCGGTTGATGCAGTTGCCGCTTGCGTTCGCGACGTGATGTCCACAATCCCGCTGCTGTCATCCATTGCCGCAGCGTCTCCTTGCTGACTGAAAGCCGATGGCGTTCAATCAGCTTCTCACAGGCCAGTGTCGGCCCAAAGTCCCGATAATACGTCCGTACAATATCCAGAATATCATTCCGGAAATCCTCGCCATAACGGCGATTGCTCGGACGACCGCGCTTGCCCGAAACAAGGCCCGCTGCACCAAGCCGATCAAATGCCTGTAACATCCGATGAATCTGACTACGACTGAGGCCAAGCAGCGCCGCTGCCTCCACCACACGAAGCTGATTATCTCTGATTTGCTGAACAGTCTTCAGCCGGTTGAGTTCTTTCTGCGACATCGTGATCAAACAAGACATGACGGCTCCCATCCGCTGTTTGCTGCTGAAAGCCCAGTCTTCCTTTCCGCGTTCGATTTGAAAAGGGCAAGAGAGGCAAAAATTGTCGCATCTCTAAATTGCCCATGTGTCGCATCTGTATATTGCCGTTATACATATCAATCAGATAATATGTATTATGGAACTAAGTTATTGATATTGTGAGATAAATATTCTTCTCATTATAGATGGAAACCTACGAAACTTACAAGCAGTCAACTGTCCCGGTCGATGGCTGCGTTGGATGGAACGATGCAATTTCATGAGCTGCATTCATTTAGATAATGCGAACTATTAATTTGATTGAATAACGCGCTCTACTGCAATGTGTAGCACGGGAACAGTCGTACCTCTTGCGGAGCGCACCAACATAATCGGCAGGTAAAGCCGGTGAATGAGAGGTACGGCAGCTAGAAAACGACATGAAGCGTCGAACAATCCGGGAAACGCTGCGCCGATGGCGTAAACGGATTAATGGGAGAGAAGGAATGACGGGTTTAAAAACCGAACAGCGGGCGACTGACCGTATCGACCAAGAACAATTGAGAATAGTTCCACTACGGCACACATGGAGATGGCTGGCCGTGGCAGTTGTCTTGGCCTTAGTAGCAGCGATCATAAAATCCGCGGTTTCCAATCCAGAGTTCCAATGGCCAGTAGTCGCCCATTATCTGTTGAATCCACTGATACTCAACGGTCTTAGAACGACGATTCTTCTAACGATCGTTGTAATGATACTTGCGACCATCGGTGGTACCATCGCAGCTTTGATGATGATGTCACCAAGCAAACTGCTCTCAGTTCCTGCTGCGACATTCGTGTGGTTTTTCAGAGGGACACCTGCCCTCGTCCAATTGATCCTCTGGTATAATCTTTCGATTGTCGTGAAAGAAGTTACGGTGTGGTTGCCCTGGGTTGGCACGTTGTATTCCG
Organism: Ochrobactrum sp. BTU1; assembly: GCA_018798825.1. NCBI lineage: Bacteria > Pseudomonadati > Pseudomonadota > Alphaproteobacteria > Hyphomicrobiales > Brucellaceae > Ochrobactrum > Ochrobactrum sp. BTU1. The sequence goes on along the minus strand of CP076357.1, from coordinate 476,038 downwards.
TATCGACGAACGACATCATGACACCGTTAGTTTCGGCCACAGTCGCTCTGTCCCTCCATGAATCGGGCTATATGGCCGAAATAGTTAGAAGCGGACTAAAATCAGTAAGCAAAGGACAATATGAAGCGTCCGCTTGCCTTGGCATGAAGCCGGGTATGGCTTTGAGGCGGATTATTCTACCGCAAGCGATGAGAATGATCATTCCGCCAACAGGCAACGAGACGATCAACCTTTTAAAAACGACCTCGCTAGTCAGCATCATAGCAGTCAGCGATCTGCTGTACTCCGCACAGTCGATTTACGCCCGGACATTTGAGACGATCCCGCTGCTTCTGGTCGTGTCGTTCTGGTATCTGGCCGTGGTGTCAATAATGTCCGTCGGTCAGTTCTATCTAGAAAGACACTTCAGCCGCGACGAACACCGCAACACGGGCGGCGTCGCCGCGACCATACTTGGCAATCTGACCAAATTGCGCCGTAAGGAGGCTTTGGCATGACCGGCTCGCAAACACATCATGATCGGTTTGGGATCGCACACACGACCATGATTCATGCCAAAGGCATACGTAAATCATATGGCCATCTTGAAGTGCTGAAGGGTGTCGACCTCACGGTTCCTACTGGTTCGGTGGCTTGCATAATCGGTCCATCCGGTTCTGGAAAAAGCACGTTCCTTCGCTGCATAAACCACCTCGAGGAAATAAATGGCGGCCTGATGCTCGTCGATGGAGATTTCGTCGGCTATAGACTAGAAGGAAACAGGCTCTACGAGTTATCTCCTAGCAGGATTTGTGAACGCCGAGCGGAAATCGGCATGGTTTTCCAGCAATTCAATCTATTTCCTCACATGACCGTTCTGGAAAATCTGATCGAGGCGCCAGTTCGCGTCAAGCGACAGAGCGTTCGCGATGCAACCGGCAAGGCCATGGAACTCCTTCGGCGGGTTGGCCTGGCCGATAAACGAGATGCCTATCCGAGGCAGTTGTCAGGTGGTCAGCAGCAGCGGGTGGCGATCGCGCGAGCCCTCGCAATGAACCCCAAAGTGCTGCTGTTTGATGAGCCAACATCGGCCCTCGATCCGGAACTCGTTGGCGAGGTTCTCGATGTTATGAAGAGCCTGGCCCGGGGCGGGATAACGATGGTTGTCGTAACCCATGAAATCGGGTTCGCCCGCGAGGTGGCAGATCAGCTGATTTTTATGGATGGTGGCGTCGTCGTTGAATCAGGGAATCCGAGGGAAATAATTGCCAATCCGCAGTCCCCCCGAACACGAGAGTTTTTGGCGCGGGTTCTTTGACATTCGACGAACGGGCCTTCTTAGCCCGTTCGTTGCTTCATTCAATTTGCAACCACATTGTTGACAGGATTAACCGATGACCTCTTCGTTCGATCAGCGTCTTTCTAATTTGGCGATAGAATTGCCAAATCTACCGAAACCCATTGCCAACTATGTGGCATCACATCAGGTCGGAAATATTCTCTATGTTTCCGGCCAGCTGTGCCTTTCTGCTGACGGAAAGCTTGTCGCGACAGGTTTGCTTGGTGAAACCGTGTCGGTGGATGATGGGGTTAGCGCTGCACGTGCTGCTGCCATAAATGTGCTCGCTCAGGCGCGGACAGCTGTGGGGAGCCTAGATAAAATCAAACGCGTCGTTCGATTGGGCGGCTTTGTTGCCGCTGCCCCCGCTTTTTCAGATCACGCACGTGTCATGAACGGTGCTTCAGATCTCATGGTGGAAGTCTTTGCCGAACATGGATACCACACGCGGAGCACAATTGGGGTAACTTCACTACCGTTGCAAGCAGCGGTTGAAGTCGAAGCCATGTTCGAACTGCACTGAAAAAGGTACCGCGTGTGACTATCGTGATTCGAACCGATGGTGCTATCGCAATCAAAGATCACAACTATTATCGTCTTATTTCGTTCATGGCTTCTAGCTTCAGGCGCCTGTAAAGCCCCTTTTTCAGCGATTTCTGTTTCTCTGAGATAGTTACAATTAGGTCCCGGAACCATCGATGTCCGGGATCGAGTTCATTGGCTCTGTCGAATATCATGGAAATTGTGACGTCCGGTAGTTCTATTGGCGTTGGAACGATTGTTATCTCGCTTTCTTCGGTTAGAGCGAACAGCACCCCATCACCAAACACCGAAATCAATTCTGTCCCTTTAATTACCCAAGGTGCGACCAGATAATGAGGTATTGTGGCAACCACTTTGCGACGCAGGCCAAGATTCTCCAACGCTATGTCTGCGACACCTCTTGCTATCCCGTCCGCCGAAATCTGAAGATGCGGCGAAGCAAGATACCGGTCCAACGACATATCGCTCATACGCGGATTTCCCTTCCACCCACCGCATACCATGCGATCCCGTGAAAGCTCCATCATTTCAAAATGTGCCGTATCGAGCTTTGCATTGCCCAAGACCGCGTATTCGACTTCGCGGTTTCTTAGTAAGCCTAAAGCATCTGGCTCCCGCGCATGGACGACATTTAACGAAGCATTTGGAGCGAGACTGGAGAAAGTCTCGATCAGTTCCGGAAGGAATGTGACGGCGGTGTAGTCCGACAGACCTATCCGAAAATTTCTGACACTGGTTGCCGGATCGAAGTTCAAATGTCGATCCACGGCAATACGGATCTCATGCAGTGATCGCGAAATGACCTCGCCCAGCTCCTTTGCTCTCGCCGTTGGCTCCATTACTCCTGAATCCCGCGTGAAAAGTTCGTCCTGAAAGACCTCACGAAGTCTGCCGAGCGAATGGCTAATAGCGGATTGTGTACGGCCAAGCCGATCAGCAGCTCGCGTCACGCTTCGCTCATGCATAAGAACATCGAATGTTCTCAATAAGTTTAGGTCGATCTGATTCAGGGAAAACTCGGCCATGTCACCTCCCCTCGAATTACTGCGGTGCTGAATACGGCATGAATCACCTTCATATTGTCAATGCATACTTTCAATTCGATTCACGGGCGTCAATATGATCTGCTTGTGAGGCGAAGGCCAACCAAAAACATAATGGGGAACATCATGAAGGCGACGCATCTAGGTTTTCTTTTTACACTGGTGCTGGCGCAAAATGCGTTTGGCGCGGAAATCCCGGTGATAGACTCTGTCAAATCGTCCGGTACTCTCACTATTGCAAGCGGTCTCGACTATGCTCCATTCGAGTTTGTGGACTCGGATGGACGACCAGCTGGGCTGGATATAGAACTGGCAAACGCGGCAACGAAGCTCATTGCGGCAAAACTCGATATCCAGCGAATACCGTTCGCGTCACAAATTCCAGCCCTTGCTGCTGGAAGAATAAAAGTGGCGTGGGCAACGTTCACGGTGAAGGAAGATCGCCTGAAGCAGGTCGATTTCGTCACGTTTCTTCAATCGGGAACCGTCGTAATGGTTCCGCCCGACAAAAAGGGCAGCATTTCGGGTGCAGAAGGCTTATGTGGATTGCGAATAGCGGTCCAGACTGGATCGGCAGCTGACTTCACCGCTGACAAGTTAAGCGAAGAGTGTCAGAAATCGAACCACCCGAAAATCGAAAAATCCATATATCCCGAGCAAAAGGATACGATTCAGGCGGTCCTGACTGGCCGGGCGGACGCTCGCTTGGACGATTCCACAGCAGCGGGATATTACGAACAGACAAGCAAGGGAAGGCTCGTGATCGAGCCGGGCGTTTATGATGTATTGCCGTTAGGGGTGGCCGTTCAGAAGGGTGATAAGGCAACCGCTGCAATGATGCAGAAAATTTTCCAGGAATTGATTGCAAATGGCACCTACAAGACCGTCCTGGAAAAATACGGGATGTCTATCGCAGCAGTCGACACATCTCGCATCATAACTTCCGTAGACCAGATTTCCCATTAATTATCAATGTTATCGGAGGGAAGCCGTCTCCTGATCACTTTTCCCCGCAATTCGACCTAACAAATTATTAATCGATAGTCCGAGGCTATTTATGAACGCACACGCTTCATCGATGCAGACAATCAGCTTGACCGCGACCGAGGTGGCGGAAATCCGAACCCGGTATCCGATCGTGAATGAGTGCATCTATTGGAATAATGCCGCAGTCTCGCCCATATCGACTGGCGTACGGGATGCCGTTATCCATCAGGCGTCTCTTCATGCGGTCGACACTTCCGGAATCACGCAAGCAAGTGCGCCAACCCGTGATAAGGGCCGTCGCCTCGCGGCTAAGCTCATTGGTTGCACGACAGATCGGACTGCCTATGTCCAGAACACCTCCCATGGCATGTCGCTTGTCGCTTTAGGTATGGATTGGAAGGCCGGTGATAATCTTGTTATCCCGGAGCTGGAGTTCCCTTCTAACTATCTCATTTGGGAATCGTTGTCTCAGCAGGGAGTCGAAATCCGTAAGCTGAAAGCCCACAATGGGGCGCTATCACCCGATGAGCTCCGCGCATTGGTTGATCACAGAACAAGGCTAGTGGCGGTAAGCCATGTGCAATTCTACAGTGGGTTCCGGGTTGATGTCGCCGCCTTTGCGGAGATTTGCAGGGAATATGACGCGCTCCTGGTGGTTGATGGTACGCAATCGGTCGGTGTTCTGAGCCTGGATATGCAGGCTGATGGAGTAGATGTGCTTGTGGTGAGCGCCCACAAGTGGATGCTCGGACCGGTTGGAATCGGTGCGATGGGCTTCTCGGAGAGGGCATTTGAGCGCATTCGTCCACGTGTTATCGGTTGGCTCAGTGTGCAGGACGCTTTCGCGTTTCATCGAGTGCTCGATTTTCTTCCGGACGCCAGACGGTTTGAACCGGGCACGGAGAACGCCGCTGGTATTTTCGGCCTTTCAAAGCGATTGGAAGAGATCGATTTCATTGGATTGAAAAGGATCGAGGGCTATGTTTTGGAGCTCGGAGCGCGCATCCGAGACCAGGCAAAGCGCGCAGGGTACGAAGTCCTCAGCGATTGGCCGGACAAATCCCAATCCGGCATCATCTTGATCAAGGACAATAAAACGCCAACGAATTTGCTGTTCGAAAGCCTGGATGCTGCTGGCGTAAAATGCAGCGTGCGAAATGACGCTATCCGGTTCTCGCCCCACTATTACTGTAATGAGAATGAACTCGCAGCAGTCTTCGATGTATTGCGCGCAACGTCTGGCATTCTCAGCAGATAAACTCTGAACCGGCCGCCGCTGTAATTTCAGACACGTGTTGGGGCTCAATGTCGGATTGAGCTCCTACCCATTTGTTTAAGAACACTAACGATAAATCAGGGGATCAAAGTGAACCATTGTAACATGAAGCTCTACAATAGCATTGTGGCGGCTTCGGACAAGCTAAGTGATTTGCGCCAACACCTGCACGCCAATCCCGAGCTGGGCTTCGACGTCCATCAGACCGCTGATCTTATCGCTGATTATCTTGAAAATTTACAGATAACTGTCAACCGCGGTATCGGAAAAACCGGGTTGGTCGGGACCCTAAAAAGGGGCACCGGCTCTCGCTCCATTGGGCTGCGAGCCGACATGGATGCGCTGCCAATTCAAGAGAAAAACACATTTTCTCATCGCTCCCGCACGCCAGGAATAATGCACGCTTGCGGACACGACGGACATATTGCCATGCTGCTGGGAGCGGCGAAATATTTGGCAGAAGAAGGGAGCTTTGACGGGACGGTAAATTTCATATTTCAGCCGGCAGAAGAAGGGTTAGCCGGCGGTCGAGAAATGGTGAAAGACGGTCTGTTCGAGCGATTTCCATGCGACATGATCTTTGGGCTGCATAATTGGCCGGGTTTACCTGTCGGACAAATAGGCTCCAGAACTGGCTCGCTTATGGCAGCCAGCGCCGTATTCGAAATTGTCATAACTGGGATCGGCAGCCATGCTGCCATGCCTCATCTGTCGGCTGATGCGGTTCTGGCGGCAAGTGAACTTGTCATGTCTCTTCAAGGAATTGTAAGTCGCAATGTAGATCCCATCGATCCCGCTGTTCTATCAGTTTGTATGATAAATGGCGGCGTCGCGAACAATGTTATTGCGCACGAATGTCGAGTGTCCGGGGCCGTTCGATCGCTGGATCCCAGCGTCTTACAGATAATCGGTTCCCGCATTCAAGAGATCGCACAAGGTGTGGCGAGTTCCCATCGTTGCTCGGCTGACGTTCGCTACGATCTCTCCTATCCCGCCACGATAAACTCCGCTGAGCCAACTAATATGGCCATGAGGGTCGCAGAAGAAATCGTTGGGATAGAAAACGTTCACCGTAGCGTCAAACCAACCATGGCTGGCGAGGATTTTTCTTACATGCTGCTCGAACGACCAGGTTGTTACGCATTTATCGGGAACGGCGATGGTTCGCACCGTACCGAGCACGGTGCGACGGCCCCCTGCGAGCTGCACAACGATTGCTACGACTTCAACGACGCTCTGATCCCTATCGGTGCAACCTATTTCTCGCGCCTTGTTGAAACATATTTAGCCGAGGTTTCCCATGCCGCATAACGAGATTGCGCAAGAAAATACCGACGTCTTTACCGCGCAGGATAAAATGACCTCGGGAAACAAAAAGATAGCCGCGGCAGCTTCAATAGGTACTGTTCTTGAAATTTATGACTGGGTACTTCTGGCAATCTTTGCGGTACCAATTTCGCGAACGTTTTTCCCTGCAACGTCTGACGCAGCGGCATTACTGCTTACATTGGCGACCGTGGCCGTTGGTGTCGTGGTCCGTCCATTGGGTGCCATCATCCTTGGGAGGATTGCGGACCGCGTAGGGCGGCGACAAGCACTCAGCTTCTCTCTGCTTCTAATGGGCTTAGGCATTCTGATTACTGCAGCTTGTCCCGGCTATGCAACGATTGGGATTGCAGCACCTGTTTTGATGGTTGTTGGTCGATTGTTTCAAGGCTTGTCGGCAGGCGGAGAACTGGGCGCGGCTCTCACCATCATGGTAGAATCTGCTCCCGCTAACCGCCGTCGTTTTCTTGCTTCATTGCTCCCGGCTTCGCAATCGTGTGGCACCCTTCTCGCCGGTTTAGTGGGGGTGGGACTTACGTATTTTTTCACCGAAACAGAAGTTATGGACGGAGCGTGGCGTCTCGCATTCATTCTTGGTCTGCTCATTGTGCCCGTGGGCTATTATCTGCGGCGGCAGATGGCGAATGAGCCCAACATTCAAAATACGCTTAAAGTTGTGCACGAATCTGGTTTGAAGCAGGCATTAAGGTATAAAAACGCCATCATATATGGCGTTTTTATTGTTCTCTTCTGGACAGTCGCGACATACGCGTCGAACTATTTTGCAATCTATGCAACTCGCCAGTTGGGACTTCCGCTTCGTGCCGGATATCTTGGTCAGGTTGTAGTTGGATTGGTCGGCGCGTTAGGTTCGCCTTTTGTTGGTCTGCTTGCAGAACGTGTTGGTATTCGACGCCTGATGATGTTTGGATGCATCGGAACATTTGTTCTAGCTTACCCACTGCTCTGGTACCTAAACGCTCATCCCAGTGTCGAAACCTTGTTATTTGTTCAAGCTTGCCAAATGGCACTTATGATTTTCTTCGCTGTGGGCGCAAGTGCTGAACTCGCGGATCTTTTCCCACCAGAGTTTCGTGCAACTGGCACATCTGTCTCATACACCGGAGCAGTAACGATATTTGGAGGGTTATCGCCGATGATTATTACATTCTTGATTGATGCAACTGGTAACAATCTTGCATTCGCATTGTATCTAGCGTTGGCGGCACTCATTAGCACAATCGCCATACTCTTAAAGGGCCGGTATCAGGCGTCACATTGAGGCTAATAATTGTTGGGTAAGTTCGCGAAGGACTTGCTTACCCAACAACGGCAGGCGCATCGCGTAAGACTGGCGCCTTGCTCTGGGCCATCAACAGTATCGCACTCGTTGCCGTGGTGCATTCCATGTTGATCGACGTTGTTTATCCCTACGGCGGTCATAGCGCCTTGCAAATTCGTGTCACTCATGAGCGGCTTGAACGTTCCATGAAGGACGCGGAAAACTGCAAAGGCTTGTCTGCTTTCAACGACCTGTCGGATCGCTTCGGCGATATTCTCCCCGGCAATCCCGATGACCTGTTCGATTGGCTGCGTGAGCAGCCACAAGACATGCTTCTATCGCTTCTGGCTTTTGCCGCCGCTCATTCTGTCAATGCGGTCGAGCCGAAATTCTGCCAGCGCAAGGGCGATGTGGCACAAGCCGATCAACTGGCCCGGTCACTTGACGTTGATATGTCAGATTGGTTCGAGGCGACCGGTGACAGCTATTTCAATCACGTCAACAGGACGACGATTGAACTGGCAGTGGCCGAAGCCAAAGGCAAGGAGGCGGAATTGTCAGTCCGTGCCGCCAAGAAGAAAGGCGAAGCGGTCTTGATCGCAGAGCGCCTTGTTTCCGGTAGCGGATGGCTCCCTGTCCCCGTTCGGATCGCGGAGGAAACTGCAACCGAAACCATGGATGACGAAACCGGCGAAGAAACTGGATGCGCCGGCGATGAAGCGGAGTTTTCCCAAGCGGCTGAATAAGCCGCAGGCCGGTCGTGCGTTTCTCCCGTACGACCGGTTCCCGCCTTGAATTGAATGTATATCCGAGTTATAATATACGGAATATACCAACTGGGATATCCAAGGAAAAGCCATGTCCCTTTACATTCGCGATAGTGCTGTTGATGAACTGGCGAAGAAGGTTCAGAAAATCACCAACGCGCCAAGCAAAACTGAAGCGGTACGACGGGCACTACAAAATGAACTAAAGCGCGCAAAGGATTCTATACCGCTGCGCGATCGTGTCAAAGTCATTCAGGATGAATTCGCAGCCATTCTTGGTCCGAATCCGGAACCCTTTGACATGAAGAAGTTCAGCGATGATCTTTATGAGGACGATTAATGTATCTTGATGCTTCTGCCATCGTCGCAATTCTCAGCAATGAAGACGACGCCGGTTATCTTCTGGCAAAACTCGAAAAGACGACATCGCCGATATATTATTCGTCACTGACAATGTTCGAAGCCGTTATCAGTCTCGCGAGGCGATTAGCAAACAAACAGGTAGGCTCACAGGTACCCATACCGACCGAGACGATTGACATGGCGCAAGCGCATGTCGAGAAATTCATGTCGGAGCTAGGCGCAAGGGAAATGGCGATCAGTGGCGCAACCCATCGCAGAGCGATTGAAGCGGCGCGCACCTACGGCAAATTTGTGGCCCACCCCGCTCGCTTGAACCTGGGCGATTGTTTCGCTTACGCCTGCGCTCAGGAATACCGGTTACCCCTGCTCTTCAAGGGTGACGATTTCCCGAAAACCGACATAGAGCTTGCCTAAGCCTGTAGGCCAGCCAATGACGATTAAACTGACCAAAAAAGAATACAAGACTTCAACCAGTGTCCGAGAGAATTTCTGCTATGACAAAGCTTCAGCTGCAAAACCTTAGCCAAATTTTCTCGAAAGGATTTCTTTTCATATTGGCGGGAGGAATTGCTCTCTCGGCATTTGTAGTCATGTACTCGGATCATGTCCGGAATGACATTAGAATAACAATCCTTTGTACCCTCCTCGCGACGGGCTTATGGACACTAATGAACAGGAACGAACATGGCGTTCTTCGAAGTCGCATTCTTGTAATAATCGTTTGTACTTTGATTGCAGAATTTGCCCAGCTTCCGGTCGTGTAACGTCATGAGGCCCGGTCGGCTCGAACGTGCGATTTTGGCTAACTTGACGAACAAATCCAGAATATCAATTTTGGTGGTTATTGGCGACGGATAACGAGTTTCGCGAAACGGACCTCGAAACCGTTCCCTAGGGAGGAGCTAACGATGCCAACATGGCCCACCGACAAAATATTAAAACACGGTCCCGAATATCCGCTGGAAGAGCGAATTCGCCGGTATCAGCACAATATACGGACAATCCGTGCATCCGGTTGTGCGGTTCCAACGCCTGCCTTGATTGATACGCTCGACCCGTCAGAGATCGAGTTATGGTTTGCAGATCGGGCCTACGCGATTGATCGGATCGACCATATAGGGGGGGCGACAAGAACTGTGCGGAATCATACGGTAAGCTAGAACAATCGAAGAACACTCTGACGCCGGCTATGCCGCATGGGCCAAACTGCTTGACGATCGAAGCGGTCTGAAGCCATTGACAAGAGTCAGCGGTTCATTCCACGAATAAATCCCGGTTAGATTTATATGCTCCCACGCTAACGGGGAGACGTGTTTGAGGACTACATCCGGAATATGCCGGCCCTGTTGTCGTAAGTGCTTGACGGCCCTTTCAAGATAGACCGTATTCCAATGAACGATAGCACTGACGACGAGGTTGAGACCAGAGGCACGGAATGCTTGGCTGTCGAATGAGCGGTCGCGGATTTCACCGCGCTCGTGGAAGAAAACGGCGCGCTTAAGCTTGTGCGCAGCCTCACCCTTGTTGAGGCCTGCCTGACAACGTCGGCGAAGAGCAGAACTCGAGTACCATTCGATCATAAAGAGGGAGCGTTCGAGGCGGCCAAGCTCGCGCAAGGCTTTGGCGAGCTGGCTTGGATTGGGCGAAGCGGCCAATTTCTTGAGGATTGTCGACGGCGCAACTGATCTGGTGGTGATGGAGGTAGCGAGATGCAGCAATTCATCCCAGTATTCCAGAATGAGATCAATATTGAGGACCGCGCCAATATGCTCCTTGAGCGCGGGATAGGTTTCTTGCTTTTCGAATGTGTGGAATTTCCGTCCTTTCAGATCTCGTAGTCGCGGGGCAAAGCGTTTTCCAATCAGGGCGAAGAGGGCGAAGACATGATCACTGGCACCGCCCGTATCAGTGAAGTGCTCTTCGATATTGAGGATTGTTTCATGGTCGAAAAGGCCATCCAGAACGTAGGCCGCCTCGCTTTCTGTCGGGCTAATTGGCAGTATGCTGAAATAGCCATACTGATCGGAGAGATGGCTGTAGAATTTTGTGCCTGGTTCGCTGCCATAATGCAGATTCACATCCCCGCGTTTCGCAGCGCGGTCGCTGGCCCGAAAGAATTGACCATCCGATGACGCAGTGGTTCCATTTCCCCATAGGAGCGCATGAGGATGACGGGCGTGCGCGTCAGTTACGCATGCTTGCGCCGCACGGTATGTTTCCGGACGCGCGTGGAACAGTCGCAACCAACTAATTTGATGCGCGCTGATGCCTTTGGATGCAGTTGCCATGCGTTTGGGGCCAAGGTTGGTGGCGTCGGCAAGAGTGCCCGCCAGCATGGCTGGAATACTGCGTGGAGGTTCGCCGGTGCGCACATGGGTAAAATGCTCGGCAAAACTGGTCCAGTCGTTAACCTCTTTTAGGAGATCAGGAACTTCGACGAGTGGGTACATACCGGTCAATTCTTCATTCAACTCATCGGCCTCAACAGGCACATCGCTTGCAAGCGGCGTGACAATAAGTTTTCCGTCTTCAAGCCGAACGCCTTCGAGCTTTCCGTTGCGGGCACGATGGGCAAGCCGCTTGAGGTTAAAATCGAGCATTTGTCGCATTTCTGTGAGGTACGCGACGCCGTCACGTTGCACGCCGAGACCGAGCTTGTCCTGTTGTTTGAGTGCATCGAACGCCGGGCGGGGCATGAGATGTTCGTCGATCGGGCGGAATGCGCGACTGCCTTCGACCCAGATATCGCCCGATCGCAAGCGGTCACGCAGTTCAGCCAAGGTGGCGATTTCATAAAGGCGCCGCCGGTCCGACTTGTCCGCAGTTAATACCAGCTTGCGAACCCGCTCGACGAGGTGAAACATCGGCACCTTGTCGGGCAGTATTCGTTTGCCACCGTCATTTAGGGTTTTGAGTGTCCTTATGGCGGAAAGCAGGGGATCGTGTTGTCGTGAGGAACGGAATGTAAACACGTTCAGGAATAGCACTGCGTATTTGCGTACATTGCCATACCTCTCTGCCGCCAGAAAAAGAATATCCGGTTCGGCCTCTTTTACCATTGCTTCAATGACGGACTGTGCCTGCAAGAGCCTGTTCCAGCCAATCTCGCGATCAAGCGTTTCTATGACATCCAAACCGGTGTCATTTGCGACGACCAGAGCGCGCAATGTATCCCTGAACAACCGAAGTGCCTTGGCAGTTTCCTTTCGTGTGTCCATATGGCGCTGCTTTTGCTTGGCTGTCGCCTGCGAAAACAGCCTGCCGATCAGTTTGATGAACATGGTCACCGCATCATCGGTGAGTTTTTGGCCTGACTTGATCATCTGCGCGACAATCGTGGCGCGTCTGCGACCTGCGTTGAAATCTGCTGCCAGCCATGCAGGTGTTACATCACCCTCGCGCACTAACTGGTTCCACCGCGCTGAGTGGATTCGGCTTTGCAGGCGTGGATCGATGGCAAGAGAGCGTACAAAAGCCAGCCGTTCCATCAGGCTGACCAGATTATCAGCTCCCGGTGCGTCCGGAGCTGATCGCAGCCAGTTGAACCGGGTCTGTCTGATCATAGGATCGACCTTGAGAAGGCTGTCAAATTGCTCAAGCTGTTTTGCCGAAAACCCTGACAGTACCGCAGTTTCGGCAAGCCGCCGGGCAATGGACCGTCCGGCGAGGCCGATACGTTCAATGGTATTCTGCGCCGGTAGCAGGACAGTGTTTGCACGGAATGCCGCAACAACAGCGTCAACGATAGGTAGGCCTTTGTCTGTTGCGGCGGCCGCCTCTATTGCTGCCAGTAATGCAGTACGCCGATCAGCACCTTTCGCCGTTCGCATCTTGAGATAGGCCGAAAGGCTTGCGGTATGCTCAAGCCGGGTGGGTTCACGCTGGGAATAATGATCCAAGTCTTCGCGATCAACCGCGAGTTGCTCGGAAATATACCATACAACCGATGACGGCAATTGCTCGCCTGGCATCAACGTTCGTCCGGGATACCGCATGAGGCAAAGCTGAACGGCGTATCCGAGCTGATTGTGCGAGCGCCTGCGTGTTTCGATTTCCTGCCGATCCTCTGGTGTCAGAGTATAGTGCCGGATCAAACTTACTTCGTCATCAGGAATACCAAAAACCTTTTCCCACTCTTCCTGCTTGAGAAGTTTGCGCCGGCCCATATATTCACCATTCCAGATCATGAACAATAAAGTTCATCTATCCAGTAGCGTCGAGCAGCAAAACCGCTATCGTAAGACAAGGCTAATCAGAAGTAAAAGTCGGGAATTTCGCGACAGATTCAACATATTTGAGACGAGAACGACTGAGTGAAGAGGACGGCCATGGACCTGAAAACGCTTAATCCAAAGGTCTTCCAGATGTGGGAAATCCGTAAGGCGGGAGGCCCCGTCTATTTTCAGGAGAGTTCCGAGGCCGATATCGCCGCGCTCGAAGAAATCATGGGGAAGAGCCTGCCAGAGGACTACAAGGAATTTTTGCGAAAATATTCGACCATCGGCGTCGTGCCGTCAATAGGAGCAGGGTTCTTTCCTTGCAATTTTTCCAAGCGCAATGAAATTCGCATTCACTTCACCCCGGTTCTCGATGCGAAGTTGACGCTCGGGGTAGTGAGACGGTTTTGCTACCCCCATCCGGATTTCCAAGGCGTCAGCCCGCGTGTCTCACCTGATCTGTTACCGCTAACCGGCGACAACAACGCTGCCGTGCTGATCGATCTTCGTCCGGAAAGTTTTGGTAACGTGTTGTATCTGCCCTATGTCCGAAAGCAGGTTTTCGGCAAGCACGCAAATTACGGCTGGGACAATATCGGCTATGTCGCGCCGAGCTTCACTGACTTCATCAGGGAACTGGGAACCAAGGACGAAATAAAGGCGCGATATCCCAACCGAAAGGTAGTTTAACCGTGTCGCGGAAATCCTAAGACTTGTTACGTCACAGGTTTTGGTCGCAAAATGCGTCGCAGGTTTTGGGGTTTTTGCGACTAAGGTGAAAGTTCGCTATTGTCCCTAAGCGGCCATTAAAACTTCTGCCTTGTCCGGTAGGTCCCGACCTTCGTTGATAGACTGCGTGCCACAAGTCACCGCTACTCTAAGTATCGCAGAGTCTTGACGAGAAGCGCAAAAGCGGCCGTGGGCTGTCGGCGGCTAGGGTAATAGAGGTGATAACCTGGAAAAGGCGGGCACCAGTCCTCTAGGATGCGGACCAGTCTGCCAGTGTCGAGGTGAGGCTGTATCTGGCCTTCCGTCAGGTAGATAAGACCGAGGCCCGACAGTCCCGCTTCAAGGATCATCGTGCTGGTGGTAAACACGAACTGGCCGTCGACCCGCACTTTTAGTTCGTCCTGCCCCTTCTGGAACTCCCATACAAACAAGCCTCCATGCGTGGGAGTGCGAAGATTGATGCAGTTGTGATCAGTCAGGTCTTTCGGTGTGTGAACCTCGCTCCGGCCTGCGAAATATGTCGGTGAGCCTGCTACAGCCATGCGCTGGTCGGGGCCAATCCGAACGGCGATCATGTCTTTCGATACGATATCACCTGGCCGCACTCCCGCGTCAAAACGCTCGGCAGCTATGTCAGTGAGACCGTAGTCAGTCACGATCTCCACGCGAATGTCAGGATAATTCTTGGCGAAACCTTGGAGTGCGGGTAGCAGAATGGCGCTCGCGGCATATTCCGTGGCAGTCAACCGAATAGTGCCCATCGGTCTCTCGCGTAGCTCTGAGACTGCATTCAGCTCCGATTCAATATCGTCGAGTTTCGATGCGATGCCCTGCAACAGCCGCTCACCTGCTTCCGTCGTGCCCACGCTACGGGTCGTACGAATTAACAGCCGCACGCCTAGTTTTGCTTCCAACCCGCGCATGACGTGGCTGAGTGCAGATTGCGATACGGCCAACTTTGCCGCAGCACGAGTGAAGCTATGTTCGCGCGCGATGGTCACGAAAGCGGTCAGCTCATCAATACTAGCTTTCGGCATTAATGAGAATCCTTCATGGCTGCATCCCATTTGGTAAGTCTAATCACTAGACAGGTAAAACGCTAGATTGTTCTCCATGGACGGTAGCCACATCGGCTAATCAGTCAGGAGAGCAAAATGATCATATTTCCAGCAGGTAGCCGCGCTTCACAAAAAGGCCCGGCTGACCTCTTTATCGGTTCCGCCCGTATCGACATGTTGAATCTGCCGCCAGAACCGGCACGTGCGTCCGCCGCACTTGTGACGTTCGAACCGGGCGCACGTAACAACTGGCATACTCATCCTTTCGGACAGACGCTCATCGTCGTTTCCGGTCGCGGATGGACACAGTCCGAGGGTGAAGAGAAGGTGGAAATTCGCGCCGGCGACGTGATCTGGTGCCCGCCCGGTGAAAAGCACTGGCATGGAGCCACCGCGACCACCGCAATGTCGCATATCGCTATCACCGAGGCCTTGGACGGCCAAAGCGCGACATGGCTCGATCCAGTGACCGACGAACAATACGTCGCCGGGTCAGCCCAAGGATAGCAGCTTTGTCCGTCAGCATGTCGTTCCCTCGAAATCAAAGTTTCGGCATGCAGCGCCAACCCAGTCTTGATGCAAACCGAGAGGAGGAAATCATGAAAGCCATCATTACGACTGCTGTTTCGGTCGCTCTGCTGATCGCCAATCCGGCGTTCGCGCAGGATATCCAGTACTCGCCCAGCGGTGATCGAAAAACCACTATTGCTCCTAAAGAAAACTTCACCGGCCACGTGGCGGTGACCATGCTGTTTTCGCCAAGCGAGTCCAGCAACGCCAGTGGTGCGAACGTAGAGTTCGCGCCGGGAGCACGCAGCGCTTGGCACACGCATCCTGCCGGTCAGACGCTGGTCATCACGTCCGGGATTGGTTGGGTACAAGAAGAAGGTGCCACAAAACGCGAAGTTCGGCCGGGGGACGTCGTATTCATCCCACCCAACGTTCGCCATTGGCACGGCGCGACTGATTCAACATCCATGACCCACATCGCCGTTACCCCTACCGACGGGACATCGTTCGCCACCTGGCTGGAGCACGTGTCAGACGCCCAGTACGTCACTGACTGAGATGGGAGGCATCATGAAAACCTTAACCACCCTTGCACTGATCGCCTTTGGCATCACACCGGCACTCGCTCAGGAGACTACCATGTTTCAAACAACGGCTCCCGCCCTCGACAATTATGATAAGACCATCGTTAAAGGAGAACTGTGGCAGCGCACGCAGCTTTCGCCACGTGATCGTAGCATCGTGACCGTCGCGGCCCTGATTGCCCGCAATCAGCCTGTCGTCTTGTCTGATCAGGTTGCACAGGCACTTGATAACGGCGTCAAGCCTTCCGAGATTTCGGGGATTCTCACCCATCTCGCGTTTTACGCAGGGTGGGGTAACGCTCAGACTGCCGCCCTTGAGATTGCCAAGGTGTTTGCGGCCCGCAACATCGATGTCAGCGTTCTCCCGACGGCAGACGTAGAGTTGAGACCACTAAATCATGAAGCGGAGGCGGGTCGCGTTGCGGCAACCGACAAGCTGATTGGTTCGGCTTCTCCCGGACTGGACCACTTCACGGCCAAACCCCTCTTTCATGATTTGTGGCTTCGACCTGATCTCGAACCGCGCGACCGTAGCCTCGTAACTGTTACGTCGCTCATCTCGCTGGGACAGAGCGCGCAAATACCGTTCCACCTCAACAAGGCAATGGATAACGGCCTTACGGCGGAAGAAGCAGGGGAAGTCGTAGCACACCTCGCGTTCTATGCAGGCTGGCCAAACGCGTTTTCCGCTGTCTCGGTCGTTCGAGATACAATCGAACGCCGCCCGTAAATAAATTTCGATGACGACCACGCTTGCGGCCCTCTGATCGTGAGCGTGGTCCAGTTTTGTAAATTCACTAGCGTAGCTGATGAGCTAACCACCATTTCAACCATTTCTACGCTGGGATGGTTGATCCATTATTAGGTTTCGCTGCAACGACCCTATGGCTGCTAATGGCGCAAAGCGGGCGCGCTGTCGCAAATCTCCTAAGTTTTAGAACACTTCACCCGCTCATTGTAATGATTGCGATTTTTCTGTTGCAAAAGTCAGGCGCAAAAGTAAAGTTATGCGAACGATTTTTGCAACGGATATGACATGCTTATTGGATATGCTCGGGTCTCCACCGACGACCAGAACCTGGAACAGCAAAGAGCTGCTCTCACTGAGGTCGGTTGCAAGAAAATCTATGAGGAGAAAGTCTCCGGTGCAAAACGCGATCGGGTACAACTCGAACGCATGCTTGATCAATTGCGTGATACCGATGTGGTGGTGGTCACCCGCTTGGACCGATTAGCGCGCTCAACGCGTGATCTCCTCGACATCGCCGAGAGACTGAACGTACTCGGCGCTGGACTGCGTTCAATCGCTGAGCCATGGGCGGATACAACGTCGCCAGCCGGGCGAATGGTGCTGACTATCTTTGGAGGCATCGCCGAATTTGAACGCGCGCTTATTCACCAACGGACAAGCGCCGGACGATCGATTGCCAAGCAGAAGGGTGTCCGTTTCGGACGGCCACCAGCACTAAAGACCGAGCAAATTGTACTTGGACAGAAGCTCCTAGTCGAAGGCAATTCACCCCGTGATGTCGCCAAGGTCCTCAACGTTCACTCCTCAACCATTTACCGTGTGCTTCGCAGCTCGATTTCCAGCCCGGATTGAGCTGCAATCCCAGCTGTTCGCCATCCGTTCTAACTTACCGTATGATTCCGCACAGTTCTTGTCGCTGCCCCAAATGGGAGTATTCGATGGCAGAGCTGAAAAAAATCAGATTTTTTTTGCTTTTACTCGTACCGCTGGCGGTCGTCGGATGCGTGATGGACGATGAAATAAATCAGGATAAATGTTCGTCTTTCGGCTTTCGAACAGGTACTGACGCTTTCGCAAATTGCATGATGGAGCAGAGTGCGCGGCAGGATGAGGAACGTCAGCGCTTCTCCGAAGAATATCGAGCGCGAGAAGAGCGCGATCGCGAGCGCAAGAGGGAGCGCCGTCGTCGCGCTGAAAGTGAGATCGACAATCGGCCACAATTTGGTCGGGACGGCAATCCAAACTTTGACACGCAAGGTAATTATGTGGGCTGCCATGGGGTGGGTTGCGAGGTCGATAATCCCGACGACTAGTCAGATGTTTTGATTCAAACAATAGTGCTGCCACAGACGTTATGGAGGCTGCGCGATCAAACAATCCGCCCCCTTATGCCTTAAGGATTATTTATCGCGTCAAGCCAGGCTTACTGCGAACAAGAAATGGGAACAGCCCACTATCTCACCAAAGAACGTAGCCTCTGGCAACGTAAGTACCCGCAGATTCTTGGTCGCTGCAACACTCGGTTCGTTAAGTGTAGATAATTTGGGAAGGCTCTCTCCTACCCTCCGAATGTACGCGCACCGAGGAAGAGCAATAGGACGCGCAAACGCGCTATGGGCCATAAAAGCCTCGAAAACCGCGGTTTAAAGCCACACTTATTCAAAGCCCCGTAATAGTTGATGGTCAGCAGCACCGGGGCCAAGCCAGAACGGCTATCCGGCGCGATCTCTGAAGCGCATACTACGGTATATTGGCATACCAGCTCAATCTTGAACGTTAACAAGTGGCCGATGAGTGCGGCTAACCTACGGATGACTTTCCCGGCTCATCAGAGATGATGCAGATCGCTATGGTCGAAAATTTTAATTGGCCAGTTTCTTGACTGCTACGATATATCTCGCCTTCAAGCGATGCTTAGCCGTACTTTTGAGTGAGCCTAGTGGTAGAGCGTCTCCGTCTGACAGCTCGCTCAAACAGTGCTCTGTAGGAGTAGGCGGTTATAGTCGAGGGCATCACGCCTTTAAGTCGCCCAGGCCAACCACTTAAACTGATACCCCCTGAGGACGCCTAAGATAGGTCTCAGCTCGGCTCTTAAATAAAACTCGATATGGCCACAATCAGATGCGCAGCAGGAAGGAATAATACCTGGGAAATTATTGTTCCCAATAGTCTGCTCATTGATATCCAAACTATCGTTCTGCGATAAAGTTCCTCTCCTGTTTGTCCTTGAACTACATCGTCCGTCAGTTGCGATAATTGGGGATCAATGCACGTGAACAATAAGATTGTCGCGACCCCATTAATGACTGATGAAAGCTGAGATGCAGTAACGCGGAATTCCATATTCAAGTATCCGGCATATATGGAGGAGATAACACCGACGGTCAGTAGTGCTTGAGCGATAGTGTTTGAGAGTATTATTCCAATCGAAACACCAGATGGTTTTGTAATCTCCAGCAGTATATTAAATCGCGGCACGCTGAGGGATCTTCGTATTTCATTCACCCCCTTGGGACGAAGCCCAGCGGCCAGTAATTTTATGATCGACTTATGAATTTGAAATTGTGAGATGGCTTTTGTGAAAATTCGTTGTCCTGTGGGAACTAATAGAATTCCAAATGCAACAGCAATCGATGCACTCGCCATAATTAATTGGAAATCCCAAACGAGATTTTGCTTGGCATGGTCAATTAATCTCATCTCCACTCGTTTTGCCAAAAATGGCCCGAGAAATCCATTGGATGTCCGGCTAACAAGCACCAAGATGTTAAATAGCGCAAAGCTAAGGGCGATGCGTCTTGTTCTTACGCCAGCAATTCGCGCAGCATACGCGAGCGTGCCAATCAGATTAATTCCTGCGGTAAGAGTGCATATAATTATTAGTTGATAGTCTATCATCACTATTAATCTCTCACAATATATTGTGTTACATAGCATTTATACAATAATGGTAGGATCGCACATAAAATAGAAAAAGCCGAATACAAATTTTTTCGCTTACTGAAAAGGATTTCTCAATGTCAATTTGTATCTAGAATTCGTCGAAATATACCCGTTTAACAACTTCAGGTGCCACTTTTGCTGACGTTCTAAATTGCGAGGAGCCCACTCTGGTCACGGATAAAGATAGTATGCAAATACAGAATATTATCGCTAAGGCCATGGCCTATCCGATGGGAAAAGTCGTAAAGCATTATATGCGCGAGTACGATATCTGCGCCGAGGTTGCGATTACACGTGAAAGGGAACTTAAACGGTTTCTTGCCATTTGTGCAATTTTCCATGACCCCATCGGTATGCGTGGAAGTGTAGACGAGTTATGGCATAGTTTCATCATTTTTACTGAGGATTATGCATCGTTTTGTGAGGAAGTTGCAGGGCATTTTATTCACCACCTTCCCAATGATGAAAGTTCTACAAAAAGCGCATCTCTGATTTCGGCGCTTCGATTCAATATGGCATATGAGAGCCTTTTCAACGCCAATCCTCCAGCGGATGTCTGGCCCCTTCTTTCGAGTAATTCCGAGCTCATATGCGGTAAAGGATGCGTATCGCGTTGCGGACGGTTCAAAACCAACAAAAGTTAGAACAAGCTCAGTTTCTCAACAAAGAGTGTATATCATTTAGCGTAGCATTCTCAGTTTCAGTTCAAACGAGGAGGTGCCTATCCATGGCACTTTCTGAGGACTACATTAGAGAAGAAATCAAGCGCTTCTTAATTTCGGAGTTGGGGGACTTTTGGCTAGGGAAAACTACATGTTATTCAAATAACTGCGACTTTGGCGGTTCGTCATCTTTCTTTTTACGCGGGCTTGCCCCCTTCATGAATGGACCAGTTGAAAATGAGTTAAGGGGTGGTGGTTGGATGTGCCCAGTAAAGTCGACCGGCGGCCCTGCAGATCAACGTTACCATAGAGATCGTGTCTTTGCTTTTGATCGAGAATGTTACGAATGATGGTGGATGATGCGTCGTCCGCCGTACTCGCTTAAGTGATTGCTGCAAATGCGAGCTAATATTCATTGCGCTGTTGGCCCCTGCCCTCTCTGTTTAATGGTACAAAGCAATGAGCGGTTGCGGCCAGTTAGTGTGGAAGAATTCCTGCCAAAGTAGAAATTAGCAAGCTTTTCTGAAAGTCATCCCAGATATTTCGTATTCATGCTCCGCGAAAGCGGCGTAGAGTTCTCATCTAGGCGCTCGTTCTATAGTCGAACTTGTCAGCATAAGAAAACTCAATATTCAGAGTTTCGTTGACAAGTATGGCCCGAAGGTTGGGTTCTTCGTTCCTGCAAAAGAACGCCGACACTTGAAATCGTGTCATTCGGTAAACTGGACGACGACACCACTCTTGACGAGTTTTGCCAGTTCTTCGGCGTCCCAATTCGTAAGGCGGACACAGCCATGACTAGAAGTCTTTCCAATACGTGAAGGATCAGGCGTCCCGTGGATCCCGTAAGTAGGTTTTGAAAGAGCAATCCAAACAGTTCCAACTGGGCCATTCGGACCTGGAGGAATAGTTAAAACCTGCTCATTATTACCTTGCTTAAAATTAATTCGTGGATTGTAGGTATAATTGGGATTTATTGCTATTCTCTTGACCTGAACTGTACCCGATGGTGACGGGGTATCAGATGAGCCGATCGTTGCTGGATACGCGACGACAAGCGAGCCTTTCACATCATATCCACGAACCTGCTTGCGAGCCTTGTCAGCGACTATGTAATTAACCTTCGCGCGTTTTGCCTTGCTCAGGTTGGGAACTCTGATAACAGATCCTGGCTGATTGAAGTTGACGCCAGGGTTTATCTCTTTCAGATAGCCGTCATCGATTTGGAAGCGTTCCCCAAGCATCTCCGTGACAGATGTATATGCCATAGCCTGCAATTGTGCTTTCTCAGCATAGTCACTTGGGATGGACGCAACATACTGGCGCCCAACATCCTCGTTGGTGATAACATACTCTTTGAATGCGGAACCGCCCGTCACATTTAATTCAGCCTCGATTGCCGTCAAATCGGCGGGATTCAGATACTTCCCAGTTATTTCACCATATGCAGCTGCAGCTTTGTCAACGTTACTGCCCAGGCGACCGTCGATAGCTCCAGGAGAAGCCCCGGCCCTATCGAGGAGGATTTGATATCCAGCAATCTGGTCTTTGGCACCAATACCAGTTGGCATTTCAATCGCTGGAGCCATATCTTCTGCAGTTGGTACATAACTAGACGTTACCGAGAGACGGTTTGATCGCTGTTTAGCGATGCTTCCGGTCGTAGTATGATCGAGGTTATCGTTAGAGCGAACGATAGGTTTAGCAGATGTGGGATCTAAAAGTTTTTTCTCACTATTTGCGTGTAAAAAGTTCTTCGCAGCTAATGTATTCGAGTGATTGGTCACCTGCTGTGAGCTTTGAATATGCGAAGCGCCAACGGCGTTAAAAAATGGCCGCTGACTGATAGGTGCAAATGACGCCGCAGACCAAGCCGCAGTCGATTGTAAGCACGTTGTCAATCCGAAAACCAGAGCAAGGCGGGCATAACCACAGGAGTGAAGCATGTCAAAAGGACCTATTAGATTAATTCCAAATAATACTAATATGGTTAAACCTTAGTTATTGGCCGAACGTATTGACGAATATTCGAAAGATTTCGCGGACAATTCTATCGTGATAAACGCAGAAGAACTCCTTTAGCCTTCAGTCCAACGCCAGAAGATGTTCGAAATAGAAGGTTCTTCTTCGGAGTGGTCGTAAGGAATTGTCGATATTAGAGGTTTTCTTTGAGCTGGTTCTGCGACTCCACAAATAGGGACAGGTCGCAGTTGGCATAGCTGGGTGGCACACCCAGAGGCAAATACCTGCTTGATTGCCTAATTCCCGTTACACTTCCCGTAACTAGTGACGCGACCGCGTTAAGGGACTAAAAAAAAAGACAGTGCTCTTGATGCATCGTGCGGGGTTGTGATCGAGCTTAACTTTTGATCATATGACCTCCAGCAGGCATTACCGAAGGATACGGGAAGATAGCCATATATAATTCAGCCTGCGAAAATTTGCTCAAAAATCGATCGAGCCAATACCCGTAGGCTTTAACTCTAGCTGCGCGAAAGTGCGATTACTGGGTCAAGTTTAGAGGCGTTGCGAGCGGGTATGAAACCAAAGCCAATGCCGATCAGACTGGAACAAAGAAGAGCAATTACGATTGATAACGGTGAATATATAAGTTCAAACATGGTACTGAAATGAGAAAAGGCTGCGCCAAAACCAACCGCGAGCAAAACTCCGACGACACCGCCCGTCACACAAACTAAGACAGATTCTATCAGAAACTGCTGCAGAATATCGCTCTGCCTCGCTCCTATAGCCATGCGAACGCCAATTTCATTAATCCGCTCGGAGACCGATACGAGCATGATGTTCATCACACCGATACCGCCCACAAACAACGATATCGCGGCTATGCTCGCAACCAACAGGGCCAAGGTACCAGTCGTTTCCTCAACGGTTCTTTGAACGCTGCTTGTATTGAAAATGAAGAAGTCTTTTGTTCCGTGCCTCAAGCTCAGAAAGCCTGTGATTAGCTTGTCAGCCAGGGTGGCTTCAATCGTTTCTTTAACTCTAACGATAACGGAGTGAAGTGTGCGGGTTCCCGTCATACGTGTTTGAACTGTGGTATAAGGGAGAAAGATCTCAAGGTTTTGCGCGGATCCCGCTCCTTGATCTTCAGCCTTGACCACCCCAATGACCCGGACCGGTACAGATTTGAGCAATACAGTCTTTCCAATAACTGACCCTTGATCGTTCGGAAACAGGCTCTTTCTAGCATTCTCATCAACGACAGCCGTCTGCTCAGTATCCCGGACTTTATTTTGATCAAAGAGACTGCCTTCCATGAGCTTACTGTTGCGTGTTGAAAAGTACTGCTCGTCCACACCGTTCACATTTACGCTCACTTCCTTATTTCCAACTCTAACAGTTGACACTTGCAGCACCGATGGCGTCGCGGCAACAACATAAGGCAATTTCGCAATTTGATGCGCATCGTCTAGGTTAAGAGTGGTAATTTGGGCTGCCTTCAAGTCGCCAAAACCACGACCTGGAATGATGTACAGTGTATTGGTTCCTAGGTCTCTGATCTGATCGAGAACCCTCTTCTGTGAACCTTGGCCTAGTGCAACGACACAAACAACAGATGCCGTTCCGATAATTATTCCAAGCATGGTGAGGAAGGTTCGCATTCTGTTTGCATTCATCGACCTCAGTGCCATGGAGAAAGCTTCTGTGAAACGAGCTCTCAAGCCTGAAAAACTGTGTTGCTTATCTGTATCAGAACGATAAGGCCTTGAAGGCGGGATTGCTTCCGTACCTTGATCAGCTCGCTGACTGTCTGAAATTATTGAACCGTCACTAATCTCAACTATCCGCGGTGCACGTTCCGCGATCTTGCGATCGTGTGTTACGATTATAATCGTGTGCCCATCACGATTTAACTCGTCGAGAATTCTCAGCACTTCGTCCCCGCTATGGCTGTCCAGCGCCCCCGTTGGCTCATCAGCCAGAATAACGTCTGCGCCGTTAATAAGTGCACGTGCAATTGAAACTCTTTGTTGCTGTCCTCCTGAGAGCTGCGCTGGTCTGTGACCCGTCCGATCGCCTAGTCCCAATCGCCGCAGAATATCGACAGCTTTACTCCGACGATCATCTCGCTTGCAGCCGGCATAAATAGCCGGCATCTCAACGTTTCCTATCGCATCGAGTTCTTCAAGAAGATGGTAACGCTGGAATATGAAACCAAAATGCTCACGCCGCAATTCTGCTAGCGCGTCTGGTTCGAGGTTAGAAGCCTCACGCCCTGAAATATGATATGTTCCTCCGCTAGGTCTGTCGAGGCAGCCAATAATGTTCATTAGAGTTGATTTTCCGGACCCCGATGCGCCAACTATGGCAACCATCTCACCCCGTTGGATAGTCAAATCTACGTGGTCCAACACCGTCGTGAAACCATCTCCTGACGGATAGCGTCGGCAGACACCTTTGAGGCATAACAACGGCGCTACCGACATGTTAAAATCCTATACTAACGGAACTGGATTGCTCATTTGTTTCGTTGGTCTGGTTGTCTGTCAGCACCCTTTCACCATCTCGGAGACCAGATTTGATTTCCGTGTTGATTTTATCTGTTATGCCTGTCTCGTCCGTCCGTTGGACTAAGTCACCCTTTGCACTCAACACACGCACAGTTGCGCTGCCATCCTCATCGTCAAGGTGCAACGCAGAAACAGGCGCTACCAAAACGGAACTGGCTTTAGCCAGAACTATGTGAATCTCAGCTGTCATGTAGGTCTTGAGGGCCCCATCGGGATTGGCCACGCTAAAGAGCCCCTTGTAGTAAATTGCTGACGCAGTTGCTGGGGTTTGTGCCGACGAACTACTGGCGGAAAAACTCTTGTCGTTTACGATCGAGTCAGGTGCGGGCAAGATTTCTTTTAGAGTTGCCTCATAGCGCTTGGCGCTTTGTCCTGAGATAGTAAAGTACAGAGGCAGCCCTGCGCGAACGTGTGTCACGTCGGCTTCTGAAATATCCGCTTCGACAGTCATGGTATCGAGATTGCCCAAGATTGCGATGGTTGGCGCTGATTGAGATGCATTCACAGTCTGCCCCTCCTGAACAACGGTTGCTAACACAGTCCCGTCCATCGGTGCGGTAATACGAGTATACGCCAAGTTTGTTTTTGCAATTTGGACTTCGATTTTGGATGCAGCAATTGTCGCTTCTGTATGCCGGAGTTGAGCTTGCTTTTCTTTGACGATACTAACCGATTTCTCATATTCAGACCGCGCGATAGCGCTTTGCCGTACCATAAGTAGGTTGCGTGCAAGATCGAGTTTAGCCAAGTCAAGTTGTGCGATGTCTTGATCGCGCGTCGCTTCATTTTGCTGCAAAGTCGCTTGTGTCTTTTGCAGATCGTTCTGTTGAGACGTCGAGTCTATTATTGCGACGACATCGTTTTTGTTCACTCGTTGCCCGGGCTTGACTTTCAGGGCGAGAATCCTCCCCGTAGCTTGGGCACCGATCGCGACCAATGTGCGCGGTTTCATGATACCGGTAGCAAGAACTGAGCTTTCAAGGTTTCCACGGTGGATTGTCGACGTGGCCGGCTCAAGCACTTTTCTTGAGAAGTGCAGGACTGCGATGTAGCCCAATGTCAAAACCACCAGTACAAGAACGAGCCAAAACCGCCATTTATAACGCCGATATATTGTTGATTTCATCGAAGCCTCGATCCAGGGGCCGAAAATGTATCAGATAAGTTTGTTGTGAAATGAGGCTTGGTGTTTGTGTCCACTATTTCCGGGGTACTTGTATCAATCCGACCATCCCAGCCGCCTCCGAGCGCTTTTTGCAACGCTATATAGCTGAGAACGAGGTCTGTTCCGGCCGCGTTGAAGGCGGTTTCGGAAGCGAACAAATCTCTTTGGGCTGTCAACACTTCGATGAAGCTCTTGTTTCCGGCCTTGAACTGCTCGATCATGAGTGTGTTTATCTTGCGGTTGTTATTGACGATCGTTCGAAGTTGCACGTACCTCAAACGGTTCTGATTGAGCGCAACACTTGCTTTTTCTACTTCACTGAGCGCAGTAAGAATTGCCCTGCGATAGGAGATAAAGGATTGGTCCCGGTTCGCTTTTGCGATAGTGAGTTCTGCATTTAGTTTTCCGCCCTCGAAAATAGGGATGGATAGTGTAGGCCCCACACTCCAGATTATGTTCGACAAGCGGGCAAGGTCGCCGAAATTCGCACCGCTCGTTCCAATGTTGCCGGTCAATGAAAGTGATGGGTAGAGTGCTGCTTGAGCCTGTCCAACCCGCGCAGTGGAGCTAGCGAAAGCACGTTCCGCTGCGCGCAGGTCTGGTCTGCTATCCAAAAGTTCAGCCGGCAAGCCTGATGGTACGCTGCGAGGGATTTTTGGAATTGGCGCGGGCTTGCGGAGTTCGACAGCAAGTGCGACCGCAGATCGACCTGTCAGAACGGCGAGATTGTTTAAGTATTTTGCGTATTCGATCTGCATCAAGGGGATTTGAGACAGAGTGCTCGCGACCTGTGTCTGAGCGCTTAAGAGATCAACTTGAGAAACTTGGCCAGCCGCAAGTTGGGTCCTCGTGAGATCGGCAGTGTTTTTTTGCGAAGTTACAGTGCGGCGCGCGATGCGGATATTTTGCTGGATTTCCCTTAAATGAGCGTAGTTCGTTGCGATGTCGCCGATCACGATTACGAGTACTGCGCGCATTTGTTCATCTACTGCCTCTGCATTGTAGTATGCTGCTTCCACACTTCGCCGATTGCCCCCAAAAAGATCGAGCTCCCATCGCGTGGTGAAGAGTTGGCTGGCACTATTCGTCGCGATCGTTCCAGCGGAATCTGATCGCTTCATACCGGTTTCACTATCGAGGGTTGGAAATTGCGATCCGCTCTTTGCGGCGAGCTGTGCACGGGAGAGACGCACCTTGGCCTTCGCTTCGGCAACGCTGGTGTTCGAAGCAATTCCATCGGTAACTAGACGTTCCAGGACGGGATCGTTGAAACTCCTCCACCACTTGCCCAGGACGGCTTGTCTTAGATCGGCTTTGCTACTCCATGATTGAGACAGCGTAACTATCGGCTTTTGATAATCCGGTCCCACTGACACACATGCGGTAATTGTAGTCAGGATAACTCCTGTGAGGGTCAAATGGGTGATTTGTTTGAACAATTGTAGATCCCGGATACCAACTTGAATTACTTAAATTAAAAGACAGCTGTTTCGACCTCTCGCGCAATCGCCGCAAACAAACGGCAGATTTTCCATTTCTGAAGGGTGCCGCAGTGAACCATGTTCTTCGCTGTGGACCCTGCGGTGCTTGGATGTCATTCGCGGATTGCCGCGGCATTACGGCTTCTAAAGGTTAAATTAAATCTTGAATAAATGTTTCGCGAGCTTCCAGTCGAACCGCGCATTGGCCTTTGTATTTTAAAGCGTAAATTTGACGTCGACGGTAAGATGTAAAATTCATTTCCATTCATACTCGTTTTTAGAAATTAATTTAGACGTATAAATAATGTGAAATTTAAAAAATGATATCCTATCTAATAGCGATTACATATTTGCGAGTGGAACAACGTGTCTGATTTTTAATTCCTCGAAACAGTGTGCATTTGGAACACGTTTTGAGAATTAGCAATTATGGCGCTAGAGCCGTATATCAATTTCCGGAAATGTTTTGAGATTTAGTAGAGGAGATCGATGCGTTTGATGGGCTTTCGAACTTCACCGAGTTGGGACTAAGGCTACGGCGTCGCGAATGAATTGGATGGTGAACAGGAGCTTTAATCCTGACCTACTGCATTCTACAGTTTTAGTTAATTGAGTAATCGAGGTCGATGCGAGAGTAGGTCAAGGGGCTCGTTTGGTCTGATGGAAGTGGCGATAAATGCATAATGTCTTCATCGCCACAAA
Source organism: Ochrobactrum sp. BTU1 (assembly GCA_018798825.1). NCBI lineage: Bacteria > Pseudomonadati > Pseudomonadota > Alphaproteobacteria > Hyphomicrobiales > Brucellaceae > Ochrobactrum > Ochrobactrum sp. BTU1. Next base: position 447,796 of record CP076357.1, on the reverse strand, counting down.
TTTTGAGATGAGCTTCTACCCGTAGGGGCAACATCAACTGAATGGTTCCTTCCACTCATTAGACTTTGATGACCTTCTGTCAAAATCGCGCGACAGAAGCTTGCCTTCCTAAGACTGTTGACGGCTCGCTATTTGTCTACAGCGTCCTTCATTTTGAGGATCCAATTTTCAAAACTGAAAAGTCACGCCGTAGATATTTATCCATCAGTTGAGCGAAGATCGGATTTGAGGTGTCATTTGATGTCTTGGAAAGGATTGTGATTGTCGCCGCGCACAAGGCACCAGCTTGGACTGTACGCCCCTTTATTTCATTGCTGTCGGCTGTGGACATGGTCTTTCGCCAAGCTTTGTCAAGATCGTCAACCGCTCGTTCAGCAGTTGAACAATCACCATAGGCAAGCGATATCACGACACCTGGTCGCTGTTGGATTTGCACATCCGCTATAATACCGCCAAAGTAGGGTGATAGCCCTTCCCCATTTTGGTCAGCTAGCTGTTTCAGTTTGCGACGCGCTCCATCAAGATCCTGTGTGGATGCCGATAGCACTTGCCATGGATCGGCTGCCTCCAGGCCGAAAAGCGGAGAAATGACGCCTGCCTGAATGATGGTGCCATCTGCATTCTCTGCTTCTTTTAAACCTTTCAATGATGTCGAGATGACGTCACTATCGAGGGTGGAAACACTTTTTTGCCCAAGCTCGACCAGGACATCTGGTGATGAAGCCTGTACAAGGCTCGTTTCGCGAGGCATTACGAAGCTTGCCTCGCCCATCGTTCCACGCCAAGGACTTGCAGCATCGACTTTCGTGATGTCGATCTTGCGAGCTTCGCCATTTGCTACAAGCCGTGAAGCACTGCCGTCAACCTTTGTAAAACCGACATGTCCAAGGCGAACAAGAAACTGTTCAGTGGATTGTTGACTGTCTAATCCCCAATACGTCACAGCGGAGGGTTGCTGTCCAAAAGATATAAAGTACTGCAATTCGTCAAAGGATATGCCGGACTTAGCAGCCCAGCTTTCTAAGCCGTAGCCAATTGGCTGAATGGCGCGAATTGCTTGAGCCAAAGCTAGTCGACGCATGCTTTCTGGCGTCGGCGCGCCATCATCGAGTTCGCGCCACCCTTGCACATTTAAAAACAGTATCGGCATGGGGTCTGAATTTGAGAAAACCTTATCAGGGAGTTGCCCCAAAGCCTGCTCTAGCGTGTTCGTGTTGTTCTGTGCTGTTGCTGAACTGCAAGATACCGCCATGAATAGTGCAAAAGCTTTTAAGCGCGTCAAATCTGTTGCCTCCTGAATTCCCGTGACCAATCTGTGCGGTGCCATTCAATCGAATATGAAGCGGTACCAACACCTATTTCCGAAGCGATTTTGCGCTTTAGGAACCGTGGTTTGAGCATCCGAGGCTAGACTAGTCAACCTTTTGAGCTGTATTGGAGTTCTCCCGTCATGAATATGGGCTATTTAATAGCCTTTAATGCCTCACGGAGGCCCTTCAGTGGTACGACAATTTCGATTTGTTGCTCTGTCGAGATTGTATAGGCAACGGTCACGTCGGATTCCTTTTCGATATTCTCGCGCGTTACGGGACCAACAGGCATCATGGCAAGGCATACGCTGTTATCGCAGCCTTTATAGGTAAGGAAAACGGGTCGAGCGTGGCCAGGAAAGGATACTGCAAGTGGATTGTTCTTACTCGCAGTTGCGGGAACGCGCAGAAGCATGAATGGCTCCCCTTCTCGCGTTGCTGCCAGCGACCAGCTGAACATCTGATCACCAGAACGATTTATTACTATTTGGCTGATGTTGCAGGTCTTCTCCTTACGCTTGAGGTTCTCATCACAAATGAGCGTCCAGTTTTCAAAGGGCTGAATTGTTCTTCGGACTTGGCCCCATTTGGCTCCTTGTGGAAGTGGTACCTCTGAGGGTTTTAGAAAGTAGCGTGCAACGCCTTCTTGTCCGGCAACAGCGAAGCTGCCGGAAGTTAAGAAGGCGAATATGCAAATGAAGAAGAATCTGATCACGGAGATGGATCAGTTCAATGTAAAGCTAAGACCGGCGCCAACACCCATCTTGCCACCTGATGTCGTCCCAGAAACGTTTCCACGGATTGTGCCGTCATCGTTGGTGTATCCCGCTCCAAATGCCAGAGCGCTTTGACCACGCCAGAACCCGCCCCCTACAGCTACACTTAGTTTTCCTGGATTTTCGTCGTAACGTAAAGACGCTGCAGCAAGTCCAATCGCGGCTGACCTGTGTGCATCGTCGCGAACACCATCAATAGTTGTGCTAAGTTCTGAGAATCGCTGGTCTGTATAATTCTTAATATCTGAGAATGCATTTTCGATGCGGTTATCAATGTAGCTGTAGTTTTGAGCCCCAGTACCAGCGAGAACGGCATTGAGTTGGCCCAAATTGACGGCGTCGGTATCCTTTATGCCAGCCGCAACATTCGAAATGACGACAGGAGTACTAGGGTCACCGCCTTGAAGTGTGATCGTGTTGGAATTTGTGCCGTCAGGATTTTGGTCGTATTTTACGGCGACATTATTTAGGGCATCGACGGCATTGTTGGTTGCATTGAGCTGGGAACCGTTAACAGCATCGGTCGACGTATCAGAGAGCCTTCCTGCCGCAACATTGGTGATAGTACGTTCGTTTCCCGCAGAGCCAACAGATATAGTACCTACAGGCGCTGAGCCCTGGAACGAGTACGTTTTTCCAGCTATGACAGCAGTCGCGGTCCCTATCGCCTGTTCAGTGATAGCGCCCGAACCAAGTGCAACGCTGTTGGCTGTAGGCGCTTTAGCACCTGATCCAATCGCAACAGCGTTCTCGCCCGATGCGCTTGTGGTAAAATCACCCAAAACCACCGCATTGCTACCGATATTTTGATTGATCCAATCAGAAACGGCCACTGTATCGATCTGTGTCGGATTGCCCGGTTGTGAAGGTACACCCGTGATTAATGCCTGCCCGCCATTGGTTGTAGGTATTAAACACGTCCATGGTCCGCCAACATTGGTTCCTTGACGGGAGCAGGTCGCGAGTGGATGAATTGATTGTTCAGCAAAAGCGATGGGAACAGAAGCGAAATTTGCAAGAAGCAGAGCAGAGACCGCTAAGGTGTAATGCGAAAAGCTTCGAAGTCTTTGATCTGTCAAATGGACATGAGTCTGCGATGCACGTTTTGATGCCATGATTATCCCCAAAGTAAACGGCAATTTTGTCAATTACTCAGAAGAAACGCCACGCAACCATAATACGATATCACTGCAGTACAAGTTGATTACGCCACTTGACTACAGAATATGCAAAAACCTGCCCGAATGATCTGGTATGGCCCAAATCACTTGCCGATTAAGGCTAAATTAGAAATCACATCACATCATTTCATTGTCAATCGACAAAATTCACTTGCCAGTTGATTTGGATATTTGCGGTCGAAGACTGCTCTTTCATCCGAGAAAGAGACAAGCGAGAGCATCCTTCGAATAATTATAGTTGCGCTAAGTATTGGCTTTACGCGAAGCCCACCAGGAAAGGATCGTGCCGAGCGTGATCAGCCCCACTCCCACGCCGAATTCCAAGCTCGGGCGGATTCCTAGTAATAAGCAAGTCAGCAGCGCTGCAAGAACGGGGGTGAAATAGGAAGCGGTCGACAGAAGCGAAATATTGCCATGACATATGCCGCGGTTCCAGCAGCCATATGCTGTTGCAGACATCGCTGCGAATATTGCAACCTGCCCCAAGCCGTTCCAGTGAAGGATGAGTTCGGGTTCATTGGTCAAGCTGAATTTTAACCACAACACCAGAGCGGTCGCTAGGAAGTAAAAAGGAACGGCACTTTTGCCACTTTCATAGTGACGCGTAACAACGGAGTAGAGACCCCACAACAATGCCGCTGAGAAGGCGTAAATATATGCGAGGGGGTTCTCGCCGATATTGTGAAGAATGGACCGCATCGACAATTCTTGGTCGCCCTTCATGACGGCACAAATTCCCGTGAGGCAGAAGAATATGGCAATTGCCAACGTCCACGATCCACGTTGCTGCTTTGCGAGAACAGCAAACAAAATCGTAAAACTGGGCCAAAGATAATTAATCATACCCAGTTCGAGGGCCTGACTGCGGCTGTGCGCGAGGCCAATTGCCAGGGCGAGTGAAATCTCGTAACCGACGAAAAGAAGGCCGCTGTACCAGATACCGGGACGCTTCAATTCGGCGAGTCTCGGTAGCCCGAGGATTGTTGCCCCAAGCAGGCCACAGGTAGTATAGATCAGTGCCCCACCCGCAACCGGTCCAAAAATTTCCGACACACTACGGATGAAGCTGATCGATACACTCCAGAGCGGTATTGCCAACATTCCAATCAACGTAGGTACTTGAAGGTTTATCGATTCATTTTTGGTCGTCGGTAGATTGGTCATGACTTGCATTCACATGTGGATTTGCTGACGTCGGAAGCGCCAAGACATCCACCGTTAGGACTATCTCGAATTGGTAACTATTACACTGGCGCCGCCAGAGCTTCTAATAGGAATAGCGATACTTAGATTTGATGCGCTCCGAATTGATTGAGACAGCCTATAGCGCGTAAGTCTGGGATTGTGTCGATTATTTTAGAGGCTGGATAGGTATTTCGTAGCCGATCACAACTTTCTTCTGGCGGCGCCCCAGCGCGGAATACGGGTCAAACTCATTATTGCGTTTTGCGCAATACAATCGCTATTTTGATGTCGATTGTTATCAATTAACGGCTTCATTAGATTGGCTTCAACAAGATAACAAGCGGTGATGCCGCAGAAGGGCAAATATCATGTTGAAGCAGATCAAGGGTCTTCACCACATTACTTCGATGGCGGCAGACGCTGCGCAGAACAACAACTTTTTTACCGACACACTTGGTCTGCGTCGCGTCAAAAAGACCGTCAACTTCGACGAACCAAGTGTCTATCACCTTTATTATGGCGATGAAGTCGGCACCCCGGGCTCAGTTATGACCTACTTCCCATTCCCTAACATCGTTCGCGGTCGTCCGGGTGTTGGTGAAGTTGGCGAAACAGAATTCGCTGTGCCAAAGGGTTCACTGGGCTTCTGGAAAGACCGTCTGGTCGCAAAGGGCGTAACCGGCCTTGAAGGCGACCGTGCGTTTGGTTCCGAGCGCCTGCGTTTCCAGGGTCCGGATGGCGATGGTTTTGCACTCGTTGAAACCACAGATGACAAGCGTGCACCATGGATGAGTGCAGGCGTTTCCGAAGATGTCGCTATCCGCGGCTTCAGCGGCGCACGTATGCGGCTTCACGATATTGATGCCAGTGCTGAACTGCTCAAGTTCATGGGTTATGAACGCGCTGAAACTGAAGGAAATGTCAGCCGCTTCATCATTCCAAATGGCAATGGTGCCGATTCGATCGACCTCGAAGCTCTGCCCTCCGCTCAGGCGGCACGTCAGGGCGCAGGCTCTGTCCACCACATCGCCTTTGCGGTGCCTGATCGCGCTGCACAGCTTGAAGTGCGCAGGGCATTGATGGACACGGGCTACCACGTTACGCCAGTGATCGACCGCGATTATTTCTGGGCGATCTATTTCCGCACTCCGGGCGGCGTGCTGTTTGAAGTTGCGACCAACGAACCCGGCTTTGACCGCGACGAAGATACAGCGCATCTGGGCGAAGCACTTAAACTGCCAAGCCGCTATGAGGCCCATCGCGAGCGCATCGAAGCCAATCTCGAGCCCTTAACTGATAAATAACTGGATGCCTCCGGCTTTGCCGGAGGCGCCCTCCTTTGGAGGATATCATGACAAAAAATGAATATATCAGCTTCCGCCGCGACGGCGTTGCCGGTTCGCCGGTTATTATCGCGTTTCACGGCACAGGCGGCAATGAACATCAGTTTACCGGGCTGATCGACCAGATGCTGCCCAATGCAGGCATTGTAGCGCCACGCGGCGATGTATCGGAATTTGGTGCCAATCGCTTCTTCCGCCGTACAGGCGAAGGTATCTATGACATGGATGACCTACACCTGCGCACGGAGAAGATGCTGGGTTTTATAAGCGAGGTCCGCGAGCAAAATCCGGGTCGTGAGATCTATGCACTCGGCTATTCAAATGGCGCCAATATTCTGGCGTCCATGCTGTTTCGTGACCCAAGCCTGTTTGACCGTGCTGCACTCATGCATCCGCTGATTCCGTGGACACCGGAACCGCAACCAGAACTCTCTGGTAAACGCGTTCTGATCACGGCTGGTGAAGTTGATCCGGTCTCGCCACTCAAGCTATCAAAGAGCCTGATTGAATGGTTCAAAGCACAGGGTGCGGATGTGGACGCACTGATTGCACCCGGCGGCCATGAAATCCGCCCGGCAGAACTTGAAAGCCTAAAAAGCTTTCTGTGTGCTGCCTGATAGTGGCATCCCGCAATGCACAATTAAAACCAGAAAGCCCCGGTGAGCAAGCGCTCACCGGGGCTTTTTTCTTCAAATCCAGTATCGGTTTCACTGCATTATTATTACATTATGCGCAATATAATCGCAATTATTAGCGCAATTGTTATCAATTATCAATCCGGCTATCTTGGGTTCAACAAGATCGCAGGAACAACCAAACGATCTCAGCCAACACTAAACCAACTCACATCAAACGGAGATAACCATGTCCAACAAGCTCGAAGTTCTCACCCCATCCAACAGCCAGATCATTTTCATCGATCATCAGCCACAGATGGCTTTTGGCGTGCAGTCCATCGACCGTCAGGTTTTGAAGAATAATACCGTTGGACTGGCCAAGGCTGCGAAGGTTTTCAACATTCCAACCGTCATCACCACGGTTGAAACCGATAGCTTTTCCGGCCCGACCTATCCGGAACTGCTCGATGTATTCCCGGATGCGCCGCTTCTCGAACGCACCTCGATGAATTCATGGGACGACTTGAAAGTTCGCGAAGCGCTCGCAAAGGGTGCTGCTGAAGGTCGCAAGAAAATCATCGTTTCGGGCCTCTGGACCGAAGTCTGCAACACCACTTTCGCGCTTTCAGCTCTCAACGACACCGATTACGAAATCTATATGGTTGCAGATGCATCAGGGGGAACCTCGCTCGAAGCGCATAATTATGCGATGGACCGCATGGTTCAGGCTGGCGTTATCCCTGTAACATGGCAGCAGGTGTTGCTTGAATGGCAACGCGACTGGGCGCACCGCGAAACCTATGATGCCGTCATGAATATCGTGCGCGAACATTCAGGGGCTTACGGTATGGGCGTCGATTACGCATATACAATGGTACATGGCGCAAAATCGCGGAGCCATCACCAAGGCCCACGCCTCGACCCAAAGCCTGCGTTCTAAAACCCAAAATGGCCCGGCTTGACTGCCGGGCCAGTCCAAGCGGTGTGAATGTACAATCATTCGTACACTGCTCATGATATTTGCAGTTGAGCTGCGCGCCCAAGCCATTCCCTTTCAAAGCATCTGAATTTTCAAAAAGGAAACAAGATGACTGCCGCCACTCCTCCCAGACAGGACACCGCAACCGGCCCATTGAGCTTCCGCGTTTTCAGAGCGCTTTGGATCGCCACCATTATCTCCAATATTGGCACATGGATGAACGATGTCGGGTCTGCGTGGCTGATGACCTCGCTTTCCCCAAGCCCGATGTTTGTTGCACTTGTTCAAGCCGCGACAACGCTCCCAATGTTCTTGCTGGCACTTCCTGCCGGTGCGATGGCCGATATCGTTGACCGGCGCAGGTTACTTCTAAGTGCTCAGATCCTAGGGCTCTTCGGTGCCGCAGCACTCGCGGTGTTGACGTTAGCTGGTCTCACCACTCCTTGGGTGCTTCTTGGCGTGACTTTCGTCCTGGGCATATCCGCCGCACTCAGCGCTCCGGTCTTTCAGGCAATCGTTCCGGAACTTGTGGACAAGCAAGCTTTACCCGATGCCGTCGCCTTAAACAGTCTCGGTGTTAATATCTCACGCGCGATCGGTCCCGCACTGGGCGGGATTATTGTCGCAGCGGCCGGCATTCCAGCTGTATTTGCGCTTAATGCTGTCTCGGTAATCGCCGTCCTGGGTGTTATCTTCTTCTGGAAGCGTAAACCAACGGAATTCGCACTTCCGCCTGAACATTTCTTCGGCGCGCTCCGCGCAGGCTATCGCTATGCACGCCACTCGGCGGCGATGCGTCTGGTCCTTATCCGATCAGCTGGCTTCTTCCTGTTCGGAAGCGCGTTGTGGGCCATGCTCCCTCTGGTGGGGCGTCGGGGTCTTGGTCTGGAAGCTGCCGGTTATGGTGCTTTACTCGGCTGTATGGGTGCCGGCGCAGTGCTCGGTGCGCTCATCTTGAAAAGGTTGCGCAAGAACGTCTCCGCAAACACAATCTCCATATGGGCAACTCTGCTGTTTGCCTTTGCGACCCTCACGCTCGCGCTGGTACCAAATGCATGGATCGCAGGCGCTGTCATGTTCCTTGCTGGTCTGGCTTGGATCGGAATGCTGACGTCGCTCAATGTGGCTGCTCAGATGGCATCACCAGGCTGGGTCAAGGCACGTGCTCTCGCCGTCTATCTTCTTGTGTTCCAGGGCGCAATGACAGGCGGAAGCATCCTCTGGGGGACAATTGCATCGCGTTTTAGCGTTACAACCGCACTGGTAGTTGCGTCCCTCGCGCTTGTGATCTCTCTGCTTCTCGCCCGCTTCTGGAAGTTGCCAAAAGACTCGACCACCGACCTTGCACCTTCAAATCACTGGGCAGAGCCCGTTGTTGCAGTCCACCCAGAAGGTGATCGCGGGCCGGTCTTGATCGAAATCGAATACCAGATCGAGCCACAACGGATCGGCGAATTTACGGCCGCGCTCCGGAAGTTTAGTGCAGTCCGCTACCGCGATGGCGCAATACGCTGGGATTTGTGGGAAGATGTTGCAGTACCAGGCCGTGTCGTAGAAGCCTTCATTGTCGAGAGTTGGATCGAACATCAGCGCCAACATGCCCGCGTCACCCATTCAGATCAACTTGATCAGAAGACACTAAACAAGTTTCATCTTGGCGATACGCCGCCGGTTGTCCGGCATATGCTTAAACCGGTATAATTCACTGCTTTCAAACAAAAAGTAGCGGCCCTTCCGAGCCGCTACCCTCTCGTTTCGTATCTGACTGGAGGCCATCAAATCCGAACGAAGAATTGCGATTAGAATGAACGCTGAAAGCGGACCATTCCCTGCCAGGCTTTCTCTCCCTTGAGTTCGGAGCGATCATCTGACCACTTCGTGTACGAGATTTCCGGCGTGACAGTGAAACCGGGGACCAGGGTATAGGCAACGTTTGCAGTAGCTGCAAAACGACCGGCGTCCTCATAAGCTGCCTGGACGTTGATTGTCGCCTGCTTGGTCGCCTTGAATTTAGCGCCGCCCCAAACAGCCCAATCTCCACCCCAGGTGCCATAGAAGCTGTCTACACGACGAACGCCACGCCAGCTACCGTCAGCGAAACGCTGCGTAACCGTGTAGTTGTCGTCGTTAGACTTGTAGGCGCCCTGGACCCAAACCGAAAACTGTTCCGTGACATTCACATCAAGGCGAACCTTTCCGGCCCACTCTTCGTTGAGTGCATCATAAGCGCCTACGCCTGCGATGGAACCCCAAGCTTGAGCAAACTTCAGGCCGCCAACAACGTGCGGTGTGTAGTCATCAATCGTTACATCGACATCAGAGTCGCCGTTGCCGCCTTGTTCAAGGGCTACCACGGCAGAAAAACCGTTCTCGCCTTTGAAGGTGTAGCTAATCGCATTGGTGCGGGTGCCGCCAGCGAGAATGACGTCGTCGTTCATGACATCGCCAAGATAGCCAGTGAAGGTCACGAATTTTGATTCATCGAGTCCAAGACGCAAACCGCCGAGTTCGATGTAAGCAAAGCGGAGCTGGCCGCTCGCGCCGTTATCACCATTGTTCCAGTCGTAACGAACATCAGCATAGGTCTTAAGAGTGCCAAGATCGGTTTCGGAAGCAGTGGAGAAACGAAGCTCGAAGCGTGATTTCATATCATAGGTGTCGCGTTCGAGCTGGGACAGACGCTTCGCGTAGACGTTATCGCCCCCTTTTATGTCGTAACGCAAGTATCCGTGGATACGCAGGCAGGTCTCAGTGCCAGGAATATAGAAATAACCCGCGCCGTAAGCGTCGCAAACACGGACATATTCAACTGCTTCTGGCTCTGGTGCAACGACTGCATCTGCTGCCTGTGCAATAGATGCGAACGAGAATACCGCAGCTGATGCGCCGAGAAAATACTTAACCCTCATAAATTAACTCCATAAGCGAGGTGTGACGCGACGGCTTATAGAATAGAAATGATCGAATGCAATAAATATAATGTGTATTTTTGATGAAATTATTTGAGAGGGAATTAATTTAATATTTTACAAAAATGTCTTATATTTATTTCGCTTAGTATAAACTGATAAGAGAACGATTCGGCGATATGGATTACCGATTTGTATTCCGTCGACTAACATGTTTTTGTGACAGATTTTTAAACTCATGTGTTCCTTTGAACGTGTTCGGCTTTGCTCTGAAAACCAAAGCTAGGTTGGGCACGTTGATGTTTGGCTTGGATTGATTTAACTCAAAAACATCTGGGGAAGCTTGAGCTTGTCGGGTTAAGCCAGTATCAGGCCACTTGATGGTTCCTCCTCATCCCCTAGAAGGCATATCCTTAATGACAGTAAAATTCCTTGTTACTCACTCAGGCGGATTTCATGCCGACGAGTTAATGTCGAGCGTTATCCTCACCAAGGTGTTTCCCGACGCTGAATTGGTTCGAAGCCGCGCTCCTGAATGGATCACCCCCAACAGTGACCGCGTAATTTATGACGTGGGAGGCGCATATGATCCCACAGCACAGATTTATGATCATCATCAACGCGATGCTCCCCGCCGATCTGACGGAAGCGCATTCAGTTCTTTCGGTTTGATTTGGAAACATTACGGTGAAAGCTATTTAGAATCTGCGGGCATTCCGCAAAAGGATATCGATCTCATTCACAAATCTTTTGACGAGAGCTACGTGTTGCCAATCGATCTCGTGGACAATGGTGAGCTAAGCCCTTCTACGGCAGGTCAACTCGCAGCATTGACCCTGCCTGTTTTGCTCGAAACACTTAAGCCTGTTTTTGACGATATCAGGCTGGATGCTGACGATTGTGCCTTTCAACAAGCGCTTGGGATCGCGCGCAGCTTGGTTGAAGCTAAAATTGGGGGTATTGCTGCAAAATACCGCGCGCAATCAATCGTGTCGTCCGCAATTGCAGAAGCTGGCGATAGCCGCGTTCTGGAACTGCCAAGTGGCATGCCATTTCGGTCAGCCATTGAAAATGCCGGTGCTGATCATCTTTTGTTTGTCGTTCATCCCCGCAAAGGTGACTGGGGGCTAACAGGAATCCGAAAATCTGATGACGGATTTGAACTACGTGCAGATCTGCCGGCTGCGTGGGCCGGGTTGTCAAATGCTGAGCTTGAGGATGCATGTGGCGTGAAAGGTGCCACATTCTGTCATAATGGACTGTTTATTGCGGCCGCTCGTACAAGGGAAGCCGCATTAGCGATGGCAGAACTTGCTGTAAATAATGTTTTAAATGAACGTTGAATTTGTCTCTTGAGTTTCAGACATAAAGAGGCTTGGCCGAGCCTCTTTATGGTTTGATTTCCACTCTACTCCTTCACAGCACCTGTCATGGACGAAACATAGTAGTCCACAAAAAATGAGTAGAGAATAACCACTGGCAGCGATCCAAATAATGCGCCAGCCATCAGCGCTCCCCATTCGAAAATGTCTCCCCTAACAAGTTCCGTCAATACTCCTACTGGAACCGTTTTATTTTCAGATGACTGTATGAACGTCAACGCATAGATGAATTCATTCCATGAAAGGGTAAAGGCGAATATTCCTGCTGAGATCAGCCCTGGCACAGCCAAAGGAAGGATGATCTTGCATAGGATTTGCCATCTGCCTGCACCATCCACGAGCGCACTTTCCTCGAGCTCGAATGGGATAGAGCGGAAGTAGCCCATGAGCAACCACGTGCAAAAAGGGATTAGAAAGGTGGGGTAGGTGAATATGAGCGCGAGGCGGGAGTCGTATATGCCAAGTTTGAAGACGATGAACGCCAGCGGAATAAACAAGATGGATGGCGGTACAAGATAGGCGAGAAATATAAGCAGTCCTACTGATCGGGAGCCAGTAAACCTGATACGTTCGATCGCGTAAGCGCTAAGAATGGATGTGATTAGTGATATAATCGTTGCAGCCGTTGCGACCAACATCGTGTTCCAGAGCCAACCAGGATACGAAGTCTCGAACAGAAGATATTTTATATGGTCGAATGTCGCATCGACCACCCAGAATGGACTGTAGTTTTCATAGTCTGTCAGTTGTGCGTTGGGCTTAACAGCAGTGATCGCCATCCAGTAGAATGGAAACAGCAATACGAAGACAAAAAGAGCGATCGGAATGTATACCGTTACGACCTTTCGCGGAAGCTTGTTTAGATACGACATACCCTGTGTATCGTCTGTGAGCGTAGCCTGCTCTAGTTTTATGTTACTGTTAGTCTTCTCCATGATCAGTCGCCTCCACCTTGTTGCCACTTTCGACGCTGCAATCCAAAGAATGAGAACATGATTGCCGCGAGCAGAAACGGGATCATCGCAACCGCTATTGCGGCGCCCTCACCGAGTTGTCCGCCCGGGATTGCTCGTTGAAAAGACAATGTCGCCATAAGATGAGTTGCATTGACTGGGCCACCTTTTGTCAAAACATAGATGAGCTGAAAGTCGGTGAAGGTGAACAGAACTGAGAAAGTCATAACGACAGCAATGATCGGTGTGAGCATCGGTAATGTTACATGTCTGAAACGCTGCCAGCTGGTGGCGCCGTCGAGCGAAGCGGCTTCCTGGAGGGAAGCGGGAATTGTCTGAAGACCTGCAAGCAATGAAATGGCAACGAATGGAATTCCGCGCCATACATTTGCAGCGATCACGGAGAGCCGCGCATTGGTGGGGTCGCCGAGGAAATTAATGGGTTGATCGATTAGCCCAATTTGCATCAAAGACCAGGAAACTATTGAGAACTGCGCGTCGTAGATCCACCAGAAGGCAAGAGCGGACAGCACCGTTGGTACGACCCAGGGTAAAAGAACTATCGCGCGAAAAAATGACTTTATGGGCAGGTTTTCGTTTAATAATAATGCGAGCCAGAGGCCAAGAGCGAACTTCAGCACTGAGGCCACAAACGTGTAAAGGACGGTATTGAAGACTGAAAGCCAGAAGACGCTGTCGTCCCAGAGAAATTCATAATTTTCTAGCCCGATAAAAATACCATCTCGCCCGATTTTGGTATCAGTGAAACCGAGCCACACACCTAAACCAAGTGGGTAAGTGAGAAAGCATAGTAGAAACACGGCGGCGGGCAGCATGAAAATGAAACCCAGCACGTCGCGGTTATTTGCCAATCGCGGCTTATTCGATTTCGAATGCGCCGGGTCGTCGCGTAAACTCTTCAAGTTCGTATTCGGCATGGACATATCTCCAGAACACGTAAACGAGGAGAGGCGTGGTATTCGTCCCCGCCCCCCAATCGGCTGAATTAAACGCGATAGTAGCGGTTGGCCCGCTTTTCGGCTCCTGCCATTGCGTCCTCCGGTGTTTCAGCGCCTGTTACCGCAGCTGCGAACATATCAACAAGGACATAATCTGCCATCACAGCCGCTGACGCGTATCCGAGCGGACCCGCATAGCCGTTTGGACGAAGCGTTTCGGATGCCCGAGCATATGGGGCATGAATCGGATTGTCTTTCCACACCGGGTTATCGGCAAAGGCCTTAAGCGGTTGACAGCAATAAGCACTAGACTCTTTTATCCAATAATTCATCTGGTCTGCTTCCATCATGAATTTGAGATAAGCCTTGGCCGCCTCGGGATATTTGGTGTGCTGGAACAATAGCAGTGAACTTGTTTGGTGTAGTTCGATGCTCTTACCTACGGGCCCAATGGGGAAGTTGGTGCTGCGCATATCTTCGGCAATCTCTTTAAGTTTAGGGTCATTTTTTGCCGCGTAATATATGGACACGCCGTTTGCGGTGAGTGAAACCTGTCCGGCAAGAAATGCACGGTTGTTATTGATATCTAACCAACTCTCTGTCCCAGGAATGAATGTTGCGTAAAGTTCTTTCGCGTAATTGATTGCGGCCAGGGTCTCGGGGGAGTTTATTGTGATTTCTCCCCTATCATTGACCATTTGAGCCCCGTGGCTCCAGAGTAGCCAGTGCGCATAATTGTTCCCGTCGCCTACAGCCTTGCCATGAGGAAAACCAGCTGGTGTTCCCTTCGCCTTCATCGCTTTGCATAGCGCGAGAAATCCTGCTGTGTCCTTTGGAAACTCACTGAAGCCAGCTGCTTTCATATGACTGTCGCGATAAACGATCGCGTTACCGATCGCAGTAAGTGGCATGGCGATGAACTTATCATCTCGAACGGCATAGCCCTTCAATCCATCGTAAAAGCCACCATATTTTTGGTCGAGATACGTGCCAAGCTCGGTGAGATCGACCAGCTTGTCTGGATACTGATGTGCGTCATCAAACCAGCACATGACAATATCCGGCCCCGAGCCGACATTTGCGGCTACTGCCGCCTTAGGCCGTATGTCTTCCCAACTTTCCTTGTCGATACGAACGTCCACGCCGGTAGCCTCGGTGAACTTTTTGGTGTTTGCAATCCAGCTCTCTTCGTCACCCTTCACGAAAGGGGTCCAACGCAAAAGGCGCAAGCTGGCACCTTCCTCGGGTTTATATTCAGGCTCAGCAGCAAAAGCTGGCATGGAACCGAACCCGGATAGGCTCGCAGCACCGAAGATACCTGCGGTACCGGCAAGAAATGTTCTTCTTCTAATAGTCATAATGCTTCCTCCTCCAAAGATGGGACGTCTCAGAAGTGACATCCGCTGTCCCAAGCCGCGGATACCGAGATCTTGTGGAATGCGATGAATGGATAGCGTCAACGAGGAACATGGTTCCAAGGTTACGTGCATATGAATTAGGATGTCAGGCGCGTGCCATCGTTTTGGTCAAATAGATGGGTGTTTGTCGGGTCAATGGAAATAGAAATTTTCTCACCCGGCCGAACGTTCACACGTTCGCGGAAAATGCATGTATTCTCAGTTCCACCAAAGCTCACCACGAGCTGTGTTTCATAACCGGTGGGTTCAATGACGACGACAGTGGCTTCAAAGCCTCTGGCATCAAGATGGATATACTCTGGGCGCAAGCCATATATCAGTTGTCGCCCAGCAGCACCCGGATAGGACTGTGACAGCGGGAGCCGCATACCATCTTCCGCAACAAATACGCTGGGATGATCTATTTCGATTGTTCCTCTGATCATATTCATTGCAGGCGAGCCGATAAATCCCGCAACAAATAGATTGTTTGGATGGTCGTATAGCTCCAACGGCGAGCCGATTTGTTCGACGAGTCCATCGTGCATGACGACGATCTTGTCGGCCATCGTCATGGCCTCAATTTGATCATGGGTAACATAGACAGTGGTTGTTTTGAGGCGGTGGTGCAACTCCTTGATCTCAGCTCTCATAGCAACGCGAAGCTTTGCATCGAGATTGGAAAGTGGTTCATCGAATAAAAAAACTTGCGGATCGCGAACTATGGCTCGCCCCATTGCTACGCGCTGACGCTGCCCTCCTGATAACTGTCTTGGGTAACGATCCAAGAGATTACTTAGGCCGAGTATCCCAGCGGCATACTTGACGCGCTCGTCCACCTCGGCCTGAGGTGCTGATTTAAGCATGAGGGAAAAAGCCATATTCTTAGCAACGGTCATGTGAGGATAAAGCGCATAGTTTTGAAACACCATGGCTATATCGCGCTCCTTGGGGGGCAGATTGTTTACTGCCCTACCCCCTATGCGTATTTCTCCATCAGAGATATTTTCAAGGCCGGCGAGCATGCGCAGAAGAGTCGATTTTCCACAGCCGGATGGCCCGACAAGAATAACAAATTCGCCATCTTCAATATCGATATTCACGCCTTTGATGACAGGAAAGGTTCCGAAAGACTTCTTCACCTCAGCAAATTGTACAGCTGCCATGCGTCTCCTCCCAGAGTGTGATCTATGAATTGATATATCGAGAAAATGAAACTGCCGGCTCCTCACTTCCGGCACGTAATTCCTCTTTCGCTCCTCCTTTGAACGTGTTGACAAATCTCTATTGCGTTCAACCCCGCCCGACGAGAGGCATTTTGGTGGCCATTACGGTCATCGTCAACACATTTGCGTCGAGTGGCAGACTGGCCATGTAAACGACCGCGTTTGCGACATGAAGAGGATCAATCGTTGGTTCGGCTGCAATAGTTCCATTGGCCTGAATGACGCCTGTAGCGATTTTTTGCGTCATTTCACTGGCTGCATTGCCAATGTCGATTTGGCCACAAGCTATATCAAACGGACGTCCGTCAAGCGCGGAAGACTTCGTAAGCCCGGTGATGGCATGCTTCGTTGCAGTATATGGCGCGGAGTTTGGACGCGGTGTGGTCGCCGAAATCGAACCATTGTTAATGATGCGGCCACCGCGAGGCTTTTGTGACTTCATGATGCGAAAAGCGTGTTGAGTACAAAGGAATGCGCCCGTGAGATTTGCACCTACTATGCCACTCCAATCTTCGAAACTTACATCTTCAAGGGGCACACCCGGGACTGAAGTACCCGCATTGTTAATGAGTAGATCGAGACGTCCATACTTGTGCTCAATGTAATCGAACAGTGACTTTACGGAAACCGGGTTACCTACATCGGTTGCATAAGCATCGAAGTTACCGCCAGTTTCGGTTGCCAATTCAAACACTGTCTGTTCTATGACTTCTGCACGCCGGCCCGCAACAATAACGTGGTAGCCTGCACTCCCGAGAGCTTTCGAAATCGCACGACCGACACCTGTGCCGCCACCTGTCACGAGTGCAATGGATCTCGATTTTAAGATTTGCAGATCACTCATGACGTCAATTTTCCTCTCACTTTGTATGTATTGATTACTTGTCTTAAATCGCCCGGCTCCTGTGAAGAGCACAAAATCAAGTGAATAGTTTCAACCACCTGAACCCATTTTCTAAATCTGACGAGGGGCGATACTCGGCGCCCACTGGATTAGAATAACCAAGAGCTTTCAGATTGCTCAGGATAACTTGGTAATTAAGTTCACCCTGATCTGGTTCTGCTCGCTCGGGGACTGAGACGATCTGTACGTGGCCAATGAATGGCATGAGCGCCTCAATTTTTTTGCTGATATCGCCTTCCATGATCTGAATATGATAACAGTCGAACATCAATTTCAGATTCTTGTGATTTAGGGTTTGGATAATTGATAAGGCCTGACTCGAGGTTTTTAGGAAATATCCTGGTGCATCACGTTCGTTTAACGGTTCGATGAGAATGTTGATGCCAAAAACTGAAGAACGTTGGCATGCATAGGACAGACTGTCTTGGAATGTCCTTTGCGCTACTTCTCCAGACGCCCGACCTGCCATCACGTGTATATTGGGACATTCCAGCGCAATAGCGTAATCAATAGCCTCATCGATTGCTGCTCGCGCTTCAGTTTCTCGACCGGGTAATGCGCTGAGCCCGTTTTCGCCCTTCGTCAAATCGCCCAGACGCGTATTCAGTCCAATCATTGGCATGCCGGTTGCTTTAAGGGCTGCCGCTATGTCCCTGGGATCATAGGAATAAGGCCAATGGCATTCTACGGCATCAAATCCTGCCAGCTTTACTGCCCTGATGGCATCAGGGAGTGGTAACTCCTTAAAAAGAAATCCAAGATTGGCAGAAAATCGCGTCATGTCAGTCCCAGTCAACATTGAATGTTTCAACGATCTGTCGGATTTGGCCATCGTTAAGTATTTTCGGCCTCATGCCGCGCGTTAATAGCGTAAGCTTGGCGGTTTCTTCGAGTTCTTCGATCGCATAGACAGCTGCCTCGAGGTCCTTGGCTGCGACAACAGGACCATGATTTGCCAGTACAACAGCACTTCTTTTTCCAGCCAGCCCGCGAATTGCATCGCCCATGGCCGGATCACCGGGAATAAAGTACGGAAGCAGTTTGACCTTTCCCAGTTTCATAATCGAATAAGCAGTCAACGGTGGCAGCATGTTCTCCGGATCAATTTCCGGGAGCATTGAAAGCGCAACAGAGTGACAGGAATGCAAATGAACAATTGCTCCAGCACGCGCGCCACGGGTTTCATAGAAAGCGGAATGGAGCGGAATTTCCTTTGTCGGTGGATCTCCGGAAATCAACGCGCCCTCGTTACTAAACAAGGACAATCTGTGTGGATCAAGTCGTCCAAAGCTGCTTCCCGTGGGAGTTACGAGCAATCGTCCGTCTGAAAGGCGCGCCGATATGTTACCGGACGAACCGCCAGTCAAACCACGGTCAAACATGGACTTAGCCAAATGGCAGATTTCTTCGCGTAGATTGGCTTCTTCGCTCATGCGGCCTCCAGCATGTTTAAAGCAACACTGAAGAAAGATGGCGTTCCAAAGTTTCCCGATTTTAAACCAAAGGCAACGTCGGTTCCATGGATGCTGGCGTATGTCCAAGGTACGCCCGGTGCGATCTCCGCTCCAACGACGAGTCTGGAAACGCCCAATGCTTGCGCCACTGCACCAGATGTCTCTCCTCCAGCGACCACAAAGCGGCGAATGCCGTGACTGAATGCTGCGATTGCGATCTCTGCAAGCGCTTCCTCGACAATCGCGCCAGCGCGTTGTGCGCCAAGTTTTGATTGTACCGCTTGCAGCGATGATGGATCAGTGGTTGCATAGACGATTTTAGGGGTGCCTGCAGGAAGTGAACTTATCCAGTCAATGACTGCTGCCGTGCCACTTTCGGCTAGTGCCACAGCATCGATCTGATAACTGGCTGCGTGTTTTCTATATTCCTCGACTTGGGCAAGTGTCATAGCAGAACAGCTGCCAGAAAGTACGATCTGGCCCTCGCCGACGTTACGAGTGACCGGATCTTCACGTCTCTTATCCAGTAGACCACGCGCCGCGAAGAGAGCTGGAATTGGCCGCGCCAGAGCGCTGCCGCCGGTAATCAATGCAAGATTTTGCGAAGCTTCTGCGATAGCTTCAAGGTCAGTTTCATTGATCGCGTCTATGATTACGTGAGCCACCTCGTCGTTGGCGAGTTCTCTGAGCCGCGATCGTATTGCCCTTGAACCCTTTGCAACGACGTTTCGGTCTATCAGACCCACCCTTCCCTTCACTTGAGGCGAAAGTAACCGTTGAAGGTTTGAGTCTCGCATCGGTGTGAGCGGGTGATCTCTCATCGGGCTTTCGTGGAGCAGGTTTTCGCCGACGAACAAGTGACCCATGAAGACATTGCGATTATTCTCCGGAAAGGCTGGACAATAGATTGTTTGCTTTGTTGGTAGGGCATTCATCAACGCTTCAGCGACAGGACCAATATTGCCCGTTTCGGTGCTGTCGAATGTCGAACAATATTTCCAGTAAAGTTGCTCAATATCGCGTGCCTTAAACCATGCAAACGCGGTTAGCACCTGATCAATCGCTTGATGTTTTGGGATTGTTCGACATTTAAGAGCAATGATCTCGATTGATGCGGCCTGTTGAACAGGCTCTGCCGGATCCGGTAATCCGAGCCGAAGCGACACGGGATAACCACTACGGGCCAGTAGACCTGCTAAATCCGTTGCACCCGTAAAATCATCAGCGATAGCTCCCAGAACAATAGCCATGTATCAGTCTCCCATGCCCGGTAAAATTACCCCGCTGTCCAGAGCAAGGCTTTTTGCCACCGCAGCATCATCCTCCAATCCGTAGCCCGCCTGCGCAGTTTGATCAAACAGTGCCAAGGCTGCTTGGCTAAGTGGTGTTTTGGCTCCACATTTGTTTGCCTCGGACGTCACGATGCCCATGTCTTTTACAAAGATGTTAACAGCTGATCGCGGCGTATAATCTCCCTCCACTATATGGGGTCCGCGATTTTCGAACATCCACGATGTGCCTGCAGACACTTTAATAACATCAAAGACCGTTTCCAGGTCGAGACCAACCTTTGCCGCCAATGTCAACGCTTCGGCCGTCGCTGCTATGTGAACGCCCGCCAGCAACTGGTTGATCATTTTCACCTTCGAACCCATTCCAGCTTCATCTCCAAGACGAAATACCTTTGCGGCGATCGAACCTAAAGCATCGCTGGCTTTTTCAAACGCTTGTTCTGGACCCGATGCCATCACCGTGATCTCGCCGCTTAGCGCTTTTTGTTGCCCGCCTGACACCGGCGCATCTAGCACAAGCATGCCTGCATTTTGGAGCCGCGACGCTAATTCCACACATACGCTTGGTGCCATGGTAACGCACAAGAGAAACACAGTTCCCCGTGCGGCAGTTGTCAAGGCTCCGTTCGGTCCAAACAGCACGTCTTTTGCCTGATCCGAATTAACGACAAAAACGAACACAAGGTCGCTTGTTCCAGCATCAGCTGCCGTCGCGTAAGCTTCGCCCCCTTGCGCAGCGAAGCGATCGAGCGTGTCCTTGCGAAGGTCGACACCCTTCACATGGAACCCAGCGCTCAGAAGACGAGTTGCTGCTCCCCAACCCATGGAACCTAAACCGATAACAGTAATGCTCTGTTGGTGAGTCACTTCACTTCATCCTTGTCCCAGTTCATCATTCATATGAATTCTGATGATTTCATCAAATGATGTGTCGGCGACAAATCCCAATTCCTGAGCGCGTCGGGCATCGAAATCCTGCGGCCAACTGTCCACTATCTTTGCGATTAACGGGTCGCGTTCGCGTCTAATCAAGGCAACGACCTTATCTCCAGCCGCTCGGCGCAAGGCTTCAATCTGTTCACCAACAGTCGCGGATAACCCAGGCATGTTGAGAATGCAGCGGTGTCCTAGCAGTTGAAGATCGAGGGTTGCTGCATGTATCAAAAAGCCGACGGCCCGGCGCGGACTGACATGCCAGTGCCTGACGGTATCATCTACAGGTAGAATAGCTTCTTTTCCAACGAGAGGCTCCCTGAGAATATTGGAGAAAAAGCCTGAGGCAGCCTTATTGGGTAATCCCGGTCTAATGCAAACGGTTGGTAAACGAATGCCGATGCCATCAAGAAAGCCCCGGCGGGTATAATCAGCAAGCAAGAGCTCACCGATCGCTTTTTGTGTCCCGTAGCTTGTGCGTGGAGTTAAAAAGAACTCATCATCGATGCGCTCGGGAAAAGGTGCGCCGAAGACAGCGATCGAAGAAGTGAAAACTACACGTGGTTTATATGGCGCGGCTTCGCCCTGAGTACGTATGGCCTCCAATAGATAGCGTGTGGCGTCAAGATTGATTGCGTAGCCTTTTTCAAAATCAAGTTCCGCCTCGCCGGACACGATTGCCGCCAAATGGAAGATTATATCGGGTCGGCTGGCAATGAGTGAAGGAAAAACGTTCGGATCGGAGATGTCAGCGGATATGGCTTCAACCCGCCCGCTAAAACCACGAGGTGCCTCGGGAGCTATAACATCCACCAATGTCAAAGACTGAGCCCCGGATCCTCCCATTGACTCTGGTGCAGCTGCGATTTCGTTTGCTAACTTTCGTCCCACCATCCCGGCTGCGCCGATGATCATTACATGCATTCGAGTTGCCCTTCTTTGTAAATTCTATATTACTAACGCTCACCGGTTGGCGGATTGGCGATTTTTACTAGTGGTTATCATTGACTTCTGCGTTGAGGCGTAGATCCGTTCCTCGTGCACTGCGAAAGCC
Organism: Ochrobactrum sp. BTU1; assembly: GCA_018798825.1. NCBI lineage: Bacteria > Pseudomonadati > Pseudomonadota > Alphaproteobacteria > Hyphomicrobiales > Brucellaceae > Ochrobactrum > Ochrobactrum sp. BTU1. The sequence continues at coordinate 425,942 of CP076357.1, read as the reverse complement.
GCCATGGCAGCGGCCTGGTCATGTCGCTCCAACGCGTTGATGATCTGCAAGTGGTCCGAGTAACTCCCTTCCAACGCGCCAGGCTGAGCCACCGCGTGACGTCGATGATCCATCATGTAGGTGTAAAGATCCGTAACGATATCAGCGAGCAATGGGTTTCCGCACTCGCGATAGATCGTGACGTGAAATTCTCGATCGCAAATGAGAAATCGTACCGGATCATTCAGACACTCAATTTGCGCTTTAATGGAAAGGCGCAATCTTTCAAGTGCAGTTTGACTTATGCGTAAAGCAGCCTCGCCGACGATGTGTTGTTCAATGAGCATTCGCGCAGCATGCACGGCGTGAACATCATAGAGGTCCACGTTTAGTCGAGACGTAATCCCGATTGACGTCGCCGAGAGGTCAACGCTGGCAATACGCGTTCGCGCGCCTTGCGCCACTTCCAATATTCCGCGGGTGGACAAAACTTGAATTGCGCCACGTATTGTCTGACGGCTGACAGAAAGCGCGGTGGCCAATTCGCGTTCCCCGGGGAGTTCATCACCAATCTGAAGAAGCCCCGAGGCAATCAGCGCCGCAATTTTATCGGCGATTACATCGCGTATCGTCCGACGCTCCAAGTCGCGCCCCAGACCGCCATCTTTGTCGAGCAAGAGGTCGTGTAGTAGTTTCAAGGCAATCCTCATACTGATCCGCTGGTCTGTCCACCAGACCAGTTATTCTCAGCGACTTGCTCAAATCTGTCAAGCGCAATGGAATTTTCCCGTCGGCGTAGACCGATGGAGACAATACGAGCCGATGACTAATTTATCAGAACAGGAGGTTGCCAGGTGGATGCATTTGAATGAGTTGATGGCAAGCCAATCCAATTTCAAAAGCATTGGCTCTGCCAAAAATCTCCTCCTGTAATTGGTAGCGGAGCGCACAGACTTGTCAACTGCTCCTTTGATGCCTCCCCTCCGGGACGGACGTTTCTTCAATTATCGCAGGCCGTTCAATCTCTAACGAATAGAAATGGTTCAGCATAGCTCGCACGTAATGGCTGTAAGTCGCGAACAACAAATTGGAATATCAACTGTTCAGAATACGCTTAACGTGGGTGTCTTCATTTAGGTATAATTTGGTGATTCATTATGAAGTCTAAAAAAAATGTTAAAAGGTCATTCAGCCGTGCCACGCCGCTTACCGATCCTGTTCGCTTTATGAAGCGCGTCGCGGGTGGTCCTGACGCGCCATTCATTCCCTGGGTCGTAAAGATCAAGTGTGTTGTCACTCGTGATGACCATGGTAACCCCACTCTGTTCAGAGCTGGTACGGGAATTCTGCTATCGGATATGTGGGTTCTTACCACACGACATGGGCTTAACAACGCTCAAGGTGAGATTATAAGCTTAGACGACGTTTTAGTCATCGCTACAAACTCTGCTTCAATTCCTGGCTCACCGCCGCCTTACCGACAGGGGCTACAAGTTGTTGAAGCGCAATACCCTGAGACAGGCGATCTGATTGCGCTTCGGTTAGCTCGACCATATCGACTAGATGACTATGCACCGATCGATATGGAGTTAGTGGACGATGGTAGCATCATCAACCGACGCGTTAGCATGTATGGTTATGGAAGAGGCAACAGTTTGCGGCTTGGCACAGCCTGGGGAATTGTCGCAAGAGAAATACCCGATGAACATTATCCGCCTTCAAGACAATTCGATTTCCTTTTTGAACATGAGGAAGGTAGCGGCTATGGACAAGGAGGTGATTCCGGCGGCCCCGTCTTGACGGGTTATCTCAACGCCAGAGGAACATCCCCCTATGAGTTGGTGGTGGGTCTCTACGCAAGCACAGATACGCTTGTTCCTCCAACATTTGGTGGGTTTGTTCTTCTTTCAGACTACCGTGACTTCGTACAGCGCTTTACCATGCCCTCTGTGGAAGCTGGACCGTCCTCAAGTATTAACGCGATAAGCGTGGGATGGCGGAGTGTTAATAATTGTAGTGATTTCGTGCGTCTCGAACATTTGGAAGTCCTGGATGAAAGCAAATCACACGAGAAAGAAGCTTCGACGCAAGCTTCCCCCGTGGGATGCAATCTCATTGAAGCGTACCGAGTTTTTTACAAGAGAGCTATTGATGGGGATTCATGGGATAACGCGCTTTCAAAGCAATTCGACAATTTACAGCAGAACGAAACAGAGACCATAACCTTGCCCGACAATAGTATATGTGACGAACGGGAGATTTGGGCGGTGACGGTCCTTCCGGTAGCGAGAGGTTCGGATACTGGGGCCAATCCTAACGGATCTGGAGCCAACGGTAAGCCGTTAGCCGGTAGTGACAGCAATTTCTACGCTCAGACTTCATGCCGTTTGTCACTTCCTTTGATCACCTCAATCGAGGCAAACACGGCCTATCCAGAAGCCATCAATATCACCTGGAAGAATTCGGCCTCTCCGTTCGCGGGTACCGTCGTAGGCTATACGTTGTTCTATCTTGCTGCTGATGCTGTGCCTGACAAATGGGAGGGGTGCGAAAGCATGTCTACGTTTGCAAGTGGCTATGAGACAACGACGCTACTGTTATTAGTGGAGAAAAGGAAGAACTATGTTTTCTTAGTTCTGCCAATTACTGCGGGCGGCGGTGTCGGCATGCAAAGCAATGGCTATCCCCATCCAGGCGTGTTTAAGGATGACCAAGTGGTATGTTTTGGCCCACCAGGAATCCGGTTCCAGGAACCACGCTCTGGTGATGTTCTAGTTGTCGAAGTGGGCAGTTACGGATCCTTCATTATGGCAGCCGTTAATTTCTCCGATTATGCCAAGTTCGAATGGTTTCGGTCAGAAGAGCAGAACGGGGAATATTCCAAGATTGATGAGCGGAGTTCAACGAGCGGAGGGGATACACCTTTCCTCATCTTTGGCACAGCAAGCCATCCGGCAGTTGAACTGGACAGCGGCTGGTATAAACTCATCATCACAAACGCGTTCGGTGCCGCAGAAACCGCGCCCGTTCAAGTATCAGTACGATAACTTGCGGAATCATTCCGCACAGCTTTCGGCTTAAGCAGATCATAGCTACTTTAAATCAACAGCATTCGTGACGGAGTTTCTTTCAGGAATGCGTGATAGCGCCGTAAAAATCTATGTTGAGCATACGTAGAAAGCCGCATCAGCGGCTCTCTCATCATGTCTACCCACGGAGCTTACATCATATGTTCCGATACTTTTCCTTCGGCATCCAGTGTGAGCATCACACTTTTGCCGTCCTTCATCGAGGATGCCTGCCAAAGGCCTTGCTCGTTGAGTTTCAGATTGCTGAGGTCGGCATAACCCGCTTTATTAAAAAGTTCAGTGGCTTGCGCTTCTGTGAGGCTGTTCTGGCCTGCATCAGGCGTTTTATCGTCATGCGTCGGGGTATCGGTTGCTCCCGGGGCATCACTGTTCGGTGTTTGTGTCGCCTGAGCGCCAGCAAGTGCCGGAGCAAAAGCCATTGCGCTTGCGAGAAGGATCGTTGTAATTTTCATGGCATTTCCTCACTGTTTTTAGTTAGCAAAAATACTAACCCCGCCTATGGAGGAAAGTTCCATCTCAATTTGAGCCTAGGTCGGTTGTAACATAATTCCCCAACCTGCGCCGTGTCTCATATGAAACTGCTATTGATCGTATTCAGACGTTTGCTCGCGGTGCACCCCATTGACGAAAATTGGCACGATTCCTTAAAGTTAGTTCTCCTATTTACCTGCATGCCTCCAGGGCCGTTTGTCGACCTGCACGATGAGCCTGATCAGGGATAGTCCTGCGATGATGTTGAGTACTGAGAGATTTGAACCGCCCGTCTTTGTTGAGATTGACATCGCCTAACCCCCTCGAGCGTGCCCGTGGTTTCCCCTTCAATCATTGCTGGTTCGCTTGCAGTTGGTGATTTGTAGCTAAAAGCCGGTTCGTCGGTACGTTCAGTGACAGAGATAAGCCTTCAGGCCGCCAGTCGCGGGAAATCGTTCCATTCAAGCCCTGTACTGTTGCTTTCTCGAGCGTCGCGCCGAAACCTTTTCGCTCGGGAGGCTGCTGGATCACTACATCTGCAACTTCCTTCCAATGCAGATGTAGTTCGTCGTTAGAAACTGAAATATCAATGGTAAGTTGGCCATCAGGTGACGATAAAGCGCCGTATTTGGCGGAGTTTGTTGTCAGTTCATGCAACAGAAGCGCGAAAGAAGTTAAGCCATTTCCTGCGATAGGAACGTCGATACCTGAAATCTCGATTGGCGTTTGGCGGTTGCCTTGATGGGGCGCAACAATTGCTTGGATCAGTTTGATAACAGAAGTTTCGCGCTCAACTGAAATATCCTTTCCGAGCACTGGAAGTGTGAGTTCATGAGCCCGCGCTAGCGACTGCATACGTGATCGAAGATCAGCTACAAGCTGATCGATATTATCTGCTGAGCGAGCGCTCAGAGAAATGAGGCCGGACGCGAGGCCAAATAGATTCTTGATCCGGTGATTAGTTTCCTGAAGGAGAATATCTTTTTGCTGAGCAGCCTGCCTTAGTGCATCAGTTTGCGCGGCAAGTTCATCGCGTTGCGCTGCGAGTTGCTGCTTTTGACGATAGAGGTCATAAAAGACGCTCGCTTTGCTTCGAAGGATATCCGCTTCGATTGGCTTTTGAATAAAATCAACAGCGCCGGCTTCATAGCCTTGGAAACGTCGCTGGCCACCTGCACCTGCTGTAACAAAAATAATTGGAACGTGTTTGGTGCGCTCGTTGCCCCGCATCAACTCTGCGAGTTGGAAACCGTCAAGTCCAGGCATCTGAACATCGACTAGTGCGAGTGCCACCTCATGCTCCAAAAGCAGTTCTAGAGCCTGATCTCCTGACGTCGCCTTAAGCAGGTGCAGGCCATCGCGCCGCAAGAGAGCTTCTAATGCGACTAGGTTTTCCTCAAGATCGTCAACGAGGAGAAACGATGCGGGTTTCATGTGTTGACTTAAACCTCTCTTAAATACTGGACGATCGCTTGAAGCGATAGAACTATTGCATCCGGACATCTGCTAAAAGTGGCTTCCGGCATTGTTGAAACAAGTGCTTCGTCAGGGTCCTGAACAATGACTGTTCCACCGGCAGCGCTAATAAGCGCACTTCCGGCAGCACCGTCTTCATTGGCACCTGATAAAATCACAGCGATCAGCTCTGCTCCAAATACGTCACACGCGCTCTCAAACAGGACATCGATCGAAGGCCTTGAATACAAAACAGGACTGTCTTTTGAAAGCGACAATGTGCTGCCTGCCTCGACAAACAAGTGATAATCCGGGGGCGCAAAATAGATTTTCCCAGGATCGAGCGGCTGCCCGTCTTCAACTTCAATGACGGGTAGACGGCACTTTTGTCGGAAAAGTTCAGACAACAGACTGTGCTTATCGGGCGGCAGATGTACCACGACAATAACAGGAATCGGGAAACTTGTTGGCAAGTTCGGGAGTATCCCCGTCAGTGCGTCAAATGCTCCCGCGGAAGCACCTATCACAACTGCCTGAGCGGGAGTCGTTCTCATGTTGAAGCTCGTTGGTAGATTTTCTCCTCACGCACAAAGTCAGCAAACGCGCCGGCATGAGCCGAAAAGCGCACACTTTCTTTTGCTCCCAATCCGAGAAAGCCGCGATGTGTGAGAGATTCTTTGAATAGGCCAAAAACACGGTCTTTTAGTTCTGGATCAAAATAGATAAGCACGTTGCGGCAGGAGATTAGGTGCATTTCGCCAAATACTGCATCGGTTACCAGACTATGGTCTGAGAAAACGACATTGCGGCGCAGTGTCTTGTCTAGCGAAATACGGCCATAAGCGGCCTGATAATAGTCTGACAGCGATGTTTTACCGCCTGACTGCTGGTGATTTGTCGTGAACGATTGCACTCGCTCGATTGAATAAACGCCCGCTTCTGCCGCTTGCAACGCTTCTTGGCTTATATCTGTTGCGTAGAATATGGTGCGGTCTTCCAGGCCCTCTTCACGGAACAAAATCACCATTGAGTACAGTTCCTCACCGCTACTGCACCCTGCGATCCAGACCTTCAATGATGGGTAAGTGCGCAGATGGGGAATAACACGCTCACGAATTGCCCGGAAATAATCTGGATCACGGAACATGTCGCTGACTTGGACGGTTAAGTAGCGCAGTAACTGCGGCAACATTTCAGGATCATGCAACAGTCGCTCCTGCATGGCCGAAAAGCTTGGAAATCCCATTTGCTGGCGGGCCTGTGTCAGGCGGCGCTTGATCGACCCCATTGAATAGCAGCGGAAATCATAATGATAGCGAAGAAACAACGCCTCAAGGAGTAACCTGATCTCGATTTCTTCAGCTGAGCGGGTCTGTTCGACGGTCTTCATTTAGGCATCCAGACGCGAACGAGCGACAAGAGTTTATCCACGTCGAGAGGTTTGGCCATATAGTCACTGGCACCGGCTTCGATGCAACGTTGCTGATCATCTGGCATCGCCTTGGCGGTCAAGGTGATAATTGGCAATTTTTTGAAGGCGGGGTTCTCACGAATTTGTTTGGTTGCCGCCAGCCCATCCAGCACAGGCATCATTACATCCATAAGCACAAGGTCAATCCGTGTATCTTGCTGACCCAAGGAGTGTTCTAACGCCTCGACCGCTTCAACTCCATTGCGGGCAATTACGACCTGAGCGCCGCGTGGTTCAAGGATATTGGTTAACGCGTACACGTTGCGAATGTCATCTTCGACTATCAGAATTCGGCGGCCTTCGAGCAAAGCGTCCCGATGACGGGCTTTCCGGATCATTTGTTGCTGTTCCGCCGGCAATTCAGAGATGATCTGGTGAAGAAACAGACTAACTTCATCTAAAAGGCGCTCGGGAGATTTTGCGCCCTTAATGATAATTGACTTGGAATAGCGGCGAAGCTTCTGTTCATTTTCTGACGAAAGTTCGCGGCCAGTGTAGACGATGACAGGTGGAAACGCATAGGCGCTTTCGTTGCTGAGTGTCTCGAGCAAAGAAAAACCTGATGCATCGGGGAGCGAAAGATCAAGTACCATGCAATCAAAAGTCTGTTCGCGCAAGAGATTAAGGCATTCGGCCGCGTTGCTGGCGGTCATGGTCTCAACGTCGCTGGAGCCTAATAGTTTGGCGACAGCTTCACGTTGCCGCTCGTCGTCTTCAACGATGAGAACGCGATGCATCCGTTGGGAGAGCTTGGCTTCGAGCTTACCGAGAACGTCCACAAGCTGCTCACGACTGACAGGCTTCGTTAGGTAACCCACCGCGCCCAAAGAGAATGCTGTCTGCGTATGATCGCCTGCTGAGATGACATGTATCGGTATGTGGCGCGTTCGCACGTCGTTTTTCAGGCGGTCTAGAACAGACAAGCCTGATTGATCGGGTAGCCCGACGTCTAGAACGATAGCATTGGGTGAAAAATCCCTTGCGACCCTAAGCGCTTCTTCCGCCGTGCGTGCAACCACCGAATAAAAACCCATTTCGCGAGACAGATCGCGCACGATTGCTGCGAAAGTATCGTCATCCTCGATGACGAGCAGAACGCGCTTATCTTCATTGATTGCTTCGCGATCGTCCTCCAGGAACCGGTGAGCCGGGATCACGGGCCGGTTCGACTGTTGTTGCGCATCCGTCCTTTCGGGTAAGGACAAGGATTGTGCATGTTCTGATGCTTTGATCCCGCTAATATATCTTACGGGGACTGTCAGCGTAAATGTGCTACCCTTTCCGAGCGCACTTTCGACGGTAATTGATCCGCCCAACAATTGAGCAAGCTGACGTGATATGGACAGTCCCAATCCCGTGCCTCCGTAACGTCGGCTAATGGTGCTGTCAGCTTGATGAAAAGCTTCAAAAATGTTTCTAAGCTGCTCTGTCGAAATCCCAATACCGGTATCGCTCACCGAGAAGGCAATTCTCTCATCGTCATCCTTGGCGATAGAAAGGGACACCTCGCCCTGAGCGGTGAATTTAATCGCATTCGAGATGAGATTTTTGAGTATTTGCTCAAGTCGTTGTGGATCGGTCTCTAACGATCTGGGCAGATTTTCTGCCATCTCAATGTTGAATTCGAGCTTCTTTTCATTGGCGAGAGGTTCAAAAACCTGACGCAACGCCGACGACATGCGTGCCAGAGGCATCACCTCAGGATGAACATCAACATGGCCTGCTTCGATTTTCGAAAGATCGAGAATGTCATTAATCAGGTTGAGAAGGTCATTGCCAGACGACTGGATGGTACGAGCGTATTTGACTTGCTCGTCGGTCAGGTTTTCATCCGGATTATCTGCCAGAAGTTTAGCAAGAATTAGCGATGAATTCAGCGGAGTGCGAAGTTCATGCGACATATTGGCGAGAAAATCGCTCTTATACTGGCTTGAGCGCTCAAGTTCCTGCGCTTTGAGTAGTACCGCAGCGTTGGCGCGTTCGAGATCTGTGCGCTGTATTTCCAGCTGGTTCGCCTGTTCCTCGAGCTGACTGTTGGTCTGCTCCAACTCAGCCTGTTGCTGTTCAAGCCGTGATTGAGATTCTCTGAGAACCCGGCTTTGTTCTTCTAATTCTTCATTTGAAACACGGAGCTCTTCACCCTGTGCTTGCAATTCTTCGGATTGCTGCTGCGTCTCTTCAAGTAGATTCTGCAGTTCTCCGCGATACACAGCCGCTTGGACGCTAAGAGCGATTGCCTCGGAGGCTTCCGTGAGCAAAGCGATTGCTTTTTCGTCTATCGGCTTCAAAAATCCGAGTTCAACTACAGCATTGACCGTTCCTTGAATGGTGCCCGGTAAGATGATGAGGTGTTTAGGCTTGTCGCTACCAAGCGCTGAGCCGAACGCCAAATAGCCGTCTGGAATATTGTCTAAGACAACAACGTTTCCGCTTGCCGCCGCCTGCCCAAGTAGACCTTCACGGCGTGCAAATTCAAGTGGAACTGAACGATCATCAGGCACGCCATAAACTGCTACACGGCGATAGTGATTACGCTCGCCACTAAAAAAAGCGCCTGCAACTGCACCGGTGTATTGAGTAAGGTAATCAAGGATATTCGCACCAAGTTCGTCGATACGTTGATCGCCGATCATCGCGGACGCCAAACCAATTTCGCCGTTCTGAAGCCATTCTTCGCGAGATCTAATCAGCGCACCCCTGCGCAACAAATATCCGACTACTGCTGTTAAAACGAGCCCCAACGCTCCTGCGAGGACTGTACTGATCAGGGCCCGAGTTTGGGCCTGCGCCATTTCAATCAGACGTGCAGCGCGCATTTCATTTTCGAACTGGATCATTGCGTCGACCGTCTCACGGATCGCGTCCATTTCCAATTTTCCGCGGTCGGAACGAACCAACGGAAGCGCAGCCTCAAGGCCCTGCGCCCGACGCAATTCAATGGCTTCACTCATCTCGGCGAGCTTGGCTGCTACGTGTTGTCTTAACTTCGCCAATCTGTCTTGTTGCCCGAAACTTTCCTCGGTGCGCTTGGACACTCGTTCGATCTGATCTGTGATACCGCCCACTGCTGTTCGATAGGGCGTGAGATAGCCCTCTTCACCGGTTAAGAGAAAACCGCGCTGTCCGGTCTCGGCATCCTGAAGCTTTGATAACAAGCTTTGAAGAGAAACGATGGCACGATGGGTCTCAACGATTTTCTGATTTGCAATGCCTACGGTTTGAAAGTTTACATAAGTCACGATCCCGCTGAGAACAAAAAATGTCACAGCGGCGGCAAGTCCCATGGCTATACCGAAATCTAGCCCAAACAGCTTTCCCGAATGGATCGAACGCGCCCGCTCGGTCATCAATAACCTGCCTTCAATACCAGATTGCTGGAATTAATTGTGTACGGAGTGCCAAGAGAGGCGACCAAAAGTCTGGATAGGCAATTCGCGTGCCATTCCCTTTTGCCGTTACCATGAGACAACATGATTCGCGCGCCCTTTTGATTCCAAAGTTAGATCAATAGCTTAATGCCATCAGTGTGTCCGTCCATTAGTAGACACAAACGGTGCTTGTCGCAATGCCGTCGAGCTTTACGTTAGACGGCAAACTCGTGCGCCAAAATTGAAAATTACAGCTGTGACGGTATCGCAATAGCAAAATCAGGCCGTGCTTTCGCTTTGATACCAAGCCTAGAGGCTTAGTCCGAAGCGAACCCGGCCTTCCCCGTGTGCAAGGTTGCTGTTGCGACTGAGCGTCAAATGTAGTGGCGAAACGATCCTGGACACCGGCCAGGTTTCCATTGGAATGGCAAAGCCTGGATTATTCCAGCAGGCGGTGATGCGAAAGAAAAGATATTTATGGACCATTTCCGCAGTTCAGACGTTTCATCCAAATAGTGGAACCGATTTGACGGGTAGTTACTGCTCGTTATCCAAAGTTCATGACAGTCAAAATTCATGATGATGTAAAAGAGACAGAAGGAAGGCTGATGTTGAGCCCCAAATTTGATAATGCATATCCCGCCAGATCCACTGATTGCGAAGAAGCGGTGACGCCGTCTTTAACTAACATTTTAAAGAATGCAACTCTAGGCGGGCGTTCAGAAGAGGATGCAGATGCAGTCGTGGAGGGCACGAGTGTTCCCGGCGTTCGCGACCTCATTTCGGAAGCAGTTGAGGCTGGCTGGACCGCCAAAGAGGCTGTGCAAGCCATCAAGGTTGTCTCAGAGCGGCTTCAACGTGGCGTGGTTGGTAGAGAGCTTCGTCAGTAAAGGTGCTTAATTATTAGATGACCCCGATGGGATAAAACAAGCTGCCGCCCTCAGTTGTGGTTGAAGGTGTCGCCAATCCGCGCTTGATGCATCTATGGTTACCCTGTGCAAAACTGGTTCAAGCGAAGCCGGTACGTGACGCATTATCTTGGCTTTCATACAGCCGAGAGGGACAACCGTCTTACACTGATAGCGGCGATCAAGGCGTACGTCTCATGGCATAGGGTCGGTCGATCGCCACGGTGCCAACCATTTCCATTTATAAATGGAGGGCACTGCATTCGCGATAGGCCATCGCGAATATCGGCATTGCGGCTCGTACCCTTGTTCCGCCGGCTTGAGAGTGTGCTTAGCTCGTATATCCACCCGAAAAAGTTTTCGCGCTGCTGACCATTGGCCTTTGTACACGAGTATGCACTGCCGCTGGTCGGCAACGGTACGCGAATAAACATGCTGAGTTGGAAGGAGATCTGTGTACTGGATGTCCTTCGTCGAACACGGGCATATCAGTTGGCATTACGCCTAACGAAACCCATGCAACCAACACCCTTGATGAAATATAGATAATCCTGCAGAATATCTATAAAGTGATTCTGCAAAGGAAATTATATGTCTGAGATCGTCGAAAATGATGTCTTTCTTCCTGGTTTTGCGGGCAATAGGCCGCTTCTGACACAGGAGGCCGCATATATTATCTATAAAAAGCCTTTTTTCGATCTCATTTTTGAAGCTCAAAGGGTTCATCGCGAGAATTTTGATCCGAATGTCGTTCAAACGTGCCAATTGATGTCGATAAAAACTGGAGGCTGTCCTGAGGACTGCGGATACTGCAGCCAGTCGATGCACAATCCAACTGGCCTGAAAGCATCCAAGCTTCTTCAAGTCGAGAGGGTCATCGCTGAAGCAAAGAAGGCGAAAGCTGCCGGTGCAACGCGTTACTGCATGGGCGCTGCGTGGCGAAGTCCTAAAGACAGAGACATGGCAGCGATAATGGCCATGATTAAGGGCGTGCGGGCGCTCGGGATAGAAACATGTATGACGCTCGGCATGTTGAGACTCGACCAGGCACAAGCTCTGGCCGCCGCTGGGCTCGATTACTACAATCACAACATTGATACTTCCGAGAGTTTCTACAGTGAAATTATTACCACGCGGAAATTTGATGACAGGCTAAATACACTGCATAATGTACGGGCGGCCGGAATCAACGTTTGTTCGGGCGGCATTTTGGGAATGGGAGAGACCATAGAAGACCGGATTTCTATGCTTCTCACGCTGGCCAATCTGCCTACTCCGCCTGAGAGTGTCCCGATTAATCAGCTAATCCCCATCCCTGGTTCGAAATTGCAGGGCGCCCAGATGGTCGATCCCATCGATTTTGTTCGAACGATTGCCCTCGCACGGATTTTGATGCCAAAATCCTATTTAAGGCTCTCTGCAGGCCGAAATGCGATGAGCGATGAAATGCAAGCTCTGTGCTCTTTTGCTGGAGCCAATTCTATTTTCATCGGGGAGACGTTGCTAACAGCAGGAAACCCCGGGGAGGATCATGACGCAGTTCTTTTCCGCCGCCTTGGGATTACGACTGCAACCACGGCGAATCTGAACTGATTATGGCCATGTTCAAGGACTACACAGCTACCTTGCATCAACTGGAGAGCAAAGGACGACTTCGGCGGCTTGTTCCATCCGCTGGCGTTGATTTTACCTCCAATGACTTTCTCGGCTTTGCTAATTCTCAGCGATTAAAGTCTGCTGCCAAAAGCGCAGTCGAAAGAGGAGTGCCAATTGGTTCAGGTGGATCCCGTCTTTTGCGCGGTAATCATCCCGAACACGAGGCACTCGAAAGTGAAGCAGCATCATTCTTCGGCGCACAAAAGGCTCTCTACTTTGCAAACGGTTACCTCGCTAACTTTGCGCTATTTTCGAACTTACCGTCCCGAAGTGATCTGATCGTCTTTGACACGCTTCTCCATGCTAGCGCACGAGATGGCATTGTCGCCAGCAAGGCGCGATCTGTTGCTGTTTTACACAATGACGTCAATCATTTCGAAGCTGTAGTTCGTAATTGGCGTGAACAGGGTGGGAAAGGAAGGCCTTGGATCGCCGTTGAAAGCCTTTATTCGATGGATGGCGATAAAGCACCACTCGCTGAACTGGCCGACGTTGCGGCGAGACATAACGGCCTCCTTGTCATTGATGAGGCGCATGCAACTGCTGTGCTAGGTGATGGCGGCAAGGGACTCGCTTCGTGCTTAGGTTCGCAAGAAAACTTTATAATTTTGCACGCTTGTGGGAAAGCTCTTGGTATCTCAGGTGCGCTAGTTACGGGGCCAGAGGTCTTGATAAGTTGTCTAATCAACCGCGCGCGCCCTTTCATTTACTCCACTGCTCCTTCACCGTTGATCGCTGCATTAGTTCGCGAAGCTCTTTGCATGGTCAGTGAAGAACCGGAAAGGCGGCAATCACTCGAACGGCTTGTCGCCTTCGCTGGCGATGAAATTTCGAGATTGCTTGATATCTCGCCTGAAGGCACTCACATTCAGCCCATTTTGCTTGGCAGCAGTTCCCGCGCTAACACAGTTGCGTATGCCCTGCAGCGAAATGGTTTTGACATCCGCGCTATACGCCCCCCGACAGTACCAAACGGGACCGCTCGGCTTCGTCTTTCTATTACACTCAATGTCAACGAACAGCGCATCGCCGAAATGCTCACCTGTCTCGCAAGGACCCTGGAGGAAACACCGGTATGACATATCGTCTTGTCATCACAGGAACCGACACTGGCGTCGGCAAAACCATCTTCTCCGCGGCGCTGACTTCGGCATTGAAAGGATATTATTGGAAACCTGTTCAATCTGGTCTTGCGGACGAAACGGACACTGAAACAGTCGCGCGGCTGTGTGATCTACCCCCTAAGCACTTCCTCAGGGAGGCCTATCGACTACGCATTCCAGCGTCGCCCCATTATTCGGCAATGCACGAAGGCGTGGAAATCATCGCTGAGGTTCTTCTGCCGCCATCCGAGATTGATGCGCTGATCATTGAAGGCGCAGGCGGTCTACTGGTCCCTCTTTCAAAGAAACTTCTCTTTGTTGACCTGTTCGCCGAATGGCAACTTCCTGTTGTGATCTGCGCGCGTACCTCGCTTGGTACCATCAATCATACTCTTCTCTCAATCGAAGCACTGCGTCAGCGCAATATACCTATTTGCGGCGTAGCGTTTATTGGCGATGAGAATAAGAACACACAAAACATAATCGCTGAAATTGGGAAAATAAGGATATTGGGCCGATTACCGTTTTTACCAAACTTGACCAAAGAAACCTTACGGGATGCTTTCAACCGGAATTTTGATATCATGACGTTTAAGGATGCCAGTTCGTGACCCACTCCCCGACTTGGTATCCGTTTACCCAACATGCTCTTGATCTGCCTTTTAAGACGATCAAGACAACGGAAGGTGCTTATCTCTTCGATGAAGATGGAAATCGCATCTTCGACGCTATTTCTTCTTGGTGGGTTACAACTCACGGGCATCGTCACCCTCGTATCATGGCCGCAATCCGGCATGCATGCGAAAACATTGATCAAATCATCTTTTCAGAATTCACGCATGCGCCAGCAGAAAACCTTGCTAAGAAGCTATTGGCATTTGCACCGAGTGGACTTGGAAAAGTCTTCTATTCCGACAGCGGTTCCACGGCTGTTGAGGTTGCTATAAAGATGGCACTTGGGGCCTTCTATAACCGTGGCATTGCCCGCAATCGGATCGTGGTCATGGAGCATAGCTACCACGGCGACACAATCGGCACGATGTCAGTGGGGGAGCGTGGTGTCTTCAACGCTCCTTTCACACCGCTTCTGTTCAACGTTGACCGTATCCCCTTCCCCCAGATTGGTTCTGCGGAAAAATGCATCGATGCCTTTGAGGCGTGTTGCCGTCGCGGCAATGTCGCAGCGCTTCTTGTTGAGCCGCTTGTGCTTGGCGCAGGTGGAATGAAATTCTATTCCGCATCCGTGCTAAGTGAACTAAAGAATGTCGCAAACCGTTACGGTTGTCTGTTTATTGCTGATGAAGTCATGACCGGCTGGGGGCGTACGGGAACGCCTTTCGCATGTTGCCAAGCTGGTATAACCCCCGATATACTATGCACGTCGAAAGGTCTCACGGGAGGCTCACTCCCGCTAGCAGCAACTCTTTGTACCGAAGAAATTTTCAGCGCACATTTTTCGTCTGACCGCCGAAAAACCTTCTTCCATTCCAGTTCCTACACCGCAAATCCGATTGCTTGTGCCGCTGCACTGGCGAATTTAGATATATGGAGCGATGAGCCTGTCGCTGCTCGCATCGATAAGATCATCGAACTGAATGCTACAAATCTTGCGCGCTTTAAGAATGATCCAAGGTTTAACAATGTTCGACAATGCGGAACGATTGCAGCCCTTGATCTAGGTTCTGCTTCAAACGGATACTTGGCGGAAACTGGACAATTCCTTCGCAGGTTCTGTCGTGGGCGGGGAGTTTTGCTACGTCCGCTTGGAAATGTGGTTTACCTCATGCCACCCTACTGCTCCAGCGCAGATGATCTTTCAGCAACTTATGACGCGATCGATGAGGCTGCATCTCTTTGCGCGACGGTAACGACATAATGCTCACCCCATCTTCACGCATGGCCGGCTTTGGTCACTCCGTCCCGTCTCGGATTGTAAGAAATTCCGAGATCGAGGCGCAGCTTAGCCTGGAATCTGGATGGATAGAACGCCGAACGGGTATTAAATCACGCTATTGGGCGAATGAAAGTGACACACTAACCAACCTTGCAACGAAGGCGGGAGAAATGGCGCTTGATTGCGCTCAAATCTCACGTTCTGAAATTGCGTTGACTCTTCTTGCAACCTCTACGCCAGACCATCTCTTGCCGCCCTCCGCGCCCCTGCTCGCTCTTCGTCTTGGACTGACGCATTCGGGCGCTATTGATCTTACAGGAGCATGCTCAGGTTTTCTTTATGCCCTTAAGCTAGCGGACGGGTTCGTTCGAACTAGTGGCCAGGCTGTATTGATTGTTGCGGCGAATATCCTTAGTCGTCGCACAAACCCGCTTGACCGATCAACAAGAATACTGTTCGCGGACGGAGCAGGAGCTGTAGTTCTCCTTCCTTGTTCGGACAAGGAAGTAGGCCTCAAGGCTGCAGCTTTGTTGTCCGATGGAAGTGGATATGACCTAATCCAAATTCCTGCCGGCGGCAGCAATCGTCCATTTGATCCGAGACATTCAAAGGATGAACAGTTTATATCTATGCGGGATGGTCGTGAGGTCTTTTCAAGGGCGGTGTCGCTAATGACACAGGTCACTCGTAAAGTCATGGACCAGACTGCGCTTTCGTCAGCGCAGATAGATTATCTTATTCCTCACCAGGCTAATTTGCGCCTATGCAACGCCCTTCGCACGAGCATTGGAGTGCTGGAGGACAGAATGGATAGAAGCATCGAGCATTACGGAAATACATCCGCTGCAACGATACCGCTCGCGCTTTCTGTCAGGTATCAGCAACGTCAGTTCAGGTCGGGTGAGAAATTGATGATGACTGCAGCAGGCGCAGGTTTGTGCGCGGCGGCTGTATTATTTGTGATTTGACGGCGAAGTTGGCAAGGTCACAGACCGAGATCGTCTTTGGTTTGAACTATGAGCAATCACGACGTCTAGTCTAAATTGTGATTAATATCTGCGAAAGTAGCATGGTTTCTTAGTTGCTTGACCGAAACTTGATGTATTCTTCAAAAGTTATTGAAACAGCACCTAAAGTTACTTTTAACGCCAGTACGTCAAACACTGGAACGCATTGGCATTCAACGAAAAGAGGATAAGCAGGATGAACTAAAGACAGCTTACTGACGAGGTTTATCAGACACTGGAGAAGACCGGTGTCAGTTCGCGAAAAAACGTCAAGTAGCTACTTCATGAGGCTGAGTGCCTTTATGCGGACTAGTATTCTCCCAACAAAAATCCGCTTATATTCGCGAAATATTCACGCAGCCAAGCGTTGTAGCGCAAATAAAGCGGCGTTGGCGCAGGTATCCCTTGGATCGAAGTGAAGCCCGCCTTGCGTGCAATACGCATCGCCCTCGCCACATGAAAGTCACTGGTGACAAGCGCAATCGTATCATCAAGACTGATCCCATTGGCGCTTAGGATATTGGCACTGAAGCGGAGATTTTCATCCGTACTGGTGCTGCGCTCCTCAAGCATGATGCGATTCGTTGAAAATCCTTTGGCCGCCAAGAAGTCTGCCATTACGGATGCTTCCGAACAGCGAAGTCCGAAGTCAACTCCACCGCTAACTATGATGCGACTAGTCGGCCAATTCGAGGCAAGTTCAAGTGCTTTGTTCAGTCGTGATTGAAGGGTAGGAGATGCCGCACAGTTAGGCGTCCCAGAACCCAGTACCAAAATAGAGTTAGCGGATGGCAGATTGGCGGTCGGTTGTTGTAGTTCTTTGTGAATAAGAAAAAAATATCCCAGCAACGATGCTAACCACAGGAAGAATGCCGCAAGAAGGGCTCGCCAACAAAATCGACGAAAGCGAGATCTACTGAACCATCCCGTTATGCGACCCCATTGCAAAGAAAGAAGCACCAGGATCAGCCCCAGAAATGCAGGCAAGGTTACGCCGAAATTAAACAAACCCATCGACATAAGGATTCCGGCGTCAATCATCAGAAAGCCGCCGCACGTGCCTAGCAAAAATCTTATGATTGGATTGGATCTGTTGCCCTCGATAGCCAGTGATTGAACACTCAGTTTCTTTCTCCATACCTGTTAAGAGATGTCATTTCCGCAGCTGTTTTAAGCGTGTTCATTCGAGTTCATTGGGTAGCGAGGGTAATACAATGCCATCGAAGCCGAGATAAAGAGACCCAGCACCTAAAACGACCAGTCACATCTCACCCTGTGTTCGGTAGTATCACATGATTTGTGTCATTCTTATCGTTTTCAATTGCACCTTGTATCATTTCATCTGTAACACGCAGTTCCGCTCCGATTGGGGAGAAAGGTGTCGCTGGAGCAAATGGTGCGGCAGGGATTGATTCCGGCCTGGCGCCTCGTCTCCACGTGAAGAACCCTGCCATCAAAACATTTAGAATACCGAGCGCCCAGAACAAACCAGAAGGTCCGACTGCAGCCATGATGGGAGAAATAATCAGTGGACTGATCGCAGAACCGAGGGAGTTAATCAGTAACAACCCTTGAATCATCCGGACAAGCGCGTCGGCCGAAGTGCTGTCTGCAGAATAACTCACCGCCACCGGGTAAATTGCAAAGATACCACCACCGAGCAGAAAGAAAATGTAGATAAGCATTGGTGAACTTGGTGACATCGCAATTATTGCGCCGGCGAGAACAACACAAGTGATGCTTAGAATTATCAAAACGATACGCCGGTCTTGTCTGTCGGACCATCGACCAACGGGGTACTGCAGAACCATGGCACCGAAGATCACGCTTGCCATCATCGTGCCGACATCGCTCACATTCAGTCCAATACGTTGGAGATAAAGCGGTAGCAGCGCATAGATTGCAGCAATAGCAATACCAGATCCGAAGCAGCCAATGACCCCGCTGGGTGTCATACGCAACAATTCAAAGGGCTTGAGCGGTTCTATCTTCTCAACGACCGGAGTTACTTTTGGAAGTATGACTATTGGCAAGACCGACAAGGAAGCTAACATTCCAGCTGCCATGAAAGGCGCAACAGTTCCCCAGGAATCAATAACGCCGAGGCCAGCCTGCCCCATCATCCCAGACCCGTATAGCGCAATCATATATAGAGCGAGAATCCTTCCGCGCATCTTTTCGTCCGAAGCGAGCAGTAGCCAACTCTCGATGACGAGAAATACCCCGATAGCAGCCCATCCATATAGTAATCGAAGAAAAAACCAGAACCACGTGTCAAAATATAGGCCCTGAAGCAGCACACTTACGGCTATAAGCGATGCGAAACTGCTATAGGCACGAATATGGCCAATTCTCACAATCAGACGATCGTGAAATAATGCACCTAGCGTTAATCCAATAAAATATGCGGAGGAAACGATCCCAACAACCGTTGCAGTCTCACCCGCCGCGTCTAGACGCAATGTGGTCAGTGATGACAGGAATCCGTTCCCAATACTGACAATAAACAGTCCCAGAAGCGGCGCCAGCACCATTGCCAGCAATTGCGTAGACATATTGACCTCAAAAGACCAGGCAAGCCCGAGTTGTATCCCATTGCCCTCTGCCGAGTGTTCATCAATGCACCTTGGAGGTGATGCTCCGACGAAAGAACCCTGATTCATTTGGCGCGTCGTTGAAAGGCAGAACGCGAACCGTGCAGTGACAATCAGAATAATTAAAGATTCGGCGTTGGCTTATAAACACTACGCCTGCCGTTTCAAGAAGAGTTTCATATGCTTGCGATCACGCATCGTTGACGATGCGTGCCATAAAAAATTCACAACCGTGAGGATCCAAAATGAAAGCCACTAAAGGCGTGGCTAAGCACTGTCAATTCATAGACTATAGCGGGAGTGCTCGATTAATCTGGTTGACTTGATTTCTCAAAAATTAGTGCGAACAAATTACAGCGATAAGTCTATGAACTAGGGATTCAGCGCGTACTCGTTAACTGCCGGTATCATCGCTTTACCAAGTAATCACTCACTGGCGACTTGATGACATCAAGACCCTCTGCCAGTTCGCAATAAGCGGCGGACGAAGAACTCCAATTCACACCTCGTGTTTGGAAGAATAGCTTCAATTCCGCACTCATTTTGTCTTTTGCATTCATACCGGCCGCTTCCATGAAGGCTTGGCCGGATGAAAACATTGTCTTTGCGATGCTCATCACAGAATCTCGCCTGGCATCCAATTTCTTGTCATCGATGGAATAGTTTGGACTCTGTTCCGCGATCCGCTGCGTTATCGCTTTAATGAACACGATCTGATTCATTTCGCTGGCGACTACTCGTTGCGTGATAGACAGTTCTGCTGAGCGTGCACCTGTTGTCGCGCAGGAGACAATAATAGCACCAAGTAAAATTGTTTTTTTCATTTGTTGCTCAATACCCGACATTGTTAAAGTAGTCCGATATCCATCGCGAGTCGTTTGTTGGACTTTTAATTGACGTTCTTCATTTTAGCTACTGCTCAGATATCAGGAGGCTGTCAAGCTGCTGCGACTGGCTGTGAACCACGATCACTTGTAAATTTCTGCATATCGAGAAAGATTGCAACAAAGTGAATAGGGATCTAAGCAGTGTCAGAGTTGCGCAATGGTAAGAAAGTCACTGCTTCTTGATGAAGGTTCCAGCCCGCAACACTGCTTCTTCTAATCGCCGAGCGCCGGGTAGAAGACAACCAAATTGACTGCACCGACAATGAGGCCAGTCTAATATGCCGCACTGGGCGCCACACGCTATCCTAAAATGTATTGGCGCACGCTGGACATTCAGCAGTATGTATTATCTTGTTCTGTTTTCCGGTACGAGCGAACAAAATTCAAGATGATCAAGCACCATTTGGCGTGCGCTGCCCCCCTCCGGGAACGGTCCAGCCTGTCTTTATCGGCGGATGGAAACTAGCGGTAAACAATTAGGGCAAGTCCTGCGACTACAAACGCAGCGCCAAGCCAAGCACCTCCAGCCGGACGCTCGCCCGTCCGTAACCACAACATTGGCAATATGATCACCGGCGTTGTCGCTGAAATGGTCGATATAATGCCTGTTTTGCCGCCTGAAAGTGCATAAAGGAGTAGTGTCATACCAACAGCTAATGCCACAAACCCCGACAGTGCTGTCATCGCGAGGACGGGTAAGGTTGGAGGATTACGGGGCTTGACCGAAGCGATAGGTAAACGGGTGAACGCGCTAAGGCATGCTGCAGCGACACCGACCCGCATCAGCGAGCCGACGAAAGGATCAATTCCGGACTCCATCACGGGGCGGACAATTATCGAACCAACGGCCTGTCCAAGTGCTGCAAGAATTCCAAATGAAACGCCGACCCATAATGCGCCTTTGACTGCCTCCCAAGGGTGTTTTTGATTGGGTCTTTTACCAAAGAAAATTGCGAGACAGACACCGAAAATTGTCAATCCAATCCCTAGAACCGAACGTAATGCGAGCGTTTCGCCCAGAACCAACCAACCCATGACCGCTGCTATCGGCGCATTCATCGCGAAAAGAATACCTGAACGACGAGGTCCCAAGCGATTTAAGGCGGCAAAAAGAACGGTGTCACCAAAGAAAATTCCAATGACGCCAGATAGCACAAGTGGGCCAATATTGCTAATATTCAACTCGCGCCAAGTTCCGGTAAAGACAACGTAAGTGAGGAGTAAACCCGTGACAAAAATTTGGCGTACATGATTAAATGTTGGTGCACCAAGATGCCCCGCTGGTCCTGCGGAGATAAGTCCGGTCACTGCCCAACAGGTCGCGGCACCAAATGCGGCGAGTTCGTAAATCAGCATTTGCTCCCCTTAGCCGATAACCAGAACAGGGCTAGGACGGATCAGTTTGCCTGTTTGATTCTTTCGCTCACGATTATCACCATGGCTCGTCCTTGGGTAGTATTGCTAAATTCTGTGCCCTACCCTTCAACAGTTACAGCCTTCTGAGATCAGAGTTGGCGGTCAACTGGAACCCCAGTGGGTTCGCCGAAGCTTGATAAGATTGCGCCCCCAGACATCACGACATTAACCGTTCGACTGCGACGCCAAGATGCAAGCATCATCAAAATTGGGATTTGATTATCTTGCATATGAGATATAGCTTTCGAAGCTCGCACATTAATGATTACCCAAAGATGGATATCACCGTCGATGCGTTTGACGCTTGGCCTCACTCTTCTAATATCGTTTACAAATTTATCTTTTTCATGCGAACCCGCAAGTGTGGATTGGCAGAGATTTATGGCTGTTTACGACAGAGATGCCGACGGTTTCATTTCAGACTCTGAATTTGTCAACGTGCTCGATTTTCCGCCATATGATTTTCCTCGAGAACAAGACATATCTCGTACAGATTTGTTTAGGTTTCTGGATGCTGATAAGAATAGCCAAATTGATGCAAATGAGTTTGTTGCAATCTACCAAATTCTTCCAAATGGATGCTTGCTATTCGATAGAAGCGGAAATTGAACCGATAAGGTTATTCAAGGACGCTATAGTTACGGCTCCTGGGAGACCTGTATTGAGAAATGTTGAAAAAATCCAATCATTCTCTGACACGTTCATCCACTTAAAATCTTTTCGTCCTCCAATGTTGCTCAAACGCTCACGGTAGTCAGGGTAAGTCTCTAGCGAATTTGATCTCGCAGGAGTGCTTCTAGCCAATCGACAAAAACACTCAAACGTCTGGATAGATGCTGCCTGCTAGGATAAAGTATTGTTAGAGGTAGAGGCTGTGCTTGATATGCTGGCATAAATTCGACTAATTCGTTGCTATCGATATGTGACTGCACGTCGTAAGCGGGAATCTGAATTAGGCCAAGGCCTGCGAGACAACAAGCTATATATGCTTCCGCATTGTTGACTGTAACGCGCCCCCGCAAAGCTTTCTTCTTTATTTCACCATTCTCCATCCACTCCCAGTCCTCGATCCGTCCAGTTGATGGCGATGCGTAATTAACCGCAAGATGACTGTCTAGCTCTTCCGGTCTGTCAGGTATTCCGTAGCGTTGGAGGTAATGAGGTGCCGCAACATTCAATAATGGCAATTCACCGATCGATCGGGCGATTAAGCTTGAATCTACAAGATGGCCCGCCCGCAGGACACAATCTACACTGTCCTCTGCTAGGTTGACCGCCCGATCCGTCACTCCGATGTCGATATTTATGTCAGGATATTGAGTAAGAAACGAGGAAAGTGCAGGCGCAACAATCAGCCGCCCAATTCTGCCCGGAACATTTATACGTATCTTGCCTGACGGTCGCGAAGCTTTTTGACGAAAAAGATTCTCAGTCTCTTCGACGTCGTAAATAACGCGTGTGCATCTTTCGTAAAATGCAATTCCATCGTTGGTTGGAGAGACGTTTCTGGTTGTTCTGTGGAGGAGTCTGGCGCCTATGCGGCCTTCGAGTTCCTGAATGGCAGCAGAAACAGATGATCGAGGCATATCAAGTGTCGCCGCCGCTCGGGTAAAGCTTGCACAGTCAACGACACGAATGAAGATACGAAAGAGGTCAATTCGGTCCACAGGTATCGGATCTCCATTTGTTCGCAAATTCTGACAAGTGATGTCAGAATACAGAGCTTTATACTGCATATCTAGACGGTATTTATATGATGCACGATTTCAAAAACCTGAATTCCTAACATCTGGAGACAGAGATGACTTCTCATAGCATCAAGGGAAAGACTGTATTGATTGCCGGCGGCGCAAAGAACCTCGGTGGCCTTATTGCGCGCGACCTCGCTCAAGAAGGCGCAAAAAGTATCGCCATCCACTATAATAGCCCATCAACAAGCGTCGAAGCGACTGCAACTGTTGCCGCCCTTAATGCACTTGGGACACAGGCAGTTGCTTTTCAGGCCGATCTTTCCTCCGCAGGGGCGGTAGAAAAACTTTTCACTGATGCCATTGCAGCAATTGGAAAGCCAGACATCGCGATAAACACAGTTGGAAAGGTTCTGAAAAAGCCCATTCTCGAGATTACTGAACAAGAATATGACGAGATGAGTGCAGTGAACGCAAAGGCCGCATTCTTTTTCATCAAGGAAGCAGGTCGCCATCTCAACGACAACGGTAAACTTGTGACGATCGTGACGTCCTTACTGGGTGCTTACACGCCTTTTTATTCCAGTTATGCAGGAACCAAGGCACCCGTGGAGCATTTCACGCGGGCAGCATCGAAGGAATTCGGAGAACGAGGCATCTCTGTCACTTCCATTGGCCCCGGTCCTATGGATACTCCATTTTTCTATCCGGCCGAAGGTGAAGATGCCGTTGCTTACCACAAGACAGCAGCTGCATTATCAAATTTTTCAAATACCGGTCTGACTGACATTGAGGATATTGTGCCTTATATTCGCTTTATGGTTTCGGAAGGATGGTGGATGACCGGACAGACGATACTCGTCAATGGTGGCTACACCACTAAATAATTTGAAGCCGCCGCTCCTCACAAGCGGCGGCCTTTCCATCGATATATTATAGCGGAAGAGACAAAAGCCACTGTGCTTAACCATGGTGTTGTCAGAACCGCTCGTCTCTTGGACATCAGCAGAATTCTGGCCAGTTTACCGCTCCAGTCTTGCAGCAGCAAAACGCCTGAGGCTGCATCCTAAGACGGATAAATTGAATGAATGCCAAAGCAATCAGAACATTCGATCTGCTAAAAAAACGCCAAACAAATTTTACAGAGCTCACTTCAGTCTACATCGTATCGCTTATGATATGAGGTTCAGTGCGCTTGTTGAAACGGCATAGAGAGAAAAATCGGTCAAGAAGATCTGCATGCCCTTTATATTTTGGTTGAGAGTTGCGCGCATAAGGTACGCGCTTCATGGATTTCACGTTCGCACGGTTGTGAGACAGTCTAGAGAACAGTTAGCTTGATAAAATTAGGTGCATTACGTTTGGCTTCGCGTTTTTTATTTTTTCTTTCACTTCAGCCGGCACCGTGGTTGACAGTAACGGCCTCAAGCTGAGGCCGCTCGAGCTGAATGGATTATTTGAGAACAATACCCTTTTGCGCGAGCCCTGCTTTCAAAGTGTCAATAATATCGTTTTTCGTCTCGTAGAAGTTGCGAGAATTTGCCCAGTATTCAATCCTTAATGTAATCTTTTCGGCGGTGAGATCATCTGACATGACACGAGGCGCTGGGTTGTTGCTTACGCGCAAGTCTGACCTGACTATCTCTGTCACTGCAGCCTTAATGGATTGAATTTCAACATCCGAGCTGACTGCAATGGATAATAGCTGGCGCCGTTCCGGCTCGCGACTAAAGTTAGTGATTGGTGTGTTCCAAAGTGTCGAATTCGGCGCCATTAGATAAAGACCGTCTTCAGTCTTAAGCTCAGTCGCAAACAGACCGACTTCAGAGATAGTGCCTTTGACGGCAGCGGTCTCGATATACTCTCCCACTCTGAACGGACGCAGCACGAGCAACATGATACCGGCGGCAATATTTTGCAGAGTACCCTGCAATGCCAGCCCGATAGCAAGACCCGCAGCGCCCAGCGCGGCGATAATAGATGCCGTCTGCACTCCGAATTGGCCAAGAACCATAACGAATACAAGCATAAGGAAAGCGTAGTGAAGTACGCGCGAAAAGAAACGCGCTAACGTTTCATCAATTCCACGCACGTTTGACAGACCTCTATATGCCCACTGGCTTAAAATTCGAGAGAAGAGCCAACCTCCGATCAGCAATATGACTGCACCAAGGAGCGAAAGCCCATATTGTATTGCCAATGCCCACAATTGCCCCAATCCTGCAGGAACGGCCGTGAGAGGGTTTGTCAGTTGATTTTCCATTCTGGACTAGGCTCCTTCAACGATGTTTGGTGTAAACTTCAAGTGTATATTCCATGCATTACAGCGTCGTAATGCTCCTCTATGGCTGAGGTGCAACTGCATGACTT
This sequence comes from Ochrobactrum sp. BTU1, assembly GCA_018798825.1. Lineage (NCBI taxonomy): Bacteria > Pseudomonadati > Pseudomonadota > Alphaproteobacteria > Hyphomicrobiales > Brucellaceae > Ochrobactrum > Ochrobactrum sp. BTU1. Next base: position 400,586 of record CP076357.1, on the reverse strand, counting down.
TTTCCTCAAGGCAACTTCGTCCTCAATAATGACCATACCGCGACGCGTTGTGATGATGCCCTCCGCACGCAGTTGGCCAATTGTTCGCGTAACAAAAGTGCGTCCAACGCCAAGCATTTCAGACAACTGATCGTGTGTAAGTTCAAAATGACTTGAGCTAGTCCGTGCAGCAGCAGCTAGCAACCATTTGGCCGTTCTTTGCGTAATGGTGTGGGTGGCATTACAAGCAGCGGTCTGGAAAACTTGCGCCATAAGGCAGTCGGAATAGCGTGCAAACCAGTGTCGCAGAGCAACAGATTCCAACTTTACCTGCTCGAGAGCTGCTGTCTTGATACGGTAGAACCGCCCCGAATTGCGAACGATTGCCGTTGCGTAAGCTGGCAAACTGCCATTGGAGACGATACCGCCTACCGCACCTTCTCTCCCAATTAACGCGATTTCGACAGCACTATTATCAGCATCGATCCAGCGTTGGAAGCTGGCCATGGCCGGCCCACAAGGAAACCAGGTATTGACCACATCATCGCCGGCCTTGTGCAATATCGTCAGCGCTTCGAGGTCGAAGACCATCGTATGTGGTGAAAGTTTTTGACGATCGCTCTCGCTGAGCATCATCAGCAAAAGATTGTCTGAAAACTCCTGAAGAGGTTGAATGGTCATTGGAAGCATATCCCTATTTCACTGGAAAACTGTCCAGAAGTGGACAGACGGCTATGGGCCTCTATGTTACTTTTAGACATAACTCGCGTTAAAGATCGGAAGTTTCGTTTTGGAAGTCTTGGAAGTCTTGGAAGTCGAGTATCCATAAAATTCACGAAGTGAGCGAGATGTTCAGGTCCTAGCTTCGTAATGACCTCACATTTCGGCAACTGGTGATCTGCAATGCCATAGTTAGAAAGTGTGCTTTTAAAAATGTCCATTTCCGAACCCGTGAACCTTACGAACTGTGATCGGGAGCCAATTCATATTCCAGGTTCGATCCAGTCACACGGCGCAATGCTTGTGGTCAACCCTGTCAATCAACGGCTCTTGTTTGCTTCTTCCAATGTCCCAACGTTAACGGGCTACAAGGGTGATTTGATCCCTGGAACCGAAATTTCTTTAATTGTTGGCGAAAAGAATGCTCACGATTTCCGCAACGCTGCTGCTAAAGCGCGAGAACCTGGCCTTTCGTCAATCATCATTGGATTTCGTTTTCCAAGAAAGCAGGGCCTTTATGATGCGATCGTTCACACACACAACGGGCTAACTTTTGTCGAGTTCGAGCCCTCGCCAGATCGCGGACAAACTGCCCGGCAAGCCCTTGATCTCACACGCTCTGTGATCCACCGTCTCGGACGCGAAGAAAGTGTCTCGCGTGCGGCAACGGTTGCAGCTAAGCTCGTTCGCGCCATGCTGGGTTATGACCGCGTGATGGTCTACAGATTTTTGCATAACGGTGCTGGCCGGGTGATTGCCGAGGCAAAATCATCTACTCTGAAGAGCTTTTTGGGCCAGCATTTCCCGGCAAGCGACATACCCGCCCAAGCCCGAAAACTCTACGTCTCCAACACGATCAGAATGATCTCTGACACAGCTTCAGTACCCGTTGAGCTCGAACCCCGACTGGCTTTCTCTGAAGAGCCGGTGGATATGTCATTCGCACAGTTGCGCAGCGTCTCTCCGATTCATTGCCAATACCTCAACAATATGGGCGTTTCGGCATCGCTGTCCATCTCAATTATTGTTGATGGTGCTCTTTGGGGATTGATCGCCTGTCATCATGATCGGCCAAAGATTACAGCTCTGCCTCTGCGGATAGGAGCTGAGCTTTTTGGGCAGTACTTCTCCCTTCATATTGCAGCTTGTGAACGACGCGCGACCTTACAGGCGGCCGCAGAAGCACGAATGAAATTGGATAAGCTGGTTTCTCGACTTAGTACAAACAACTCAATGCGCGACGATCTTCTGGCGCAATTGCCAGAATTTGCAAAACTCGTTTCCAGTCATGGGGCGGCGCTTTGGATGGACGATAAATGGTTTGAAACAGGTGACGTTCTTGATGAAACGTCGACCCGCGAGCTTCTACAAGTAGCCAAAAAGGAGTCGCCAGGCGACATCTGGTCAACTTCGCAAATTGAAAACTATATTGAGGAGCATAAATCCAGCGTCGCCGGCATGGTGGCTATCCCGTTATCTGTAACCTTTGGCGAGTATCTGATACTCTTTCGTAACGAAGAAGCCCATCGGGTGGAATGGGCTGGCGAGCCTGTGAAGCAAATCGTTGATACACCGATGGGTCAACGTCTGACACCGCGCGGGAGTTTTGAAACGTGGCGCGAAGATGTTCGCGGACAATCAACCCCTTGGACGGAGACTGACTTGTCTGTTTCGCGCGCGATCGCAACATATCTTCGAGATGTGATACTTCGCCAAACTGAGATTTCCGAGAAAGAACGGATCCGCACAGATCAGCGAAGGCGCATACTAAACGCGGAACTTAATCACCGGGTTAAAAATATTCTGGCTCTGGTCAAATCAATTGCTCGGCAGACTGGTATGGGCGCCGACAGCGTCGAAGATTATGCACTGACATTGGAGGGTCGGCTGAGCGCACTTGCGTCTGCACACGATCAATCACTCGACGGCTCAAAAAGTGGTTTAGTTGCGACCTTGATGGAAACCGAGGCAAATCTTTATCGTGCAAACAGTACTTCGCCCAAGATTACCATTGAAGGTCCACCTACGGCGCTCGATCAGCGAGGTTATAGTGTTCTGTCGCTTGTTGTGCATGAGATGATGACGAATGCCGCAAAATATGGAGCACTTTCTACAACGCAGGGTCAACTGGCGATAAATTGGATTGTTCTGCCATCGGGGGAATGTGAAATTTCTTGGCGCGAAAGCGGAGGCCCAGTCGTTTCACCGCCATCACGGACAGGGTTTGGAACTAAATTGATAAGAAGTTCTATTGAATACGATCTGCGGGGAAAGGTTCATATCGAACACCGCATAAATGGCTTGGTCGCTACCTTTAACATTCCGGCCCTACACGTTAGCAAGGAACTGGCCGACGTCACATGCTCCAACGTCAAGACTACCGCCCATGTGCCTCCTCTTGATCGAACTTCAATTCTTGTGGTTGAGGATCAAAGCTTAATAGCGATGGATGTCGAAGACACGCTGCGTACAATGGGAGCAGGTGATATTCGTCTAGCGAGTGATGCTGACGAAGCCTTGTTGACCCTTCAATCATTTCAGCCAGAGGTGGCTATTCTTGACTTCAGTCTTGGAGCGGTCACCTCCGAAAAGGTCGCGGAAGATCTGTCGGACAAGGGAATACCCTTCATTTTTATGACTGGATATAGCGACCATTCGTCAATTCCTAAACGATTTCAGCATATAGAAGTCGTACGAAAGCCAATCAATGACATTGCTCTTGCTGTAAAGTTGGCGGCTGTGTTGAAATGATGGGCGAAAGGAGATCACTGGCGAATTTACAAGCCGCGTAGTAACTTAAAAGCTATCAGCCACATGATAATTGCAATCACTGCTTCCAGAATTCGCCACGGTGCAGGCCGACTGAAAATTGGCCGCAACCATCTGGCGCCGTAGCCCAGTGTAAAGAAAAATAGGAACGAACCCGTGACCGCGCCTGCGGCAAATTCGAACTGATCACTTGGAAACCGTGTCGAAATTGTGCCCAAAAGCACTACCGTGTCAAGGTAGACATGAGGGTTGAGCCAAGTGAGCGCGAGGCACATCGCCATCGTTTTTACGAAACTTGCGGTGGTTCCATTCGCAATTTCCAACGCTCCAGTCGATTTCCAGGCGGAAAAGAGGCTTTTGCAACCATACCAGAAGAGAAATGCTGCTCCTCCATATCGCATTACCGGATCAAGCCACGGCGAAATTTCAATTACTTTTTGAAAACTCGTGACGCCAATCACAATTAGAATTGCATCTGAAAGTGCGCAGGCCACGACAACAGAGAAAACATATTCCTTACGGATACCTTGCCGCAGGACGAAAGCGTTCTGCGCTCCAATCGCTACAATCAGGCTAAGTCCCACCGTCATACCGGTTACGTAAGTAGCAAAGTTCATGTTTGGCGCCTTGTCGAACAGTTTCGTCCTGGAATAGACGGCTTCATGAATTTAGCCTAATTAAATATTCTTATCTCAAATAAGATTGGCTAATCCATGTTAGACTATTTTGCCTTGAAGGTTTTGCAGACAGTCGTTCAATCGGGAAGTTTTGAACGCGCTGCGGCGATACTCAATGTTACCCCCTCGGCGGTTTCGCAGAGGATAAAACACCTTGAAGAACGCCTCGGTACCACATTGGTTGTACGGGGATCGCCATGCCAGGCCACAGAGAAAGGCTTGTTGCTCTGCCGGCACATGGAGCAGGTAGGTATACTGGAATCTGATCTCCTCAAAAGTCTGCCGTCTCTTGCGCTTGGTGAACAAGTCCAGCAACGTGTTACGTTACATATAGCCACCAACGCTGATAGCCTAGCCACCTGGTTCCTCGCAGCGGCTGGCGAATTCACGCGATCAAGTGACTATCTGATCAGGTTTGCGCTCGATGATCAGGATTCGACCGCTGAATGGCTCAAGCAGGGGAAGGTCGTTGCAGCGGTTACGAGTGCCGGGAAGCCTGTCCCCGGGTGCCGTCAGTTCAGCCTAGGCGCACTTCGTTACCACGCGACTGCAAGTCCAAGCTTCGTGGCCCGTTACTTTAGCAATGGTGTCACAGCGGATGCTCTCGCCAAAGCCCCATCCCTTACCTTCAATCAAAAAGACCGCTTACAGTTGAACTGGATAAACCAAATTCTTGGCGTCAATATCAATGTTCCTGAACATTGGCTGCCTTCAACGCATGGTTTCGTGGAGGCAAGCGTTACAGGGATGGGATGGGGTATGAATCCAATACACCTCGCTAAAGAGCATATCGAAGCAGGGCGCCTTGTAGACCTGGTTCCAGGACAAAACCTTGACATACCTTTATTTTGGCAGGTCAACAGGCTCGCTGCAGACGGCCTTTCCAGTCTCACAAAAACGATCGTGGAAGCCGCAAAACGCTCCCTCGTCCAGAATTGAGAATGTCGTCCCTTTGATTGCAGAAATCGCGAAGAGTTGAGATAAATATTGCCCTATTGCGCTCAGTATTGAGACAATGTTGGCAGGACCTCATTGCAACTGTTGAAAAACATAATAACAATTCATCGGAGGAATAAATCAAATGGTATAATTCGCTAAGCTCTGGGCTGCGGATTTGAGAGGCGTTGAATGACTGTTGAATCTAAGTCGGTGCGTATCATACGAACAGTAATTGAAACAATTCGTCCCCAGTTTGATGTGGAGCTTTGGGACGGTACCCGCATCGGCAATTTTGATGGCGCTATACTCGTCATCAATGATCCAACAATCGTCCGCCAGCTAATCCTCAAACCCAATTACGATTCATTAATTGACATTTGGGTCTCAGGTCGTGTCGACATCAAGAACGGCACAATCTTTGATCTTGCAAACGCCAAAATCGACGGAAAACTCAAGCAGCGGATAAAAGAGTTACCGAAATGGCAAATTTTTAAAGATCTCCCCGCGCTAATTTTCGCAGGCAAACAGTCTGCCCGGTCAGCGGTCGACGGAAAGGCTCCCTTTGTGAGCGGCTCCAACAAGGAAGCCATCACACATCATTATGATGTTTCTAACGAATTTTATAAACTGTTCCTCGATGAGCGGATGGTTTACACCTGTGGATACTTTACGAGCTGGGAAAATAGTATCGATCAGGCACAAAAAGATAAACTCGAATTGATTTGTCGTAAGCTTCGTCTGCAGCCTGGTGACCGTCTTTTAGACATCGGCTGTGGATGGGGCGCTCTTCTGATCTATGCAGTTCAAAATTTCGGCGTAACTGGAACTGGCGTTTCGCTATCTGAAGCACAGACTGCGCTCGCACGAGAAAGGATCAAAGCCGCAGGACTGGAGGAAAAAATCACGATCCATGTCAAATCTTACGCTGAACTTGATGATCAGTTTGATAAAATTTCATCGGTCGGAATGTTCGAACACGTGGGTATCGAGAATTACGAGACATATTTTAACGCCGTCAATCGGCTTTTGCGTCCAGGTGGTCTTTACATGCATCACGCCATCACCAGACGTATGAAAAAGAGTAAGAAAGCCTTTAGACATAAGAGTGCTGAGCATCTGGCTCTCGTGAAGTACATTTTCCCTGGCGGTGAACTCGACCATTTGGGAATGACCGTTGAAAATCTCGAAGGCCACGGTTTTGAAGTGCATGATGTGGAGAATTTACGCGAACATTATGGACGAACCTGCCGACTCTGGTGTGAGCGCCTCTATAGCAATTTTGATAAGGCTGTCCAGGAGGTAGGCTTCGCAAAGGCGCGTTTATGGGTTTTATATTTAGCGGGATGCGCATTGGCGTTTGAGAGAGGGACCGTCCAGATCAATCAAACTCTGGCCTCTAAACGCAAACGTGGAATCTCAGCTGTTCCGCAAACCCGCGCTGATATTTATAACGATTTTCCGCAACTTTGATGAATTAAGAATACGCGGCGAAAAAATCCCCTTGAACCTTTCCGTTCAAGGGGACTATTACTAGTTCTGCTGCATCACGTTACGCCAAAGATCAATGCTTCCCTCCCCGGCGTGAGCGTCAATTTCCCGAAGTTCATCGGAACTAAAGTTCAGATTTTTCAACGCATCGAGCGAGTCGTCAAGCTGCGCGATGGTACGTGCGCCAATAAGTGCCGAAGTTACGCGATGATCACGAAGAACCCAGGCAATCGCCATTTGAGCGAGCGATTGGCCGCGATTTTTCGCAAGAGCATCCAATGCTCGTACCCGTGTCAGGTTGTCTGCACTCAACAAACGCTCATTGAAGGAACCGCCTTTCGACACGCGTGCATCATCTGGAACTCCAGCGAGATACTTGGACGTTAAAAGTCCCTGTGCCAAAGGAGAAAAAGCAATACAGCCCGTACCCAGATCCGAAAGTGTCGAAAGAAGCTCGTCTTCGATCCAGCGGTTGAGCATCGAGTACGATGGCTGATGGATCAAAAGTGGAATCCCCTCGGCCTTCAGGTGGGATTCAATTTCTCGGGTACGTTCTGGATTATAAGAAGAGACACCCACGTAAAGCGCCTTTCCTTGGCGCACGGCCTGGACCAAGGCCCCCACTGTTTCCTCCAGAGGGACATCCGCTGTCGGCCGATGCGAATAAAAGATATCAACGTAATCCAACCCCATCCGGCCAAGGCTTTGATCTAAGGACGCAAGTACGTGTTTTCGCGACCCCCCTGAACCGTAAGGTCCGGGCCACATATCCCAACCTGCTTTCGTAGAAATGACAAGTTCGTCGCGATGGTGGCGAAAATCTTTTTTAAGAACAACACCGAAGTTTTCTTCGGCCGAGCCATAGGGCGGCCCGTAATTGTTTGCGAGATCAAAATGTGTCACACCGCGATCAAATGCACGGCGAAGGATTGCGCGCCCGGTTTCGAACACGTCGGCTCCTCCGAAATTCTGCCATAACCCTAGGGAGATGGGTGGCAAGAGCAAGCCAGAACGGCCAGTGCGGCGGTAATCGACACCTTCGTAGCGGTCGACGCTGGGAATATACATATCGTCTCCATCATAGCTGAAACTGGGCTGAAACTGGAAAACTCGGTTTCAGACTCTTCGTTAAGGCGTCGGCTTAGTTGAATCAACACAGCCAGGATCAACGGATCATTTAGTTTATCTCAACATTGTCACTGCTGGAATTCTCGAATTGTTTTAATCAGCATTTGCAAACCGAAGGGAACTTGCCGTCGACTTGAGTAATAGAATGCCAGCGGCGGGCCAGGAGAAGCCCATTCCTGTAGCAAAATCTGTAACCGACCGGCTTCAACATATGGTTCAGCGAGTTTTTCCAGACAGTAGGCGACCCCTGTGCCTGATAGAGCTGCAGCCATTGAAACATCCGTTGAACCCGAAATCAGCGAGCCAGGAACATCAAGCTGGAGGTGTTCGTCCCCACGATCAAATTCCCAATGGAAAATTTGCCCTCGACCAGTGCGTATTCGGATACAATTGTGTTTCAACAAATCGGTGGGATGTACTGGGCTCCCTGCCCGCTCCAGATAAGATGGTGATGCAACTGCAACCCAATTTAAGGGAGCGCTGACCGGCACGGCAATCATATCTTCAGGTATTGAACCGGCATATCTGAGACCGGCATCAAACCCTTCTGCAGTGACATCAAGAAAATTGTCGTCAGCAGCAATTTCCAATTCGATACTCGGATAACGCTCGATGAAGATCGGCAACACCTCTTGCAGCAGCAGTGGCACAGCATCCTTTAGAACGTTAATTCGTACTCTACCAGCGATGCCGCTGAATTGGCCTTGCAATTCGTCGATACCACTATTGATAATCTCAAGTCCTGCAGCAACTTTTTCAGCAAGTATAGAGCCTGCAGCAGTCGGAGCAACACTACGACTAGTCCGATTTAGCAGACGCACACCAAGTCGGGATTCCAGCGCCTTCATCCGATGACTAAGAGCCGAAACTGACAAGTCGAGCTGATCGGCGGCTTTGCGAAAGCTTCGGTACCGAACGATAAGCAGAAAGACAGCAAGATCGGAAAGCTCACTTCGGGGTCCTACCATCTCGGAATCATTTCATCCTTCTCCTAAAAATTCATCAGCCAACAACATTTCGAAATCAGCATTTGGCGAAAGGAATCTTTCCACTCCATTCCAAGCATAAAACTTTAGTTCAGACGAGCAACATAAAGGTTGATTGACCCTGCGATTTCTGCATGCGATTAATCTGCTTAGGAGCGAAACGACGATCAGTGAGCTGCACCATGTTTGATTATTGCATCGTTGGAGGAGGCATTGTCGGTCTGGCAACTGCCATGGCTGTATCCAAGGGCCAACCTGACGCCCGAATTCTTCTTATTGAAAAAGAAGACAGCCTTGCCTTTCATCAAACTGGACACAATAGCGGCGTTATCCACGCGGGAATCTACTATCAACCTGGCAGTCTAAAAGCTGAATTGTGTCGTGTAGGCGAGCGTGCCACGAAGCAATTTTGTGAAGAAAACAATGTTGCATATCGTACACCCGGCAAACTCGTAGTCGCCACCACTTCAGACGAGACCAAGCGGCTAGAGGCTTTGAGTGCGAATGCGGCTATCAACGAAATCAGTTGCAGGATGATTGATAAAGACGAACTCGCTGACTTGGAACCGGCAATCACCGGGTTGAAAGCACTCCTCGTCGAACAAAGCGGGATTGTTGATTATCGCGCAGTGACGAAAGCGATGGGCGAGTTGATAAAGGCGAATGGCGGAACACTCATCACGGGAGTGCACGTGGATTCTTTTGAAGAGCGTTCCGACTGTGTCAGAATTCATACCGACCAAAGTATATGGGAAAGCCGCTACGCAGTTGCATGTACTGGACTTCAAGCCGATCGGCTTGCTCAAAGATCAGGACTGGAAGTAGATTTTCGTATCGTTCCATTTCGTGGCGAATATTATGCGTTAAAACAAGAGCTAAATCATCTCGTAGAACGCATGATCTACCCGGTACCCGATCCCGCATTGCCATTCCTTGGAATTCACCTGACACCGATGATCGATGGGAGTTTGACTGTGGGACCAAACGCTGTTCTCGGACTTTCCCGCGAAGGCTATGCGAAGTTCTCAGCAAACTTGGATGATATCGCTTCCTTTGTGCGCTTTCCAGGCTTTTGGAAGCTAATATCGCAACATCTGGCATCAGGTATGCATGAGGTCAAGGACAGTCTAATCAAAAAAAGCTACTTAGAAAAATGTAGAAAATATTGCCCGTCATTACAGTTGGATGACCTGCGTCCCTACAGAACGGGCATAAGGGCACAAGCGGTGTCCCGCTCCGGCCAATTGATTCACGACTTTAAGTTCCTGCAGACCAAGAGGACTCTGCATGTATGCAATGCGCCTTCACCGGCTGCGACTTCAGCCATTCCAATTGGTAGAATGATTTTCAATCGTTGCAAGTCCGATCAATTCGCAGAGTAATTTCGCTCTCGAACGCACCCAATGCAGAAGCTCAACGCCTAGAAAATACGCAGTTTCGGCGCATAGAATGCTTCGGCATATCCTTCATCCGCTCGACATTCCATGCCGCGGAGGCGTGCAATTCCTCGAAACGTTTCTTCATCGAACCAGTCTTTGGACCGTTGGGTTCCAAAATGCTTAATCAATAATGCAAGTTTCCGCTCAAGGATTGGGGCTGGTAAGGCTACGTAGCTATTCGGCTGACCGAGGTCACCATCCCATTTAGGGATCTCATATTCCAAAATGAGCTGATCACGGAAAACGTTCCATGTCAGCTCTCGCACAGTCCGGTGATCCTGATGCGCGTCAAAACGGTTATGCGTGAAGACAATATCCGGTCGATGTATTTCTCTGCATTCAAGCAACCACTCTTTGATCTCACGTGCATGGGCCGGAAAATAGCTATCTTCGAAATCCATGAGATGGACGGAAGGTGTCTCGACATTCTGCAAATAGTCACGAGCAGAGGCTTCTGCTTCACCTCGCCTTGTGGCATCACCGGCAAGAACACACCAATCTATGTGGATTGGAAGTGACGTTGCCAACAGTTTCAGAAGTGTTCCCCCGCAACCGATCTCAATATCGTCCGAGTGGGCGCCGATACAGAGGATATTGATTGGACGCTCCAGCTGGGCCAAGGAAAGCAGGTCAATCATAATGCTATCGCGATGTTAGCCGCTTTCATTTCACTTCTGTGCTTTTTCCACGGCATATCCCCTTTCTCGACCATGTCTTCCAAGGTCTGCCAATCGCGCAACGTATCCATGGATCGCCAAAAACCTTCGTACTTGTAGGCTAGTAATTGATTATCTGCGATCAGCCGGGAAAATGGCTCAAGTACGAGCTCTTCTCCTTCGCGCATGTAATCGAATATTTCCTTTCGAAAGAGAAAATATCCTCCGTTAATCCAGATATCCGACGTGTTTGACGTGCGAAACGCGCGGACATCTCCACTCTCCGCGATGTCAGCGAGGTGATACGTGAGCGGCGGACGCACTGCCAGGAAGCAAGCCAATTTGCCACTTCTTTCAAATCGAAGCTTCATGTCGTCGAGGTCGACATCGCTTAGACCGTCGCTGTAGTTTGCGAGAAAGATGTCTTCATTTTCGACATGCGGTCGCGCGCTCCACAATCTCTCGCCAATGTTGCGCCAGATGCCGGTGTCAAGGAGGGTTACGCTCCAGTTGCGATCAACCTCTTCCAATAAACGAACATTGCGTCCACCGTCTGAGACCACACAATCTGCAAATGTCTGTGGCCTTATGTTTAGGAAAAAGTCTTTGACGACGTTTGCCTTATAGCCCAAGCATAAAACGAATTCATTGTGTCCGTAATCAGAATAGTACTCCATCACGTGATGCAGTATTGGCTGGTGGCCGAGCGGTATCATTGGCTTTGGTACATTTTCAGAATATTCACGTATCCTGGTTCCCAAACCACCGCAGAAAAGAACGACTTTCATGATGTTAGCGCTCCTCTGTGAGCAATGCCGGATCGATGAGAGTGACGTGCGGGATCGGTATGATGAACTTGCCCCCCCACTCTACCACATGTTGCATCTGGCGGATGATCTCGTCCTTGAAGTTCCAAGGTAGGATCAGAATGTAGTCAGGCTTGTAAGTATCAATCATCGGAGTATCGTAAATAGGGATATGCATGCCTGGCGTAAACCGCCCGTGCTTATATGGATTTCGATCAACGGTGAAATCGAGGAAATCGGTACCAATACCGCAGTAGTTGAGTAATGTGTTTCCTTTACCCGGCGCTCCATAACCACATATGCGCTTCCCAGCATTTTTCGCCGCGATGAGAAAGGAAAGGAGGTCACGCTTGGTGCGGCGCGTCTTTTCAGAAAATTGTTCGTACGTAGAAATTTCATTAAGCCCGAACGCCTGCTCGCGTTTTAGAAGAGCCGACACGCGTGGGCCCGCTTTTCTTCTGCTTGCATTGTGAGCAAGATAGACTCTAAGAGACCCCCCATGAGTGGGCAATTCTTCGACATCAATGACTTTGAGGTGATGTCGATGCGCCATGTAGCGGATCGTCAGCAAGGAAAAATATGAGAAATGCTCATGATAGATCGTATCAAACTGATTTTGCTCAATCAAATTAGCCAAATGAGGAAACTCAAGCGTTATTACCCCTTCTGGTTTCAGTAAAAGCTGCATCCCTCGCACAAAATCATTGAGATCCGGCACCTGAGCAAGAACGTTATTGCCGACGATCAAATCTGCTTTGCGTCCTTCTGCTGCCATTTTTGCAGCTAAGCTCGATCCAAAAAATTCAACGAGAGTGGGAATACCCTTGGAAATTGCAGTCTCAGCAACGTTAGCTGCCGGTTCAATTCCTAAGATCGGGATGTTCTTTGTTAGAAAATGTTGAAGTAAGTATCCATCGTTGCTTGCTATCTCGACGACAAAACTCTCAGCAGTCAGATCGAGTTTTCTCGTGATCTCGTCACAGTAATTCTTGGCATGGTTTACCCAACTCGTCGCATAGGAGGAAAAATAAGCATATTCGGAAAAAATGTCAGTTGGGCTGACATACTCCTTAAGTTGGACAAGATAGCAATGGTCGCACACAAAGGCATACAGCGGATAATAGCGTTCCATTGTGTCAAGCTGGTCTGCTGTGATGAAACTCTCACACGGAGGGGACATTCCGAGATTGACGAACGTGTGCTTGAGAAGTGTTCCACACAAACGGCAACCGACTTGTTCTTGAGCCATATTCGTACTCCGCGATATCCCCGACATTTGAATGGTCATATTGTCTACCTCGCGCTGGCCGGTGCCTAATGGGTGCAATGGGTATCAATGCCGAACTCAATTCATAATTTAAAGTAATCAGACATCGATCAATTTCCGAGACTGCCATGTGGTGCGCTCCCTCTATACGATTGGCCGCTGACATCACCTGACGGATTGAGTACACTTCTCCTCTCGGCATCACGATTGATCAAATATGACGGTGTACCCTACACCTTTTGGTGGAGGTATTTCCCAACTTTCGTCCATGCAATTGGTCCCAAAAATCCTCTATCGCCGCGGGGCGTAAATGTCAGAATGAATATCAATTCTTACGAGGCGAACGATGCGATTCACATCCCTGAACATTGATGGTGCATGGTCCATTGAACCGGAGAGGCTCACGGACGAACGAGGCTGGTTTGCTCGGGTTTATTGCGAGAGTGCATTCGAAGAGCGAGGAATGGAAACCCGTTATCCTCAACACAGCCTGTCATTCTCGCGTGAGAAAGGAACTCTCCGGGGACTTCACTATCAAAACGAACCGCATTCAGAAACCAAACTTGTAACCTGCCTACAAGGAGTGATCTGGGACGTGCTCGTTGATCTGAGAACAGACTCGCCAACTTACAGGCATTGGACAGGGCTTGAACTATCCGCAGAAAATGGCGTTGAACTATATATCCCAAAGGGCTGTGCTCATGGCTTCCAAACGCTCACGGATGGCGTATTATTACGGTACATGATTTCAACACCCTATGCGCCTGACTTTGCGACCGGTGTCCGTTATGATGATCCAACGCTTGGTATACCATGGCCAGACATGCCAAGCGTATTGTCTGAGAAAGACAAGAACTGGCCGCACCTTTAAATTAGTTTTCTCGCAGAAGTCCCACAGCTTCCAGTCTCTGCGCGGCTCGCTCGATTGTTTCAAAACTAATCTGAGATCTTTCCGCGATATCGAGGAGCGAGTGTTCGCCGTCAGCGAGGTTCAGTACCCATAAGAGTGACATTCTATATTCTTCGCTTGCGGGCTTTCCACCAATTGGATCAAGCAATCCTCGCCGTCCCAACTGTGGTTCACCCTTCGGCGAGGTGTTGAAAGGCGTGCGATCTGCCTCCGCTATGTCGATAGTCTTCATGATAAGTTCAAAGGATTGTTGGAGACATTCAGGCTTGATGAAGTCAAGATTATCTGCCGAAGTATGATACTGCGGGAAAGTTCCGTAGAGGCTTCGCTGAAACGAGCCAACGGGTAGGTTGAATCCGGGTGAACAAAACTGCCGTTCATCGTAGCCGTAAGGCCAGAAGTCGTGGGTATGTGCGTCCTGAAAATCCGAGTGCTGCAAGACATGAGCCATAATTCGGTCGATTTCGGCATCTCCTATTCGGCTTCGCTTGTAATTCGGGCCGCCGCCATCTCCAACACATGAGAGTACAAGGCCATGCTTTATCCACTTTAATCCGGCTTCATTGCGTTGAAGCCAACCAAGCGCACCAAAAGTTGCCGGGCCGAACAATAGGCGATAGGTCAGCCGCGTCTTTCTAGATCGTAACGCAGCTCCCAGGAGCGTGAGGAGTGCAATTCCGGAGCAATTATCATTGGCGAGCGATGGGTGACAGAGGTGAGTAGAGAGAAGAAACGTCTCTTGTGTCTCGCCCTGATGCACGTACTCGCCAAACCGTAAATCGCCGACACGTCTTTCAGCATCAATGACGACATCATAAATTCCGTCTTTCATTTCCATAAGATCAGTATGTGCCATGCAAAATCCCCAACCCTCAACATGATAACAGGTGCGATAAGGGATCAAGCCCGGCTGCTCAGGCAATGTGTGGATGTGTTTCTTGAGCTCTACCAAGGGCAAACTTGCCCTTACGGGCAGACTGAAATTAACGATATGCAGATTGTTACGCTTAAAATCGGCAATTTTGTTCCCAGCATCATCCCGTATGAAAGCGTCGTGGACCGTCCATTCATGCGGTGCTTTCCAATCATATATTTGCGTTCCAGTTGGAATTGCGTGAATTTGTAACGGCAGATACTCGTTTATCATTTCGAGCGTTGCCCGAACACCTTCACCAGCAAGGCTGCGACACAAAGGAAACAAACGCGTTGCGAGCTCGAAAATCTGCGCACCGTGACTTGTGTCCAGGGGGGGCACCTCAGCTGTTCTTCTTAACATCACGGTACTCATCATGCACTGGCTTTGATCAAAGGTACGCTGTCTTCGACATAACGAAGATCAGATCCGATAGTACCTTTTTCAATAAGCATCCTTATATGCGCGATACGTTGAAATTGCGGGCCTTCAAATTCCTCGAGCTTAAGAGATGACTGACTGTAGGCTGATAGCAACTCTTTCGCACCTGCAACTGCATCCCATTGCGGTCTTGCCTGAGGTAATATCCTCGCGAGTTTCTCGAAACTCACTCTATACGACCTTGTATCAGGCCCCGCATCTTCAGCGTATTCAATCCTACAGTCAGGAACATTATCTGCAACAATGCGGGCTATGTCACGAATTCGGTAATTATGTTCCGTTGAACCAACATTGAAAGCTTCGTTGAAAACAACTTCAACAGGCGCTTCCATGGCCGCGATAAATGCCCTTGAGATATCACGAATGTGTACAATTGGCCGCCAAGGAGTTCCATCGGATTTAAGATAGATTAGTCCCTTGGTTACCGCCCACGCTACCAGATTATTTAGTACAATATCAAAACGCAGGAAAGGCGAAACACCGTATGCCGTCGCTGGTCTGAGATAAACGGGGCAGAAATTGGGATCCGCCAATGAGGCGATATCCCGCTCCGCTCTCACTTTTGATCGGCCATAAGCGGTAACAGGTTTAAGTTCCCCAGTCTCGTCGATCAGTTCACCATCGCTGATGCCGTAATTGCTGCACGACGATGCAAGTAGGAATTTTCCAACGCCGGCTGCCTTGGCCGCCTTCGCCATTTCGACACTTGCCAAATGATTAATTTGATAGGTTAGTTCTTCATTGAGATTTCCGAGTGGGTCGTTGGATAATGCTGCGAGGTGAATGACTGCGTCAAATCCTTCCAGATCACGCGGTATAACGTCACGAACATCTTTGCGGAGCGCGGGAACATCAAATATCGGCCCACCCTCTTTGAACATGCAATGCTCATAAAGGCCGATATCGTACCCTGAGACGTCATGCCCAGCGTTGATCAACATCGGAACCATGACCGATCCAATATAGCCCTGATGACCCGTAACAAGTACTTTCATAACCCGCTCCTGATTAAATTCATTAATCGAGGTTAACTTCAAAGCGCGCGTTCAACGAGTTGTCCGATGGCATGTTTGATTAGGACAAGCGTGTAACGATTGCTCAGAAGTGGATACTCACTACGCCTTACGGAGGAGCTTCAAGCTTTCACCATCGCCAATTACGAGAAGCCAATCACTTCTGGGGGAATTTTCGCGGTCGGCAGGTGCTGTGTAGTTTAGGAACTCTCCAGTCAGCTGTGGAGGCGCAGCTGCACGGGACTTTCCAGATGTCGGGTCGAACCATAAAGCAACACTTGTCTTCGGGACTGAATTGCTTCTAATTCGAAAACTGCCCGCGTCTGCGTAGATCACGGTCAGTCTCTTGTCACTTGAAGCGGCTGCGTAAGTTTCCTCAAGGTCGGTGATTGAGCCATCACGATCGGGCACAAGTTGTGTCCATGGGATGGCATCGAAAAAAGCTCTTAGGACCGACATTGAGCGCGCGCCAGGACTATCTAATGCTTCCTTCCAAGAGTAATCGCTGGAAAAGACGCCAGGACCCGAAAAATGCCAAATTGGATTGTTGCCAAAAAATTGTCCCGCAGCACCACCAAGCAAAGCGCCATATGCATTTCGGCGGACCATTTTTGCGGTCGTTTCACGCTCGTACTCGTATGCACTTTCCAGCAGGACCACTGGCATCAACCCTGCTTTGCTGCGTTCAAGTGTCGTTTTATGGATATCCGCATAGGTGTAGATGGTATCGAATGACAGCCAATTCTCACGTCCCCACAGTTCTAATGTAGGAGTATCACGGCCGGAATGAACACTTTGGAGCGCGTTGGGCGAGACAGAAGCAATACCTAGCGCAAGTTGTGACACGAGCGCGTGTTCGGGCGCATCAAAGTCTCCACCTAGAACCCAGACGATATTATTGAATTTTGAAAATCGGTGCGCCACGGCTTCACCGTAAGTTCTCATACGGTCAGGCCCAGCCGCTTCTGCAGCCTTAAACCAACCTTCCTCGCCTCCATTGACGCCCAGATAAGCGGGGACAAGGAACACTGCCAACCCGTGTTTCTCCGCTTGTTCTATTACCCATTCGGCATGGGAGAAATACGCCTCTCCCAGCAGTCCGAATGGGCTGTTTTTAAAAGGTTTATCACCATAAGCATTCGCCGGCGGATTAGTAGAGAAGCGATGTTCGATGAGATTGACAAGTATCGCGTTAAACCCTCGTCTTCTGCGATCTTCGAGATAAATCTCGACGTCCTCACGTTTAAGTTCAGCAATCAAAGACCACGCTGCTTCGCCGTGCAGCATAAAAGGCCGAGCTTTTGCATCTTCAAAATAATGATGGTTCGCAATAACATGAAGAGGAAAGACATCCTCAGCGTGAGTCAATCCAGTGCAAAACAGCATTGCAATAGCGAGTAGGCTGATGCGTGCGGCTCTCATCGCACGGGCGAAGGGTAGCTGGGAGCTTCGTTAAACCGTCGATAGACCGGTTGGGAAGATCGACCGGTCAGGTAAGTCTCAACTCCGTCATTGAGCGCCCTCCGATATACTCCAAGCGCGCCGTCAACCGCATCAACGGTCCGTTGAATATCTGTATCGGTGTGAGTATAGCTGACTACCAGGGATGGAATTAGAACTCCGCGTCGAATTGTTTCCTGCAGAAATAGCGTTCGAAAGGCCTGAGATGGCTTTCCATTTTCGTCGCTAGTCGAATAGGCAAGGCAGCACGGTCTTCCCATCAAACGAAAATAGTCAGTCAATCCATGATTGGCAATCGCTGCATTTATGCCTTCGGAGAGCTTCGTTCCTTGCTGGTATAGGCGCTCAACAACAGGTTCATCACGGTAAATCTTCATAGTTGCGATCGCTGCAGCCATGGCATGTGTTTCAGCACCGTGCGTCGTTGAAAGAAGAAAAACCCGAGCAAATTCAGTTTGGGTCAGGCCCCCTAACTGCATGTATTCTGACTTTCCAGCTAAGGCGGATATTGCAAAACCGTTGCCCATTGCTTTTCCAAAACAAGACAAATCCGGTTCAATTTCATAAACTCTTTGCGCACCCCGCTCATGCCATCGGAACCCTGTGATCATCTCATCTAGGATGAATAGTGCTCCGTTCTCATGCGCGATCCTACGTGCCTCATGCAAAAAATTCTTCTCCGGTTCCTCCATACGAGCCGGCTCAAGTATAAGCGCTGCAATCCTGCCGGGAAAATTTTCAAATAATGCGTAGACACTGGCAAGGTCATTATAGCGAAACGTTGTTGTAAGCGCAGCGATGGAAGCAGGAATCCCGGCGTTCATTTTCGTGGTACCGATGAACCAGTCATCCGTGGAAAAGAATGGGTGGTCCCCACAACATGCAATCATGTCACGACCGGTATAGGCGCGCGCCAACCGCACTGCGGCGGAAGTCGCGTCTGATCCATCTTTACAGAACTTCACCATCTCTGCGCCGTTAATAAGTTCGAGAAAGGCTTCGGCACATTCAATTTCGATTGCACTTGGACGCGTGAAGTTGCAGCCATCCTGCAACGCATCTCGAACGGCCTGTAGAACCGGCGGATAGGCGTGCCCTAATCCGACGGCACGATTACCCATGCCAAACTCGATATACTGATTACCATCCACATCAAATACGTGCGACCCGGATCCGCGCTGAATAAAACCAGGTGAAAGCACAGGGTACTGATCATCTCCCTTTGCATAAGTGTGGCAACCACCCGGAATCAGCGTATGTGCCTTGGTTCTCAACAGCTGGGAATTGCGGAACCGTGATGTGAAGAGATTCATTTCTCGTGTCCTTGGCTGTTGGCTTTCGTTACACGGCCGACAAGACAGTATGCATGCGCTCCCGGACTTGTCTTAGCCAGTTTTTTACAGGCTTGGGTAATCTGCTACGTAAGCTGGTATGTAGTGCTGGTGGCATCTTCCATTGCGAGAGTTTTAAAGGTGACGCAATCTTCGGAGGTTCTGCAGAAAGGTTCTCGAGCAGATCAGAATAGGCTTCTCCGACCGTTTCGCTGTTGAATGCAACATCGACTTTGCGGATCGCTGCAAGCGCCATTTTGTTTCTGAGTTTTGGGTCAGACGCTAGTTTATCGATATGGCGGGCGGCCTGTCTCACATCACCTACAGGAAACAACAGCCCATCTTCCCCATCAGTAACAATAAAATCTGTGACGCCAGCTATACGAGACACGACAGCAGGGCAGCCTTGGCTCATCGCCTCAATAAGTGTCAGTCCGAAACCTTCAAATCTCGAAGGCATCAGCATAACGTCATTCTGGCTTACCAGCGCGGCTACGTCCGATGGCGCTACCCAACCCGTAAACGAGACTTTGTCGCCGAATCCTTTAAGCTGAAACCGCAAACGTTCTAAATCAGGACCGTCACCAGCGACAGTTAAATGATAATCGCATTCAAGCTGTCGAAGAATACTTGGAAGCCAGAACACCCCTTTGGAACTGTCATCAACACGACCGAGGTACAGCAATCTAAGCGGGCCATTTTGATCAGGGCCATCAAGTAAACGCACGGGCCGGGCGATCCGGTTCAAGCCATGGGGAATAACGAGAATCCGCCTCGGGTCGAAGCCGTAGTTATTGACCAAATCCTCGCGGCAACGCTTCGATACGCCAACGGTTGCATGGACATAATCGCGGATTTCACGCGCTGCGGCATAGGTTCCAGGTGTGATACTGTGAACAATCATTACACGCAATATATCCTCCGGCAAATATCGAACCAGATTGGTTTCGAAACGGCTAGAAAGAACATTAACAAAAACGGCTTTATAATTGTTTTCAACTAGAAAAGTGACCGTCTTTTTCGCTCTCGTTTGCTCATCTAGGACGCCCAATTTGTCAATAGCGTCGCCCTTGCGATAGGCGTCACCAAGCCCCTGAGCAGTTTCGGCAATAGCAATTGCATCTCCAGTTGCACCAGCAGCAAGCCAACGAAGCTCAATTCCTCTGTTCTTGAGCGATGGTCCAAGCCTGGAGAATACCGAATAGGTGCCGCCAATATGTGGGCGGACAAAGTAGGCGCACTTCATGATCTAAAACGAGCTCCCTGAAGATCGAGAGGGGAGCAAGATTTCGAGGAGAAATCCTCTCGAAGCCTTGCTCCAGTATATCGGGGGGCATTTGATATACCGATGTGCAGTGTAGCGGAATTGAGCTGCTGCGCATTTTGGCTTTGAGGGGTAGATCACCTCATACATAAGAGGATGGTCTTCACCCTTCTGCCAGTTTTCACAAAGATTGCGATGGTCTATTTTCTTCATGCAGGTGGAGACCCATTCATGAAAATAGGGCTTTTTGGTCAGTTCGGCTCAGGCAATACCGGCAATGACGGCTCCCTGGAGGCAATGCTGCGGTTACTTGATCGTATCTGTCCAAACGCTCAGCTGGTTTGTATCTGTTCACGGCCCGACGTTATCAGCGAGAAGTACGAAATTGCATCTGCACCAGTGGGACAGCCCGCGTCGGAGAACCGCCTGATGCGGACGCTCAACAGCGTCTTACTGCATGTTCCACGGCGACTATCTGGTTTTGTGAGTGCGGTCTCTCTAGCGCAGGGGCTGGATTTCATAATTGTACCTGGGACCGGCATTCTCGATGATTTCAATGAGAACCCATTTGGCTGGCCATTTGCGGTATTGCGATGGTCTGTCGCCGCAAAAATTGCAGGCGCACGTCTTGCATTCATTTCAATCGGAGCGGGTCCTGTTACGCTTCCCCTTAGTCGATTTTTCGTTCGCAGAGCGTCAATGCTCGCGTCTTATCGTTCTTATCGCGATCAGGTCTCCCTCGACTTCATGCGATCTCTTGGCGTGATCTCAATAAACGATGTCGTCACAGCTGATATAGCCTTTTCGCTTCCAACGGTCGAGGAAAGTGTGCGTAAAGTTGGCACCCAGACTATAGGACTTGGCATAATGGACTATAAGGGGTGGCGCAAGAATGCTGCCGACGCTTCCCTCATCTACGACACATATCTCGACAAAATGGCGAAGTTGCTCGATCAACTATTGGCCCAAGGGAAACAGGTCCGGCTTTTAACGGGAGATAGAGCTGACTATAAGGCAGTTGAAGATCTACTAAAACGACTCGCTATGCATAAATCAAATAGCATAATTTTTGAGCCTGCTCTGTCGTTAAACCAGCTGATGCAACAGATCGCCCAGGTCGACATCGTTGTTGCCAGCCGCTATCACAATATCGTCTGTGCGCTTGCCATGGGGCGACCAGCTATCTCAGTCGCTTACGCAAAGAAAAATGATGCGCTGCTTCATGACACAGGTCTCTCCCAATTTTGCCATCACATTGAGAATTTCGAGCCGACGACATTGCAGGCTCAGATAGAACGCATGCTATTACAGAAGGACCAACTCTCTATCGACGTTAAAGCCGGCGTGAAGCAATATCGTGAACGGCTAAACGTGCAGGAAGAAATGTTGCGCAGATCATTGTTTGAGCACGATCGCAACAAGGATTAATGGCGATTGCGACGCTGCAACAAGTAGTCGATTGGTGGAAATAAGATCATTGAAGGATGTCGCCTTAATGCGAACGCCATCAGGGATGCAGAACCTTTCTCTCGTCGCAGTAAATTGGAAAATGCGGACCAATACGCGCGCTTCGCTAGACAATCCTGCGCTAGTTCGAAGAGCGCCGATGCATTGGGCAGCGCCGCGCCGTCACTTTCGAAGAATGTGCGGAACGCAGCTTCAAATTCGCAGTTCCACTCAACGATACCAGCTACACTCGCAGAGCGATTTAGGTTATGCACCCGCGCGCAAGCTTGAACAGCATTTGTCGATGCAACTCCTCCGTATGTTGCAAACCTAAGCCACATTTCAAGATCATCTGTGTGTTGAAGGTTTGTCTTATAGTACCCAACCTTTTTTTGAACCGACGTTCTAACGAGGGCTGTGGGACCGGCAACGGGATTGTAAGCGTGCATGCAAGCTCGTTCGATGAATTCGTTTCCCGACTGGATTACCCACCCACCCCGTTTGGGAAGATCCACCGGCTTTGGGTAGTCATTGCCAGAAAAATTCTCAATCGACCCATGAGCGAGATGAACATCTGGAGATTGTTCGAGCGCGCAGACCGCTCGACTTAGGGCACCATCAACCAACAGATCATCGGCACACAATATCAAGAAGTATTCGGATCTAGCCCAGTCAATTCCCTCATTGAACGATGCGTGAGGCCCTAAATTTCTAGTTCTGAGTATCACTTCAACCCGTTGGTCGCCTGCTGCAATTGTTCTACAGATGTCAGCGCTCAGGTCATGGGATGCGTTATCAATGATCAGCAGCCTCACGTCGACGCCTTTTTGTGTCAAGACGCTGGCTGCACACTCTAACAAATATTGACCGTAATTGTAATTTGGAATGACAACGTCAACGGTAGGATATCCACTCTCAGTATTGTTCATATCGCCCTCACTCTGCTGATTGTGATATCTTGGCATCAACGCGCCGCATCCCACGAGGGCGGAACGGCAATCTCCTTATTAAAGCAGTCAGTAGCGGCGTTAATTCTTCTGCGAAGGGATGACGGACCAAAATCAGGCCGATTGACCAGCTCAAAATTGCGGTTACAACGACGACAACGGCTTTCAACCAAGACATCTCCAGGTTGAGTCCGTTCGATATCACGATCATAGCAGGTGCGAGGATTGCAATTATTGTAACTGAAGCGCTTCGCATCAGTTCACGGCCTAGTTCCTTGTAGGTGAACCTGACATGCTTGCGCACGTAGATGATCGCGACAACCATTTGGAACGGTAGACTGATGAATTGACTGAGTGCAACCGCGAACAATCCATAAAATGCTCCGGCGCACAGGATTGCGGTGGCGACTACCCTGGAGATTACATTAGAAACGAATGCTTCTCGATTTTCGCCTAAAGCCATCAACAGTGGGTAGGTGAGAATAACAGGGAACCAGAACAAACTGGCAAGGCTCATTACAGCCACAATCGGGGCTGCTTCCGTCCATCCAGGACCCAGTATGATGGCAACCATCGGGTAAGCCAGGAGAGCCAATAGAATTTGCGCTGGCCAATAAACGACAGAAATATAGGATAAGGCCCGTATATAAGCCCGACTGATGTCACCTCCGGCCCGCGCATGTGCGGAGAGCATGGGAAACGCCACCGTAAAGACCGCCGAAAGAAAGATTCGGTCCGGTAATCCGCTGACTGTGTTGGCGCGGTTGTAAATGCCGACGGATGCGATCGGCATAAAGCGTCCAAGCATGAGTTGCGGAAAGGTTTCACAGATTTTGTTGAGGCCCGCATTGCCGCCGAGATAGATACCGAACCTCCAAGCTGTGTTTATACTTTCAAAAGAAGGATATAGAAGCCGCCCGAGCGGATAAATCGACAGAGCCAAACCTGTTGTGATCATTGCACTTGCAAGCAATCCGAATGCAAAACACATATGTCCGAAGCCCAGTCCAGCCATGGCAATAGTAACCAATGCACCCGCACCAGTTCCTGCAGTACGAATGCGGGCCAACATACCAAACGCCATTTCACGCCTCAATAAGGCCACCACTGGTAGTGACAAACTCTCAACGAGTGCAGCAATTATTGTTATGTTAAGAAAAAGCAGTAGTAGCGGGTCGTGATACGACTGGGCAAAGTAGTCTCGAGCAAAATAAAGGACAGCTGAAAGCAAGAGCGTGACGGTCATCAGAAACGTCATCGAGGTCCGGATGTCCGGATCTCGGATTTTTTCAATGCGGATGAGAAATTCCGGACTCGCAAATTCACGCAGGGAATAGAAGATCGCTCCAATACTCAGACCGACAACTCCAGCACCCGTCTCGGCGGGACCTAGAAACCGTGAAACAGCGATCACTGTGACGAAATTGAAAATCAAGCCGGCATATTGTTCGAGCGCGGCCATCAGAATACCTCTGCGTGCACCACTCATGATCGGTCACATTTGGTCGTTGTTTGGATACTCAATTTATCTCCCCCCAAGACATTGCCGACTTCGGACTGCTGTTCTTAGTGTCGGTAGGATAGAGACTTGCTGCAGGTTTGAAATTTGGTCCTTGGTTTAATCCCCTAGCTGAAAGGAGTACACGGCACGCTTTTAAGCCAAGTCGTCCTCGAGCGCGTCAAACAGTAAAAATTACGCAAGTTGAAATAGCACGCGCTTGGGAGACGAAATGACTAGTCTTTTCTGGACCTCGTTGCTGGCATTTATAATGTCGGCTATTTTCTGTCTCGGATTACGAGGTCTTGCCCGCGATTGGTATTTATTAGATGTGCCTAATGCCCGCAAGAAGCACGATGGAACTGTTCCACTCTGCGGAGGAATAGCAATTTTTCTAACCTTCTTCTTCTGTGCCTTCCTAGCTCCTTCCATGGTTGGTTCGGCAAATGCGGCTCTACTGCTACCCGGACTGCTTCTAATTTTGACGACGGGAGTATTGGACGACAGATTTGATCTTCCCGTTACGCCACGGCTTGTAATGCAATTGACAGCCGGATTTGTCATTATCGTTACCGTAGGATTAGAGGAGATTCACCTGGGTCTGGGCGCAAGGCAATCAGAGACCTTGCAGGCGGCTTCCTCTAATGTTTGGGGCGACGCTGTAACTGGTCCATTATTCTTGCTTTTGGCTCTCGCATTCATTGTGGGGCTTGTAAACGCCGTGAATATGAGCGACGGAGTCGATGGGCTTTCCGGCTCTGCAAGCGCGGTTTCATTCTTCTGGCTTGCTTTGATCAGTTTCAAAGCTGATCAGCAGCAGCTAGGCCTGCAGTCGCTAATTCTTTCATCAGCATGCATCGGTTTTTTGATTTTCAACATGCGGCACCGTTTCCGGAGCAGAGCAAGCA
Source organism: Ochrobactrum sp. BTU1 (assembly GCA_018798825.1). Classification (NCBI taxonomy): domain Bacteria; kingdom Pseudomonadati; phylum Pseudomonadota; class Alphaproteobacteria; order Hyphomicrobiales; family Brucellaceae; genus Ochrobactrum; species Ochrobactrum sp. BTU1. The sequence continues at coordinate 375,600 of CP076357.1, read as the reverse complement.
TTTTCCTTGGCGATGGGGGAAGTACGCTTCTGGGCGCGTCTCTCGCTGGGATAATCCTCATTTTGGCAAACAGGCAAATCTCACTGGAGTTTCCGATCCTGTTATGGATCGTGATAGTCCCTGTTGTCGATACGCTAAGCCTGATAGTGCGCCGGCTCGCAGCGCGAAAAAGCCCTTTCTCACCCGATAGACAACATTTGCATCATCTGCTGCTCGATCGTGGTTTCTCGATAGGGCAAACTGCATTCACTATCTGCCTCCTCAATTTTTTTGCAGGTGCAATCGCCTTTGGAGCAATCGCCTTGAATGTGCCAGCATGGGTGATGTTGCTCGCACTTATTATTCCATTTAGCGCGCATATTCTGTTTGTCTTGCGCTCAAGCAAGAGTGCTCCTTTAATCAGTGCATCCGTGAGCGTAGATGCCACCCCCTCACCCAAGCCAAAGATAACTTTACCAGGGGCAACCTCATGAGTGTTTCCGTTCTCATCATGACCAGAAACGAAGAGATCAACCTCCCAGCGTGTCTAGCAAGCCTCGATTGGTGCGACGATATCGTAATTCTAGATTCTTACAGTGACGACGATACAGTAAACATCGCTAAAGCCGCCGGCGCACGGGTTTACCAGCGATCATACGATACCGAGGACCGTCAGCGGATGCACGGGCTGACAGAAATCAAATTCAAGTATGACTGGGTTTATACTCCTGACGCAGATGAAATTACGCCAACAGATTTGCGTGATGAAATTCTTGCGATTGCCTCAGATCCCTCGCGACCAGAAGTATTCTTCAAAGCGCGTTACAAGAACATGTTTATGGGGCGGTGGATCAAGCATGCAAGTTTGTACCCAACCTGGATCACTCGTTTGGTGCGGCCAGATCGCGTAAGATTTGAACGATCCGTTCATTCAAGGGCGAGCGGAGGTCCAGAAGGTCAGTTACAATCACACTTTGTACATTATAGCTTCAATAAGGGCCTCGAAGCTTGGTACGACAAACATAATCGTTATTCTACTGCGGAGGCTAGCCTCTCCGCCAATCGCCTGCTGGAACGTAAAATCGATTGGCCAGGCATTTTCTCAGGAATATCTGAACGCCGGCGTCGCGCGTTAAAATCACTTTCGTATCATGCGCCCTTCAGACCTTCGCTGCGTTTCCTCTACATGTATATATTACGCGGAGGATTTCTCGACGGGAAGCCCGGCTATCTCTATTGCAGATTACTTGCGGCATATGAGTTCATGATCATCATCAAGATGGAAGAACAGCGCATAGAGAAAGGTAAGGCTGAAGAGGCTTTGTCTCGGAAATTACCTGAACGTTCTGATCCTGAACGGCGTCCAGCATGATGTTTCTATTGCTTCTTCCTGGCATGATCTTGTTTGGAATGGCAGCGATTTTTTATTCGGAACCAGTCCTGACGCTTGCAGACGACGGCCGTAAAGTCGACGTGATTGTCGTTCCGGGCGGTGACGGTCCACCTCGTGCCGAACAAGCAGCACGGTTGTGGAAGCAAGGACGCTCGCCAATGATCTTAATAACCGGTGATGGGGACTGCCTGTTTAACAAGAGGATCATGGTTCGTGAGGGTGTGGCCCCGTCAGCCATCCTGGTGGAATGTAAATCAGGGACCACCTGGCAAAATGCCTTCTATTCCGCGCCTGTTATGCGAAGGATGCACGCCCGAAGGGCGCTGATTGTCACAAATTGGTATCATTCGCGGCGGGCTGTCGCCAGCTTCCGGACAGTCTGTCCTCAAATGCAGTTTAGTTCCTCGCCCATCAACAGTGAGCCAACACATGCTGGATTTCCTATGTCTTCCAGTGATTTAGAATTAGTGACTAAAGAATATGTGAAACTAGGCTGGTACCTAATCTCTGGCCGGATTTCTCTAGGTTACCTCGCTGCAAGTCAGTCCATCGGTGCCTCTGATATTTGCGCTATTGGGGGGAGAGAAGGATGAACACATCCCTCACGTGGATATTTGTCGGGTTGGTAAGCTGGTTTCTTGCGAATGGTCTTTTACGAGCAGATCGCATGTATCAGTTTCCATTTCTGGCCGGCGTAATGACCTTTGGTTTCCTTCTGCCACAGATGCCAGCCCTTATGAACGATCAGTTCCTTCCATCGGGTGCGTACGCCAAAACGATGCTTATGGGTATTGCTTCGCTTGCAATGCTAGCAATTGGTTGGAAACTGACGAAGAAGCCACTCGGTCTTCTGCGCATGGGGTTCAGCGAACGTCGCCTCATCTGGGCGGCAGCTGGTCTGTCTGGGTTTGGGGGAGTGTTCTACTATCTTTTAAGTCGGTTGCCGGGCGATGTTTCTATTGGCGTGCAGATGACGGGCATTCCTGTCGTTTATCTCTTCTTTGCACAACTCATGCCTTATGGACTTGGCATCGCATTGTTGTGTTTCGTACGTCGTCCGTCATGGGTTGTCTTTGCAATTATTGCATTTGACCTCATTTTCTATCTGGACCGGATTGTCGTAACCGGAAAGCGGGCCGAGGCCATACAGCTCGTATTGATGATACTGCTCTCTTTCTGGTTCTATCGACGTATCGTTGTTCCGCGTGTCCTCATGATCGTTGGAGTTCTCGCTGGTACGTTTCTTATGACAAGCATGGGGGACTATCGCCAAATCACGCGCGCAGCGTCCGGTTTTGTTCTCGATGACATAATGCAAATCGATTACGCCACAAATTTTAAGGAGACACTTGAGCGTGGGGGGCTTGAGATGCGTAACGCTGTGATGCGCATCGATGAGATAGACCGAAGACTCGAGTTCGACTACGGAAAATTCCATTGGAACCGTGTAATATTTACGTTTGTTCCTGCGCAGCTCGTTGGTTCCAGGCTGAAAGATGCCTTGCAATTTGATACTCCGCGGCCAGGCCGAGACTACAATCCCCCTACAGGCACAACCGAAACTGGACTAGTCGATGCATACGAATCGTTTTGGTATTTCGGAGCGCTGAAATTTTTGCTCCTTGCTTGGATCATGCGTCGTCTCTGGGAAACAGCGATGGCTGGTGAGATGCTTGGGCAGCTTGTTTATATGATGTCAATCGTGCCGGCGATGCATGCCATTTCACATCAAACAGACTGGGTAATTCCTGTCTGGATCCATATGGCAATCTTCCTGACACCAGTGTTGGCATTTTGCCGGATCCGAAATCAATCCGTCGGTCTACCGACCCCCCTGCAACAAAGTCACGTCGCGCCACAGCTCAACTAATGGATGAATTCGATGACAATTAGATCTGAAACCAGTTCTCAATCAACCATTCGTGGCCAAAAGCAATCTTCACGCCCTTTGGAGGGCGGCGCAACATTCACGATAAGAAATCGCATTAACCGGCTCATTTGGCAAATAACCTGGTTGCTTGTCGCTGCATGGACACCATCCTTTCTATGGCCGTGGCGGGGCTACATATTGCGATTGTTTGGCGCAACGATCCACAAAACTGCGATCGTGCGCAGTAGCGTTCGAATTTGGTGGCCAGGAAATTTATTCATGGATGCTCATTCTTCCTTAGGGCCAGGCGTAAATTGCTATAACGTTGCAAGGATCGAGCTTGCGCCCTATGCAATCGTCTCACAAGGCGCCCATCTCTGCTCAGCCGGACACAATATCGATCGACCGGATTTCCCTTTGACGGCGACCCCGATTTCAATTGGCGTTTGCGCTTGGGTTGCAGCGGAAGCATTTGTTGGACCAGGAGTGTCCATGGGAGAAGGCGCAGTACTAGGTGCTCGAGCAGTAAGCTTTCGTGACTTGGAACCATGGATGGTTTATGCCGGAAACCCTGCACAGCCACTTCGCAAGCGACAAAAGCCCACCAATTTTTGATCGGTTTCGTCATTTCACACAATGCAGATAACTCCAACTAAAGTACACGTACGCGCTCTTCAAACTGGGCTCGATGTCGCGCTACTGGATACTCGGTTAGTACGCAAACGCAACGCCGACAGCATAGACAAGCCTTAGCGATCATCCAGTCTTTGGTCCGTGCGCAACGACCTGGAGGATTATCTCACCGACTTTGCAAACATTTCGCTTGACCCGATTGGTCGAGTGTAAACAATTGTGCCCGCAAGTCGGGTGATTGCAAGTTTGTCGAGGAGGCAGCTATGAAAGCAGCAGCAATAGTTTGTGGATCATTAGGCGCGATTGCAGCCCTTACCTCACAGTTGGCTGCCCAAAGCCCGAACTTCAATCTGACATACCACGTTGAACGTTTTCCCAACGCGCAGGTCGATCTCGTTGAATGTGGCGCAGTTGTCGAAAAGACAGCGAAGAGTGCTGGTTTCTCCGTAAATACGCAGCAATTTCCCAACCAGCTCGTGATGGTCAGCGGTGGCGAAGAGGGCAAAGGTGTCTTTACCGCTCAATGTATCGCAGTAAACGATGTGACTGTGACGGTGTTGCAAGGTATCGACTATCGCGCAACCAAAGGTGAGCTTGGAGCGCTCGCTGATCAATTACAGCGAGCCATTCTGACCATTAGCGAATAGTTTGGCTCCCAAGCTACTACATTTGTGTGCTTCCCGTTTGGTCAACTATAATTTTGCACCAGGGTATCAATCGTCGCTCCTATTAACGGGCTGGCTCTAAAAGTGTGGTCAAGGTGTTGCGCCAAGTATCTTGAGCGCGTACGCGCATTGTGCTCGGTGTTGCTCATCCTCGCAGTTGTTTACTTCATCGCGAAGTTCGGCAATTTTTACCGGCCGAACGATAGGATTTGCACATGCGCGCTTTATGTAGACAAGATACTCTTCATCGTCACGCATGGTGATGGCGTTCAAAGCTAAGACAATATCGTCATCGAAACCGAAAGAGTATACATCATTGAGCGAAGTGTCTGTGCGCTCGATCATATCATGCATGACACCGACTATCTGCGTCTCGACCGTGTCTTGTGCTAACATAACGCGGAGAGGATGCAGAATAAACGGATTTCCTCGTTCGTCCTTCTGGTCCATATGAGCCGCGGCCGCAACGGCAATGGCGGTTTCGAGATTACTCAAACTGTGCTCCTTAAACTATCATCCCAGTGGCTGGGCCCCAAAGGTACTAAGTTTCGTGGATGTTTATACCCATTTTATCGATTGCGGGTACCCTGTCTGAGTTAATCGGATGCAATTGGCGTGAAAATGAAAATGTAAAATATGCCTTTGCTACATCTAAACATTAAGAATTAAACATAAGACTCTGGATATAAATACTAAAGATTATCAAAATGGCAAAGTCGCGTAGCGATGCGATGCGTGACGAGCTTCATGCACGACTAGCAGTAAAAAATTAAAAACGGTTACTAAGCTGCGGATTTATATAGCTTTTATTATTGCGCAATGGTTTTCCGTATTCGATTCACCTTTGAGTGTTGTGCCGTTCAATTCCTCTGTTCATTTTTGAAGAGAGGCAAGGCGTGGGTTGCGGGCTTAGCGCAATCAAACAATTCATAAGTTTCAGAACGGATCTGGGAAGTTCATAAAACGAGAACCCGCGTTCCCGTCTGTTTCCTGCTGGTTGAACTTTTTGCGCAGCCGCGAGTTTAATCCTCGGAGGATGACGGCATGAGTTGGTTTCTAACTGCTATATCGACCGCATGGCTTATTGTAATCGCCTATTCCGCATGGTCAGAACGTAACGAGGATTGAACTCCTTCTATGGGGCCGAGTGCCTTTCGTATGTCCGCCTTCTGATATCAGACTGTCACAAAATGAACCAAACCAAATTTAGCGCGTTAATAGGTTGTTAATCTCCGGTAACCTGAGGTGAAAGAAATGGATTGGTCGAATGTAATTGCACTAAGCACAACGGTTGCCGTGGTACTGGCCGTTTTCTTTGTTACATCTTTAGAAATTCGAAACAGATAAACTCATTTGATCTGGCGTATGCGGCTTAAGATTGATCCCCGTAGCAGTTTCACTAAAGCGCCTTGGAATAGCCCGGGCCTTGACTCGGCAGCGTAGCAATTGAAAGGCCCAACCTAAGCGCGTTTGGTAAAGCGGGAATAGGCCTTGATTGTTTGCTGCGCAACCATTGGCCAAGTGTAATTCTCTTCCACAAGCCGGCTCCCAGCACGTCCCATGCGTGATGCCTCAAGCGGATCGTTGAGGACTGTCATTAGCCCTGCTGCGACCGCTTCTGCAGACACTTCGCATATGATCCCAGCCTTCGCCTCAGCAACTTCGGGAAAGTGGCAAGCTTCGGTAATCACAACCGGCACACTGCATGCGAGTGCCTCGGTGATTGCGACGCTGAAGCCTTCCTGGCGGCTTGGCAGGCAGAAGCAGACAGCGTTCTTTAAGGCGGCAATCTTGGCCGCTCCGTAAAGACCACCTGTCAGATGAACACGGCTTTCTAGCCCCGCTTTTCGGATCGAGGATAAAAACTCCCCTTTTGAACCGCCGTCTGGCCCTGCGACAACCAAGTCGATATCTGGATAGCGAGGTGCAATAAGGCGAAAGGCCTCCGCCAGAATATCAAGTCCCTTCTTGTAATGTAGACGTGACAGAAACAGCACGAATGGACGATCAGGTAGTCCATCTCGACGAGGTTCACTGCCCTCTATTTCATTAAGGAATATCCCATTTGGAATCGTGATCGAAAGAGGAAGAAGACGTAACGGCCGCATCAGCTCGGCCTCATCTTGATTTAGAGTTTGAATAAAAGCTGCTCCGTCAAGCATTTTTCGAAAACCAAGCTGCAATGCGAGTTTTTTCTTCAGAGATTTTTGTTTCATGCTCCAGACATCAAGCATTCCACAACAACATATGCAGTATCCCACGCCATTTGACCGACACAGGCGTGCCGCACGCAGGAGGATCATTTCCCAAACCCCGTGCAAATGAACGAAATCAGCGCCTTTAATCAGAGCGGTCAAGGCCTTCGCGGCGCTGTTGCCAGTGATCCTCTCCTGTAAACTCGGCATTGGCAGCATGAATGCCCGGACCTTGTTGAAATGAGGAACGCTGGCGGTCGCCTTAGAGGCACGATAATTAATCTCATCGTCACTATAGCTAACGATCGTGACTTGATGCCCCAGCCCTGCTTGTGCAGCAGCGAGGCGGACCACGACTGCCTGTGGTCCACCCTTCGCAGGATCAAACGATCCAATGACGTGAATAATCTTCATGACAAACCCATATTCGAACGGTTCGAAATCGCAACCAGTAGTCGCTCTCCGTAACGCTCAACGGTGAAGTCTCTTGCTCGTTCTCGTGCTTTAATGGATAGCGCGGCAAGCAGAGCTGGACTGTCTGATATCTGTTGCAATCGAAGAATCGTTTCGTGAACGTCGCGGATCGGCACGATATATCCATCAATTCCATGGCGTACAACGCTGCCCGTATTCTCAGTGCAAATCACCGGGATACCAGAGGCGAGAGCTTCGTAACAAACGGTCGCTGATCCTTCACACAAAGACGGAAGGAAGAAAACATCGGCCCATTCAAATTGTGCCCGCATTTCGCTTCTCGGTATTGGTCCAGTCAGTTCCACGCACTGTTCAAGAGTTTCACGAGCCTGTGGTCGGACGTCAATGGGGCCGACCATACGAAACTCCATCTTGCCTGCGAGGCTCTGTGCCACTGCCCCTACATAAGGGGAACCTTTTCTAAGACCTACTGCGCCCACAGTCAGCACCCGCAAAGGGCCAGGCTCCCTTTGGCGCGGTGGGATTTGGAACCGGTCGTCGACGCCGTAAGGAACAACGACAACTTTTTGAGGCTCACAGCCTGCCTGAATGACATGATCTGCGACAAATTGTGAAGGGCAGATAACTGCATCAGCAATTCTCCACTCTGCCCGCTCACGCGCTGCAAATTCTGAGGAACTGCTGTCGTCGTTGTCCGGTGACTGCCACCCAGGATGAAGCAGACTTTCCTCCGCAGCCAGACGATCCACAACAGGACGTGGCGCTATCATCTGCTCAACGGCCGTCCAAACTCCTTGATTTCTGGCAACGGTCAAAAGCTCCAAAGCTTCCCCGCTAAACGCATAAAGACCATGGGCACCATGAAATCCTCTTGCCGCAACCAATGCGCCGAAGGTTTTTCCAGCCCAAATAGCGTTATCCGTCGATTTGGGTCCTGTTTCATGCGCCAACCGCTTTATCGCTGAATAAAGACCAAATGTCGGAAAAGTGGTCATTTTCTCTCGAGGAATACCTCCTGGCTTTCGCCCCACCAACCGCCGTACTGCAGTGGGTAACATCTCACCTGGCAATTTGTTGAGCATTCGCGGCCAGCCTTGCAACGCACAAATGTCGGTATAAAAATGCGCGAGTTTTTGATGGCTCTCGAATATTCTTGGCACGGCATAATGCATCCGTGCACCCAGTTGACTAACGACGAAAGAACCTTCCATCACATTTTCTCAGCTTGAAATTGTCGATCGAGCACGGGCATTGGAACGATTTCATCCTTGCGGACCAAACGGCCAATAGCGGATTGCCATACGGCGGCGCCAAACTCGCGCGAGTAAGCAGTTTCCATAAGATACCGCGCATTGTTACCCATCATATTTCGATTGACCTGGGAGTTTCGCAGTAGCAAAACAGAACTCACCAAGGTTTCGACTTCGCCGGGCGAAAGCGAAAGACCGCAATGAAAATCGCGCACGACGTTTGCAATTTCGCCTTCGGGGTCTCCTATGAAAATCGTCGGGCGTGCAGCAGCAAGTACTCCGTAAAATTTACTTGGCACGATGCAATGTTCCAGCTCCGGTTTGAGGGAGACGAGGTGGACATCAGCAGCACCGAGGCTCTCAGACAGATGTTCAACCGGCTGAAACGGCTTCATGATTACATTTGTCAGTTGACGTCGCCTTACCTCGCGTTCGACATATCCCCGTTGCTGGCCTTCCCCTATCATGAGGAAAGCGACATCCGGATACTCCTGAAGCTGCTCCGCGGCGTCAAGAACCGTCGCAAATTCGTGCGCGCGCCCGAAGTTTCCCGAATACCCGATTACAAATTTATCAGTTAGTCCCCAGGCATGACGCAATGAATTGACCGTCGGATCGACGGGTAGAATTTCGTTCTTGTCCGCCCAGTGATGGACCACGGCCAATCTGTCGGCTGGAATTCCCTTCGATGAGAGGAACCTCGCCATTCGTTCGATCGGACAAATTGTGAGAGCAGACCGGCGCATTGACCAATTTCGCAGTGCCAATGCCACACGTCCCGCAAGCGTACTGTGCTTCAACAGCCCCAGTTCCATTGCTGTTTCCGGAAAAAGGTCCATGACCCAATTGACAAGATGCCCCCCACGGACCCTCAATGGTAACGCTGCAGTGACAGATAGCATTGGCGGATCGGTACAAACCACACATATATCGTCCTTCTGAACATTGGCGGAAAACCAAGCGGCTGCAGACAGATGAAACGAGGTATAATCCGTTGCACGTCCCGCAAGACTGCTCCGGCCGTAATTCGTAGTCCAGATACGGTGCACCTCAATGCCATCGATTGTTTCTCGAGCGGGCAACGATCCCTTACCGCATTCGTGATAGCTACGGCTGGCAAGCACGATTGTCTCAACGCCTTCGCGCACCAACTCATGAGCGAGGCTCGTCACCATTCTGCTTGTCGCGGATTGATCGGGGTAAAAATATCGATTTGCAAGCACCACGCGCATGATTCCAACTTTCTCCAGCTCGAGCCGTTTTGGAAGCATGGCGATTTTATCCAATGACCCACAAGAAGCCTATTGGAATAGGGAACACGAACAGCAGGCGTTGTTACTACCTCTTTAGGCGAAGTTGATCTTAGCGGGCTACGGCCATGCTTCATCCAATCAGACGCCTGGGCAGACATTCTTACCGTTTTGGAGCCGTTCTGTTGCCATTCGAATTCGCTATCATCGAACTTCGAAACATTTGGACGGAGGGAAGACGTTGCAGGAAAAGACAGCACTTATTATCGGCGTTACCGGGCAAGATGGTGCCTATCTGAGTGAACTACTACTCAATAAGGGCTATCGTGTGCATGGTCTCAAACGGAGGTCTTCATCGTTCAATACCGCCCGCATCGATCATCTTTACCAAGATCCGCACGAGGCGGACATTCGATTTCGATTGCATTTCGGCGACCTTACCGATGCAACTAATCTTTGTCGCGTAATCCAGGAAGTCAAACCGGACGAGATTTACAATCTCGGCGCGCAGAGCCATGTGCAGGTGAGCTTTGAAACTCCTGAATATACAGCGAACGCCGATGCCTTGGGCACCCTGCGTTTGCTTGAGTCGATGCGCATATTGGGGCTCGGTGAGAGATGTCGCTTCTACCAGGCATCCACGTCTGAATTATTTGGAAATAGTTCTCCCGACGCACAGAGCGAGCAGACGCCCTTTGCACCCCGAAGCCCATATGCGACAGCTAAGCTTTATGCTTATTGGACAACGGTCAATTACAGACAGGCTTACGGCTTTCATGCCTCAAACGGCATCCTGTTCAATCACGAGAGCCCGTTAAGGGGTGAAACTTTTGTAACTCGCAAAATAACACGCGCAGTTGCAGCAATTGAACGAGGTCTGCAAGAAAAACTGCGGTTAGGTAATTTGAATTCCCGTCGCGACTGGGGACATGCGCGAGACTATGTTGAAGGCATGTGGCGAATTCTCCAGGAAGACGTGCCGGATGATTACGTTTTAGCGACCGGCGAGACGCATACCGTACGTGAGTTTGTTGAGCACGCATTTAAGGCTGTCGACAAGCAAATCGAATGGCATGGCGATGGGATTGAAGAAATTGGCCTGGACCGGAAGTCAGGTCGATGCCTGATCGAGATCGATCCCCGATATTTCCGTCCAAATGAAGTTGATTTTTTGCTGGGTGACGCATCCAAAGCAAAGAAAAGGCTGGGCTGGGAGCATACAACTGGATTTGAAAGTCTTGTCACCGAAATGGTCGACTGGGATATGCGAAATGTTATGCGGGAGGTCGGAAGAAATGATTTCTACGGCTGATATTTCTCCACCTGCCCCCCTCTATTTGTTTGCTGGTAAGAAAGTTTTTGTTGCCGGGCATACCGGTATGGTTGGTTCAGCGCTCATCCGCCGTCTCATGCGTGAAGACTGTCAGGTTTTAACAATCGATCACGCGGACCTTGACCTCACCCGACAAAATGAAACTGAACATTTCATTCAGAAGCATCGCCCAGACATTATCATCATTGCCGCTGCGCGTGTTGGCGGAATACTTGCCAATGCCCAGTATCCAGCGGATTTTCTTTATGAAAATCTCGCAATTGGCATGAACTTAATTCACGCTGCACAGCAGAACCAGACCGAGCGCCTCCTTTGGCTCGGATCGAGTTGCATTTATCCCCGCGACGCGCCCCAACCGTTGGAAGAACACATGTTACTTACCGGGCCGTTAGAACCAACCAATGCGGCCTATGCGATTGCGAAGATTGCAGCCCTTAAGTATGCTCAAGCGTGCTCGCGACAGTTTGGCAATTGCTTCATGACCGCAATGCCGACCAATTTATACGGGCCCAACGACAACTTTGATCCTTCGACCTCACACGTCTTGCCGGCGCTCATGCGGCGAGTTCACGAAGCAAAGTTAAATGGTTCTGATCACGTCACCCTCTGGGGAAGTGGTAAGCCTTTGCGTGAGTTCCTACACGTCGACGACTTGGCAGACGCGTGCATTCATCTGCTTCGCTACAGCGTCACTGATGAACCAGTTAACATCGGTACTGGAGAAGAGATCTCTATCAACGAACTCGCCAGAGTGATCGCCGAAGTGGTTGGCTTTGAAGGTGGGTTCCTCCATGATTTCAGCAAACCCGATGGAACGCCGCGGAAACTCCTAAACACTTCCCAGATGCAGGATTTGGGATGGAAACCGACCATCGCATTGCGTGACGGAATTACCGAGTTATATCAAAACTGGGTAAAAAGCCTCGAGCGTCCTGCTGCAGCATAGCTTGAGCGATGTCCGATGATAAAGATTGCAGGTATTCAAGACAATCCATGCGATAATTATAACCTAACAAAGGGTGCCACTGTTAAGCGGCACCCTTATTCATCATGAGATGAAATCTGGTTCTCTAGCTCGGCGAGCCGGTCACCTTGCTCATATCGAACTCTATACGCAAGATATCTCCAGGCCGTATATCACTTCGTTCAGTCGCGCTTATTTCCTGGAATGTCCCATCAACATTCCTACTGATTGTAAAGAGTAGATTCTTCCGCATATCGGAGGAGGAAATGTTGCCAGAAGACTTAGCAATCTCTGCCATTGTTTGAAGTTGGGCATTGCTTCTGAGTTCCATGCGGGCAATATTCAGATCAAGCTCCTGTAGATTGTTGGCTGCATCACTTTTGCGAACCTCAACCAAGTTAGCTATTCGTTGTTGCACGCCAAGCTGGTTTTGTCGCGCACGCGCCAGGAATGAACCTAATTCAAGCGCATCGCGCCGCGTCGCTGAAAGATCGCGCTCCATATCCCGAAGGTTTGACTTGGCGGCAAGACCGCGATCAACAAGGGATTTGCTCGAAGCAACATTCTCCTCTAGTAACGAGATTTCGGCGTCATGAAGTTTTATGCTTTGCTGTAGGGTCTCAATTTCATCGCCATAGCTTGCAGATTGAGCCTCTAACGCTTGACGCTCAGCAGCTAGGTTATTTCGCCGTACTTCAAACAAGGTTCTTTCACCCAGCAGCATATGCTGGCTCAAAGACAACGATTCTTTACTTGCAGGCGTGGCTGCTGGAAGTTCATAAACAAACTCAGTGCCCTCGAGCTCGGCCTGAAACCGAGCGCGGCGGATATTAGTTGTTGTGATCTGCATCTGCAAATCCGCGTATTCCTGTTGTGCGGTAATTAGTTGCATTCCAGCAGTAATTGCGGGCGCTTCACCTTTGCCAGATCCACCGCCTAGCGCCATAAGTTCCAATGCAACCATGCCTGGCCGGAATTCATACTTACCTGGGGACTTAACGTCACCGACAACGAAGACTGGCGCATACTGATTAATCGATGCAGTTACCGTGAGGCCTGGAATATGTTGTGACAGGACACTGGCGAGCTTTTCACCAATCTCAGTTGTCGTGAGGCCCCTCACATTGAAATTTCCAACAACCGGGTAACCGATATTTCCATCAACGTCGATTGGGTACAGGCCCGTTAAGGATGGCTGGCCGTAAACAGTGACTTGAAGGATATCATTGGGGCCGACTTTATAAGCCTGAGATTGAGCATAAGCACTTTGACCTGGTGCGATTGCAAGCCAACTCGATAATAGACTAGCTCTTATAACGCGTGCGAGACCTGCTCTGGCCGGGGAGAATTCCGTGAACCTCCTCATAATTTTTCTCCCATTCCATGTCCAGACGCGACACCTTTGCGTCTCCACCAATACCTTGCAGATCGGCTCACAGCACGAGCTTTTCGTCGGCAGGCTAGAAGAGCAACATTAAGCCAACCGTGATATGAGGGCGAAAACTGGTTTACCACCGCGAGCGCAGGTTTACGACCCATGGATGCCATAGCTCGAATAAGGGCAAGATTGGCGGGTTGATCTTTCTTGTCGGGCTGAACGACAAGCAGCGTCGTATCCGTTGCACGTGAGAGGAGTGCCGAGTGCCTATCTTCAAGGATAGCCGGCAGATCAACCAGTATTATCTTATGATCGGGTCGGAGTTGCGTGATCAAGTCCGAAAGCCACTCCCCATCTTTGAGGTTTCTTGCTGGGGTGATTATGTCAATTCCTGACCCATGGTCATGAACGAGCGTAGCACCAGCAATTCTGCGGCCTGACAGCACTAAGTCATGGTCTTCGTCGGACAAACCAAAAGCTTGTGAGAGACGCGATTGCCTGTTCGGTGCATCAATAACAGCAACACTGACACCGGACGCTGCAAATTGTTGTGCCAACGCTGTAATCAGCAATGTTTTACCCTCACTGTCACTTAGTGAGACCACAGAGAGCGCAAGCGAATCCCGTCCTCGTGCCAGTATTCTCAAACGATCATGCACGGACTTAATCGCGCGTCCAAATGCGCTTGCCGGATCAAGCCCTCTATTCACGAGCATCGGTACAGTGAGTTGGTCCGAAAGTGGTAACAGTGTAGCAGCAGGAATGCCTGGAAGCATGAAAGTGGCGGTCTGCGCTGGACGTACTTTATCAAACGTCTCGCGCAGGGCTGTCCCTACCAACGATACGAGTGTTCCCAATCCCAAACCGAACAGCAGCCAGTTAGCAAGATTTGGACTTGCTTTAGCCATCGCAGGCTCCGCCGCAGATATCATTTGTGCTTCTGGAACTGCAATCCCATCTTGTTCAATGAGTTGCTTGTACCGGGTCAAATAACTTTCATATACAGTACGGCTTGCATTAGCCTCTCTGTCAAGTTGAACCGCTTGGACTTGTGCTTGATTGGCTTCTCCAAGTTCGACTTCTGCAGATTTAAGTGCCTCCTCGAGGCCCGACCGTCTTTGCCTCGCAATCTGAATTTCATTCCTAAGGCTCTTAACGATCTCATCCACTTGTGCAGCGATTTGTAGTTTTAGCGCCTCGCGCTCCGCCGACAGCACAGGAATCTCCGCGCTCTTCAAGGCGCCATTTGCGCGCAATTCATCCAATTGACGCTCGACGCGCGCCTGCTCGTTGCGCAGTGTTTGAATTGCCGGTGATGCCAAGACTTCCGTTAAGGCAGGGGACTCATTGTTTGCAGCAAGAGCTTCGGCCGTGCGGAGACGTGCTTCGGCAAGTGAGACCGCTCCGGTGGCTGCAACAATTTCCGTGTTAAGCGCTGCGACTCGCTGGGCTTGGAAGCTGACCTGCCCCGGATCACCCGCAAGCCGAGACTTCTGACGGAAATCTTCGGCTGCCCGCTCCGCTGTTTCCAGATCACTGCGCAAAGTGACCAGTTTCTCACCCAGCCATTCGCTCACACGCCGCGCTGCCGTTTGTTGCACATCAATCTGGTGATCGAGATAGGCCGTGACAAAGGCGTTGGCGACCTTGGCTGCGTAAACTGGATCTGACGCTCGATACGAAATGAAAATCGTATAGGAACGCCCATCATTGTTTACCCTAAGGCGTGATAACAACAGATCGATCCGCTGTCTTTCACGATCAGCCGCATCAACACCGCGCGCTTCTCGCTGAGCTGACATTGTATCGACGGTTGACGAGAGAACCGTGCGAGAGCGAAAGGCGGAAGGTACAACAATATTTTCACCCTGAAGAATATCAATTACCTTCCGTGCCATCATACGAGAGCTGATAATATCTAACTCGGACCGCAATACTGGACTGTCTTGGGGTAATGGAGTAATCGCACTTTCATTAGGAAGTGCCTGAAGACGACGCATATCCAGAACCAACACGGACTCTGATACATAACTTACCGGGGCGGTAACATACCCCGCAATCCCAATCACCGCGCCGGCGAGAATTGGCGTGATGAGCAGTATTTTCCTGCGTCTGACGGTACTGAGCAGATCAACCAAAGGCTGCCGCGCGTTACCAGAGGATACGTCGGAGATAATCACAAAGTGCCTCCCTCGTGGGAACAGGTTCTGCGCTACAACAAGTGAACGTCAAACGCGCCCAGCGTTAATGGAGATCAGAGAACGATGTTTCTGATGGAAACAGTTCGTTTATTATGCAAGCAACTTCTGTGCGGTTCGAAGCCTTCAATTTCTTCATTATGTTTCGGATATGAACCTTCACTGTACTTTCACGCAGCTTGAGCTCGTAGGCGATTATCTTGTTTGCTTTACCGCGACGCAACGCATTGACAACTTCAGCTTGACGTTGCGTGAACATTCCACCAAGAGGCTGTAATCTATGGGAGTTGGGATCACTTGCATGGCGGAGCGTGAGAACACTACTTGCCGGAACGAACGTGCCGCCAGCCATTGCCAACCGTAGTGCTTCGACGCAGACATTTACATTCACCGAAGTCGGTATGTAGCCTTTAACACCATAGTCCAGGGCTTTTAGGACTTGGGAAATTTCTTCCTTGTCAGCGAGAATGATAACGGGTGCTGGCGCACAATCATTGACAACGCGATTAAGATAGTTGCCAACAGCTGGATCCGATACTTTCTGCCCACCTATGTTGTATAGAACGGCGCTGACACTACGACCACGGCGCTGGTGCTGCCACTGCTCAAATGAGCTAAAGGTTGCGATCGTCATATCGATACTATGGTTCGTTAAACCATGGGCAAGACATTCGCGATCCAACGCCCGGTTGTCAATTATGACGAGTAACGGCAATAATTTGTCGTTAGCTTCCTCTTGCCTAAGGGTGCCCTCACTAGCACTAATACGAGCATTGTTCGCCAATTCACTGCTCTTTACGCTAAATTGCGGAGAAACGTTCATTTTCATGCCCTCATAATTTGCCCAAAGCGCCTTATTTCATTGCAGTTTGACTGCAATGATTATTTAGCGACGGCTGTCATAGTTGTGATTGTTTATTTTATACTTTAACCCCGTACCAAGTATTTTGTTTTTGTTTATTGATTTCAAGATTGCCTGAATTCCGACACAGTGTCATTAACTTAGATTAAGGCCTGATAGGAAATATGGTTTAGGAAATGCTCACGTATATACGCAATTAGTGGTAGAGATTACTACCTTGCCAAAATATATGACCTCGCTGACACTAATTGCAGGGCTAAAACCCTGAAGCAATGACACGAGATGTGGGCACAAGAATCAGACGAATCACGGTTCTTCAGTGGAGTTTGAAGTGGATGCGCATGGCGGTGAATACGGATGACGCGAAAACACTTCGTGAGTTTCTTGAGAGACCTCCAATTAGCGCGGTCTTCGAAGACAGCGACTTGGACATCCTTGAATCACTACCCGTATCCGTCAGATCATTCCCGCCGCACACAATCGTTAGCAGCCAGGGCGACTGGGCTAATTCACTGCATATTATTAAAAGTGGTTGGGGATGCACTTATCGAGATCTCGCGGACGGAGATCGACAAATCCTCGACTTCCCCATGAAGGGGGACTTTCTGGGATTTCGCACAGGTATCGGTTTTAATTATTATACATTGCTCTCAGTTACCGAGCTTTCCGTCTTTGAACTCTCACTTGACCATCTCACTGAACGCCTCACGAAATCGCCACGTCTGGCCATGACTTTCATCGAACTGATGGCGAGGCAGCGCGCAATCCTAGTAGAACATGTGATTAGCATCGGACGACGCAGCGCTATAGTACGTGTGGCGCACTTATTACTTGAACTCGGCCATCGCGCGCGGATGAACGGAACAGGAGACGAACTACGTTTCTTCTGTCCGCTAACCCAATCCGAATTGGGCGACGCTCTAGGCCTGACACCAATCCACATCAACCGGATGTTACGCGATTTGCGCAGTGACGACCTTCTCACCTTCCGCAACAATATCGTTGAGTTTAGAAATCGTCCTGCTTTGGTTCACATCGCGAGTTTTGATGAAGATTACTTAGCGATGAAGATTTTCCATCGCTTAAGTCTCTGACCAAAATGCACCGATATGCAACAGAAGTGTTGTGTTTGAGTGATAACTCTTTGTTATGAAGAGGCTATATACGGTATGTTTTTCCTCGCGATCTCATCAAACGATTCCTCATATCCTGCATCCGCGTATCGCATCACACCAAGGGCCGTATCATTTGTAAGCGCGTGCTCTAACCGCTCGGCTGCCCCAGTCGTACCATCCGCAATCACAGTGACGCCAGCGCTTGTCATGTAACCCGCATAGCCTCCACCGCCTGAATGCACAACCACAAGGTCGGCCATCGACGCACTCAACATCATCGCATCAATCAAAGGCCAATCAGCGATTGCATCAGAGCCGTCTTTCATACCTTCAGTCATGATGTTTGGATGTGCCATACTACCTGCGTCAAGATGATCCCGTGAGAATGCTATCGGCCCCTTCAATCCGCCAGTTGCGACCATTTGATTGACGCGCAATGCAAGTGCGGTTCTTTCGCCGTGTCCGAGCCAAGCGATCCGTGCAGGAAGGCCTTCAAAAGGCACGTATTGGCGTGCAAGCGAAATCCAGTTGGTGACAATATGATTGTCAGGAAACATCTCTAAAACTACGTCGTCGATTTTTGCTATGTCAGTTTCTTCACCCGACGTTGCCATCCAACGAAAGGGTCCAATGGCTCGGGCAAAAAGCGGGCGCAGATAAGCTTCCGTGAAGATCGGAATATCAAATGCGTTTTCGACACCGCCCTCCCTCGCTTGCGTCCGGATCAAGTTGCCGTTGTCGAAAACTTCTGATCCTTTTTTCTGAAAGCTCAGCATCGCGCTGACATGCTCCACGATCGATGCCCTGCTCGCCGCCATCAACTGCCCTTGCCCGTGGACGCGCAATTGCTTTACTTCGGTAAGGCTCATACCTTTTGGAACATACCCATAGACCAAATCATGCGCCGATGTTTGATCCGTGACGATATCTGGCACAATCCCGCGACGAGCGATTTCGGGATAGATTTCGGCTGCATTACCGACCAACCCAACCGAAAGCGGACGTCTTGCTTTGACGGCCTCACCGATCAATGTGAGTGCTGAATCCAGATTAGGAGCTATCTCCTGTAAGTAACCGATTTCTTTACGCATCTTTGCACGCACAGGGTCGATGTCGACGCAAAGGATGGCTGCGCCGGCCATGTGTCCAGCAAGCGGCTGGGCGCCGCCCATGCCTCCAAGGCCCGCAGTCAGAATGAAACGGCCAGCGAGGTCACCATTAAAGCGCTTTTGCGCGATCCGCATGAATATTTCATAAGTGCCCTGGATGACGCCTTGGCTGCCTATATATTGCCAGGCGCCAGCCGTAAGCCCTCCCCAGCAAATCAAGCCCTTTCGCTGCAACTCATAAAAATACTCAGCTTTGGCCCACTGTCCGACGATGTTGCAATTCGCCATGATGACGAGTGGCGCTTTGGCATGGGTTTTAACGATGCCAATTGGCTTGCCTGATTGAATGAGCAAGGTTTGGTTTTCATCCATTTCCAACAAGGTTTTTACAATAGCGCGATGCGCGGGCCAGCTCCGTGCAGCCTTCCCAAGCGCTGCGTAAACAATCAAATTTTCTGGGTCTTCGCCGACAGCGAGCACATTCTCAAGCAGACGTAACAACGCTTCTTGTCGCCATCCCTTGGCCCGGAGCTCTTGACCGCCTGGAATAGGGAAGTTTGGATGACGCGCGTTTTCTGTGGGCATGATCACTTTACTCCCTGAATATACTTGGATATCTCGATCCCCATTGCCTTTTCAACGGGTGGATAGACAGTTCTGTCTAGAACACTGGCGGACAGTGGTATTGTATTCATAGGGACGTGAAGGATGAAAATCTTCATTCCTTCATGCAATTCGCCCACACTTAATGGATGGCCCTGCGGCGAAAGAGTAGTGATCACCGAAGGAAAGGTTGCCAGGCGATGCCCCTGGTTATCGTCTACCGCCATGTATTCGTTCATGACGTGCAATACAACTGCATCGCTCCCTGCACCAACGGTCACGGTACCAATATCAAAGGCTTCCTTGGTGTAGACCACCTTTTTTTGCTTGATTACACCCTCCGACAAAATGTGTCCTCCGGTGTTCTTGCAAATAGCATCGATAACCGCATGTCCACCCGCAGCTTCAGCTGCGATGATAGCTTCTCCCAGACTGAGAGCCATCGAAATGCCGCCCAAGGCTGCGTGGTCGCGCACGTATGAAGCCCGCAGAGGGTTTCTGCAGGATGCAATGAATCCGCCAGATTGGTCTGCCGCGGCGCGCAAGATCGGAGAGACCTTCGCTGTAGCACCTGTCACCGTTAATTCAATATAACGATTTTCTGAGCGATTTCCGCCGACTGCAGTCTGGATCATTGGTTCGGGTGAAGCCGCCATCCCGATAGAACCCATGTCGCCAGTCGGATGCGCGCGAAGATCGCCGACCGCATCGACGACCTTTGTACCGAGTATTGCAGATGGCAGCCAGCCGTTTAGGGTTGATGATTTTCCATTCTGGCCTATGATCAGGCCTTTCAACGGCGATCCAAGGGCCTTTTGCAACAGATCTACCGCTTTGACGTAATCTACTCCCTGCATTTCCCATGGTGTTGTCGAGGCTGGAGCCCCAATGGCTGCTGCGGTAGCCACCCAGTCTTCCGGGGCAAGTTCATCGATAGCAACGAGTTCAGGCTTACCAATATTCACTGCGGCATAACCTAACATCCGTCCGTGGTCAGCCCAGCCTCCGCCCCCAGCTGCATAAACGGAGCCGCCCTTGACTGCGGCCTCAACGTCTTTCTCAACGAGAATGCGTCCCATTTAACACTCCTATTGCTTGTTTGACAGTGTTTCATCCAACGAGAGTACTGCTTCGTAAAGCACGGCCGCACCCAACGTAATCTCACCAATTGAAGTCCACTCATCGGGCGTGTGACTTCGCCCATCTTTACTCGGTACGAAGATCATGGCGGTTGGTGTTACCTTGGAAAGCCATGCCGCGTCGTGACCCGCACCCGATGCGATGCGGCGATGGGTAGCGCCAACCGTTCCACACGCTCGCTCAAGGTGCTCGAGGACCATCAAGTCGCTCGGTGCTGGGTCATTGTCCGATACACGGTTAACTGCCGGAATAGATACGGCATAATCCCGGGAGAGTTGTGCACATAGGAGGTCCAGCCAAGCTGTGAATCTGTCCATATCCGCGCGCAATTCAGCCCGAGCATCAATTAACAGTCGCGCTGAGGACGGCACTACATTGGCGGCGTTTGGTTCAATACTGAATTCGCCAACGGTTGCAGTAAAATGACCGCCCTCTGTCGAAATTTCCGTAGCCCTTTGTCTTATTTCAAGCGTCAATTTTGCGGCTGCAACAAGAGCATCCGCGCGCTTTGTCATTGGCGTAGTTCCTGCGTGATCTGCACGCCCCTCAATGATGATTTCAAATCGGCTAATACCAACGATTGTTGTAACCAGACCGATATCCTTACGCTCATCCTCAAGCACCGGGCCCTGCTCGATATGAAGTTCCAAGAAAGCCTTTATGTCGGCGCGTCTTTGACCCAGAACGATATCTCCATTGCCTCCCACCCCACCTAATTCCTCGTGAAGTGTTCGACCAGCATTCACCCGGTCCAGCCATGATTTCGGCAATTGTCCCGTCATGCCACGGCTTCCGATGCAGGAAACCCCGAACGGGCTGACTTCTTCCGCCAAGAAGTCGACAATTTCCAAGTCATGTTGCAGCTCAATATTATTGTCGTGAAGGGAACGAGCAACTTCGAGCGCGGCCACAACGCCTGCCACACCATCAAACCGACCGCCATTTGGAACGGTGTCGGTGTGAGAGCCCAACATGATAACGCCTTTCTTTGCTAAACCTTTTCGAAAACCAATCAAATTTCCAGCCGCATCGATCCTCGTCTCAAGTCCAGCGGCCAGCATACGTTTTTCAACGTAGGATCGACCTTCGAGATAGAGCGGCGTGAATACGCGCCGCGTCCAAGGTCTATCCGTTTCAGTAATCGCGGCGAGATCATTGATATCACAGGCGACACGATCGGCCTGAACCGGGAGATTACTCACCATTTCGAGCACCCGAAATGATGTGGCGTTGCGGTGGGCGCACAAACTGTCCCGTTCCCGCAGGTACGATCACATTCTTTCCATCATAGACCTTGGTACCTCGCACATAGGTCGCCGCAACTTTGTAAGGAAGTCTCATCCCATCAAAAGGTGACCACCCCGCGACATTGTTGCCCGAAGAGGCCGCGTCATAGGTATAAGGCTCCGGCACCAGGACCGAAATGTCCGCATCTCGCCCCGGAGAAAGCGCTCCCTTTATATGATCAATCCGAAAGTGCTTTGCTGGGTTCAAAGCCATCAGCCTTGCTCCCCATGACAGCGGTACGCCGCGTTCGATAGCACCTTTCACAAATAACGGAATTAGCGTCTCTAAACCGGGCAAGCCCGATGCATTTGCGAGCATATCGGGGTTGGTCTTGCGGTCGAGTGACCAGCTCACATGATCAGTGGACAGTAACCAAATATTTCCGTTAGTCAGTTCGCGCCAAAGCTTTTCGACTTCTGCCCGGGGGCGCAATGGCGGGTTGCATTTTGAGCGACCGCCAAGCCGCCTCGCGTCACTCTCTTCATCCAGCATCAGATAGTGAATAAGACATTCAGCCGTTGCATGGTAACCTTGTAAGCGGTACGACGCAGCAATCTCGTATCCGCGAGCAAGCGAGCAATGAACGACGTGAGCCGGACAGTGGGTAGCAGCACCAATCTCGTAAATTTCGGTCATTGCAAGTAATTCAGTTAAAGGCGGACGCGACATGCCATGCGCGCGGTAGTCGGTAATGCCTGAAGCCTTTACCGCTGCCATGGCGTGCTGCACATACTCCTCATTCTCATTGTGCACGCCAGCAGCCAGACCAGTCTTCGCAACCTCCCGAAAGCAATCGGTCAAAAGCGGCGGATTAATGCGCGGAAAACGTTTTGGGTCGGTTCCAAACGTTGAGAATTTAAACGAACAAACTCCCGCTTCCGCTTGTTCAGAAATGCGTTTTGAGCCTTCGATTGGGTCAATAGTGCCATAAAGCGCGAAGTCGACAAAGGCCTGCTCTTTTGCACGAGCAGCTTTGCGTTTGACTGCTTCTGCAGAGCAAATCAGATCACCTTCATCATATGGCATATCGACGATGGTCGTGACCCCACCAGCCGCTGCAGTGCGGGTTGACCAAATGAAATCCTCTTGATTTTTTTGAGAAAGCGAATGGACTTGGGCATCAATTGCCCCCGGCATGATAAGTGCATCGCCCAAAAGATGCCGCTCCCTGGCTTGAGGCGGTTCGCCGGATCCTATCTGGATGATTTTACCATCTCGCGCCGCCACGTATGCGCGCTCCACTGTGCGATCGGAGAGAACGACGGTTCCCTGTAGGACCAGATCGAAATCGGACATTACAATCCTCCTCAATCACCTCCGCAGAGGTTCATGCGTGTTTCAGTTCTCTTTGAAAGCCGGTGTCGCAACAACGACCTTTGCCCGTATCGCCTCGGGACTGCCTTCTGGTGCAGTCCCTAATGCAAAGAAGTCATCGATGCTGTTAATGGGCGCAATCTCGATGATTTGCGCTACGACTGCGTCTGAACAAATCAGTTCCTCAATACATTCCACTTCGGCAGAAAGCGGTCTGTCCTTGTCGTAGAATGAAGAACATTTGCGCACCTGTTCGTAAATGAGACGTGCAATACCTTGAGGTTTGTCATTAAGGATATCTATGGCCTGTGATGACAAAAGTGCTTCTAGTGCTGCCAACCGCTTGATGGCTTCAACCTGTCTCTCAAACCGCTCAATTACCAATGGCAAAAATGCTGCTTCGTCTTCCATGCCGCCAGCGACGACAAGTGACTGAGCTGAAACTGGATTGCTAAGGGATAGGACGCGTGAAAATATTTCCCCTGCGAGCTTGATAATGGGGCCAAACCCAGTTGCAATCTTACCCTCTGGAACGAGGTTAAGCGGTAGACCGCGGCGGTGACCGTTCCCCAGGAGAACACATCGATTGAATGCATTGCGTGCTGCGTGAGCAAGGCAGAGCGAAGCAGACTGCAACAGTATGGTCACGTCGAGCGGCAGCGACCCCCCGGAAGTGATAATTCGTCCCTCAACAACGACAGGATTATCGTCTGAACGGCCTGTTGATTGCAGAATCTTGTAGCCAGCACCCAGTAGACTTTCAATAATTGCGCCAAAGACTTGCGCCACCATTCGCAAACTTAGTGGGTCTTGCACCTGCGTGGATACAGGCCACCGCCAAGTCGCCGCTGCGTCATAAAACCATTTACCAACAAGGGCCTCCCGTGGCGTACCGACGTGGCAAGCGGCAAGCCACGGGTCCGTAGAGGCCCCAAGTGCACCCGAGGCTGTAAAACTGGTTGCAAGCATCACCCGAATAACTGACGCGGCATCTCGAAGTGCGCGGGCCGCCGCGGCAAAGCTTACCGCATTGGCTGAAAGCGACGCCAACGCATCACGGGGCGCCATTCGATGCGGTCGCATCCCAGCCCGCGCCAAAGCGTCAGCCGCGGGCATTCGCTCACCGCGGTAGGTAGCCTCACCTACACCGGTTAATACAGCACCAATTTGCCCCATTAGACCAATATCGGCACAGCCGATGGAACCTGTACGCCTGACAACAGGAATAACGTCCTCGCGCAACAGCTCCAGATATGCATCGACAAGCTCAGCTGTGCAGCCAACTTGGCCCGTCAAAATCGTATTTATCCGAATTGCGATCGCTTTTCGTACGGTGGAAGGTGGAAAAGCAGCGCCGGTACCGAAGTGATGCGCCCGAACAAGACCCATATTGAATTCATCAAGCTCATCGCTCGACCAATTGACGTCTTTCATTGCCCCTACGCCAGTCGTGCTGCCATAGACCGGAACGCCGTTATAAATAGCCTCCTCGAGGATAGCACGTGATGATCGAACACGCTCCATCCCTTCTGGCGATGCAACAACCAGGGCATCTCCGTTTCCGATTTTCATCATTTCGGCGAAGCCGAGAGGCTGCCCATTCAACACAATCTGCACTATCTCGATACCTTTAAATTAGGCCTTTGAAGCAAGTCTATCTGACTAAACCCGCTTAAGGCATATCCCATCTTGCGAACGCGTGATGTTCGAATATAGTTTATCGGTCAGGGCGAACCTTTGGGCTGACGCAAGCTGTTGAACCCCATGATCGGATTTAACCGGCAGTTTCCAACACGCATGTCATACGAAACCGCGGGTCCGATATGACAGTCAGCTGGAGGGTTTTCTTGTCGTGGAATTGGGGGAATTATGGATCTCGGCACTATACTCACGATAAACTCATTGCTGGCGACATGCTCTATTCGTGAAACAGGCCGTCTGGAAGGACGAGCACCATCGACGGTGAGTGCCTCTTTAGAGCGTATGGAAAGCGCGCTTGCATTTCCGCTGTTACGACGGGAGGGTAGCGTACTGACCTTGACATTGGAGGCAGAAAACCGTTTGCGGCTGTTTGAAGAAGCAAGCGCGCTCATTCGTAAATTGTTTTCGATCGGCAGCACAGGTGATCATCGACCAACAATCACCATCACTGCACTCGTGCGCTTTGTGACCGCAGCCAAAGCCGGCAGCATTCGGGCCGCCGCAAAAAATCTGAACATGGGTCAACCTCAACTAACGCGACAGCTTTCCGACCTCGAACGTAATCTTAATTGCAAACTCTTTGATCGGATGCGAACTGGTGTTAATTGTACAGTAGAAGGTGCGATGGCACTGGAAATAGTTGAAAGCCTCACAGCGAAATGGGAAGAGCTCTCACACGCATCCGCAGATCGTTTTCGCCACAATCTCGCAACCTGCAGGATCGGCTCTGTTATGCCACTTGGGCATGAGAGCAACATTGCTCAGATACTTGCAAACCTGACTGCGGGTTGGGAACGCCTATATCCTCGGCAACCACTCTCGATTTCGGCGAATACCGCAGACGAATTGACGTCAGGATTAAAAAGCCGACGATATGACGCCGTACTTATTGATCACGGAAACTTTTCAAAGGACTTTGACGGGCGAATTGTTTCAAATATCCCGTTGGCATTGATCGGCGATCAGCGTGTCATGGCCGGACTTTCTGACAATATCGTTTCATTTCTGCAAAGCCACCCAATAGCGCTGCCGAGTTTGAAAAGTGGAATTAGACAAAGTGCTGTGCGCTATCTCGAAAGCGTCTTGGGACCCGTGCGCCCATCAAAACTGCGCTTGATCGAAATGGATTCCATTCCGGTGATCATTAATTTGGTTACGCGACATGGCTATCTCTCGATCTTGCCAGAGCCAGTTGTCGCGCGGCTGCCGTTCCCAATTACTCAAATTCCGCTGGGGCCCGAGTACCGTCAGATACTTTCATTTGTATGGCGCCGGAACACTTTCACTTCAGCAATGTTAAATGAAGTCATTGGACTTCTTAAAGAGGATATCGAGTAGAATTTAATTTCTCGGAAGGGGTGTTTACGGAGCTTATAAATCATACACATAGCGCCGAAAACTCGTTGAGGCATCCGGTGTTCGCAATCTGGGATATATCCCTATTCTGTGTTTTTAAATAGCGTGCAATTCAAACAGCGTCTGACTGTGAGGGAGAACGAATGATGAAAGCGATGCTCATTTTGGCTGGTTTCGTAGCCGGCACTGTATATGGCGGCAGTTTTGCACTCGCGGCCGACGTGGTTGTCGGTTCAAAAATTGACACCGAAGGCGGCGTTTTGGGCAATATAATCTCCCAGGTGCTGAAGGCCAACGATATCGGCGTTGTCGATAAGATCCAGCTCGGCGCAACACCCATCGTTCGTGAAGCGATAATTCAGGGGCAGATTGACATCTATCCGGAATATACCGGAAATGCTGCATTCTTTTTCAATAAAGGCGATTTGCCAGTCTGGAACAAGGCAGACGCTGGCTATGAAGAAGCCAAAAAGCTCGACTTCGAGGCCAATAAGATTGTCTGGCTAACCCCTGCAAATGCCAATAATACCTGGGCAATAGCGGTAAGACGTGACCTTGCGGAAAAGGACAGCCTGAAGACACTTACGGATTTCGGTAAATTCGTGGCATCGGGCGGTGGCGTAAAGCTGGCGGCATCATCAGAATTTGTAAGCTCGGCGACAGCCCTGCCCGCGTTTCAAACTGCCTATGGTTTCGTTCTTAAGCCGGATCAACTCATCACGCTTTCAGGTGGAGATACTGCAGCAACTATTGCCGCTGCGGCGCAGCAGACTTCAGGTGCCAATGCGGCGATGGTGTATGGTACCGATGGCGGTATCGCTCCTGCGGACCTCGTCGTGCTGCAGGATGACAAAGGCGTTCAGCCAGTTTACCTGCCCACGCCAATTATTCGCGAAGCTACCTTGAAGGAATATCCCAAAATTGCGGAAATCCTCAAGCCAGTTTTCGAATCTTTCACGCTCGAAAACCTACAGGATTTGAACGGTCGCGTTCAAGTCGGAGGCGAACCCGCAGCGGATGTCGCTCGTGACTATCTCACGACCAAGGGCTTTCTGAAATGAAGCGACCCTGCCGAATAGTCGTTTCGGCAGAATCCAAGCCTGGGGACTTTCCCACAAATCTTCGCATGCCGCGCGAACCTTGATGCGCGCGGTAATCGACTTTCTTTGCCGGTGAGTAGGACACATTATGCAAACTAGCGCAGGAAGAACTGCCGCTGCTCCCTCACTTTTCACCCTAGACCGTTTAGGAACGGTTATTGCTTTACTGTTGATACTGGCGCTGGTCATTCAGCCGTTCGCTCTCGTTAGGCCAAACCGCGTGGCTGCAACGGCGCCAGTGTATATCTTAAATGCCCTGCCCCTTCTCCCTTCTTTCGCACTTTCCGGGCTAATCCTCGTCTCCAGCGTTGTAATGGCTAATCGGTCATCATTGAAACTGCGACTAGCCGTTCTGCTCGTAACAATAATCATGGCCGGACTTGGTATCGGCCTGAGCGCTACGTTTCTTACACCTGCCGGTAATAATTATGCCCGGATATCCCCCGGCGCTGGCTTTTGGCTCATGCTTTTTGCTCTTGCCCTTGCGATCGGAGATACGTTGGTGCGCATGCAGCTGAAACCACTTCTGCGTTTGGCGGCGCTTGGCATTTTCGTTCTCTTGTTGACGGCTTTTCTGTTCTCCGGCGTCTGGTCCGACATTTCCATCCTGAAAGAATTCGCATCTCGGCGTGATGCCTTTACAGGCGCGCTTAGTACACACGCCTTTCTTTCTGTCGGATCGCTCTTCGCAGCACTCGTCATAGCCACACCAATCGGAATATTAATTCACAATTTCGGACGTTTGCGCGATCCTGTTATTTCATTCTTCAATGTCATTCAGACAATTCCATCGATGGCATTGTTCGGTGTTCTGATAGCGCCATTGGCTTGGATAGGAACGCATCTTCCGGGGGCTGCGAAACTTGGCATTGCCGGCATCGGTCCAGCGCCGGCACTCATCGCGTTGATTGCCTACGCGTTGCTCCCTATCGTCTCTGCTACAGTTACCGGACTCGATAACGTTGCTCAGTCTGTGGTGGATGCTGCCCGCGGGGTTGGGATGACGCGGCGCCAACGGTTGTTATCGGTTGAATTACCGTTGGCTTTTCCGGTGATCCTCACAGGAATTCGCGTCGTGCTGGTACAGAATATAGGTTTAGCCGTCATTGCCGGCCTTGTCGGGGGTGGTGGTTTGGGAACGTTTGTGTTCCAAGGCATCGCCCAAACCGCCACAGATTTGGTACTACTCGGCGCCCTGCCTACGGTCGCCATGGCATTCATTGCAGCCATTTTACTAGATGCAATAATTGAAATCAGCCGTGGACAACGGAATTAGGAGCGGGCTCCATGATCGAAATTTCCAATATCACTCGTCTATACGGCGCACAGACCGCAGTCGATAGTGTTACTTTGACGATTGAGGCTGGCGCACTTGCCGTGATCGTAGGGACTTCGGGCTCCGGTAAAACTACGCTCATGCGAATGATTAATCGGTTGGTTGAACCAAGCGCTGGTACAATCAAGATTAATGGCAAGGACAACCGGGAGCTACCTGCTCATATTCTCCGCCGCGGTATTGGTTACGCCATTCAAGGGCATGGGTTATTTCCTCATCGCACAGTTGCAGATAATGTTGGCACCGTTCCGAGGCTTCTTGGCTGGGACAAGGGAAAAATCAACGCACGCGTTGATGAACTGCTTTCATTGTTCCATCTCGATCCCGCAGCCTTCCGTAATCGGATGCCCCATGAGCTCTCCGGCGGCCAACAGCAGCGCATCGGTGTAGCGCGCGCGCTGGCCTCAAACCCTGCAATTCTCCTTATGGATGAGCCTTTTGGTGCGCTCGATCCCATTATTCGTGACAAGGCACAAGAAGACCTGCTCGCAATTCAGAAACACTACGGAACGACAATTGTACTCGTCACCCACGACATGGAAGAAGCAATCCGGCTGGGTTCGAGCATCGCGGTGATGGATAAGGGCCGACTTCTTCAATATGCCACGCCAGAAGAAATAATCGCGCGTCCAGCAACCGAATTTGTCCAAGCGCTTGTTGGCGGCGGCAATGATAAAGTCTTTCGTTTGTTATCGCTTAGAAAAGTGGAAAGCCTTGTTGAACCTGGCCAAGCCGGGGGGGAAGCAATATCAAGTCAAACTTCTCTACGTGAAGCGCTCGGCGCAAGCCTCTCGTCTGGGCGGCTTGAGCTGCCCGTCAGCCATAATGGTTCGCTTATTGGACGGATAACGCGCTCGTCAATTGAAGAGCATGCTCGGAGGCTCGCATGAAGATTGGTGCATTCTTGAAGGCAGCCCTGCTGATCTTTCTCTGTGTCTTCATCGTTAAACCAGAGTTTTTTGCGAGTTTTCTCGCCCCGTTCACCAGAAACAACGCACCGGCGATCTATACTCAGAACTCATTGTTAGCACTTACCATTCACCATCTTGCCCTCGTTGCTCTTGCCACAGTAACCGCGACGATCGTCGCAGTTTCTCTCGGAATCCTTACAACGCGCCCAAGCGGGCGAGAATTTCTCCCTCTATCGCGTGCCATAGCCAATATAGGCCAAACCTTCCCTCCCGTCGCAGTGCTTGCAATAGCAGTACCGATTTTTGGTTTCGGCTCGACTCCTGCATTCATCGCACTGTTGCTATACGGACTTCTCCCGATTTTCGAAAATACACTTACTGGATTGAGCGACCTTGATCCAGAAGTCGTGGACGCAGGTCGTGGGATGGGTATGACTGATCGAGAATTGCTGTTTAATGTTGAATTGCCACTCGCATTTCCCGTCATTTTGTCGGGAATTCGTCTCGCCGCAATCATTTCCCTCTCCACAGCCACAATTGGCTCCACCGTCGCTGCAAGCACACTGGGTGAAGTAATTGTTGCGGGTCTTCTATCGGGTAATACCGCATTCGTGCTGCAAGGCGGCTTTATTGTGGCAAGTCTTGCAATCCTTCTGAATGCCGCTTTTGTTTCTTTGGAAGAAAAGCTTACTAGAAGCACTGCGCATTAACCAGCAAACATATTACAGTTAATGTGGCCTGTTCCAGTTTCAGTTCAGATTGAATTGAGAGCAATATCTATTTGTTTTTGAGCGCATTTGCTTCGCAAAAACCGCTCCGCCGTTTTCTCGGTTCGCTGTTGTGCCCGATTTTGCGGCGCAGACGGTGAAACAGGCAAAGGCAACCACGGAATTTAAGTCAATTTTAGGAAAAGATTACAATGCCGACTGGTACGAATGATATATATAAGTTCAAAGAGCGAAGATTATATTTTCGCAGCCACCAAGAATAAGAAAGCCCGTTTCGCTGGGAGGAGGAGTGCGAAACGGGCTGATCTTAAAAGCGCGGCTATTGGGAGGAGGAGCGCCACGCTTTGGGTTCAGCCTCTGGGAGGAGGAGTAAGACTGAACAGAAATAAAATACGCCCAACTGTGAGGGCTTTCAAGAAACGAGTTTGCATAGCAGCTATGCAATCTGAAAATGCAAACCACTGGAGCGGTTGCCGCAACAAGGCGCTTCTTTTCTCTTCACGGGCCAGGCCGGTGAAACTATGAATAAAGTAATTTCACTATCGATGCACAAAATGCAATTCGGACTCTACTGCCACGCTCGTTCCTAAGCTCGCAGAATCCGCATCTTTCTGCTGACCGTAGAGATCCCGGATCGCGGTTGGCGGGGGCTTGGTCCGCGATACGGGCGCACGCATTCCTGCAAACAGGCTGCTGCTCAAAAATATGCAGGACCGCATTCTAACAAAATAGCAGATTGTTGCAGTTGCAAATCGTTAGCTCGCAACCAATCACTAGCTGCCAAATTCTCGGCTATTCGACATGCAGTTCATCCAACGGGCATGTTGATTGGGCATTAAACATTTTTACAAAAATTTTCGCTGTTCGAAAATGGAACAGATTTCACGGTTTCGGGGTTCCGCAATTTGGTGAACAATTCAGGAGGACCCGATGTTGGAAAAAATTATTGCGCTGGTGCAGGATGGAAAAAACGTCCAGCAACCATTTTGTGCCGACACCTTGTCCCCTCATATGGAAGATCAGACACGCAATGCCATTGCCATCTTCTTAAGATCGAATGCGAGCGACAACCCTCGTGACCGGACGAAACCATTTATTCGGGTTTTTCGCGGTTGGTTTCGGCTTAATACAGATCATAGATGATGCCGCTCAAAATCTAACAAGAGCTGCCAGATAAAGTGGCGAAAGACCGCAGTAATTGGGGCAATGCGGATTGGTGGGCGATGTCTGATATGAAAGACCGCCTTGAAATCTTGAAACTTTAGCAAAATTTCCCACCCTGGTATGTGAAATGCAGGAAACACACTATACAGTCCTGCCGTCCTAGGGACGGCAGGATTATTTCTACACGTCAGCGGCTGCCGGCAAGTGCATCAACCAAATCGGCCTCCAAATCAGCGGGGTCTTCAAGGCCGATGGAAATACGGATCATTTGCTCGGTGATCCCAAGATCGGATTTTTGATCTTCCGGCACAACGGCGTGCGTTAGGGAAAACGGATGCTGGATGAGGCTCTCAACGCTTCCAAGGCTTACCGCAAAGTGGAAATATCGCGTAGAAGTCAGAATACGTTCGACGCGGGAGAGGTCACCCTCGACCTCAATCGTCACCACGCAGCCAAAGTTGAGCATCTGTTTAGCTGCCATGTCATGTTGTGGATGACTGGCAAGACCTGGATACATGACCTTGCGTAGCCCAAGCTCTCCCCTTCGACGCTCCAGAACCTGAGCTAGATGCAACGCAGTCTGCGACTGACGGAAGCTACGAATTTCCAGTGTCTTCAGCGATCGGTGTAATAATGCGCAATCGGTCGGAGACATCACCGACCCAAGAGCATTCTGCAAGTACTTGATGCGGGATCCGATTTCTCTTGGTGCATGAGCAGATACTGCGACAACGCCGCCTAACAAGTCAGAATGCCCATTTAGCATCTTCGTGGCGGAATGAACTACGACATCTATTCCTTGTTCAATGGGGCGTTGTCCTGCCGGGGAAGAAAACGTGCTGTCGCAGACAGTGATCGCTCCGGCCTGCGCACCAAGCCTAGAAACGAGCGAGAGATCGACAATACGTAGAGTAGGATTGGATGGCGTTTCGAACCACATCATGTCGGGCTTTGAACTCGCCACTGCTTCTGCCAGTGCGGCCGCGTCCGAGAAGTCGACAAAATCGACCGTGTGACCCGCAGTCACTGGTCGAACGTCCGCAATCAAGCGATAGACGCCACCATAAAGATCCTTATGTGCGAGGATCGAGGATCTGGTTGGCAAAGTCTCTATAAGCGTCGCAGCAGCTGCTAAACCGCTCGGAAAGGCAAACGCCACTTGCGCCCCTTCAAGATCTGCAAGCGCTAATTCAAGAGAATTTCGCGTCGGATTTCCGCTTCGACTGTAATCGAAGCCTTTGCTCGATCCGATCCCATCCTGAACATAGGTTGTCGCATGATAAACAGGCGGAATTACAGCACCAGTCAGCGGATCTGGTTCTTGTCCAATGTGGATTGCCCGAGTTGCAAATCCAGCTCGGTTTCGAGGAAGCTTGTTGTTCACGGAGACCTATCTTTCAGTGATTTGATGTAAGCCGGTGGAGCGGCCAGCATTCACGGCGGCAATAACGCTAGTAGTCTATCAGCTCGCTAGAATCCTTGAGATAAAGCGGGTGTCCTGGCGACCCATTAGACGTGATTTTCAGCGCGTAGAGTTTCACTCCGGCCGCGCGTAGCGCTTCAGTTACTGCATGTCCATGATGGGCGAGCTTTTTGTGAAGCGAACCATATGCCAAGACCACAATTTCCGCGCCCGTTGCCTGATCTACAATGGTTTGTAGATTCTCTTGAGTACTGGGTATAATGCCATCCCCAAGCAACATCTTCGGGTTTGTTGCGCGGTAGTCCATCACGTTGCATTTTACAAAGCGCCCATATCCCCAGCGACGGGTAAATTTTTGCTCCTTAAACACCGTCGGATCGTCAACAGTAACATCTGCTGTGCTCGGATTCATTCCAATCCAGAGAATATATCCATCTTTCTCGGCGCCATCCCATTCTCGCTTAAGAAGGCGACGGTAACGTCCACAGGGGGAGAAAATCGCCTCACTTCTAATCTCGGAGTTTACCTTAAGACGTACTTTACCGCCCGGGTCGTGGAGGTTGTGGCTCATGACTGTTTTCCATTGCTCCGATTTCGTAGGTGATTGCTTTTAAACCCATCAGAGGCATTTGACGACACAAAATATCGTCCTCGATTCGAAAGTGAACAGAACACAATAACTAATTGCAAAAAAATATTTTTCTACAAATTCGGAGGTATAGATAATGTGGCTGGAACCCCGAACGGTAACTAGACTTGAGTAAGTCTGTTTGGAAGCAGGCGGCCTCCAAGAGGGCAATCGCATCATACGCTCTGTTCGAGCACGAGCGTCGGTTTCTTATTGCTGCAAGTCCGGATCTATCTGACTTGCCGTCCCGGTTGATCGACGATCAGTATATCTTCTCAACTCGAATGCGTCTGCGTGCAATTACCCACCGCGAAGATCAGCAGGCTGAGTTCATGCTCTGCAAGAAATACCCCACGGGAAATCCGTTCTCCCGCCCGATTGTTAACATCTATCTGACCGAGGCTGAGTTTGCCGTCATGGCGAAGCTACCAGGCAAAGGAACTCGAAAAAGGCGATATCCCCTGGATTTTGCAACGATGACATTTACCCTCGATGTCTTCCAAGATCACCTTACTGGACTGATCTTGTGCGAAGTCGAAGCTGCAACCGTGGAAGACCTTCAATCGATTCCAACATCCAGCTAGTTAGGGCAAGAATTTACCGCTGATCCATTTTTAATGGAGCCAATCTCGCGGATATCGGAACATTGGACTTGAAGGCCCAGCTGCCATCCATGAAGACGTTCGTTTGGGAGAGGAAAACCTTATGTACGTTTTAGTGCTCCGTTGCGACTAGACCTGGACTTGAATGCAGCGTGCTTATTGATTTGCAGTATCTCATACTGCGCTTCTTGCGTTTCAACATTAAATTGCGCTCACGGTTGGGCGAACGCCTCCGAGCTAGCAGGATCAATGGCTGGTTTTTCCGCAATACGTCATTCTCTATGCCCGGACGCCAAAACTTAGCAACTCTCTCGTATCGGTGGATGGCGCAACATATCCAGACAACCCATGCGATCCGATGATCGCGATCGATAAATTCATTAGGACGAAGAAGACCCTTGGAACTGTCCTATCAGGAGTGTCATCTTTGATAGAACACGATGGAGCCGCGGAGGCTGCTTTACTGTGAAGACAAATCCTTGAGTGATCCGCTTATAGGAGCTCCTTATGCCACACTCGGGTTCAACCCGAGTATTTTTTAAGCCACCTCGATGAGCAAGTTCCACCAAATTGCGTTAAGGCGTTCAACTTCTACTTGAATTCACTCGACAGTCTGATCGCTTTACAAGAACTGGATATTTTTCATAGTCACGCTACATATTGTTAGAGCAGGTATACTTCAGTTTCGCGATCTTCATACTGATTTAGGCAATTCCCTTTATAATTTCAGTTTACGATGGAGAAATGTGATGAACCTCATTCGATTATTTTCATTCTTCTTGATCCCGCTTTTTTGGGCTACAGCGCCGTTTGCGGAGCCACTGTCCGCACCAACTGGAAAGCCAATCCTTGTTATTTCAGGTAACATTGCCAACACGAACGTCGGTGACACGGCACAGTTCGACCGCGAAATGTTAGAGGCCATTGGGCTGCAGAGCGTTGAAACAACCAACCCTTGGTACGATGGTCGTGTTAAGTTTGACGGCGTTTCGATGGACAGGCTGATGACACTGGTCGGAGCCAAAGGTACGAAGGTCACAGCGGTGGCCTTGAACGACTACGTCAGCACCCTTCCGATGGAAGACTTCAAGACATTCAATGTTATTCTTGCTTTGAAGAGAGATGGCAATTACATGCCGGTTCGTGACAAAGGTCCCTTGTTCATAATTTATCCATACGAAAGCGACCCGAAGCTTCAAAGTCAGACATATTACACGCGTTCGGCATGGCAGGTCGCAAAACTTATAGTTGAATAGAGGCGAAACGTGCGACGAATTCTCGGCGTCATAATCCTGTGCTTTGTCTTGGCGACGTCATATATCGCTTACGTCATTGCTGAGCGACAGACCGCGCTTCAAAAATTCTCTCGCTATAACGATTCCTGGTCAATCGGACAGACCGTGTCCGAGTACATGCGCCTTGAGCATGTCCTTGCAGCCTATGCCCTCGATATGACCGAGGAAAAGCGCGAGGAAGTTCGTCTCCGACTAGACATTATGCTTGGAAGATTAGAACTGTTACAACAGGGAAATCTACGTTCCTTTATTCAGGATGACCCGCAACGTAAAGGCATCTTTCTCAAACTACGTGAAGTCCTCAATACATTGGACGCATCTCTGAGCGACTTGAATGGAGGCAACATCGCGCAAGTGATGACGTCAATGGCTGAACTGGACGGACCGATGACAGCCCTTGCTTCCTCGGCAGTGGAATACGACGTGGGTCTCATCGATGTAGCCCAATCAGAGGTGCGTAAACTTCATTTCATCTATACCGCACTTGCAGGGGGCCTGATTGTTTGTGGCGTCATTCTCGTTGTCCTTCTCCTTCGGCACAACAAGCTCCTTGATCGGGCACACACCAACATGCAGCGCCTCACGGCTGACCTTCAAGAGGCAACCGGCGAACTCCAAACACAGAATTTTCGCTTGGAACACGACGCACATCACGACGCCCTGACAGGTCTTCCAAATCGCGTGTTGTTTCGTCAAGACCTAGAAAGGCGGCTTCGAGCCGCAAAGGACGGAACACAGTCAGCGATTATACTCCTACTTGATCTCGACGGATTTAAAGACGTTAATGATACGCTTGGTCATGATATCGGAGACGCATTACTGCAGGCTGTTGCAAGTCGACTGATGCAAATGTCGGCGCCTGACGACATTGTTTGTCGATTGGGGGGCGATGAATTTGCCTTGCTCACAACAGGCATTGCCGAGAAAGAAACAGTTAATCTCGCCGAAAAATTAATGGCTGCAATTAGTCGGCCATATCAAGTCGGAGAGTTGGAGATAAAAATCGGAACTTGCATTGGAGTTTCAATTTCGCACGGGGAACCCAACACCGACGAGTTATTCAAGCATGCCGATCTGGCTTTGTACGAAGCAAAAGCCCTCGGTCCTGGCCACGCAAGTATTTTTAAAGCACAGATGCAAACTAGGCTGCGCGAGAAGAAATCATTCGAATCTGATCTACAGGCCGCATTATCAAACGGTGAGTTGGAAGTATATTACCAACCTCAAGCTCAAACCGATACGCGGGATATTTGCGGCTATGAAGCCCTCGTTCGATGGACGCATCCCGTGCGAGGCGCTGTTGCCCCAATGGATTTTATCCCCGTTGCAGAAAGAATTGGCTACATTCATGTGCTTGGTGAATGGGTCCTCAGGTCGGCGTGTCTGGAAGCTGCGAACTGGACAAGACCACTGAAAATTGCGGTCAATCTGTCTCCAGTGCAGTTCCGCAGTCTTAGTCTTATTCAAAACGTGGTCCAGGCGCTCGAACATAGCGGCCTTGAAGCGCACCGCTTAGAACTCGAGATCACTGAATCTGTCCTTCTCGATAAAAATGAACAGACGCTTTCCACTCTTCGCCAGCTGAAATCTCTCGGCATTCAAATCGCGATGGACGACTTCGGGACGGGTTACTCATCGCTTGGGAGCTTGAGCGGGTTCCCATTCGACAAAATCAAAATCGATCGTTCATTTGTGCGCGACGTCACAACACGGCCCGATGCACTTGCAATCGTGGAACTTGTAACCGGCGTTGGGCGGAGCTTGAAAATGATTACAATAGCAGAAGGCATTGAAACGGAAGAGCAGTTCGAGTGTCTAAAACGGTTAGGCTGTAACCAAGTGCAAGGATACCTGATCGGAAAGCCAATCCCGGCGAAAGATCTCGAACACCTGCGAAATGGAAGCGATTATCGCACAAAAGCAGTGATTTAGAGCCAAATCCTGTGCTGGTCTCTTAACAAATGATGGCGCCATCATAGCAAATCAGATACTGAAGCCAGAGACGCAGTGTAACATCCAATAAAGATTGGTGAAAACGTGTTAAATGTTCATGGCATAACCGTACCAATCCATTCGGATGAAGTCTCGCCGGTCATCTGGGAAGCCTTAGAAAATGAGACTTACGAGGCGAAAGAAGCGCGCGCGGTCACCAGAGCTGTAAAGCCGGGGGACCGCGTACTGGAACTCGGTTCTGGTTTAGGCATTATCACATCACTTATTGCTAGCATCGCAGATGTGCACGTTTGGGCATTTGAAGCAAATCCAGCCACTGCTACTCTTGCTAAGCGTGTTATCGAAGCTAACAATCTCAATAATGTGGTTTTGACTCAAGGTATCCTGACGGCAGGTTCGCCGCGGCCGTTCACCTTTTACGTTCGACGTGATCTATGGATGTCCTCAATGGACAAAGATCAAGGGCCGTTCGAATACAACATAGAACTTTCGTCCTCAAACATCGACGAGTTCATCCAAGTCCACGCGATCAACGTTCTCGTGATGGATATAGAAGGCGCGGAACATGATCTCCTCCAGAATGCCGATTTAACCGGGATAGACCGGATCTTTCTCGAGTTGCATGACCATCTTTATGGCATCTCCGGCATTCGCGACATCACTTATTCTCTGGCAGCAAAAGGGTTTGGATACGACCCCAGAGGATCTCATGGTCCATGCGTCTTGTTTGCGAAGGAAGACGGACAGCGTGAGTATGTCGTCGAACAATCCACGTAGCACTGTCTGTTGATATCCGTCGCAGGAAGACGTGCGAGAAGGTTATGAGTCTGGACGATGAAACGTCTTTGGCTAATTTCTCTATAACCATACTGATTGTTGCAACGAAATATGAGTTAACAGGTCTTGTTTACCCCCCTGCAACCGTTTTATAGGGAAGCGAAATAGGTACAGGCCCGGCATACCGGCTTCAAACTCAGGACACCACCCGTGCACGCAATAAAGTCTATTCTCATCGGAACAGCTCTCACCGGGCTTCTGGCTCTCCAGACAACAACTGCGAGCGCTTCTCCTACGCAGTATCCACTCACCCTTGAGAACTGCGGCGCGACAATAACTTTTGATAAGGCGCCGCAACGTGCCGTGGGCCTTGGCCAAAACAGCGCAGAGATCCTTTTGCTCCTTGGACTTGAAGACAGGATGGCAGCGACGGCGTTCTGGCCCAGTAAAGTTTTGCCAGAGCTTGAAGCCGCAAATTCAAAAGTTAAGCTCTTAACTGTCGAATTTCCAACTTTTGAATCCATTCTCGCAGTAAATCCGGACTTCGTAGCAGCTTCCTTGCCGAGCCTGATCGGTGCGAGCAGCAAGGTTGCGAAGCGTGCAGACTTCGACAAGGTCGACGTCCCAACCTATCTGTCGCCGAGCACGTGTTTGTCAACCCAACAAGTAAAGGACGAGTACGGCAGCCGCGACACATTATGGAATCCGGATCTTCTTTATAAAGAAATTGACGAATTATCGCAGATTTTTGACGTGTCTGATCGCGGCCAGGCTTTGATCGCTGACCTCAAAGCCCGCGAGACAGCGCTGCGATCAAGCGTTGCTGTGGGTGGAAAGAAACTCACCTATGTCTTCTGGTTCTCGAGCCAATCGCCTTCAGCGGACGCCTATGTTGGCGGCGGTAAAGGCGCCTCAAGTTATATTGCCGATCTGCTCGGTGGTGAGAATGCGATCAAGGCGGCAGCAGAATGGCCCACGCTTGGATGGGAAAGCATCATTGCAGCCAATCCAGACGTAATCGTGGTTGCTGATCTTGACCGGAACCGATGGGAGCTCGACAAGCCGGAGGCTAAGATCCTTTTCTTGAACAACGACCCTGCGGTTAAGGAAATGCCAGCTGTTAAGAACAAAGCCATTGCTATCATGGATGGACAGGCCATGAACCCGACAATTCGGACAATTTATGGTGCTGAACAGATCGCCGAGCAACTAAGAGCGCTTGGTATCCTAAAGTGAAAGCTTCACGCTACCCATACGCGCAGTGGCTTGGCTTTGGCGGATTCTTGTTGATTTCGGCCATCGTGATCGTCCTTGTAGTAGCAGTTAGTGTGGGGATCGGTGACTTGCCAATTCCCCTGTCGACGACGTTTGCTGCATTGACCAACCGTTTGGGTTGGAGCGCAATCGAACTTAATCGGATCCATGAAACTGTCATCTGGGACTACCGGCTCAGCCGGGCCCTTGTTGCAGCATTCAGTGGTGCGGGCCTCGCTCTTTCTGGCGCAATAATGCAATCTCTTCTGCGTAATCCGCTAGCCGAGCCTTACGTCCTAGGGATTTCAGCCGGTGCATCGACTGGAGCTGTCACCGTCGTCATTCTTGGTATCGGTTCAGGTGCAATTTCGCTTTCTGCTGGCGCGTTCGCTGGAGCCTTTTCTGCATTTTTGTTTGTTGCTATGCTTTCCAATGGAACGCGTGGTGGAGCTGATCGCACAATTCTGGCAGGCGTCGCGGCATCTCAACTGTTCAACGCTGCTACGTCCTACATTGTCACCACATCTGGCAACGCCCAGCAGGCTCGGGATGTAATGTTTTGGCTACTTGGCAGCTTCGGCGCTGTTAGGTGGCCAGAATTCATTCTGGTATCGGTCGTTATCGGATTGGGGCTCATCATCTCCTTGTTTTACGCCCGTGTGTTAGACGCTTTCGCATTTGGTGACGAAGCGGCATCCTCGCTGGGAGTCAACGTTGGACAGGCACGAATTATCCTCTTCGCTCTCACGGCTGTAATGACTGCAACCATCGTCAGTATGGTCGGCTCAATCGGTTTCGTTGGCCTTGTTGTCCCGCACGCGGCACGCTTTTTAGTCGGTCCTGTGCATGTGAAACTGTTGCCCGCATGTGCGGTGGGTGGTGCAATTTTCATGGTCCTTGCCGATATCGCCTCCAGGGCGCTCGTCCCGCAGCAAGTGCTTCCAATCGGGGTAGTAACCGCACTTGTCGGCGTACCGTTTTTCTCCGTCATTCTCTATCGTTTTCAACGTGCATCATGACTATCAAGGCTGAAAACATCGTTTGGACTATTGCCAACAAGACGGTGCTCGACAATGTCTCATTTGAGGCCAAACCAGGCAAAATGGTTGGTCTTCTAGGACCAAATGGCTCTGGAAAGACCTCTCTACTCCGACTGATCGCCGGGCTTAAGCTCCCAAAAAGTGGACGCATTACATTTGATGACGTCGATGTAGCTACGGTTTCTCGCCGAGTCATGGCTCAAAGAGTGGCGTTTGTTGAACAACACGCGTCTACGAATGCTAATTTGAAAGTAATTGACGTCGTAAAGCTGGGACGTTTTCCCCACAGAGCGATGTTCGCAGCCTGGTCTGAAGAGGACCAGAAGGCTGTAGAAGATGCTCTCGAACGCACTGGCATCACCACTAAGCGCGATAGCTATTGGCAAAATCTGTCGGGGGGAGAAAAGCAGCGCGTACATATTGCACGGGCTCTCGCACAAATGCCACGTGAACTCATATTGGACGAACCGACAAATCATCTCGACATC
The DNA here is from genome assembly GCA_018798825.1 of Ochrobactrum sp. BTU1. NCBI lineage: Bacteria > Pseudomonadati > Pseudomonadota > Alphaproteobacteria > Hyphomicrobiales > Brucellaceae > Ochrobactrum > Ochrobactrum sp. BTU1. Next base: position 334,871 of record CP076357.1, on the reverse strand, counting down.
CAACATCAGATGGCGCTGCTTCAACTTATTTCGAACCTGTCCATCACCAGCATAATAGCCTTACATGACCTCAATCATGCCGCCATGTTCTGTGATGAAATCATCGTGCTGCAGTCCGGCCAAATCGTGACTTCCGGCACGCCGGACGAAGTCATCACTGAGCAGTTGTTGAAGGAGGTATTTTGCGTCGATGCACGAGTGGAGGCCTCACCATATTCCTCAAGGCCGCATATTCATTATCTCCGATCCTGACCAAACCCATAGGCCCATCTGCCCGCAATAAACAATGCAAAATAGGCGTGAACAGACAAAAGCTGGAAAACCTGTTACTTTGTTCTCGTGATGTTTTGCTGCACTGAACCGAGGAGAAGGATATGAAAGTCACATTTTTGACCCTAACTGCTCTCGCTTTGTCAGTTAGTTTCGCGATGGCCGATTGCCCGAGCCATAGTGCCCAATCGACAAAAATTGAAAAGCCCCTAACGACCGCCAGCATTCAGAGCCCCGCTTCAACTCAGAAATGAGCATCTGCGCCAAGTGGATACAATGTAAGGAAGAAGACCTTTCTGTGGTTCTTCTTGCTTACACGCAGCCGTTTCAAAATTGAATTTGCCAGCTAAATTGTAGCGGTTTCTAATATCAACACCGGTTCATGATGTCTAACAGTCAAACATCAGCGATTTCCGGTCAAGTTGCACCCAATCGCGATAGTTCCGTTGTTGAGTTAATTTCGGTTTCATGAAACCTCTTAGTTCAGATCGATGACTGGGTAGAAACTTAGCGTTACTGCCAGTGAGACGAACAATCCGGCCTTAGACCTTAGTTATCACTTCAAGATTCAGCACTTACTGCTTGTAGGGCAGAGGTAAATGGCACTCCGCCCCGAACCAACCAACATCTGCCACCGATGCGTTACGAAGTGTTTATTTTGCTACTCTTGCGGAGATCGGATGCTCCGCTGTCCCTTGTTCAAACGCTCTGTCAGCCGCTGGATAGTGAAGTAAATCCCAGGTGTAAGCAGCAGTCCAATCGTTGTTGCTGCAACCATCCCGCCAAAAATCGTAACGCCAACCGCTTGCCTAGCCCCAGCCCCCGCCCCAGACGAAAGGATGAGAGGAAGAATACCGAGAATAAACGAAACTGCAGTCATCATCACGGCGCGAAAACGCTGCTCGGCGCCGACACGAGCAGCATCACTCGCGCTAAGGCCACCCTCTCTTTTTTCTTTAGCGAACTCGACAATCAGAATTGCATTCTTTGCGGCGAGGCCAATCAGCAAGACGAGGGCAATCTGGACATAGAGGCTATTTTGCAACCCAAAAAAGAGCAACGCAGCCACAGCTCCCAACAGCGCAGCACCAAGTGAGAGAATTACCACGAGCGGCAGAGCCCAACTTTCATATTGTGCTACCAAAAATAGGTATGCAAAGAGAAATGCCAATCCGACTATCATAGCCTCTTGGCCGCTGCTACGATTTTCTTGGAATGACAGACCTGACCATTCGTATCCGAAACCATCGGGTAGTTTTTCTGCAACAACTCGTTCCATTGCGTTCATCGCCTCGCCACTGCTTGCATTCGAGGCGGGCACAGCATTCACCTGTGCCGAGACAGAGAGATTATACCGTGTAATAACGAAAGGCGCCAAGACAGTTGTCAGACTTACAACGCTCCGCAATGGAACCAAGCCTCCAGCACGACTTCTGACGTGCAGCTTCAGTATATCTTCAGAATGTGCCCGAAAATCCGCGTCTGCTTGCAAATTGACTTGAAAAACGCGACCGTTCAACGTGAAGTCGTTAACGTAGCGCGACCCAAAATTTGCACCAATGGTTGCATAGACATCCGATACGCTGAGGCCGAGTGCTTCGGCGCGCGCGCGGTCTACATCCACATAGATTTGTGGTACATTCGCATTGAAGGTTGTAGCTGCCCCACCGATCTCATTCTGACGGTTGAAATAACTCAACATGGATGTTGTCACTTGCGCTATTTCCTCGGGCCCTTGTCCTTGCAAAGCCTGTAGTCGAAAGTCGAGACCGCCGACAGACCCGATCCCAGAGATTGCTGGTGGAGCGAACACTGAGATGACAGCTCCCGGCACCCCGATGAATTGCGCACGGAGCGACGCAATAATGTTGTTGAGACGTAACTTTTCACTCTCGCGTTCTTCCCACGGCGCCAACGCAGCCACCGCCATTGCACCGTTCGGAGTACTTGTTGATTGCAGAATGCTGAACCCTGCGACGGTGATGACATCCTCTACACCATCAGTTTTGCTGAGTAGAGTTCGCACATTTTCGACGATTTGACTTGTGCGCTCGAGCGATGCACCGCTGGGGAGCTGGATATCAACGAACAACGCGCCTTGGTCCTCGTCTGGGAGGAAAGTCGCCGGGAGATTGACGAAGACAAAATAGGCACCCACAAAGCAGGCTGCGATGCCCATAAGAGGAACGATCCAGTATTTTACCATCAACCCAACAACACGGCCGTAACCCGCGCGGGTGCGTTCCATTTGGACTTCATGCGCGAGGTGTATGGAACAGTGCATGCTGTTACTTCATTGACCAAGGATCAGCTTAATGACTTGCCTGAACACACCGATTATACCGTGTGCCTGGCCTGGAGAATAGAAATGGTCACAGGCAAACACGAATGTTATCGGCATAGGTAGAAAATAGATGTTTCCTCAAATCATTCCTGGAAACAGGATCATTCCTCTTTCAGATGCCCCAACAATGGGGTTGCCGCTATTCGATTAAATGCGTTTTGCCAATAGCTTAGGCCAACTGCTTTTAGTTCTATCCTTCCGGAACCTACACGGCTTCGCGGACGTAGTGAGATGCACCAACCTGGGTCATCGGCAAGTGGATAGGCACGAAGTCGGGAGGTCGAACAGCACTTGGGATTTCATCAGACATCAATTCTCTTCCCAACGGGCGTTGAGCTGGATCCGCGACCGGGACGGTGGAGAGAAGCTTACGTGTGTAGGGGTGTTGCGGATTATTGAAGACAGATCGTCGATCTCCAATCTCGACAATTTCGCCCAAGTACATGACTGCCACTCGATGGGCAATACGTTCGACTACCGCCATATCGTGACTTATGAACAGGATCGCAATTCCCATCTCTCGTTGAAGGTCCATGAGCAGATTGATGACTTGAGCCTGCACAGTAACATCAAGCGAAGCGACTGCCTCGTCAGCTATGATTAGCCTTGGATTGAGTGCCAGAGCCCGAGCGATGCAGATGCGTTGGCGTTGTCCACCAGAAAACGCGTGTGGATAGCGTTCGAGATACTCAGGCGGGAGATGGACTTTTTGCAATAAATCGGCTGCTCGTTTTCGCAGTTCTGCAGTATGTCCCGCGCGATGAACTCGCATAGGATCCATTAAGGCCTGACCAATGGTCATCCGTGGATTAAGCGAGGAAAAAGGGTCTTGAAACACCATCTGCGCCTCGCGGCGAAAACGCGATAAAACATTCCTCGGCGCTCCAACTAGCTCGTTACCGGCGTAGCGGATCGATCCAGACTTTGGCTTATCCAGTTGCATGATGCTGCGCGCAACAGTTGACTTCCCACAACCGGATTCCCCGACCAAGGCAAGGGTTTCTCCCGCGAAAATATCAAACGAGGCATTCTCTACCGCGTGAACCCGGCCTGTGACACGTCCGAGCATTCCGCCCCTTAGGTCAAAGCGCGTAACAAGATCACGAACTTCAATAAGCGGGGTACTTTCGGGATTGGAATGCGCCATAGTGCTCATAAATGTCCTCCGGCTGTGATCGAGTCATCCTCGTAAACAAGAAGTGGGAATTTTTCTGGCCCGTCTTTATCCGCCATACTCCCAAGTCGGGGGACAGCGGAGATCAGTGCCTTGGTGTAGAAATGCTGCGGGCTGTTGAAAATATCGCTGACAGGCCCGGTCTCAACGATTTCTCCCCGAAGCATCACACAAACGCGATCCGCAATCTCCGCAACGACCCCCATATCATGGGTAATGAACAACACGGCCATGCCAATCTCACCCTGGAGCGCACGTACCAAATCGAGGATTTGAGCCTGAATCGTCACATCAAGTGCCGTCGTAGGTTCATCAAGGATCATCAGTGATGGCTTGCAGGCCAGTGCCATCGCAATCATGACACGCTGGCGCATACCTCCTGAAAGCTGGTGCGGATACTGTTCAAGCCGTCGCTCCGCGTCGGGGACGCGTACCAGTTTCAAGACATTGAGCGCTATTTCCCTTGCTTGCCGAGCAGTTTTGTTTTGGTGCTTAATGACTGCTTCTGAAATCTGGTCTGCTACGGTAAAAACCGGATTGAGACTGGACATAGGATCTTGAAAAACTATAGAAAATTCAGAACCGCGTAGCTCTTCGATTTTTTTATTTGAAAGCTTCGCTAGGTCGACAACCGACTGATCCTTTAACCGCATTAATAGGCGGCCGCCTGTTATCTTGGCTCCATCGAATTCAGTCAGCCGCATGATCGTCATCGCCGTCACCGATTTTCCTGAACCGGATTCACCGACGAGCGCAACTGTCTCGCCCAGCCCGATCTGCAATGATACACCCTTGACCGCTCGGACGGGATTTGCGGCATTCGGCGCAAAACACACTTCCAAGTTTTCAACCGACAAAATGACATTATCTGGAAGGGTCAGGTTACTTTTTGATGCTTGTGTCAAAACGGTTTCCCCTGGCGATTTGCTCGCACTTGTCGATATCTAACGCGCACTGTGCATCTTCTGTCAACATGGCGATACCCGCACCCTCGTCAATACGAGCAGTTGAAACGATGACTTCTTGACGATTTAGCGCCACTATTCCTTCCCCAGAGGCGGTTAGGTTGATCCTTATGCAAAGTTTGCATTACCCCGTCTGTTTACGCATGACCTTTTATCAGCGTAACCCGATAGAAGGGCTGACCGGTCCACGCAAACCCTTACTAATTTCTGACAAATGATTCCAAAAGGCCTCCGCGTCCCCATTTCGCGTGCCTGCACGGCGAAAGATTCTGATTTCCATCTCCAGCGACATGTGTTGACCGCCTATTTGAACGAGTTCCTTTCTGCTGATCGCTTTTTGTGCGCTGATCTGCGGCAGCCAAGCTATCCCGTGACCTGCGATTGCCATTTGTTTGAGACTAACAGCCAGCGATGACTGATATACCGTATTCAAATTAAGCGGTTGTCGCCGGCGTGACTGTATGAGCGATATAAGTTTGCCCAGGTAGCCATCGTTCCACGAATAGGAAAGATAAGGAATACGTGCACCTTCCGGCACATCGACATCATACAATGGCCTGCCGTCAGCGTCGGTGCCGGAAACCAAAATCAGGCGGTCCTTCCCGATCTGCAATGATTCAAACGGACCGGCCTCAAGCACTGGAGGGCCATCGGGATGGTCATAAATAATAGCAAAATTGCATTTTCCCGACGATAAATGCTCAATGCATTCCAGAAAATCAGCAGTATGCATACTGCTGCGTATGGGTTGATCAACTGGTTGAGCTCGCACAATCCAATCAGGAAAGAAATAGATCGCCAACGTATGAAAGGCCGCAAATGTGAGCAGCTGCGAACTTGCGCCAGCTACGTTCCGACAGTCGGTTCGTAACCTATACATGTCGCGGACCAGTTCCTGACACCGCGGTACAAACATGTTGCCAACAGTTGTTAGATGGACTGGATATGTGCTTCGATCGAGCAATTCTGCACCAACCCAAGCTTCAAGCGACCTGATACGACGACTAAACGCCGGTTGCGAGATGTTGCGCGAGGCAGCCGCAGTGGAAAAGTTTCGCGTTGCCACAATTTCCAGGAAGTCTTCGAGCCAAGCCAGCTCCATCTGAACCTCATGCGTTATTTGCATAGTTCATTCTAACTACGCATTGGACAGCGGTGCAAGAGTGCACCTAGCCTGAAGAAAAAATAAAAGAAGATCATTAGGTCCAACAAGGGGAATACATCGATGAAGCTTGCCTTGGCTCTGGCCGTTTCCTGCGGCCTTGGTCTGGCAACAGCGCCTGCTGTTGCTCAGACCAAAAATCCCGGAACTTTTGTCTTTCTGTGGACTGACGATGTTCAATCGTTTGATCCCGCCTACATAGCAAACACACCCAGTTCCTATGGTGTCTTGAATGTCTATAGCAGGCTCCTCAACTACAATGGTTCCCAGATTTCCGAGTTCGTTCCTTCTATTTCAAGTGAAGTCCCGACGCTCGAAAACGGCTTGATCAAGACAAATGACGATGGGTCAATCAGCTACACTTTCCCGATCCGCAAAGATATTCACGCGCACAAAGTTGGTATAAAGGGCGACGACGGTAAAATCGTCTGGCAGAACTTCGATGGCCTGACCAACGAACAAAAGACAAAGATCGAGCCTGGATATGGCGAAATAACACCTGAAGACATACGATATTCCCTGCTTCGAGCAATCCTCATGGGCCAGTCATGGATGTCAAACGCCATCACAGAGGTTGTGACTGCAGGAAAATATCCCGACGTCACTAAGTGGGTGGAGACGGAGGGTAATGTTAAGAACATTAGTGAGGCAAGCCCGGAAGCACTGCGTAAAGTCTACGACCAACTCGCTTCTCAAATCACGGTTGAAGGCGACAACGTAATCCTGAAGCTTCCAAAGCCTTTTCCAGCTACGCTGGGCGTCCTAGCGCTGCCATTCGGAGCATCGATTGTCGATAAAGAATGGGTCGCATCCGTCGGTGGATGGGATGGCGATGGCGATACCTGGAAGAAATATTATCGGCCGGAACTAGGAGATGATCCACTCTTTGCTCAGGAAAATGGCACCGGACCATTCATGCTGGAGGAGTGGGATCGCACTGACCGCAGGATCACGCTGAAGCGCTTTGACAATTACTTCATGGGCCCAGCTAAGCTCGAACGGGTGGTGATGCGCACTGTACCTGAATGGACAACGCGGCGCCTTCAACTACTTTCTGGCGATGCAGACTTCGTAACCGCCCCCGTCGAGTTTTTGGATGAACTTGGTAAAACAGAGGGTGTAAAAGTCGTTGACGGACTGCCAAAAGTCTTTGGCCGCGGTCTTTATTTCGCTTGGCCGCTCGAAACCACAGATAATCCTGCAATCGGTAGTGGCAAACTCGATGGAAACGGTATTCCAGAAGATTTCTTTGCTGACATAGATGTGCGCAAGGGCTTTAACTATGCCCAGAACTACGATGCCCTTCTAAAACAGGTCCTTCTCAATAAAACGGTGCAGTCGCGCGGGCCGTCGGTACGTGGGATCATGGGCTACCGGGACGATTCACCAATTTATAACTACGATCCTAAGAAAGCTGCAGAACACTTCAAAAAGGCTTTCGATGGTAAGCTTTGGGAAAATGGTTTTACTTTCACCGCCTATGTTCAGGAAGGTACTCCACAAGGGACCGCGGCCCTGTCTGCGCTGCAGCAAGGTCTTCAGCGGATCAATCCGAAGTTCAAGATGAAGATTCAATCTCTTCCTTGGGCGTCAATTTCCGACAAACTCAACAATCGCGAGAAACCCGCTTCACCGCTCACTTATATGGGATGGGGACCAGACTACTCGGATCCGGGCGGTCCGCTGGGTGCCGCGACCTACTACCTCTCGCCAACCGGTCTTGTAGGAGGAATGCTTGGAGATGGCTATCGTCAACTGATGACAGAGAAGTTCAAGCCATTGCTCGACGAAGCATGGGCTTCAAGCGATCCTGCCGTCCGCGAGCCGATTTATGCCAAATTGCAAGCCATGTCACATGACTACGCAACAACCCAGTTTCTCTGGGAAGACTTCGGCTACATCGTAACTCGTAGCAACATCGACGGTTACGTCCACAACATGATCCTCTATGGCGCTTGGGATTTCTACCCGGTGACCAAGGCTGACTAAGCCTCGCTGACACATGCCGGGCGCAACATCGCCCGGCCCCCTCTCAGTTTCAAGCGCAAGAGGTTCCGGTGTGCTGAATTACGCATTACGGCGGCTGCTAACCCTCCCTATCGTTCTCTTCGCCTTATCGCTTATGCTATTCGCATTGCAGATGTCTTTGTCGCCAACACAACGCTTGGCCGCCTACGCTCCTTCCCCCGATTTTCTGAAAGGTGGACAAGAGAGCATTCGGCGGATGATAGAACAATATGGCCTCGGTGATCCGTTCCATGTCCAATATGGTAGATGGATAGGTAATATTCTGACCGGTAACCTGGGATGGTCCGAAACAGCTCGACAGCCTGTTGCGCACGCCCTAGCTTCATTGCTTCCTGCAACACTGGAGCTGGTTGTTCTCGCATTTATTCCCAGCTTCCTCCTCGCTATCTTTCTTGGATCAAGAGCAGGCATCTATTTAAACAAGTGGCCTGATCATATCATACGGGTCTTCACAATCCTGGGTTGGTCATTTCCTGTCTATGTTTTTGGCCTACTCATGCTGTTAATTTTTTATTCGGCGCTCGACTGGTTTCCGCCTGGCCGATTAAGCCAGTGGGCGCAGGCAGCAGTTATGTCGCCTGAATTCACAAGATACACGGGCGCCAATTCGGTAGATGCTATTCTCAATGGAAATTTTCAAATTCTTTGGGACTCTCTTCGGCATCTCGCCGCGCCTGTCATTACGCTGACATATGTCAACCTCGCAAGCATGACACGCGTCATGCGCACATCCATGCTTGAAACGCTGCGCCAGGATTATGTACGTACTGCGCGCGCAAAAGGCATGTCCCGGCGCGTTGTCGAACTTAAACACGCGCGTCGCAATGCTCTTCTTCCGGTAACGACCATCGCCGGAATGGAATTCGCAACGATGATGGGCGGCGTCGTCATAACTGAAACTATCTTCGATTATGCTGGGCTTGGGCAGTTCGCCGCAAAATCGGCTGCCAATCTGGACTTCCCAGCAATCCTAGGGTTCAGCCTCTATTTTGCGATCGTGCTCGTCCTCATGAACTTGATCGTCGACTTGATCTACCCGCTGCTCGATCCAAGGGTTAAAACGCGATGAAAGTGCTTCGATATCTGCTCCGCAATCCTGTCTCACTGATAGGGGTACTTATCTTGGTGGGCTTTGCACTCATTGCACTGTTTGCACCTGTACTGGCACCTCCTCAAGAATTTCAGATGTCCGTCTACGATACACCCAGAGCCGGATTCTTAGCCACGCCGCAACCTCCCTCAGAGGAAGCGCTCTTCGGCACCACGGAAGGTCAATACGATATTTATTATGCAGTGGTATGGGGAACACGAACCGCGTTCAAAATTGGCCTTGGCGTTGTCGCAATATCGGTCATCATTGGCACGATAATCGGCTCCACCGCGGCCTATTATGGCGGAGCAGTTGACGAAGTATTGATGCGAATAGTCGACGTTTTCATGGCGGTTCCGTTTCTCATAGCAGCAATGGTTCTCACTGCCCTGCTTGGAAAAGGTATAGGGCCTATCACCATCGCGCTCACGACTTTCGGATGGATGGGTTATGCGCGGGTCATACGTAGCGAAATTCTGCGTATTAGAGAGATGGATTACATCCACGCTGCACGAAGCTATGGCGCTAGCGACTTCCGCCTCATAGCGCGCCATATCCTGCCCAATGCGTTTTTCCCTGTGCTTGTGCTTGCGACAATGGCGACAGGTTCTATGGTCCTCTCAGCATCGGCGTTGAGCTTTCTGGGAGTTGGCACTGAAGAAGGCTATGCCGATTGGGGCCAATTTATTGCTTATTCGCGCAACTGGATTGTCGGACAACCGGGAAATCCATTTCAGTACTGGTACACGCTGGTCTTTCCGGGAGCAGCCATTTTTCTATTCGTTTTATCTTGGAACCTCGTAGGCGATGCACTGCGCGATGTTCTAGACCCCCGTCACACAAACTGAATCTTTGGAGGATTGCTGTGTTTACGCTTTCAAGTTCGTCGATCAGCCTGTTTGAGAGCCTCATCCGTCACGAGGTGATAGACAAAGCGATACCGTCGATTTCCTACGCCTTAGTCGATCGTGCGGGATTGTTGGCACAGGGTCACGTTCAACACCCCGATAGTCGCTTCGACATGAATAATCGTACTTGCTTTCGTATTGGCTCGATAACCAAAACATTCACAGCTGTGGCAATCATGCAGCTCGTGGAGAAGGGGTTGGTGGATCTCGACGTTGACGTTTCAGAATATATTCCGGGCTTTCAACCTGTTAATCCGTTCGTTGGACGCGAAAGCGGCCCATATGGTTCGCATGTTAGCCTGCGCAAGCTGATGAGCCACACGGCTGGCATCGTCCGTGAACCAAAAAGTGGACATTACCTAGATTCCCAGAAGCCACCGCTGGCGGACACTGTGGCTGAGTTAGCAACGTCAACTCTCAAGCAGGATCCGAGCGCGGGTACCATGCATTATTCGAATGCAGGCATCGCCGTCGTTGGCCTGGTGATTGAAAAGGTGTCACGTAAAAGCTACGCAGACTATATCACAGAAAACATCCTCGCTCCTCTCAATATGAAAGAAACCTCCTCTGGAATGGCAGAAGGAATTCGCGAGCGGTTGGCACCAGCGGCAATGTGGACCCTTGAAGGCGACAGCCCTGCACCGGTCTTTAGTCTGGGTGGATCTCCGGCGGGCAATATTTTCTCGACAAATCACGACATGGCCCATTATGCGCAGTGTCTTTTGAGAGGCGGCTTTGCAGAAGACGGACGCTCTATCATAAGCCCTGCATCCTTACGAGAAATGTGGACGCCGATTGGAAAACGTCCCAGCAACCACGACAAAACATTGAATGGATATGGACTTTGTTTCGGCGTCGGCGACATGGATGGCTGGACATCAGTTGGACATGGAGGTGCGGTTTACGGTTATGCATCACAAATGACGTTACTTCCAGGATCGGGTGTTGGCGCACTTATTTTTGCAACGCTTGATTTTGCCAACCAAATCTCCTCACGTTTGGCGAATGATGGGCTTCGACTGGCGCTTTCTGAAATGAAAATGGGAAAGCAGCCCGGCGGGCCGAAGATCCCTCCCGTCATCTCAGATCAGCAGCTCAATAGCCTTCCTGGACACTTTCAACATGTCGAAAGTGGAGAAGTGGTTGAGGTCAAGCAAAAAGCAGGAAAACTCTATTTAATGGGAGAAGGTGTTCCGCTTCAAATTCGCCCGACATCTGGTACGGGCTTCATCGTTGATGGTCGAATTTACGGACGTGGCGCCGACTACCCGCATATGGAACTTTCTTTCGACACATCAGACAATTTGAGCTGGAAGGGACAAAGTTGGATCAGGGTGGAGAGCCTGCCCACCGAACAAATCCCTAACGAAATTGCAGCTCACCTCGGAGAATATGGACCAGATTTCAACATCACATATTTAACTTATAGCCACGGCCAGCTCAAATGTCTGATCGAGTACTTCTGTACACATACATGCGAGCCGGTCGATAGCGGTCGGTTTCGTATGCGCGGCCTCTTATATGAAGAAGAAATTCTTGAACTCGGCGCAACCGACGAGAATGGGCGGCAGGGAATACGCGTAGGTCCGATGTTCCTTGAGCGCCGGGACACAAATCGGCAAGCAGCCTGAAGATCGGCAACCGCAGATGCCAATATCTTTGACAATGGAATCGCCTTTGGGGGCGAGGATGCAAATTGGTGGTCGTTCGGTAGACTATTTCTGCGGGACTAGCTATTTTTGCCTCCATGGCCACCAGGATGTGATTAACGCCGCCTGCGAGGCTACTCGACAATATGGCCTTGGGGCTGGAACCCTTGCGCGAATGCCGGTCTATGAGGACTTGCATCAACGATTGCGTAAGTGGTTTGCAACAGACGATGTCGTCACCCTCATCTCCGGGTATTCCGCACCCGCGGCGCTCCTGCAAGGGTTGCGTGACGACTTCGATGTGGTTTTCGTAGATGAAGGAACACACTACAGCACCCGTGATGCATTGGCAGCACTCGTAAAACCAATATTCCGATTTCGCCACCTGGATCCAGAAAGCCTGGAATTGACCCTCTCGCGAAATCTGAAGAAAGGCCAGAGAGCACTTATCGCCACCGATGGTGTGTTTCCTTCATCAGGTGCACTCGCGCCACTGTCTGAGTATAGGCATGTGATGAACGCTTATGGTGATTGTCTTCTCTTCGTAGATGACTCGCACGGCGTCGGTGTACTCGGCCCGACAGGGCAAGGATCGCTCCAAATTGCGGAACTTGGACAACGCGGGAACTATGTTGCCGGGACACTGAGCAAAGCTTTTGGATCACTTGGCGGTTTTCTACCTGTAGATAATTCTGTTGCCCAGAAAGTTCGAGAGAAGGCCATGATCTTGCGCGGTGCATCGCTTCCTCCGCCCAGTGCCGCCGCGGCAGCAATCGCCGCCATGCAGATTTTGGAAACGCAGCCGATTATGCGGGCAAACCTGGCTCGTAATGTGCGGCACATACGACACGGCCTGCGTCAGCTTGGTTTTGCAATCGACGAAAGTCCTGTTCCGATAATTTCAGTCCGTGGGGACTTCGATATGGAGCATCTAAGGAGTGAGCTCGCGCGGAGGGACATCATTGTCAAAATTACGCCGCCTCGCGGCTATTCCGACGCACCAGACGCACCTACCCTCCGATTAGCTGTTTTCTCCCAACACACAACACATCAGATCGACAATCTGCTTTCCCAGATGCGTTCGGTTTTATGAAGCAAGGATACAAATCATGAAAATATTCATCAGTGCTGATATCGAAGGCACAGCCGGCATCACAAATTGGGACGAGGCGCGAAAAGGGCATGCAGACTATGAGGAATTCCGGGAATATATGACGGATGAACTGGTAGCTGCTTGTGAGGGCGCTCGCGCCGCCGGCGCTACTGAGATCGTCGTTAAAGACGCCCATTCGACGGCACGCAACTTGATCCTCAGTAAGCTTCCCGCCTATGTCCGGGTCGTCCGCGGATGGAGTGGGCATCCCGATGCAATGATGTTCGGGATCAACGAAACTTTTAATGCAGCTCTCTACACCGGCTATCACAACAAGGCAGGTACCGACACGAACCCTTTGGCACACACACTGACCGGTACAGTGTCAAGAATGCTGATCAACGGAGAAGTCGCATCTGAATTCACCTTGAATTCCCTATGTGCTGCAAACTATGGGGTGGCGTCGGCATTTCTATCCGGTGACAGTGGCATGTGTGAGGAAGCTGAGCATTTTGTACCCGGCGTTATGACTGTCGCAACAAGCCAAGGATATGGACCTGCTACGTCCTCTTTGTCGCCGCAAGCATCAGTTATTGCTATCAGGGAACGCGTGGAAGATGCGCTATCTCGCGATTTTTCGAAATCTTTTCCTGCCCTTGCGGAGCAGTATGAATTGATTGTGGAGTACACCAATCCGATCGATGCCTTCATGGGAAGTTGGTATCCTGGCGTTTCATGTCCGGCTCCTCGAACGTTACGTTATGAAGCTCGAAGTTTCTTCGAGATTCAACGCGCTATTCGTTTTATTGTATGATTACAACACTCATCAAGAAGCGGCAAATCTATTCAATTCTCTAAGGCACCAAGACATAACACTTGGAGATGCGGCGAACGCACCGCAAAGGGCCTGCAATCGCTCGTTTCTTGGAAATAAACAGAAGTGACCGCCCGCAGGGCGATCACTTTATTTCAGTTCTGTCTTGGATTCTTGGCAAGAACCACGCGAACAGTCCGAAAACCGGCAGGTAAGAACACAACATATATACGGTTTCGACACCATATTTATCTGCTAGCATTCCGAGGAGTGCAGCTGCTATCCCACCAAGACCGAAATTCAAACCATAAAACAAACCGCCGATCAGTCCAATGCGGTTCGGCATCAGTTCCATCGCATAAATGAGGATCGATGCGAATGCGCTCGCCATGATAAGATTTATAAAAACTGTTAGGATTCCGGTCCAGTAAAGATCGACATAGGGAAGCAGCAGTGTAAGGGGCAACGGCCCCAGTACTGAAATCCATATAATTCTGTAACGACCAATGCGATCTCCCACAATTCCACCAATTAAGGCGCCTGCCGCTGAAGAGATCAAAAAGATAAACAACATCATCTGAGACGCGGGAATGGAAAGCCCAAACTTTTCCATCAGATAGAACGTATAGAAAGAGCGGAAGCTTTCTCCATAAGCGTTCTTCGTAAACATAAGAAAAGTCAGAACGATCAGCCCTGTCGCTATTGTCGCAACCGGGTAGTGTGGTGACGAACCACCGGCTTTTCCGTTTGTCCCAATCGCGGTGAATGCGGCGCGAATTTCGCTCTGCTTGCTGCCGATCCAGCAAAGCAGCGTCATTGCAAGCAATGCAACGACCGAAAACGCGGCAAGGCTCGGCTGTCCCCACGGAACAATGATTAAGGCCGCAAGAACAGGTCCAAGCGCGCCACCTGCTTGTCCTCCAACCTGAAAAATGCCTTGCGCTAAACCCTGACGTCCGCCAGCAGCGTAACGAGCCATACGTGTAGCTTCTGGGTGAAAAATTGACGATCCGATGCCAATTAATGCAACCGAAACAAGAATAACTGCATACCCATGCGCAAACGCTAAGCTTACAAGCCCAGTCAGGGTAAAAATCATGCCTATAACAGGCGAATACGGAGCGGGCCTTTTGTCGGTGATCATTCCAATCACGGGCTGAAGTAAAGACCCCGCTATCTGGAACGTCAGCGTAATCATGCCAATCTGAACAAAATCAAGGGAATAAGCATCTTTGATTATTGGATAAGAGGCAGCAATCAATGACTGCATCAAATCGTTCAACAGATGTGTGAGGCCCAAGACCAATAGCACTGCAATATATACCTTCGGTCGAACACCGACGGTATTTGGTGATGAAATGTTCATGGTCCCCTCGAACAAAAAGGTAGTCGACTCTTTTTAGATCAACATCCCCCATGTGTCGACCGAGATCTATGGCCGTATATTCTTCTTGTCTAACCCCGCGCACAGTAAAGCATTGGGTTCTTCCGAGTAATGGAACATCAGTCGACACCTTTGGGTACTCTACACAGAAGTTGGTCTCAGTTTCAGCCGCAACATATGCAGGGATTTCCAAGCGCGCTCTACATAAATCGCTGACACAAGAGAACGGGCGTAACGCTAACCTCCCCCAGGAGTTGCAATCGCCAAGATCGTTGAAGAAATAGCATCACATCAAGATCACCTCACCGAGCCGTGCAGCGAAGCAAAACGCCGCGCTGAAACTATGCTGTTGCCTCGAAAGCCATGAATTGATTGGCGACTAGTGCAGGAATTTAACCATGTCGCTGGTCAAGATGGCTGAAATACTTAGAGGGCGTTGTACCCAATGCCTTCTTGAACATCGTTATGAAGGCAGAAACCGACTCATAGCCAAGGTCCCCGACACTTGTTGCACGGATGCACCTGACGCTAAGATCCTCAATGCCACAATTAGTTGCAATTGTTGACGCCAGCGTCCAAATGTAAGGCCAGTCTCATGCTGAACCAACCGGGCGAGCGAATTTTCACTCATTGCCATACGCGCTGCCCATTGCTGTATTGTACTGCGATCCGAAGGGTCGGCAGCCAAGGCCGTGGCGATGCGACCAAGTTTTGGTTCATCGGTCAATGGCAGATGAAGCTCCTCTATTGGCATTCTCGAAAGTGCCGATAGAAGTAATGTGGTAAGCACTTCTTCATTCTCCCGCGCAATTTCTAGTCACTGCACAAGTCTAAGTGCCAAGAATACCGGTTCCGCGTCATCAATCTTAGTAGAGATTGGCCTGAACGCGTTTGCAATCAACTAGAAGTCAGCAACTTTTCCCCAAACGCTGCGGCTCAGACGAGCTGGATGGTAAGGGCTTGGTTCGACAATGGGTTGGCGCCCGATAATGATATCAGCAATCATATGACCGGCGCCGGGGCCTATACCAAAACCATGACCGCTGAACCCGGCTGCGAGAATGAACCCGGGAATGCTGTCGATCTCACCAATTGCGGGGACACCATCCGGCGTGCTGTCGATATATCCCGCCCAACGATTAGCAATCAGTATTTTCGACAGCTCCGGTAAGAGCTCACAAGCCCTGCGGTACGTAAGCTCGATCTGATTGTCATCTGGTTTAGGATTGAGAATGCGGTTTCTCTCCATCGGAGTGATTTCGTCCAACCGCCATTTCTTTAATGTCTCGTGTCCTGCACGCCATCCCTGGAAGCCGCCGGGCGCAAGACTGCGCCAGCGTCGCGCAAACATCGGGACAAATTCACGACTGAAACGAAGTTGCTGCGGTGTTGTGTCTACGCGCGCGCGTCCGCTAATCGCAAGGGTGTAGCCACCGTCAAAACGGCGTGTCAGTGAGACTTGCGAAGTGTGCAAGGCATTTGGCAAGCCGACCGCACCCGGTGAAACGGATAAGATCGAAGCACGAACAGCAGCTTGCGGGAAACGAACACCGAGTTGATGGCAAAACGAAGATGCCCAGGCACCACCGGCCATTACCACTGTTTTTGTATGAATAGTTCCAGCTTCGGTAACGACAGCACTGACCCGACCGCCGCTAAGTTCCAGACCGCGTGCCGCACAATGCTGATGCACGGATCCACCAGCCGCTATTATCGCCTTCGCGACAATGGGAACAGCACGGGAAGGATCGGCAACACCATCGGTAGGAGAGAAAACGCCACCTCGCCACGTCTGCCCGGTCGCCTTACCCCGTTCAGATGCTTCTGAGCCACTGAGCATATGCGTGGTCACACCAACTGACGCGGCAAAATCCCTCCATCGTGCCCAACCAGAAATTTCCGCCTCGTCCTGGGAAAGGTAAAGAAGCCCGCAGCGTCGAAACCCTGCATCTTCGCCTGTTTCTTCCGCAAGCTTGTCCCACAACTCCAGGCTTTTAGTCGCCATTGGCAGTTCCCGCGCATCTCGATTTTGTTGCCGACACCAACCCCAATTTCGGCTCGATTGCTCAGCAGCGACCCGTCCTTTTTCGAGCAAAGCTACCTTCACCCCAGCACGGGCAAGGTAGTAAGCTGTGAACACGCCTACCACGCCGCCGCCTATAACGACAACGTCAGCCTCTTTCGGCAAGGTCGGGCTGGATTCAATATGCATTAGCGGTGCGGACATCGGCAGGCTCCAGTGTTTGGACTATCTTAAAGCGCCCGCGCGCCACACGCAGGTTGGAGTTTGCATTTACACAGAATTTCCTATGGTTTGCTGGCGGTTCAGCAGGCGATTATTGCGCCAAATATCTCTAAGCAATGTCTCATCACTGAATGATGCATTCCGCAAAAGCTCCGATTGCAGCTTTCGGAGAAAAAGATAATATTCCCAGATCAATATACCGAATAAGTGGTTCTGCTATGAAACTTGATAAGATCGACATTAAAATTCTATCCGAAATGCAAAAGAATGGGCGGATTACCAATGTCGAACTTGCTGAACTCGTCAATCTATCGCCAAGCCCATGTTTGATGCGTGTAAAGAAGCTTCAGTCTGAGGGCTATATCACTGGATATTCAGCACAAATCAACGTCTCAAAATTGGGCCAGACGTTGACCGTATTTACCGAAATAACGCTCAAGAACCACCGCCAGATTGATTTCGCGCGTTTCCTTTCAACGGTAGAAAAGATCGATTCCGTGATAGAGTGCCACCTGGTCTCCGGTGGATATGATTATCTTATGAAGTTCGTAACCGCGGGCATTGTCGAATACCAGACGATCATGGAGCGATTGATCGATATGGACGTCGGTATCGATAAATATTTCAGCTTCGTCGTGCTAAAATCACCAATCGTGAAAGCTCATCTCCCGCTCGATATAATGTTCACCGAATAGAAATTGCGACTACTGGATCAATCCCCGTTAAACTCTTTGAACAGCACCGGCTCCTGTTTGAGGTTATCGAGCCAGTTGGTATCGAGTTTTGGGACGGACGAGAACAGCAGCCTTGAATAAGGATGGCTCGCCTCGCCTCCCATCATGTCGGGACGCAGCTGCTCGACTTTCTTGCCCCCATACATCACGATCACTTCGTCACAGATCGCGCGAACGGTGGAAAGGTCGTGACTGATAAACAGATAGGAAAGCGACAGTTCGCGCTGGAGTTCCTTCAACAGATCAAGGATGGCCGCAGCAACGACGGTATCGAGCGCCGAAGTGATTTCATCGCAGATGATCATCTTGGGATTGGCGGCCAAAGCCCGGGCAAGATTGATGCGCTGCTTTTGACCACCGGATAATTCACCAGGCCTGCGATAGCGCATAGTGCGCGGGATCCGCACCATATCAAGCAGTTCGTCGACCCGTGCTTCCCGGCTTTTGCCGTCCATACCGTGATAAAAGCTCAATGGGCGGGAGAGAATGTCCCCAATCGATTTGGCCGGATTAAGTGCGGTATCAGCAAATTGAAAGACAATCTGCAATTGGCGCAATTGCTCGCGACTACGATAACGCAGATCGCTTGGCATGTCCTCGCCATCGAAGCGTATTTTGCCCCGCGCCGCAGGCAAGATACCCGCAATCACCCGCGCAAGCGTGGACTTGCCACAACCCGATTCACCAATAATCCCTAGGTTTTGCCCGCGGGAGAGTTCAAGACTGACATTGTCGACCGCAATCATCGCCGGTTCACCACCGGTTCCCACCACACCATAGCCGGCAAGGATATTCTCGACCTTCAAAAGTGGCGCGGGGCTTTGCCTCTCCTGCTCATCCATTGTTGCACGCGCATGAGCGACAGGCTCAAAGGCTGCCAGCAGTTCCTTCGTATAAGGATGCTGCGGATTATGCAGAATATCTTGTGTGGAACCCATTTCCTGGATTTCCCCACCCTTAAGCACCACAATCCGATCTGCAATCTGAGCCACAACCGCAAGATCGTGGGAGACATAAACACCGGCAATATGCTGCTTCTTCATCACCGATTTGAACGCACGCAACACTTCAATCTGTGTCGTGACATCAAGGGCCGTCGTCGGCTCATCAAAAATCACAAGCTTGGGGCCGCCAATAAGCGCCATGGCTGCGGAAAGCCGCTGTAATTGCCCGCCCGACACCTGATGCGGATAGCGATCGCCAATCGTTTCAGCATGGGGCAAGGCAAGCGCCTTGAACAGTTCAACAGCCTTCTTGCGTGCCTCCTCCTTCGACATCAGCTTGTGGATCTTCGTCACCTCAATGACCTGATCCATGATGCGGTGGGCGGGGTTAAACGAGGCTGCAGCACTTTGCGGAACATAAGACACTTCCGTCCCACGCTTGGCTGCCCGTTTGCCCTCCGAAAGCGTGACAATGTCCTGCCCTGCAAGCGCTATTGTGCCGCTCGTTATGCGACAACCCGGACGCGTGTAACCCATCAATGTGAGCGCAATCGTCGTCTTTCCAGAACCACTCTCGCCAATAAGGGCAACAATCTCCCCTTCTGCAATCTCAAAACTGACATCACGGATGATCTCAACCGTGCGTCCTGCATCGGTCCTTGCATCCACACGAAGGTTTTTGATCTCGACAAGATTACGCATTCATTCACTCCTGTCGCGGATCTTTTGCGGAAGATTATCAATCAGCAGATTAACGCTGATGGTGAGGCTTGCAATGGCAATCGAAGGAAACACCACGGCAGGCGCTGCAAAGGAGAGGCCACCGATATTTTCTTTCACCAACGCGCCCCAGTCAGCAAAGGGTGGCTGAACACCAAGCCCAAGAAAGGACATGCTCGACAACAGCAGAACGATAAACACAAACCGCAAACCAAAATCAGCCAGAACCGGTCCGATAATGCCCGGCAAGATCTCAGAGCGAATAAGGTAGCCAATCTTCTCCCCACGTGCGCGGGCAACCGTCACATAATCCATGGTGTTGATGTTGATCGCCAATGCACGGGCAAAGCGATAACTGCCCGGCGTGTAAATCACTGCCATCGTGATAATCAGGATCGGGATCGAAGACCCCACACCAGCCACAATAACCAATGCAAGGATCTTGCTCGGTATCGATGTCAGCGCATCCAGAAAGCGGCTCAGGGCGGAATCAAACCATCCGCCAATCACTGCAGCGCTCATTCCAAGCGTCACACCAAAGAAACAGGCCAGAAACACCGCCGCAAGCGAGATGCCAACGGTAAAGCGTGCGCCATAGATAATCCGCGAGAGCATATCGCGGCCCAGATAATCAGTCCCCAGCGGAAACTGGGAACTTATAGGGCCAAAGAAATCAAAATCGACAATCTCTCCAACCGGATGCGGCGCGATCCAGGGTGCCGCAATGGCGACCAGTGCCCAGCACAGGATGATCAGGAACGAAACCGTACCAACCAGATTAACCCGATAACCAAAGCGGGGAGATTTTGACTTGCGCTGACTTGAAACAGAAGCGGTCATGATTATCGCAGCCTCGGGTTTGAAACGATGGCAATAAGGTCGGCTATGGTGATGAGCAGAAGATAGCCAAAACAAAAGATCATCGCACAGGTCTGAATAAGCGGCAGATCACGCGTTGCAACAGCATCAAGCATCAGCTTGGCAATGCCAGGATAATTGAAGATGGTTTCAACGATAATCACACCGCCAAGCAAATAAGACAGCGATAAAGCCACCGCATTCACAATGGGCCCAAGTGCATTGGGCAAGGCATGCACAATCACCATCCGACTGCGTGAAGCCCCTTCAAAAGCGCCATCTCGACATAGGCTGTGTTGAGTGTTTCAAGAACCGCTGCTCGTGTCATGCGGATCATCTGCGCCGAAATCACAAAACTAAGGGTGATGACCGGCATGGCAAAGACTTTGAGGAGCCCAAGAAAGGATGTCACCTCATTGGCCATCGAAAGAGCGGGAAGCCAGCCCAGATAAACCGCAAACACAATCACTGCGATGGTTGCGACCATGAATTCCGGCACCGAAATAACCGAAATCGTAATAATCGAAACAAGGCGATCGTAAATCGTACCCCGCATGATTGCAGCCGTAATGCCGAGAAACAAGGCAACCGGTACCGAGATCGCAGCCGTCACACCGGCAAGCTTCAGCGAATTCACCAGCCGGTTGCCCAGCAAATCTGCAATCGGGACATTATTGACATAAGAGACACCAAGATCACCGCGAAGCAAGTTTCCAAGCCAATACAAAAAGCGCAGAAAAGCCGGCTGGTCGAGGTTCATCGCCTGACGAAGTCCGGCAACCGCTTCAGGGGTTGCTGCCTGCCCAAGCAGGATCTCTGCCACATCTCCAGGCAGCATCGCGGTTGCAAAGAAGATCGTAAACGCAACAATCAAAAGCGTAACGACCGCAACAACAAGGCGCTTGGCAACAAGGTTCAACAATGGTGACTTTATGGTCATGCGCGGCCCCATTCTCGGGTGAAACAGCCAGTTTGGGCAAAACAAATGTTTTGCCCAAACCACAAAAGCAGGATTACATGACCAAAGGTCAGGCTTCCAGCCAAGCGTGCTCGGCAAAGGTATACCCCATCATGCCGCCAAGTGGATTTGGCTCAAGACCATTCAGTTTCGGCGAAATCACGTCAACATTAGACATGAATACCGGAATGACCGTACCAGCCTCGTTGGATACCATGGCCTGCATTTCGCCATAGATCTCCTTGCGTTTTGCTTCGTCCAGCGAACCACGTGCCTCAAGCAACATGGCGTCGAACTTATTCGATTTATACTGGCTTTCATTCCAAGGGGCGTCAGTCTTATAGAGCAGCGAGAACAAGATATCAGGTGTCGGACGCGCATTAATGTTGCCGTAATGGACTGGATCCTTCAGCCAGTGGTTCGACCAATAACCATCAGACGGAACCCTATCAATGGTAATCTTCTGCCCGATAGTCGATGCAGCCTGCTGAAGAACCATCGCATAATCGAGCGACGAAGATGCTGCTTCCGCGGCAGTGATGCGAATTTCCTGATTGAGCATCCCGGCCTTTTCAAGCAGTGACTTTGCCCGCTCAGGATCAAATTCCCTCTGCTTGAGTTCTGCGTTGTGATATTTACTGGTCGTAGGAACCGGATGATCGTTTGCGATTTCCGCAAGACCACGAAGAACCGATTTCTGAATAACCTCACGATTGGTAAGATATTTTAGCGCCTCGGCAACACCAGCCTTATCACCCGGTGTGAGATCAAGACGAACATTGAGGTTCGTGTAAGTGCCAAGCTTTGAAATGAAAAGTTTTGCCGCTGGGTTATTTTCTAGAACGCGCAACGAGCGCGGATTGAGATTGGCACCAAGATGAATATCGCCCGATAAGACGGCGTTCATACGCGCGCTTTCATCGGAGATTGCAAAGAACTCAAAGGAGTCGAGGTGTGGGCCGCTGTTCTTCCAGTAGCTCTCGTTGCGAGCAGCGATCGAGCGGACACCCGGCTGGAATTCCTTGCAAACGAATGGTCCCGTACCATTGCCCTTGGAAAAATCCGTAGTTCCATTCGCGACGATCATGAAATGATGCATCGCGAGAATCGTTGGCAGATCGGCATTTGGATTTTCGAGCGTAATCTCAGCCGTCGTGTCATCGATTTTCTTGACACCGGTAATCTGCTTGGCAATCGCATTTACCTTCGAACCAACGGCTGGATCAAGATGACGGTTCAGCGAAAAAACGATGTCGTCTGCCGTCAGGGATTTGCCATCATGAAACGTCACGCCTTTGCGAAGCTTGACGGTCCAGACCTTGGCATCAGAACTTTCGACGCTCTCAGCCAATTCCATTTCGGTCTCACCCTGACCATTCAGGAAGGTCAAACGGTTATAGAATGCGCAGCAACGCACGTAGTCGGTAGCGTTGGAGGCTTTGGCAGGGTCAAGTGTATCAGCGGTGGATGCACTAAAACCAGCCGCCTTGATGAAACCGCCCTTAACTGGGGTAGCAGCATATGCAGCTGTCGCGCGGCCAAGAACCGTCGCGCCGGCTGCGGCAGCCACGCCGCCCATAAGCATCATCTGCAACAATTCGCGTCGGGTTGCCCCACGGCGAATTGCATTTTCAATCATCCGATCGTCGGAAGAAGTCCAGTTGGTTATCTTCTCGCTCATGGCAGTTCCCCTTGTAAAATTGCGTCAGGTGCGTCGGTTTATAGTCACCGATTTCACCGTGGTTTCAGAAATTCAGTCGTAAACAACACCTCGTTGCAATGTGAGCCGAGCAAGACGTAGAGGGAGCGAATGAACCCAATAGGTGCAGGGTATTTTCGATATCCCAATTAATCCGATGGATTTGCCTTTAGTCCTCACCTTTGGCAGCTTTGATAGTGTGTTACGGAGAAGCACGTAAATTGCGCTGAATTGATGAAGAGCAGCAGCATAATATTGCGAATCTCATAGCTTTACGAAATTCCGAAGCGCAACAGGGCTGCTGCTCGTCAAATTCATCCTTTCATAGCGATACGGACATCCTCATCAGCCAACGTTTGATCGAGGGTCTTGCGCGTGCGCTCGATGATCGCGTCTATATCTTCATCAGTGCAACAAAGAGGTGGCGCATAGCCAAGAACACCATTTGCAAACGCACGGATTACCAGACCATTATCCCAGGCGCGGTCGAAAATACGGCGCGCAGGATCAGCAGCGGCTGGAAGCGGCGTCTTGTTTTCCTTGTCAACGACCAGCTCAATCGCCGCCAACATACCGCGTCCACGGACATCACCAACCAATGGATGGTCAGCCAGCGACTGCAGTCCCGCCATAAGACGCTTTCCAGCCTTGCGGCCATTTTCGAGCAGCCCATTTTCATAAAGCCGTAGGCATTCTAGGCCAACTGCCGCACTAACGGGATGTGCAGAATAGGTATAGCCGTGGCCAACCGCCGACTTGCCTGCGCCATCGGCAATCGTGTTGTAGACATGATCAGACATGAACACAGCACCCATCGGCACATAGCCCGATGTCAGACCTTTGGCAGTCGTGATGAAATCCGGTACAACATCATCCTCAGCACAAGCAAACAGAGGGCCCGTGCGTCCGAAGCCGGTGATCACTTCATCGGCGATGAACAGTACGTCATACTCCTTACAGAGCGCATGCATTGCCTTGAGCCAACCCGCCGGCGGAACAAGCACCCCGCCAGAACCCTGAATAGGTTCGACGTAGAATGCAGCGACACGTTCTGCCCCGAGTTCTTCAATCTTCCCGCGAAGCGCTGCAACCGACGCATCGATGATTAATTGCGGATCCGAACCCACCGGATTGCGATAAGCATAATGTGATGGAATTTTATGCTGCCAGTCATAAGGCACACCAAAGCCCGCATGAAATGCCGGTAGTGCTGTCAAACCGGAACCTGCGGTCGAAGAGCCATGATAGCCATATTCGACCGAAATGAACTGATCCTTCTGTGGTGTACCTTTGGCATGATAATAATAGCGAATGAACCGGATCGTACTGTCAATCGCATCGGAGCCGCCCAGCGTGAAATAAACGTGATTAAGGTCGCCTGGGGCGCGGTCTGCGAGTTCGGCGGCGAGGCGGATGGCGGGCTCTGAACCCAAGCCGAAATACCCAGTCGCGTATGGGAGTTCCTGCAACTGCTTGGTAGCCGCCTCAACGATACTGTTCTGGCCGTAGCCTACGTTTACACACCAAAGACCTGCAAACCCGTCAAGCAGTTTATGGCCGCTTGCGTCAGTGACAGTCGCGCCTTTGCCCGACTTTAACACACGAACACCCGCCGCTTCGTGACTGCGGAACGATGAAACCGGATGCACCAGATGGGCGCGATCAAGTTCGATCAGCGAATTGCTCAGCATTTTATTCTCCAGATCAACCTAAAGCCTGATTTACAAGCGCATATGTGCGATACTCGCTATCGCGTCGTTCTACTTTAAGATGCAGGGCGCGGCGCATCGTGATCCCGCCCCCAACATGGACGAGCCCACGTTCTGTGAGCCAGTTGCCCAAATTCGTTGTGAGGTTTGCATCAACACGAATAAACTTGCCGGAATTCTGCGCGAGCAGAAAATCAATCAATGAGCGTGCATCATTATCGGTTTTTGCGACGACCGGACCAATGACTTGTCCCCGACCAAACTCACGAATACCCGCAAATGCCATAATCTGTTCGCCATTCCGAATAACAGCAAAAGACGCAGCCTCATTAAGAAGCTGCATAAGCGCGCCCCTATCATGGCCAGTGGCATGATGATCCAGCGAAACCAACTGGGGCAAATCGCAAGCACTCGCCCAATCCACATTTTGTGGAGCTTCAACCTCTGCAACCACGCCCTGATGCTGTATTATTTCACCATTTGCGACAAAACCAAGCTTTTCATAGAGGGGCAGACCATCCTGCGTAGCAACAAGCAGGCAGGTGCGTCCGGTAGCAGCATCAAGTGCCGCCTGCATTAACTTGCGACCAACGCCACGCCCGCGCATAGTTTCGTCAACAATTACCATGTTGATGGTTGCAATATCATCACCCAATGGCGTCGCCATAGCGGTACCAACAACAGCCCCGTCCTCAAGAGCAACGACGCCTTTACTTAACGCGAGCACCAATGCCCAATCATCTCGCCGATGCGGCCAACCTGCCTGTTTCGACAATACAACGGCGCCATCAAGATGATCCGGCGTCATCGTTTCAAATGTGATTTGCGAAGTGGTCATCCTGTCTCTATCCGGCAAGGTTCTTCTTGTCTTCAAATTAGATTGACGCGCACAGCAGTTCCTCCCGACCAACATACAAATGCGACGCGTTTACACTTTCCTGCCGCGCTTTAGCCGCATCTTATGCCGCGGGACACTCCTGACCGACCACAAATAATCATATAACGGGTCGTGAAAGCGCGCCAAACATCACGGTTCGCGCAACTCTCTGCCAAAGCTCTGGCCAGATACGAAACAATCTGCTTCGCACGTATATGAATGCAGTGATTAGTCTATTCTGCGCTCATTATGATGTAAGGCAATGGCACAGCAGTGCCTGCAAGCCTCAGAAGGAACAATTCATGGCCCAGTTCAGACCAAAATACATCACCTTCGATTGCTACGGAACACTGACCAACTTTCAGATGGCAGAAGCTGCACGCGATCTTTATAGCGAACAGCTTAATGATGAGCAGATGCAACAGTTTATCAGCAATTTTGCAGCCTATCGTCTGGATGAAATTCTCGGAGACTGGAAGCCATATAATGAAGTCGTTCACAACGCGATCGAACGCACCTGCAAGAAGAACAATGTAGCCTTCAAGCCCGAAGACGCGCGCACAGTATATGAACGCGTGCCAAGTTGGGGTCCCCATGCGGATGTGCCGGCGGGTCTCGCTAAGGTGGCCAAAGAAATTCCGCTTGTTATTCTCTCGAACGCTATGAACGAGCAAATTCACCACAATGTTGATAAGCTGGGCGCACCATTCCATGCCGTTTACACAGCTCAGCAGGCGCAGGCCTATAAGCCTCGTTTCAAGGCATTCG
The DNA here is from genome assembly GCA_018798825.1 of Ochrobactrum sp. BTU1. Classification (NCBI taxonomy): domain Bacteria; kingdom Pseudomonadati; phylum Pseudomonadota; class Alphaproteobacteria; order Hyphomicrobiales; family Brucellaceae; genus Ochrobactrum; species Ochrobactrum sp. BTU1. The sequence continues at coordinate 308,478 of CP076357.1, read as the reverse complement.
AATATATGCTCGATCAGCTCAACGCCAATCCGGAAGACATTCTGCACGTCTCATCGTCGTTCCGCTACGATCTGATGTCGGCGCATGATCTCGGGATCAAGAACAAAGTATGGGTTAATCGAGGTCACGAGCCTGCAAATCCCTATTACGGCTATACCGAAATCAAAGATATTTCCGGTCTGGCCGGTGTCGTTGGACTGTAGTTCGTCGTTTGACGTGCATCCCGAAAAACGTTCGACGACTTTCGGGATGCACCTTTTCAGGACCAATCAAGATGCAATTCAAGCCTTATTGGCACGATACAACGCCCCCCTTCACCGCTTCGATAAAGAACCCGCCCGAAGGGCATTATGATGTCGTCATCATCGGCGGTGGTTTTACGGGGCTCTCCGCAGCATTGCATCTTGCCAAAGCGGGCAGCAATGTTGCGGTTTTTGAAACGGGGCTTGTTGGATCAGGCGCATCAGGCCGCAACGGGGGGCATCTCAACAACGGTCTTGCCCACAGTTTCGTCGCAGCAAAACAGCACCTTGGTCCGGAAAGGGCTAAAGCGCTCTATAAAGCCTTCGACAGTTCTGTTGATACAATCGAACGTATAGTCACTGAAGAAAATATTGACTGTTCTTTCAGGCGCGCGGGCAAGCTAAAGTTAGCTTCAAAACCTTCACATTTCGAAGGGTTGAAGCGCAACTTTGAAGCAATCCATGCCGAAGTTGATCCCGACACGGCCTTACTGCGCCGTGATCAACTTTCAGGGGAAGTCGGATCAGATCATTTTCATGGTGCGATGCTTTCCACGAAAAGCGCCATGATGCATATGGGTCGCTACGTGACTGGTTTGGCTGCGGCTGCAGCGCGGCACGGTGCCAGCATATTTGAGAATACAACAGTTCACGAACGAACAAAAATCGGCACCATCCATCAGATCGTTACCTCGCGCGGGAAAGTTACCGCCGACACTGTCATTTTGGCAACAGGTGCATATACGACAAACAGTTTCTCCTATTTCCGCAAGCGTATCATCCCGGTAGGCAGTTTCATCATTGCCACCCGACCACTGACACACAACGAGATCGCCGCCACAATGCCTGGCAATCGCACCTATGTGACGTCGATGAATATTGGAAATTATTTCCGCCTTGCCCCCGACAACCGCATGATTTTTGGCGGCCGCGCGCGTTTTTCAACCACATCGGATCAGCGATCCGATAACAAAAGCGGTTCCATTTTACGCGAAAGTCTCGTTAAGATTTTTCCACATATGGCCAATGTCGAGATCGATTATTGTTGGGGTGGACTGGTCGACATGACACAGGATCGCTATCCCCGCGCAGGGTTCGCGGACGGCATCTGGTACGCAATGGGCTATTCGGGACACGGCGCACAAATGTCAACGCAGATGGGAATCTATCTAGCCGATGCAATTCTGGGACGCGGGGACAAAAACCCATTTTCCGGCTTGGAATGGCCAACTATTCCGGGCTACTCCGGTAAACCATGGTTTTTGCCGCTTGTCGGATTTTATTACAAAATGCTCGATAAGTTCCAGTAAATTGAGATACAAAAAAGGGCGGCCTGACCGCCCTTTTGATTTTGCTCAAAGTCCACCGACATGCAGAGCTTTCACTTCCAGATATTCATCTATGCCCATTTTGGAGCCTTCGCGGCCAAGCCCCGACTGCTTGACACCGCCAAACGGTGCAACCTCCGTCGAGATGAGGCCGGTATTAAGGCCGATCATGCCGAATTCCAGTGCCTCCGCAACACGCCATGACCGCTTCAGATTCTCCGTAAAGAAATATGCAGCGAGACCATATGGCGTTGCATTGGCTATGTCGATCGCTTCCTCTTCGGTCTCAAATCGGAACAGCGGCGCAACAGGTCCGAACGTTTCTTCCGTTGCAAGCAACATGTCAGTTGTAGCGTCACCTAAAACAATGGGACGGGCATATTGGCGGCCTTCGGGCATGCTTTCGCTTTGTGCAAGGATCTTTGCACCGCGCCCAAGCGCATCGCTCACATGGCGTTCAATCTTTTCAATCGCCGCATGATTGATCATAGGACCAATTGCCACCCCTTCATCAGTTCCAACACCCACTTTCATCTTCGCAACACGGGCTGAAAGTTTAAGAGCAAATGCTTCGTAAATTCCAGACTGAACCAGAATACGGTTCGAGCAGACGCAGGTCTGGCCGCCGTTACGGAATTTTGACGCTATAGCACCTTCCACTGCCTGGTCGACGTCAGCATCGTCAAACACAATGAACGGCGCATTGCCCCCGAGCTCAAGGCTCAAGCGCTTGATGCTGTCAGCGGCACCTTTCATAAGTAGCGAACCAACACGCGTTGATCCGGTAAAGGAAATCTTGCGAACAGTTTCATTCGCCATCAGTTCATTACCGATTTCCGTGGGCATGCCAGTGACAATATTTATCACGCCAGCCGGTATGCCTGCTCTCTCGGCCAGAACGCCGAGCGCCAGTGCCGAAAACGGCGTAAACTCTGAAGGTTTAATGACAACCGTGCATCCTGCAGCCAAGGCCGGAGCAACCTTGCGAGTGATCATCGCGTTGGGGAAATTCCACGGCGTAATAATCGCGCATACACCGACCGCCTCCTTGAGAACCAGAATACGACGGTCTGGCGTTGGCGAAGGAATGCTGCCCCCGTCGATGCGGCGTGCTTCTTCAGCAAACCATTTGACGAATGAAGCGCCATAACGGATCTCGCCTAATGCCTCATTGAGGGGTTTGCCCTGTTCCAATGTCAGTAGAAGGGCAAGATCTTGCTCGTGCTCTACCATCAGTGCAAACCAGCGTTCCAACAGCGCGGCGCGTTCGGCGTTGGGCTTCTTTACCCATAAGTTGAAAGCGTTTGCCGCGGCATCGATTGCCGCGCGAGTCTCTTTTCCGCCCATGTCAGGGATTGTCCCCAAACTGCCAAGGCTTGCTGGGTTGGTAACATCGACTGTTGCACCAGACGTTGCATCCTGCCAGACACCACCAATTAGACCCTGTTGGCGAAAAAGCGCCTGATCGTTCAACCTGTACATGAATACCTCTTTATGTCAGGGCCGTAAGCACGGCTTGCGTAATCGCGTCCGTCTTGTCTTTACCAGCAACAGTTCCAATACCCTGAGCCGTTGCAGCTTCAATTGCCGTTATCACATCTTTTGCAGCTTGATGCTCACCAAGGTGATCAAGCATCATCGCACCAGACCAGATCGCAGCGATCGGATTGGCTATTCCAAGATGAGCGATGTCAGGTGCAGAGCCATGAACCGGCTCAAACATCGAAGGTGCTGTGCGATCTGGATTAATGTTGGCTGATGCCGCATATCCAAGCCCACCCTGAATAGCAGCTCCAAGATCGGTTAGAATGTCACCAAAGAGGTTTGATGCCACAATCACATCAAGGCTATCGGGTGCCATAACCATGCGCGCGGCCATAGCGTCGATATGATAATGCGAAACTTCTACGTCAGGATAATCCTGGGCGACTTGTTTGGTCACCTCGTCCCAGAAAACCATAGAATATTTCTGAGCGTTGGACTTGGTTACCGATGCCAGTTTCTTGCGGCGCGAACGCGCCTGCTCAAAACCAAAACGGATAATGCGCTCGACACCCGTACGGGTGAAAATCGCAGTTTCAACGGCCACTTCATCTTTTGTACCTGAGTGAACCCTTCCGCCAGCACCAGAATACTCGCCTTCCGTATTTTCACGGATGCAAAGGATGTCAAACCCTTCGGAGCGCAGTGGGCCCGTGACCCCAGGGAGCAAACGATGTGGGCGAATATTGGCATATTGCACAAACGCCTTGCGGATCGGTAGCAAAAGTCCGTGCAGCGACACCGAATCCGGTACTTCTGCAGGCCAGCCAACAGCACCAAGATAAATTGCATCAAACTGACGCAACGTTTCGATCCCGTCTGCGGGCATCATTGCCCCGGTTTCATGATAGTACTCGCAGGACCACGGGAAGTTCGTCCCTTCCAGCGCAAAGCCATTACTCTTTGCGGCTTGTTGCAAAACCTCCCAGGTTGCGCCGGTCACATTTTTCCCGATGCCATCCCCCGGGATCAGGGCAATTGAATAGGTTGTCATTTTTCGTTCCCCTAAGAGCGCAACTCTTAAAAAACTGAAGTTTTCGGAGTAAATGCGCGTTAAGACAAATATTTATAGGTCAATAAGCACGCTTTTGAATTTGCGATTTGCAAGATACGCATCACGACCAAGATCTTTGCCGATACCCGAACTTTTATATCCGCCGGTCGGTAAAATATGATCACGGGATCGACCATAGCGGTTTACCCAGATAGTGCCGGCCTGCAATGCTTTCGTAACGCGAATGGCTCGAGATAGATCGCGCGTAAATAAGCCTGCCGCCAATCCGTAAGTCGGATGATCAGCGAGCGCTAACGCCTCGCTCTCTTCTTTGAACGTCTGAATAGTCAGCACAGGCCCAAAAATTTCTTCGGTAACCGCCGGAGAACTCTCACTAACACCGCGAAGGAGAGTAGGTTCGTAGAAATATCCTTCACGATCCATCCGTTTCCCACCGACAACGCTTTCTGCTCCAAGGCCAACAGCTTTTTGCACTATCTCGTCAATACGACAAATCTGCCGCTCCGAAATAATCGGTGAGTATTGCGTGTTCTCGTCCCAAGTCGGACCAGGTTTAATATTGGCCATATGACGGGCGATTGCTTCGCTCAATGCATCGGCAATTTCCTCCGCAACAATCAGCCGCGAACCAGCAACGCATGCTTGTCCGGCGTTACTGAGAATGCCACGTGTGATTGCCGCGGCGGTCAACTTCAAGTCAGCATCCGCAAAGACCACCTGTGGGCTTTTTCCGCCGAGCTCTAGTGTCATCGGTTTAATACCGGAGCGAGCAATATTCTCCATAATTGCCGCGCCCGCAGCTGTTGATCCGGTGAAACTGACCTTAGAAATATCAGGATGACCGGTAATCGCATTACCCGTGGTTGGGCCATCACCGAGCACAATGTTAATTAGACCTGCAGGGATCCCCGCTTTTACAGCAAGCTCCGCCATATAGAGCGTAGAAAATGGGGTGATCTCCGACGGCTTCAGGACGACGGCGTTACCCGCAGCCAATGCAGGCCCGAGCTTCCATCCAGACATAGATATTGGAAAATTCCAAGGTGTTATAGCACCGATTACGCCGTAAGGTTCACTCAGCGTCATTCCGAAGGTCGACGCGCTGGTTGGCACGACATCACTGCCTTCCTTGTCTGCAAACTCGGCAAAAAAGCGAATTTGCTCGGCGGTGACGGCTATATCGCCTTCAATAAGCTGCGCGATAGGACGAGTTGACGAAACAGCCTCAAGACGCGCCAACGTCACAGCTTCTTGTTCCATCAGATCGGCCCAGCGATGCATAGCAGTCAAGCGCTCGCGCGGGCGGGCATCGGCCCATCCACTGGATCGAAGGGCTGCTTTGGCCGTCTGTACTGCACGATCAACGAGATCGACGTTTGCGATTGGGCAATCACCATAGTTTTCGCCATCAGAAGGCCTCCGCATTTCAAGACCGCCTACCGCGTCAACACGCTCGCCACCGATATAGTGATAAAATGGAAGTTCAAGGGTTTCCGGATTGAAACTCAAAGTCATGGCGCACCTCGTATTTTTGTTGAGACGACTATAGAGCTGCACCCGCCGCATTTTTGATCGGGGATAGCCCATCTGGCGGTTTTCAATCCCGCCAGACAGACTTCGCCCAGTCAATTATTGCGGGATGCCAATTCTACTCGTAAACACAAACGTAGATTTTGCGGACTGTTTCGATCGTACGCCACACACCCACAAAACCTGGCTTCATCACAAAACTATCGCCAGCGCGATAAGTCTTGGTTTCTCCGTCTTTTTCCTCGATTTCGACAAGCCCGGAGAGTATGTGGCAGAATTCAAGCATTGTGCCCTTAATCGAATGGGTTTCACCCGGCGTCGCTTCCCACACACCAGTCAAGACCTTGTCGCCCTTCGAGGCATCCTGTGCCCAGGTCTTAAAAGACGGATTTCCCGAGATGAGGCGATCCGGTGTTGGAAGCGCTTCTTTGGGTGCAAAATCTGGGTTCGGATCGATTGTGATCAGAAGTGTCATAACATTCCCTTTGAGTTAATAGCCCAGTGTTCGATCGATAAGACCGATCGGTTCTTCTCCAGCGCAGTGGCGCAGGATATTCTCGATGACGGATTTCGCTGCCGTGTGCGGTTGAGTGACCGATGCAATATGTGGTGTGATGAGCACCTTGGGGTGGGACCAGAGTGGATGACCTTGGGGAAGTGGCTCAGGATCAGTTACATCCAGCATGGCTGCAGAAAGCTGCCCACTATCGAGCGCTTCAATCAGCGCTTGGTGATCAAGCTGCGGTCCGCGGCCACAATGCAGCAGACGAGCCCCCTTGGGCAGCGCAGAAAAAAGCCTCGAATTTAACATTCCACGGGTTTGTTCTGTTAGCGGCAAGAGCGTGACGAGGATATCCGTCTGCTCCAAGAAGCTTGTAAATTGCGCCTCGGAGTGGAAACATGTAACGCCTTCGATAGCCTTCTGACTGCGGCTCCATCCTGAAAGCGGAAACTGAAATGGCTTCAGACGTTCGATTGCGGCTTCAGCCAACATGCCGAGACCAAGAAAGCCTACGCTGCGTTCAGACGCCTGAGGTGTCGCAATCGCTGCCCAATGCCCGGTATTTTGCTGCTGGCGGTAGGCTATAGCTTCTCGATGCAGAGTAAGAACGCCAAGTGTGACATATTCCTGCATCATGCGAATGATGCCATCTTCCACCATGCGAACAAGTTTTACGCCTTCCGGCACAGTTCCCGGCTTGAACTGATCGACACCTGCACCAATCGAGAATAAGACTTCGAGATTGCGATAACGCGCAATATCGTCAGGAGCGACCCAGCTAATCAGGTAACGTATTTTGTCAGGATCGATATCATCGCCTGACATATAGAATTCGAGGTCAGGAAGCGATTTCGAAAAAGCTTCGCGGAATACAGAACCTCGCGCGGGATCGGAATTGAAAAGAAAGGCCATTAGGTCCAGTCGTCCATTCAGTTTGATGCGGTAAGTCGGGTACCGAGTTTTTCGATCATCGTTTGACAGGCATGCAACTCTGCAATCTCGATATATTCGTTCGGACGATGTGCCCGTCCTATTTCACCAGGACCGCAGATAATCGCATCTATGCCTGCTTGCTGATAAAGCCCTGCTTCGGTTCCATAGCTCACCGCGCCCTTGCACTCCTGCCCTGTCAACTCCACGAGTAACCCCGCAAGGTCGCTCGTCTCTGGGAGAGAAAGGGCGGGATATGCACTCAACTCATGCCAGTGAACTTCAAAGCCCTGGGCACGCAGTGATAACAATTCCTCCCGAACCGGTTCAAGCAATGCTACGGGCGAGCAACCTGATATAGCCCTCACTTCAACATCCGCGATGCACCGATCCGGAATAATATTGACGGCCTGCCCACCTGAAACAACGCCAAACTGTAACGACGAGTAAGGCGGTTCAAAACTGCTATCGAAGGGTCCAGATTCAAGCGTTCGAGCATAGATCATCGCTCGTGCTATAACATTTGCCATCGCGTGGACAGCATTTAACCCCAGATCAGGGCGCGACGAATGGCCAGACCGACCAATGACTTCAAGGCGCGCTGCAGCTTTTCCTTTGTGCGCGCGCACCGCGCGCATTCCGCTCGGTTCGCCAATTATGGCACCAAGCGGCTTTGCACAAAGACCGGGAAGCGCTTCGAGTAAATGCGGCACTCCACGACAGCCTGCCTCTTCGTCATAGGAGAAAGCGAGATGCACCGGACGTTGCAATTCGCTGGATGCAAGCTTGGGAAGTGCGGCAAGCGCTGCAGCCAGGAAACCTTTCATGTCGGTGGTACCTCGCCCGTAAAGCTTAGTACCGCTCTTATGAAGTTTGAAAGGATCACTAAGCCAATCAGCCTCTCCAGCCGGCACAACATCCATATGCCCAGAGAGAATATAGCCCGGGACATTTTCGCGCGGGCCAACAGTTATGAATAGATTTGCCCTGTCACCTTCTGGGCCAGGCAACACGTCGACCCTTCCCCCATGAGCTTTTGCATAATCGCTGATCCAATCGACGATAGCGCTATTGGGCGTCCCTACAATTGAGGGAAAAGCGATCAAAGCAGTGAGAATATCTTCGACGTTCATTGTAACCACGCAAAACTGATCGTTGGCCTTTCGACAAGAATAAAAAATCCCAAAAGTGTTCCGTGCCGAATAATGCGGAGGTTCAGCCAAAGATTGCGAATTGGTCTGCCCATCAAGCAAATCGTGCTGGCTCGAACGTGAGATGATGCGACAAAATACGTTGCTCGGTGAAGATTGTTTTCGCTGACAGCTCGACGAGAACCGAATATTTTGCTGATGGGCTTGGGTAGGAAACGGATATGCAGAATTCAGTGCGATTGAAATCGTTCGAACTTGTTGCGCAAGACATCACCACTGTTCAAATCGATCTGCTTCATGGACTTTCAATGGGCGTTCGCTGGCCGCATCGCCCAAAAGACTGGGAACTGTTGTTGAAAAGCGGACAAGGTTTGGTTGCGGTTGATGGAATTGGTCGCGTGTTCGGGAGTGCGATGTGGTTCCCGTACGGCGATGATTTTGCCACGATTGGTATGGTAATCACATCGCCACGCAACCAGGCACAGGGAAACGGCCGTTGGCTTATGGATCAAGTCCTCGAGCGCTGTGCGGGCCGCCATCTTAGCCTTAATGCGACCCCTGCCGCCCATAGCCTCTATATTTCTATGGGTTTCGCAGACGAAGCGACCGTTTATCAATGCCAAGGTGAAGTCGCATTGACACTCCCGCAACTGCCCCCTCTTGAAGGAGAAATTGTTAATCTTTCAATGGATGACTTTGATGAGATCAATCAACTGGATAGCAGTGCATTCGGTGTTGATCGCCGTGCTTTACTAAGGCTGATCGCCGGTACTGCTGCGATAAGCGGTTTAATGCGCAATGGCCGACTGGTCGGCTTTTCGTTTTGCCGGGAATTTGGGCGCGGGAAAGTCATCGGCCCAATCGTTGCAAATGGAGATGAGGATGCAATTCATTTGACCGCGAGCCATCTTGAAGAACTAAAAGGGGAGTTTGCGCGTGTCGATACACGCGAGAAAGACGGCCCGTTCCCGCAATTTATCGCACAATGTCGGCTGAAAATCTTCGGAACAGTAACCACTATGTCGAAGGGGAAGCCCTTTCTGAGCAAAAAAGCAGGCGAGCCATGGATTTATGGTCTCTCTGCTCATGGTTGGGGATAAAGCCACATCAGCTACTGCTCGGACGCCAGTGCATCCTCGAGCCCTAAAGCTGGATACATCCCTACAATTGCATCAATATCGTCCATTAACTCAGCAATAAGCCAATCGCGAACCTCAGACACTATCGGACGCAATGGCCGGTCTCGTAAACGTACGAGATGGCACTTACGATGCGTGGACAAAAACCGATTATGCGCTGGGACCAAGGCTTGCGTACGCAGCCAGTGGGCCACGACATTTAGCCACCCGATCGCTACACCTTGTCCCAGCAATGCCGCCTGCACGACAATTGCGTAATCCGAGAACAGCATTTCATCGTGAGTGCCTCGACCTCGCGCAGGCAAGAAAAAGTCGGGCCAGTTTGGTTGCGCCTCACTAAGATTAATCAAGGTTGTGGCCGGTTGATCAAGTACCGAATCTTCATCCCTTTGTTCTCTTTGATAACTCGGACTGCAAATCGGCATTAAAATCTCCGGCATGACAAAGGTCGCTTCATGATTATCATCGCTGCCGTTCACAAAACGCATTCCGAGATCAACATCGTTCACAGGTCCAGCCAGCGGCCCCATGATCAACTCAAATCTCAGATCAATCCCCGGAAACGCCTTCTTGAAAGATGCCATCCTCGGCATGACCCAATGCGTCGTGAAACCGGTCGATAAGGATAACGTAACTGTCTGTACGCCCTGCTTTCGGTCACTGATTTCTCGAAGAGCCTGTTCGATACCGGCGAATCCTCGTTGGATCGATTCATTTAGAATTCTCCCATACTCGGTCAGTGTGACCCCGTTCGTCGTGCGCACAAAGAGTTGCACATCCAAATGCTCTTCCAACCTCGCAATCATTCTGCTGATTGCTGCTGGTGTGACGTTGAGCTCTTGAGCCGCTTTGGAGAAGTTTCCATGCCGCGCGGCAGACTCCAACGTGAAAAGTCCGTTCATAGAGGGCAGAATGCGTCGCAGTGTAGTCATTACATTTTGTAACACCCCATCAAGCTTTTTTCAATTGCACCAATCCCAGATATTTGTTCTGCTCTCAAACCAAGAGAGGAAAATATCCTCCATCTTCGTCAGGGGAACAAAACATTTAGTACCGGTAAACGCTTCAGAGAATGCGCTTCCGTTCCTTGTTTCGCTTTTCCATTGCATGCAACAGAGCGCGACCACTTCAGCGTGGAGACGTCGGGATTTAGTCAGTGAAATCAGATGACTGAAACGAAGAATTCTATCAGTGTGGGAGTTTCAATCCGATCCGCTACGAAAACCTATGGTGCTTTTTGCGCACTGGATTCCGTCAGTTTGGATGTCGCACCAGGCGAGTTCATTTCTATTCTTGGGCCCTCCGGTTCAGGAAAAACAACGTTTTTGGGGATCCTGGGAGGTTTTGTGCAGCCCACATCAGGATCAATCTGGTTGGGCGACCGCGATATTACATTGGAGCCACCTCACAAGCGAGACATTGGCATCGTTTTTCAAAACTATGCATTGTTTCCGCATATGAATGTGTCCGATAATATCACATTTCCTTTGCGGGCGCGCCGTGTTCCGAAAGCCTATTGGCCCGAGAAGTTGCGCGAAGCTTTGGCCATGGTCGAACTGACAGGGCTCGAAAATCGTCAGATCCATGAACTATCCGGCGGACAAAGACAGCGCGTCGCACTCGCCCGTGCAATGATTTTCGAACCTCGCCTCATTTTGATGGACGAACCCCTATCGGCGCTCGACAAGCAGCTCCGGGAAAACATGCAGATCGAACTCAAACAGCTCCATCGTAAACTCAAAGCGACAATCGTCTATGTCACTCATGATCAGCGTGAAGCGCTGACAATGAGCGATCGCGTTGCCATCATGAACAAAGGCAAGATTGTCCAAATTGATACACCGGAAATGTTGCACGATCGACCAGTCGACGCTTTCGTTGCAAGCTTTATTGGCGAAGCCACCCTTATGCCAGTCTCGCGTGAGGGCGATCATTCGGTTCGCTTCGCGGGAACGGTGCTGCGATCAGCATACCCGATACCATCAGGCGATAAGCTGTTTCTTGCCCTCCACTCTGAAAAGCTGGTCGTGAGCGGATCACCGACGCAACCGGAAGGTCTTAATCGCCTACACGGCAAAGTCGTCGAGGCACTTTATCAAGGCGAGAGTATTCGCGTTTTTATCCAGCTTGCTTCAGGCGAGACTATCAGTTTCCGCCTTCCAACAAACCACGCTGGGCGCGCGCAACTTCGTGCGCCTGGCGAAGCTATCGAAATCGCACTCCATCCCGAAGACACGGTAATTGTGCCTGAAGTGAACTAATCACCATGCAAAGCACTATGAGGAAAAGACCATGAAGATCACTGACTTTAAAGTGATGACCTTTGACGTTGTGGGAACGTTAATTGATTTCGAAACCGGCGTGCTGAATGCAACGCGAAAAGTCGGCGGCGAAAAAGCAGCAAAACTAACCGACGACGAAATTTTCGGCCCTTATATTCGCGGCCGCGACAAGTTTTACGGCCGCTCCTCCTCTGCAATGAAGGATGTCTATCTTCATATGGCGTCTGAACTCAATCTCGCTGACGATCAAGCGGCTGCAGAGCTGTTCCAATTTGCAATCCTCCAACACCCCGCGTTCGAAGACTCTGTTGCTGCACTCAAGAGATTGCGCAAAAATTTCCGTCTAGTTGCCATGACCAACGCCGATCGCACCACATTCTCAGCCTATTCGGAGACATTGGAGAATCCTTTCCACGATAGCGTAACCTGTGATGAAACTGGCTATGCCAAACCAAATCCCAATTTCTTTGCATTTAACAAAGGGCGTCAGTCGGCCTTCGGATTCAAACCTTCGGAAATCTTGCATGTCGCGCAGAGCCAGTATCACGACATCGGTATTGCAAAAGAACTTGGCTATACGACTTGCTGGATCGAACGCCGACAGGGACAAAAGGGCTTTGGTGGCACACCTACACCAAAAGATGTGACAAAGCCCGACTTCCATTTTTCGACGCTCAAGCAGCTTGCAGATGCCGTTGACACGGAAGTTTACGACGCTTCAGTTGCGAACGCAGCCTAACAGCGGAGTTTCACCTCATCATGGCGACCCAACCTCCCTTTGACGATATCAGATCACTGTGGCAGTCCACGGCCGCAGAACGCCCACAGTTTTCAGCAGTCGCGGGCGCTGCTCAATATGATGTCGCAATCGTTGGCGGTGGATATACTGGCTTGTCGACGGCTCGCTACCTGGCGCGTCAGGGGCTTTCAACAATCATTTTGGAAGCAAGTCGCATCGGATGGGGTGCAAGCGGGCGCAATGGTGGCGTCGTTTCCGCAAAATTCCGGCTGGCTTATCGCGATATTGCCAGCCGGTTTGGAATTGATGTTGCACGTCGTATGCACGATGTCGCAATTGAAGCCGTCGAACATGTGGCAGAGCTTGCCCGCGATTATGACATAGAAGGCGCCAATTATAGGCCTACCGGCTCCTTACGTTGTGCGCATAACCAACTCTCATTCGACATGCTCAAAGCCGAGTGCGCCTGGCTAAATGATGCGTTAGGCGACAATGCTTGCTCGATACAGTTTGCAGACGAAGTCGCAAAGGAGACCGGATCGAAAGACTTTGTCGGTGCTATGCTCAACACGCATGGAGGCGTCATTCATCCTCTCAACTTCGCCTTTGGACTGGCGCGCGGCGTTGCAAATGAAGGTGTGACTATCTGTGAAAACACACCAGTCTTAGGCTTCAGGAACGAAACAGACGCGGTGATTGTTGAAACAGCAACAGCCACGCTACGCGTAAAAAAGGTGGTTATCGCAACCAATTCTTATTCCGATCTCACATCGGCAACGGCTCACGTTAAAAAATCAATTATTCCTTTTCGCTCCGCAATGATCGCGACAGAGCCCCTCACCAACACGGAAGCGGCGACTTTGCTTACAAACGGTCGCAGCTATACTGAAACACGACGTATGATGCGCTGGTTTAGAAAATCCGAAGAACGTCTCATTTACGGCGGACGCGGAGCATTTGGAAAATCCGATTCAGAATCTGCCTTCGCCGCTTTGCAAAAAGCCATGATCAAACAGTTTCCAGTGTTGGAAGCAGTCAAAGTAACTCATCGATGGTCTGGCTTGGTCGCAATGACTCTCGATAGCCTGCCCCATGTCGGACGGCTCGACAACAAACTCTTCTATGCGCTTGGTTACAATGGCACCGGTGTGGCGATGTCGTCCTATATTGGCAAACATGTCGCGCAATTGGTCGCGGGTCATAAGGTCGATCTGGGATTACTGACGGAGCTGCCACTTAAATCAATTCCATTTTATGGTCTGCGCGCGCCAGCAGTACGCTTAGTCGCAGGCTGGTATCAGTTCCTCGACGCCATTGGGCGATGAGGCAGTAAAACGCTGCGCGCCGGAGCAGTAATCCAACCGAGCCGGCAAATATAAAAAGGGCCTTGCGCCCATTAGAGGAGAACAAAAATGCGCATGACCGTTTCAGCATTCCTCCTGTGTTCAGCTGCCCTTTCTTTTGGGGCAGGCTACGCTTCGGCCGATCAGATCACTTTCGTTTCACAAGGCGGCGCTTATCAAGAAGCGCAGACCAAAGCCATCCTCGACCCCGTCGCAGAAAAGCTTGGCATAACGATCAATCAAGATAGCTCCCCCGATGCATGGCCGGTGATAAAAACGCAAACCGAAACCGGAAAACCAGTTTGGGACGTCATCGACACGCCGGCAAAAGATTGTATCCGCGGCGGAGAGCAGGGTATGATTGAGAAACTGGATTTTTCTCAACTTCCCAACGTCAAGGACATGCCGGTCGAGTACAAATCGCCTTATTCGGTGGCCTACGAGTTTTATTCGAGTGTACTCGCCTACAACAAAGAGAAATTTGGCGACACACCTCCGCAAACCTGGGTCGATTTCTGGGATGTCGAGAAGTTTCCCGGCACACGCGCTTTGCGTAACCATCCATTGGCAACGCTAGAAGCTGCATTGATCGCCGACGGCGTCCCTGTCGATAAACTTTATCCTCTTGACGTTGATCGTGCGTTCAAGAAACTCGAGAAAATTAAGCCCTTTGTCACAGTCTGGTGGACATCAGGCGCACAATCCGCTCAACTCCTTGCAGATGGCGAAGTGGATATGACAATGGCATGGAACGGTCGTGTTTCCGCTGTGGTCAAAGAAGGGTTGCCCATTGGTTACACATTCAATCAGGGCTTTTTGCAATATACATCGCTCTGTATCTTGAAGGGCGCTCCGAATTTGGAGACCAGTGTAAAGTTTATAAATGCGGCACTGGACCCTGAGATTCAAGCAAACTTCCCGGCCTATATTGATTACGGCCCAGCCAATCCTGCAGCTTATACAACCGGCAAAATTAGCCCTGAACGGGCAGCTGAAATGCCAAGTTCACCAGACAATGCAAAAAAGCAAGTTCTGATTTCAGATCAATGGTGGAGCTCGAAAGCCGGCGAAGAAGCTCAGAAGCGGTGGGCCGAATTTATCCAGAAATAATCAGACCATGCTCGCGCGTCCAGGCATCGCGCGAGCACTATTATTTTTCCTCGGCATTCATTGGATGTCGTAAATTTCGGCGGTGAAATCGATGCGCAACGCGACACTCAATCCAAGTGAAATCCATCGACGCAAAGAGACGCGGTTGATGGTCTTTCTTCTGGCACCAGCCCTTGCGGTCGTTACTGTGTTGCTGATCCTACCGCTTCTCTGGCTTGCCTGGCAGTCGGTATGGCAAGACGGAGGATTTACTGTTGTCCACTATCAGCGTTTTCTGACTGATAACGTCTACTGGATGACATTTCTTCAAACCTTCAAGATCGCATTCATTGTCACAATCGTATCAGTCTTGCTCGGTTATCCGATAGCCTATCTTGCAGCGACCGTAAGCCAGAAATGGAGCATCATCATTCTGGCAATGGTTATTCTGCCGTTCTGGACTAGCGTTCTAGTCCGCGCTTATGCGTGGTTGATCCTGTTGCAACGCACCGGATTGGTCAATTCCGCAATGAAGTCGCTCGGCCTGATCGATGCTCCGCTGCTCCTGGTGAATAATGAATTTGGCACGGTCGTTGCCACGATCCATATCCTGCTCCCATTCATGGTGCTACCGCTTTATGCGACGATGCAGAAAATTCCGCACGAACTCTCAATGGCTGGTTCAAGCCTTGGTGGAACACCCTACTATGTATTCACGCGTGTCTTCTTACCCTTGTCGTTACCAGGCATGATCGCCGGCATGGTGCTGGTCTTCGTGCTGACGCTTGGGTTCTATATCACGCCGGAATTACTCGGTGGTGGCCGAACTTACATGGTCTCAATGCTCGTTTCGCGAAATATCGAAGTTTATCACGAGTGGGGCGCCGCGTCCTCAATCAGCGTGGTGCTACTTATTTGCGTGTTTCTGATCTTCCGACTAGCCAGTCTTTTGATCCCCTTTGAACGCATTATGGGAACGAGGTAAGGCCATGTCAGTCCCGCGTATCATCCTCATCTCGGTCGTCTTGATGGTTCTGGTATGGCTCGTCCTACCTATCCTCATCATTGTTCCAATGTCTTTTTCTGGTACGAGATTTTTGGCGTTTCCACCACCAAGCTGGTCATTTCGATGGTATGAAAGCTATTTGACGAGCACCGCGTGGATGCAGGCCACGAAAGTGAGCTTAATCGTCGCCCTCGGCAGCGCCCTTTTATCCACAATCATCGGAACGGCTGCAGCATATGCCCTGAACCTTACGTCCTCAAAGCTGGTGCGGAGCGTCCAGGTGGTCTTATTGCTGCCCCTCGTCGTTCCCATCGTCATCACCGCCGTGGGCGTGTTCTTTGTCTATGCAAAGATCGGAATGCTCGCGACGCTATCGGGCCTCATTCTCGCCAATCTGATGCTTGGGCTGCCCTATGTTGTAACATCGGTGTTGGTAGGCTTGCGGAAATTCGACCCGACACAGGAGATGGTTGCCCGAAGCCTGGGGATGAACCGCTTCCGTGCATTCTTTGCAGTGACCCTCCCACAGATCAAAGCAAGCGTCATAACAGGCATGCTTTTCGCGTTCATCTCTGCCCTTGATGAAACCGTCGTATCGCTCTTCATTTCTGGTGGACAATACCAAACGCTTACCAAACGCATGTTCACAGCACTACGTGACGAGATCGACCCAACGATCGCATCGATCAGTTCGCTGCTCACTGCCGTTTCGTTCATCGTCGTGATGCTTGCAGCCCTGAGCGCCGGACGGCAACGCCGCAAGCAGGCCTCGATATGATCACGGATTATCTTATTCTTGGTGGAGGTTCGGCAGGCTGCGTTCTCGCTGCCCGCTTGTCTGAAAATCCGAAAAACCGTGTCGTGTTAATCGAACCAGGACGCGACATCACCCATGCCGATATGCCGGAAGCCATTCGTAGCCGCTATCCAGGGCGGGCCTATCTCGACACCCGCAACATCTGGAGTGGCTTGCAGGCTCGTATGGGTACGTTCTTCCCGCAAGGTGACCGCCGTGGCTTACGCCGCTACGAACAAGCGAAAATTCTCGGCGGCGGATCTGCGATCAATGCGCTGATGGCCAATCGTGGTGCACCTGAAGATTACAATGAGTGGCACGAACTGGGTGCGAAGGGTTGGAGCTGGGACGAGTGTGTTCCCTATTTCCGTAAGATAGAATCTGATCGCGACTTTTTTGATGAGAACCACGGTCAAGAAGGCCCAATTTCCATCCGACGCATTGACGATATGCATATTTCGCCATTCGTGAAACGTGTGATGCAAACGCTCGACAAAAAGGGTTGGCCAATCGGGGCCGATCAAAACGGCGAATGGCGGGATGGAACCTTTCGAGGAGCGGTTGCCGTCAGCGATCAGGGCGAACGATTGCCAACATCGATCGCATATCTCGACAGCAACGTCCGAAGACGCCTGAATTTGAAAATTATGACCGGCTTCACAGCGTCCCGGATATTGTTTGACAATAGAACCGCGACAGGCGCTGTTATCAAATCAAATGATCAGGAAAGCCCCGACTTCGTCATTACGGCAAGTCAAGTGATCATTGCCTCAGGAGCAATTCATTCGCCTGCATTGCTGATGCGCTCAGGTGTGGGGCCCAGCACTGATCTGATGGGGTTGGGCATCCCGATCGTTCATGCACTTGAAGGTGTTGGGCAAAACCTGATGGAGCATCCATCTATTGCGGTTGCAGCTTACTTACACAGAGCTGGGCGAAATAAATATCCTGAAGAACATCACGAACAAGCAATCTGGCGATACTCTTCCGAATTGCCTGCCACACCCAAGGGTGACATGCATGCAGCGATACTTTCGCGTTCGGGCTGGCATTGTGTCGGCCACCGCATTGGAAGCTTGTTCTTCTGGGTGAATAAATCCTACTCACGAGGTAGCATCAAACTTTCGTCCAAAGACGAGACCATTGAACCTGACGTCGATTTCCGGATGTTAAGCGATGAACGAGACCTTCTAAGATTGAAAGATGCAGTCAGAAAAGGGGCTGCTATCCTTGCCGACGAATACATGCGCGATTTTGCATGTAACGTCTTTCCATCGAGCTATACGCCGCGCGTCGCGCGTGTTGCCGTGCCAAGCCTGTGGAATGCGGTGCAACGAGGAGCCCTTGCTGCACTCTTAGACATCGCTGGCCCCGCACGTGGAGCTGTCATACAGTCATTGGTCACACCAGGAATAAAAATTCTATCGTTGCTTCATGACGATAAGGCGCTCACAGACTTCGTACGCCGGCACGTAGGAGGGACATGGCATGCATCTGGGACGTGTCGGATGGGGGCCGTCACCGACGCCCACGCTGTCACAGATTCAACCGGCAAAGTTCATGGCGTCGAAGGACTTCGCGTTTGTGACGCCTCTCTCATGCCTTCTATACCTTGTGCGAACACGAATCTCCCGACAATCATGATTGCTGAGAGAATTTCTACTTTCATAAAGAATGAACGCACATGATCTGGGTTAAGCCATCTGCGCCTCGCAAATGTTTGGCCCACCAGATTGTCGGCAATATGAGATGTGAAAAATCAGCCTTAAACGCGCTGCCCGACCCAGGGCAGCGAATGTCGTTTTTGCTGCTAAGAGACGTTAATGACGGCTAATATATCGCGTGGAAACTATATCAGGGTCCGTTCTGTCTCCGACCCATAAATCAGTAATTCGCAATGCGATATAATCGACAGAGCGATTTGCAGTTCATCCCAACCTGCCTTTTTTGCCTCGATAACCAGGCGAGAGAAGGAAGGTTCGAGTGCGAACTCACATTCGGCACTATAACCATTCTCCTCGACAGCTTTCGTGGGAACATTGATCATCAATGCGCTCATTGCTCTTTGACTCCCAAAAAATGGAGAGACTGTGGATGCGATTATACGCGTAATTTATGTCCGCAGTCCCCCTATTGCGCTCTGAACTTAATTGAAGTGATACGAAGCCTTCAGGAAAACACTGTGAAAACTGACATTGTCCTTAAACACTTCGTTGTTCGACTTTTTGCCAAGGTCCGTGAATAGATATTCCGCACCAATGCTCACATTCTCAAAGGCCTTGTAGTCTACGCCAGCACCGATACTATAACCAAACCGAACATTGCGTTTGTTTTCCACGGATGATCCGTCTATTGAGAATTCATTCTCGACGCCACCATATGCCAGACCGCCTGTTCCGAAAACCAGAAGCCGATCAACAGCGTAACCAAATTTTGCCCGGACAGTCCCGATATAGTCGAGTGACTGGCGCATTTCCATGCTATGGGCCTGATATCTCGCATCGACAAAGCGATCCCACTTTAGAAAGTTGATATCAGCGACCGCTCCCAGCACAAGATTGTTTTCGAATTGATGGTTATAGCCGATATGTACACCCCCGATGAAGGTGTCGCGGCGACCACCCGAACTATAGGTGATCACGTCTGCTTGCGTGCTCTCACCTGCAGCTGCCATGCTTCGCGCATTAAAACTGTCGGAACTAAGCGAGGGCGGCTGATCGGCGGAGAGCGTCTCAACTGTGTCCTGCGTCACGCTAACACCAGCACTGGTGTTTGGCGTCGAGCCTGTTGCCCAGGCTTCGCAGGGATCGGCAAAAGCAACTGCTTTAGTGTTTTTTGTTGAAGCCGTGGCCCAGGCAAAATCACCGAGGCTACAGGTCGGGTTAACCGGTATTTCTGGTTCTATCGGGGTTGATGGATCAACCGGCGTGGGCGTCGAACGTACGGGCACATGAGGCGCAGACTGCCCGCGTGCCCAGCCAATTTGTCCGCCGATGTAAAGGCCCGTCCAAATTGGCAGCGCCTGATAGACAGGTGGAGCAGAAATTGGGTCAGGAACAACAGGATCAGCTGCAAACACTGGAACAGCGGAACTCAACAGCATTCCAATTGTCAGGGCTTTCTTCATGGTCTGTACTTTCTGAGAAGGAGACTGCGACCCTCACCTCGCCTGGCAGGACGGCCAGTCTGAAACATTGGTCGCAGTCTTTTTAGCGGTGCGAGGGGCTAACTCAGTTTCCACCGCCGTTAAGAGCACTATTGAGGGCTGCGCCATCAAAGCCGAGCGATATCGTTCCGGTATTTACAGCACCTGCTGCGACAGTAGAGATACCTGCAAGGTCGGTGCCATTGCTCAGGATATTGACCGAACCATTAATGTCCGCATTATTAAAGGCTTCATTGACGGCATAGACGCCGAGCGCGGGACCAGAGGTCGAGCTTGCGACCGTGTTGTTGATACCGAGACTGAGATTGCCCAGAGACGCGAATGTACCATCCGCAGCAAGCGCTTCTGCGGCAGTGCTTGAGGTTGAGGCCGATGCCTGAGATACTTCACCGTCGAGATACTTCAGATCCGTCAGCGATACTTCCATGGAAGTTGTGGTCGAAGTGTTTGCAGCAGACACCGCGGTCGCAATATGACCCGTATTGACTGCACCGGCTGCTACCGTCTTGATGACTTCTGTCGACTTGACAATGGCGCCACCAATTTTAACTGTTTCTTCAAGAGAAACATTTGCCTTCAAATGGGCATCCACATCGACACCAAGTTCAATGCCGCTTGCGAGCGGATTGGTAATATCAACCGAAACGGCTTCAAGATCCACCCCAGCTGACAGTCCGGTGTCGATCGAGCCGCTGATCTCACGGGTCGCCTCGAAGTTCGGAACTCCGATAATATTGACCGAGCCGTCGATTTCGCCGGTGTTAACCGCACGATTAATCCAGTTGCCGTTCTCGAACTGGCGCATCTGATCAATGACTGGCTGTCCGATTGTGTCAGAGAGTGTTTGAGCGTTGGATGCGGTGCCAACGCCCAAAAGTAGCATTGCAGTCGATGTCGATACTAGAAATTTCTTCATCTGTCGTCTCCCGATGGCAGCCCCCACACCTGCCGGTTTCGTTCAATGTCATGTGCTGGGGTGCACACGGTTTTCCCGCCTCGCAGGAACAAGTGCTCAAGAACCAGAGGCTTCCGCGCCGCTGTCTCCGGGAACCCACCCACCTTTGGCAGCATCCCATTTCATCAGGCTCTTCTGCTGCAGATTGTTCGGAACGTCCTTCTCAGCCGTCGGCGTATTGGCGGTTGAGGTTACTGTTGGAACAGTTGGGGCAGCCGGCAAATCCTTTCCCGATTGCGGCTCCTGCGCCTTTCTCTCCGCCAGTGCTGCAACAGCTTTGCCGGTGGAGGTACCTTCTATATCGCCATGCATTTTCTCAATGTGTGACCGACAGTCGGCATAGTTCTGCGCTGCCATGACCTGTGTGAGGAGTTCAAATGTGCCAAGATAAAGCATCTGACGCAGCGCAAAATGCAGCGCCTCGCGTTCACGACCACCTATCTGTGCGTTCACCAATGTATCGCCAAAGAAGCGTCCGGCAGTTGCGCCGTACTCACTGGCGTAAATCTGCTTATGGATCGGGACGTTCGCAACAATACGCCCGCTTGCCGCATCGGTGAGAGCCAGATCGATACCAACCAACATTCTGTTCTGGCGATACTTCGCACCAACGCCTGCTACTTCAGCCTCGACACCTCCTCCTGGAATAAAATCGAGGCTATTGATACTGCCCGTGACATAATAGCTTGTCGGAATAATTCGCCGGTTGTCGCGGATCTTCCATTCCATTTCCGTCGTGGTCACGCGCGGGTCGCGACGATTTACAATCGTCGTTCCTGCCTTGAAAAGCGCTGATTGAACCATGTCACCAGCACCCTGCGTCACAAACTTGCCCACGCCACCATCTGTGAAGCTTTCCTTCCCAGTTTGATCCAGAATCGCGCCAACGGAAAAAATCACATTCTTGGAGATGCGTCCGTTCAAGCACGTCAAAGCTCTGTCAAACGGAGTAACAATGTCAGATATCGGTGGCCCGTCCAGCAACTTCGCATTCATTTTTGGTGGGGTGATGGCGGTCGCTGTACATGCTGAAAGTGACAGAGCAAAACCAATCGCCGTCATCGTGCGCGTGAATATCATAATATCACCCGCTCCTATCGACAGCCCGAAGTCGATGACATCGTGCCGGACTCACCGATATTAACACTTCCATCCTGGCAGCCATTGGACGTGGAATTGCTATCGATGTTTATGCTATTGTTGTTTCCTGTGAGATCGATATTGGTCGTCGTGTTGTTGACCGACCCGATCGCATTGGTATTCTGGCCAATATTGTTATTGGTCGTCGTATGATTTGTAATTGTCTGGTTGAGCGTCGTTTTCCCGAGCGACTCATAATAGCCCTGCTCTCTCTTTTCGATCATATCGGCCTGCAAAAGCCGCAGGTTTCGATCTGTCGAAGACGAAAAACTATAATTACCCGTCCAGTCTGTAGCCGGCGACATTGTATTTTGAGCAAACGATTCCGTTGCAGAAAACAAGGTGGCAGTTGCTCCAATCGCAACCGCAAATTTTAACGCAGTAATAAACCGCACAGGAATAGCCCCTCCTGAATAGATGAAGTATCTATTTTGTGACTATTGCCTATCATCGCGGTATTGTTGATGAAATCCCACGATCAGGGGGTATGTTACGAATTAGAAATCTTCGAAGTGTTTTTCCCACTATAATTAACGGAGATATAACCATAAGACATTGCAGCATGAACTGCTTGTGTTCGCGTCGTCACTTCCAATTTTCGAAATATAGATTTCGCGTGGTCGCCGACCGTATATTCTGACAGGCCAAGATTCTCTGCGACCTTGGCATTCGTGTGCCCGAGCGCAAATTGGGACAAGACCTCAACTTCACGTTTCGTAAGCTTGAGAGAAGGGGCGACCACGAGCTTCTTGGGTGCGTTTCTTGCTCTTTCAACGAGGTTGAGATTTCGCATAATTTTTGCTTCAAGCACTTCGAAATCAATCGGCTTCGTCAGATAATCATCCGCACCGCGTTTCAATCCGTCAAGAATATGCGTGCGGTCACCAAGAGCTGAGAGAAAAAGAAATGGCGTTGATGAAAGGTGTGCAAGCTGCTCACGCACCCGCTTCAGCAGCTCGAGCCCGCCAAATCCCGGCATCAGTATATCGCAAAGGATAAGATCGGGATGAAGTGTTCTTAGTGAGTTGAGCGCCTCTTCACCGCTCGACGCCGATAACACGTTGAATCCGTATTTCTTGAGGGCGAAGATAAGTTCGGCACGAATGTCAGCTTCATCTTCGACGCAAAAAATCGTGTATTGATTATCCATTGCCTAGTCCGCCCATTGGAAGCTTTAATTCAAAAGTGGTCTCTCTTTTCGATGTTCTGCAATGAATCGTGCCGCCGTGGAGGCGTGCAAGCGTGTGGGAAAGACTTAAACCCAAGCCACTTCCTTCTAAATGGGAAACATTGCTGGCGCGAAAGAAACGGTCGTAGATTTTTGGGAGATCCCACTCCGGAATTCCAATACCAAAATCTGTCACTGAACAGACAATCTGTTCTCCGCTGATCCGTACCCAAACATCCACGGGAGTTGATGCGGAAGAATACTTCTCCGCATTAGACAGCAGATTGACCACTATCTGCTCAAGAAGCGTCGCATCGCCTTCAATATACATGGGGCCTGAACCAAGTGTCACATTTAACAATCGGCTCGGGTAAATATCACTATGGTAAGAACAGGCATTCTGAACAATTTCGACGAAGTTCACGCGTGTTACCAATAGCTCCAGTCCGCCTTCCGTCATACGGTCATTGTTGATCGTACTTTCGATGATCAGCCCCAGTCTTTTTACGGCTGTTCGTATGCGTTGGGAGCGCTCGACTAGAACAGCGCGCGTGACGTCTTCAGGCCACTTCACAAACCGTTGCGCTATCATGTCAATAACCGCTATTGGCGTACGAAACTGATGCGAAACTGTTGTCAGAAAATTCTTGTAGATTGCAATTGTCTGGCGCTCGTTATCGAGTGCCACCCGAAGCGCCGTCGTTCGCACTGAAACCGTATCTTCAAGTTGCTCCTTATGGACAAGCAACTCGGACTGCGTCTTATTAAGGGTTCTTATGTTCGCTACGAGAAGCCAGGATAACGCGCCTCCGGAGGCAAGAAGCCCGAGAATAGAGGTCATGACCAATGAAATTGTCTCGAGCTGCCTATCGATTTTCTTTCCTGATTGCCTGGGTAGTTCAATCACTGTTTTATTACTGAGACGATCGAGCTCATCGAATATCGGCGAAATAAGTCCATACAAAACGTTCGCATCAAGCGGCACGCGCTCAAACGCCTGCTGGGCCGTTACGAGAATTCGGTCGATCTGTTCGAGATGCTTCTGACCATCAATCCCCACGTAAAATGAGTATTGTGGGTTGTCATTTAGGAGATGAACACGGCTAAAGAGGATGTCAAATTGCAGAGATAGTAGAGCTTCATCTGGTTTTCCCGGCGCCGTGAGAAGAACCTCTGTTAACTTGCGAGCAGCTCTGTCGGCCTGCGCAACATTCCACAGCATGTTCTCACCTGTGGTCGATGAAAGCGTGCGGTGAACGGCATAGAGCTGCAGGAAAGCGTAGACCAACATCACCGCGAAAATCGCGATGGCAAAAGTGGCAACGATATAGCCCCTGTTGCGGATCATCGTGTTTTCATTCTCAGCTCTTTGAGCTGCCATGCCCAGCGGTTATCGAACCGAGGATCTCTCAGTTCTTCAAACTGATCCCTGGGATACACCAGCCAGTACGGCCCCTTGTCACGAACTGTAAGGAGCTGCCCATCCATCGATGTCGCCACAAGCACATTGTACTTTGCTACATCCTCAAACGGTATATCTATGACGTAATCATTAAGTGCCGATGCGATCACATGCGAGTATTCCTTTGCTTTGGGCTCGATACCCGAAGCCTTCAGGAGATCGGCGAGGCGCACGCCCGCAAATTCATGCGAACCTGGAGTCCATGCGGTGTGCGTGGTGAGCGTATGTTGCGGGAGCTTCGCAAGGTCATGTGATGAATACGTAACTATCTTCCCGTCTGAACGGACGACGCGCAATTCACCGATCTTGCTTGCTAATACTGTCGACTGAAACGCTAATAGGATTACGCAAGCAGCAAATGCGATAGAAATTATTCCAGTATTAACCCGCTGATTTAACATCAATACCTGCCCCGTTCTTTAATTGGAGGCGGTAATTATTCACACAAAAGCAAAATCACCGAACCCATCCGGTAATTTCACAATATTTCCAAGCCGCCCCGACGCAGTTTACTCAAAATATCATTTCAAGCAACCCGTTCCCGCAGCGGAATTTAAGCAATCGCTAACAGCATGCATATCCCTAATTTCAGGGATATTCCTACGAAAACTAGAATAAACCGCTCTGGGTGATCGGATTGGAAGCTCAGCGCAACACGGCGCGGATCGCAGTGGTCACGATTGTGGTGGCGCTTGAAGTTCTACTTTTTCACCCATGCGGTTCCAAGCGTCTAACCCAGCTATTTTATAGGCTTCGGCCAATGTAGGAAAATTGAAGGTATTTTCAACAAAATATTCGACCGTGCCTTTGAGATTGAGAACAGCCTGACCGATGTGGACGAGTTCAGTTGCGCCTTCGCCAACAATGTGGACACCAAGCAAACGACGCGTTTTTAACGAGAATATGAGTTTGAGCAGACCTGCTTCCAATCCCATAATATGACCGCGCGAAGTCTCGCGAAAACGCGCAACGCCGCATTCATAAGGAATGCCCCGCTCCTTCACCTCTTCTTCTGTCAGACCACATGTTGAAATCTCAGGCACAGCATAAATGCCGTATGGAAAGTATTTTTGTGGCTCCTTTGCAATTGCTCCTACTGCGACACGGGCTGCAATACGCCCCTGTTCCATGGAAGTTGAAGCTAGGCTTGGAAAGCCGATCACATCACCAGCTGCGAATATTCCGGGCACATCTGTCTCGAATGTTTCTGGATTCACCTTCAATCTGCCTCGGTCGTCAGCGTGAAGACCAGCGGCGGCAAGGTTTAGTGAGCCCGTCGCCCCCGTACGACCGGCCGCAAACAGAACCATGTCGGCATTGATCGTGCGGCCCGTGTCAACGACAACTGAGGCCTTACCGGATGCAAGTCGCTCAACCTTGTTCACCCTTTGGCCGAGCAGAAGCTTCATGTTACGGTCGCGTAGCTGATAGGTAAAATCGTCGACGATTTCTCGATCAATAAAATCTAGAATTGTACTTTTAGGATCGATTAGCGTAACCGCGGTATCCAGGGCGGAAAAAAATGTGGCGTATTCAATACCAATCACCCCAGCGCCTATAACGACGATAGAACGCGGAAGCTCTTTCACATCGAGTAATTCATCGCTGTCTAAAACCACCTCGCCATCGAATGGAATGTGATCTGGTCTGAACGGCTTCGTGCCAACGGCTAGAATAATCGATTTTGCTGAGACGACTGTCGTTTCACCATCTTCCTTAACCACCTCCATCGTATCGGATGCGATAAAGTGCGCGCGGCCGTATATGAGTGCGACACGGTTTCTGGCAAACTGGTGTTCCAGCACTTCAACTTCATGGTTTAACGTGATCAACAAACGACGGCGTAGGTCGTCGGCAAGGATTTCCTGCTTTACTCGATATGCCTGGCCATAAAATCCTCGTTCCCGCCATCCGGATAAATTCAACGCAGTCTCGCGAAGAGTCTTTGACGGGATCGTGCCAGTATGCACTGAAACGCCGCCAACGCGCCTACCTTGCTCGATCACAAGCACACTTTTGTCGAGTTTAGCCGCCTGTATCGCGGCCCGCCGCCCTGCCGGCCCGCTACCAACCACAATCAGATCATACAGGTTCATTCAAAACTCCACTCAATGAATTCAGGCGCCGTCCGTCCACGGTGCAAACCGCTGCGCTAAAACTTTTAATGGGATAGTTTGAAGTTTCAATAACAGAATCTTAGAAACAATTGCCTCCACCTTCAAAGTCACCTAGCAAAAACAAGCACGTCAGTCTGTCATTACGCTTGATGCCAAGTGCGCATTAGTCATCGTAGCGAAGGCGAACCTCTTTGGCATTTGGTCTTCAATGAAGCCCTTTGGGATATTTGAGTACGGCTATCGCATGGTCTCAACCGTGGACGCAACCGGGAACATCCTTGTATTATTTGCGGTACAATCCCGCTCGCCGTGAGAATATCGGGCGCCACCGCCATCACCTAACTTCGCAGAAATTGTAAATGCCGATCCAACTGTAATTTGAATGGAAGCTTCCCGCTTCTCTCCTCTCCGTAATGAAAATATGCTTGCGGCAAAGTCATCTGAAATATCGAAGCTGCATCTGAGGTGCAAACGACATGTAGAAGGGTGCCTTATGCAAGGGTTCAAGCTTCAAGGACAATTCATGATCTGGCTTACCGAGCGCCCATTCTGACAAGTTTCCGCCGAGCATAGACCGTGGGTACGCCACGTCCGGAAAGCCCCGTACAGGCAACAATGCCGGGTGCGAGGTTGTAAAGACGCGGATTTGTTCGCTGCTGCATATCAAGCTCGCCGAACCAGAAATACTCCCAGCGGATATCCTGTTTAATCTGAGGATGTAGAAACCTTTGGCGATCAGTCATGACTTGGCGCGCATAGTCCTGGTCGAAACCACGTTCTCCCATCGGAAACATAGACGCTACAATACGTCCTTCGCGATTATATTTATAGACGTAGATATCTCCACGACCATGATGCATCGTCGTATTCTCAGGCAAGACGGATTTCCGTATCCCTGGATCAATAGGTTGTGTCGCAGCGACAAAGACCTTCATAATACGGAAGCTCCGGTCGAGATTTTTCCAACCTCCAACGGTGTAAGCGCCGGTTGCAAAAATGACTTTGTCTGCAAGCACAGCACCGCCTGCTGTACGAATCTCCCAACAACCATTCTTTTGCACCACATCCAGGACAGGTGAACCGGTAAAAATGCGCCCGCCTTCTTGCAACACGGCTCGAGCCAATCCTCGCGCGTAAGATAGGGGATTCATGTGCTGCCCCTCCTTGTGATACCAGCCGCCATAAAAACGTGGGCCACCCGAAAGAGCTTCTACTTCGTCTTTATCTATGACACAGCAGTGGGCGCCAACCGCCGAATAGATCTCGTTCTTATATTGTATCGAACTCATTGCGCCTGGCCTTAATGCCCCATCACATAGCCGTTCTGGACCCACTCGCAGTCGATTTTGTATTGAGAAATCATTTCAATGACGTGGTCATTAGCGCGCGTCTGTCGTCGGATTATGCGCTCGACCCACGGCTCACCAAGCATCTAGTAGCTAAATGTCGGCGTACAATGGCCCGCATTGCGACTTGAGCCGCCAAATCCGGTCTCCTGCGCTTCAAGAAGCACAACATTGACACCCTTGCGAGCAAGCTCAAGCGCCGTGGTCCGCCCGGTCCCCTCCCTCCCACAACGCAAACATCCGCCTGCGTAGAAGCTTGAAACTCAGTAAATTAAGCCTTCCCTCCGGTGGATATAATGCACAATGATATGTTCAATCAAAAAATCATCGTTATCGTGGACTATACGAACTTCACAATCCGTCGTTTTTGCAATGAATTCCAACTTATCAGAGCCTGTTATTGTCACCGTGCCTTCTTTATGAACGATCAATTCTGGTTTCCCCTCTATAATCTGAACGGCAAAAGACATTGATTGGCTTTGCATCAAAAGCTCGGAGAGCCTAAAACCAATATATTGTAGTCTGGCGAGTTTCACTTGGGTATCTGGCATCAATCACGCTCGCAAGTATCTTGCTATCTTCGGGTAAATTTATTGCAGTTGAGGAACTGTTTCGTCGAAGACAATTCGCCACCCCTCATCATGTTGCACATAGGCGCAGTTTTCTGAATCTCGCAGCCAATTAGCCTTTCGGGATTTTGTCATTTCAAATTTTCGCTTGTCGTCCACTTACTTTAAAATCCCGGCACCAAAACTGATCTGAACGTTACGGCTGATTTGCTAAACCTTGATGGTTTCCCACGAACTTCACTACATCTGCAACAAAGCAGCTTCCTGAGGGGCCCCCTCAAGGTAAACCTTGAGGGGGCTACGCGTTGTCCGCGTCTCAAGACAGGGGGTGATGGACAACGCGCATCCACGCCAGCACATTGTCCGAGCATAGCTCTGCGCTGCTGTGAATTTCTGATAAACAAGCAAAAGTAGGGCCGATTAGGCTTGAGAACAATGCCACGTTAAGTGGCACGCCGCTTCAGCCGCTTCTATTGTGCCTTCCTGCTACTCCAAAAAATCAGATATTCTGAAATCTCCCCAAAACTATTGAAAGCAGATAACGATAGTTTAGCCTAACTCAATCACTCAGGAGAGGTTATATTCTAAAAATAACCCCCTATCACCGTCACACCTATTAACTTTTATTGACATTCGAATTGTTACCGCCTGTTAGAGTGATGTCACCCCTAACAATTGGGCTGCGATGAAGAACCAAGTCGTTTGGCGGTTACTCCCGGTCCCTGTAACAGCAAACTAATTTGCATCCGCAAGACTTCTGTTATGTAATCTGACAACTTCTGCCGCAACTTTATGCGCTAAGCTTGTAGCTTCAACATCGATACCTTCGCTTTCCTGTGAAACAATCATCGTGGTATTCCAGACGATCCTGTTGGAAAAAGCCTCGACAAGTCGCGATACTACAATGTTTCTGTCCCCAACTCGATATTGTTCGACATCCAGAAAGTAGTCATTCCTCGTTATCCTCTGTGGTTGAGACGATGTCTCGATGATGTCCGCTTTTCCCAATGCCACCAGGTTGGAAATCAAGCCATTCTTAAACTTGAAATCAGCTAAGGTCATGGCTCCTTGCACTGGTTTGTAGCGAACGTGGATACTCAATGCCCGATCATTGTTGGTCCAAAACTGTATAACGAGTAACAGACCTAAGATTGCCAACAAACAACCTCCAATCAGCCATCGGTTTGCTGCCGGCCGGATATTTCGATTTTCCTCATGGTTTTCGTCGCAGAATACATTTCCTGTGCTGGTTGGATCGAAACTACGTCCACCATCACTTACTTGGGCGGCCAGTCTCAGCTCGCGGCCGAGGCTTAAATGGTATGGTTGGTTTTCATAAAACAACGGGCTGTAGCCGCCTTTTGGTATCATAATTCGGATTGTATCGGCTTTTCCAGCATTCTCGTAATACTGCTCTAGCAACAGCCGCAATCGCTTTGCACTGGTTCGAACAACGGAATCATCTGCGGCTTCAGTGAGACCAGGCTTGCCGAAAACGTCCACGCCAATGCTGTATTCCTTCAACATCGCCGATCGACCCGCCAACGCCTCTTCAACGATGTAGATCAGGAACGCTTTCATCCGATAGGATCGCCTGAATGTGTCGGACCTTAAGATGTCTTCCAGATAGCCTCTTATTATTTTTTTTCTATTCTCATCGATGTCGATTGGGGTTTCGCCGCCTCTATCGACTTCGTCGTCCGTCATTCCACTCTTCATCCAAACTCCGAAAAAGAACCCTAGCTTGAAAACAACGCCGACCATCTGCGCTAATATCGAGATACCTGTTCGACCCCGATGGCATCGATCGCCGTGTCCGCCCATTGAACCGACAAACTCGGGCAATGTAATTTTCCTACTTGCGTTTGATCAGAATTTAGGTAACCAACGCAGCGACATTGACGAGCTAGTAAAGTTTCTCTTCAATCAGGAACGTTTAAAAGCGCAACGTATTGTTCGCGACAATAAGTTCGATCGTTCATAAGATCTTTGAGAGTTACCTTTAGTTTTATTCAGCCCTCCCAACGATGTGAACTTTTCAGGCTAGAAGTTAGCCTACAATTATGCTCGCGCGGGCACACGCAGCGCAACGCGAAAACGCCCATGTAACGGTTACATTCCGGAAAATGCGCGCCGCATGTCCCCCAGCTGCTGATTTCACGTCGTGACGCAGAGAGCGCCGCCGAGAATGTCATCGGAATTCATTCAACACACCACCGCTTGCAACACTCGCACATCCATCAGAGCCAAAACTGAGGCGTATATCCACCTTTCGGGACAGTGATATGCACAGGATCCCATTGGCCTTCTTCCTTGAAGTACGCATCGAGGTTCAACCTTAAGCGATTAGCCGCCGTCCTAACCACTGAATCGCCCATCAGATCGTTATCAACCTTACGCCCATAGACATCGAGGGCAATCGTATATTCCTTAATCCGATCAGCCCGTTTCATTAGTGTTTCCTCAACAATATAGTTAAGAAACTCCTTTTGCCTTGGCGACGAAGAAAATCGCTTGGATTGAGATATCCTCGTAAGGGTGATCGCGATTTGGATCCTGAGTCCATCGTCTGTTAGAATATCTTCTAATGAGCACACTCTCCGCTGCTTCAAACCATTCGGCCGAAGTAAGTCGACATTAGCCCCTGCAGAACCGTTAGCATCTGATTGAAACGCATACACATGCTGGTCAGCCATCTCCTTATCGTTCCGTCGTGACATCAAATCGAGATTTGCTGCCAACAAAACAGCTATTACGAGCATCACAGCACTGAAGAGCGCGGTATACTGCAGGAGCACACCCCAGATAGATTCACTCCATAGACCGACAATCGGCGGTAAATCGTGCACAAATATATAAGCGACCGCTTGAGCAAGCATCGCAGCAATCACAATACAGAAGACTAGGCACAATACAAAGTCGGAGTGCCTAAGTTTTATATTTCTGATCCTCCAAATACAATCCGCGAGCAGTAAAGCAACGCTAACCATTATCGCTAAACTTTCTAGCCTAACGTTTTTATAGAAGATCAACGACAATGACGCCAATATTACAGCTGCAGTTGCGGTGATGTATGTGAACTTGTAGCTGACCTTTAGATCAAATCGCTCATAAAATGCGTGGCAGCAGGCCGCAACTCCCGCAATTATGAACGCATCTTCGAATATAGGCTTGTATATGGAGAATGCGTCGGTTCGAAACAACATTAGCCAATAGCCAACGCCTAGAAGGCAAAGACCATATCCCCATTTAGCGCTTGTAAAATTTATCCTCGCGGCAATTACAAGTGATGCACCGCAAATTAGTAATAGCATCGGTACGGACCACTCTAGGGCCGAGTTCACCATGTATTAAAGCCTCTAAGTGTCAAAGAGCCGCTCTTCGACGACCCACTCAAATTCCAGATGAATTACTGGCATTTTTTTGGTTCGGCACAGGTCAGTTCATTCACTTCCGTTAAAACACTTAAACTATGAGGAATACTCTGTGAATTCTACAACGCGTTTTAACCGTTACAGATGAATTTAACGGCTGCTTTTCCACAAGATATATGCTCAGATATCCCGATCAGAGGCCGATGATAAGGTGACTTTGTTTTTTGCCTACGATTTAATGTGCGCTCAGAAAAA
Organism: Ochrobactrum sp. BTU1; assembly: GCA_018798825.1. Taxonomy (NCBI): domain Bacteria; kingdom Pseudomonadati; phylum Pseudomonadota; class Alphaproteobacteria; order Hyphomicrobiales; family Brucellaceae; genus Ochrobactrum; species Ochrobactrum sp. BTU1. The sequence goes on along the minus strand of CP076357.1, from coordinate 276,292 downwards.
CTATCGTGCCTTCAATAGCGAGAAAGATGATCCCGCACACCTCATGGGATTGCTTCATTACGGAACGAAATTACGTATACACCGCAACACCTCATCATCAAGGCGCCCAAGGCGTTTTTCAATTGCAGACAAGAACAAGTTCCTCACTGAGCAGGGCCTAGTTGTGTGAACAGCGGATTGCAGGCACTTTCTAACGCTCACTACGCCAAAATGCCCAATGTCACTGTTTTTTCGTTCAGTCTCGCGCCATTTTATCCGCCTTTAACGTCTTGTAACCTCCCAACAATGGGTCGTCCTAAGCAACTCTAGTGTTCTACCCAAGAGTTCCACTTTCGCGGACTAACTCTGATGGACGGTGCCCAATGGCTAATCATTCTATTAAAGGCAAAACGGCAATTATTGCTGGTGGCGGCAAAAATCTCGGTGGCCTCATCGCTAGAGATCTCGCAACACATGGCGCGAGAGCAATCGCAATTCACTACAACAGTGCCGCAAGTAAGGCAGAGGCGGAAGAGACCGTCGCTGCCGTGAAAGCAGCTGGCGCTGAGGCAGTGGCATTTCAGGCAAACTTGATAACGGCAGGAGCGGTTGAAAAACTTTTTGCAGACGATGCGGCCGCTTTGGGAAAGCCTGTTATTGCAATCAACACCGTTGGAAAAGTTCTGAAGAAGCCGATGGCTGATATTTCGGAAGCCGAAAACGACGAAATGACCGACGTCAATTCTAAAGCAGCATTCTTTTTCATCAAGGAAGCCGGTAAACATCTCAATGACAACGGCAAGATTTGTACGCTTGGAACGTCTTTGCTTGGTGCGTACACCCCATTTTATTCGAGCTATGCTGGAACAAAGGCGCCAGTCGAACACTTCACCCGCGCAGCTTCAAAGGAGTTTGGTGAACGAGGCACCTCGGTTACAGCCATTGGCCCAGGCCCAATGGAACGCCCTTCTTCTACCCAGCCGGAGGTGCAGATGCGCAGGCTTACCATAAAGCAGTAGTGGCACTATCCGGCTTTTCCAAGACCGGTCTGACAGACATCAAGCATATTGTTCCATGGATTCGCTTATTGGTTTCCGACGATTGGTGGACGACTGGCCAAACAATCCTTGTTAATGGCGGCTAAACCACGACGTAATGCCTTGCTACTTACTTAATTCGAGATGTATTCTTTAGTCATCTCGGGAAACAATAGCAGCTTTCCTTCGGTCCTTCCGTAATCTGATCTCCCGGGGATCGATGTAAAGCACTCATTTAGAAATAGGGAGCGCATATGCATGTAGTCTTAGTCATATTTGGTGGGGTCGTCCTTCTCGGCCTGTTCTTATTGTTTGGAAAACTGTGGGGTGGAAGCACGCCCGACTTCGCTACAGTCGCGAAACTTTTCATACCCGTCTGGGCGATCATCGCTATCACGAACTTGTGGGTGGGCGTCGAGAAAGCTGGATATTCTGTCAAAGAAGAGCTGCCTATCCTCATTATCGTATTTCTGGTACCCGCAGTTTTGGCTGCATTCATCATCTCGCGCTATGCACGCTGAGTATTATTCATGGCTAGAACCCTCCATTCACTGTTGCGCATCCGCGATGGGCATCACGCCCATGTAGCAAACGAAGAACTTTTCTTCGATCTTGTATATGTTTTTGCTGTCACCCAGCTCAGTCATACGCTCCTGCACCATCTTACACTGTGGGGCGCGACTGAGACATTGGTGCTTTGGTTCGCAGTTTGGTTGGGATGGCAATATACATGCTGGGTTACCAACTGGTTTAATCCCGAACGCCCACAAATGCGTTTCGTTCTCTTTGCGAGTATGGGATTAGCGCTTGTTATGGCGGCCTCGATTCCTGAGGCATTCGGAAATCGCGGGGTTGTTTTTGCAGGTTGTTACGTGGCCATGCAGGTTGGACGTACCCTGTTTATCGCTTGGCAGCTCGGAAGTGATCACCCCCTTTCGGCGAACTATCGTCGGATGCTCGGGTGGCTCTGTATCTCTGGATGTTTCTGGATTGGTGGAGCTTTTGCTGAACATGAGCTACGACTGGTTCTGTGGGTCATTGCAGCCATCTGTGAATATGTCTCCCCAATGTTCGGTTTCGCTCTTCCGGGCCTTGGAAGATCACGCGCAAGCGAGTGGACAATTGAAGGCGGACACTTAGCCGAGCGATGCCAGCTATTCGTAATTGTGGCATTTGGCGAGAGCCTGCTCGCTACCGGTGCCACTCTTGCAGGGACTGAGGTATGGAACAGCGCAGAATTATCAGCGATGCTTGCGACGTTCTTGGGCACAATCGCGATGTGGTGGCTCTACTTTGCAACATCGAGCAAAGATGCGACGATGCGAATTACACAATCTGACAATCCCGGTAAAGTAGGAGCAAACTATCACTATATCCATGCACTTTTGATTTTTGGAATTATCGTTAGCGCTGTTGGCAATGACCTTGCTATGGAACATCCTTCCGAGCTCGCATCATCTGCGCAAATCATGGTAATCGCAATCGGTCCGGTAATCTATTTATTGGGGAGCGCAATTTACAAACTCGTGGTTTACGGTCGTATACCGTTGTCGCACGTCGCAGGCGTTGTTATGCTGGTAGCCGTCGCAGCCCTTGGCAAGGACGCGCAACTTCTAACACTTGGATGGATTACAACAGGAATTCTCTTCGTCATAGGTCTGTGGGAGAAAAACCGGGTAAAAGATAATTAAGAGCTGCCCTAAGTGGCACTGAGGAATATCTGTCTTCAGGAGGAATGGCATGTTTGACCATATTGATTGTCTCGACATGGAATTCATCAATATTGCAGCAGATGCGATCCGCGCAAATCGCCTAGCCTATGTGGCGAAACCGATTGTCGGCGTTTCTTCACACCAATTGCTTTATAGCGAGTGTGTTCCTCGGTTGTGGACGGAAAGCGGTAACGTCCATGATGGTCCGGAATTTATGCCCGCGCTGGAAGCACTTGGTGAGAGTCCCCTTGTCGACCGCCACATCTTAAAGTTGACACTTGACGGATTGGAACTCAGTGCGCCGTCCCTTTTGGGATGTAACGTGTCAATTGACAATTTCGCTGACTACGAAGCTTATGAATTGTTACGTGAACAAATTGTGTTGCGGTTCAAATTAGCGACAGGGCTTGTCCTCGAAATTAACCAAACCGATTCTGAGACGGATTTAGCTTTGCTTAGTCGTGCATTACGAGAGCTTAAAGCACTGGGTTGCAAATTAGCTCTAAAAGGATTTTCTGCAAAAAATAGCTTCAATTTTATGCAATTGGCCCATTTCGACATCGTCAAAATTGATGCATTTTTCATAAATCCAAAAGCTCCTTCACTTTCTGAAACCATGGAACTCGCCAAAGTTATAGCGCTTGCCAAGCACCATGTCGAAACGATAGTTGTGGAGGGAATTGAAACACCAACGCAAGAACGTTGTGTGGCGATCGCCGGCGCTACGCATATTCAAAATGTCGGAGTGAGCGAGCCACAGTGGCTCCACTAATTTCATTATCATGAAAAGGATTAAAATATAAAACTGCCTATGAATGACGGAAAGATCAGTCCGCTTTTTTCTTGGTATGATTTTTTCAACATAACTGGCATTACTTGTCGGTGGGCTGTTTGCGTGAGATTAGCACTCCGCAACTCAAAAGTCTTACCTGACGATCTGTGCTTGGAAGTATGAATTCTTTATTCTAGTTTTTATGAGCAAGTACGGTTACCTTCACGCTATTTTATAGACTTGAGACCATTGCTATGCACTCTCTCATCGAATATTCATCAGTACTCTTTCATTTGGGAGTGATGATGCGTATTCAATACTCATATGGTATGTCCTTCTATCGTACCCCTATTGACAATAGTAATCCGTCCCCCAGATGAGCTTGAAACCTCTAGCGCTTGCTCCGCGGAAACAACGCCATTGATCGTGATATTGGCAGTGTCACCTGAATTAAAATTCAACCCTGCATAGCCACTTCCAATCTCTGTGTCGGACAGATCAGAGTAGGTAATGTTTGCTCCCCTAACCTGCAGACCTAAATTGTCGGTCGAGGCAATCGACGACCCAGGCGCAAAACTCACAATGGTATCAGTGGAAAGACCGCCGACTGTCTGACCTGTTGTCTCAACTCCAGAGCACAAGTATGATCCAGGGCCAGAGGATACACAGGCTGCAAAACCTGGAATTGCTGTAGATACCAGCGCCATCGTTGATAACAACAACGGATAGATACCGAATTTTACAATTCTAATATTCTTCGTGGCTTTAATTGAAGTCGAATGCGGCATTTTTATCCCCGTTTGCTTGTGCATATATTTTCTGGCTTCGAAAGGTCTCGCTGCCGCGATCTCATTCAAAGCCTTTCAATAATTTTTCCTGGACCCAAACCATTAACCAGATCGCCTTCGACCATCGAATAGACGACTTTCTCTTCTCACCGGCCAACATTCTATTCTTGCCAAAGACAATTTATTTGGCTCCAAGTTTACCTTACCGCTGTTCCAGAATTGGCATCACCACTTCATTCGGAAGCCAACAGTCCCCTTGATTGAATAGCTGTCGCGAAAGTTCTTGATGCCCGTATTGAACATGACTCACCCTACAGTGTGTATTAGTCAGCGTTCCGTTTTGAGAACCACCGAGAGCAAATACTGCCACTATCGAAGGCGTTAACAACGGTTGTGATTAGCCTGCAAACAAGCGAGAGGCAAAACAGAACGCGATCAACCGAAATAGTGAGGAATTTACTATAAGATTGCACGCGCATGAGATTGGGACACGGCCGACTTTTGTCTCAATAGATTTTAACAAGTCTTCCCCCTGCCCCAATATTGGCAATACCCAACAATTGTGGAATTTTCCCGGGCCTTACAAAGATCGCCGACGAGGGCGCTAAAGAATCCGGTTCATCTGAAACTCAAAGGTTGAACTGTCGAAGCTCGAGAACTTCGATGAGAGAGTTTTAAACATATCCCAAATCGTCGATCGTAGAAACCATACAGAATCCCCTAAATCCTCCCCTAGCCCGGCGCGACGCGCGCGGACACTCGCGTGAGTATTAGCGCACACTTTAAAAGAGGAATACAACCTTACGTAACTGTTAATTCCATATCGTATCGCCTTTCGATCTTTGAATATACATCACAGATCCTGGATCGCGGATCTTGATCGCACAAAGAGATGATTTTATTCGAGAAGGATACTGCTATTGAGCAATCTAGTTTGGATGCGCCTTATGTTTCAATAGATGTGAAGCGTCATGAGCTTGTCTATGTTCATGTGGAGACGAATGATTGCAGCAACACTAGAGAACTCAGGCCTGGAGGTTCTAGAAACCAAATGTGCTGCGAATGGATAAATTAATGAAAGATCACGACTATAGTCGCCCGAAGCTGAAAAGCTGACCTCAATTATTTCTGTTTCTTTCACAACTGTATGTGTTTGAAGAGTGGTTGAGAGGCAGGCAAATTTTTTCATAGTGTGCGGTCCGGACAAAACTTCCTTTAATCAATGTTTGGCGCGATAATGCGCTACCTCCGCTGTCGGATCATCATACTCTGAGCGTTTGCAAGGTAAGGCTTTATATCAACGTTGGTTCCGCAAGATTACCCGACCGACGCATGGAACGGCCGGTTTTCTGAAGCGTGCATTTGATGTGCTGACAAATGAATATCGAGCCGGACGCGAGCGATCTCAGACGTTCGGATTGATATAGTCTTCGAGTAAGCATTGAGCATCGCTTGAAAAGGTGCCGCGCACTTGTCCGTTCCTTACCCTCTTCTCACTGAATACAAACACTAATTTTGCACTTAAAAGATGAGTACGAAACTGCATTCTTGAACCGATTACGAGTTTGTCGCTGAAGCGAGAAAGCCGCCAGCCGTGCGGTGGGTATTGGTACGGGGTATACACGGCTGGCGTAAGTCGGCTTTGGGGTCCGACTGTTCTCGCTTGAATATAATATTCCAGAATTGCGTGGAGTTAGGAAGCGGTAAGAGCTCAAAATTCTCAATGTAACAGTCACATGATAATTTCCTTTGCATTCGGGGTTGCATGAAACCGTTACGTCCAAGATGAGATCTTCAGTCACAAAAGTGTCACAGAGTTGCCATCAAAACTATCGGAAAGCGGAGAACGAACTAATGACAAGCCACTTTGATGCTTATCCAGATCTTCGGCGTTATGCCATTTTCTGCCAATAAAAACAGTTATTTGACACGGAATTCAGTTAATTCAAAACTCAATCTGATTGATCGAAGTATTGCTTGTCACAAAGCATTTCATTTACCAGTGCGCCAACAAACTCGTAGTTTAACGGTCGCGTTTGATAAAGTCGTTTAAATTCCCGAGTACTGGCTCTGCCTTTGCAGTTCCTACGATTTGTGCCATGATAATTTTGCGAAGGTGAGGTGTGACAATCAAGCCAGCGCGCCCCGGTTTAGCCCCCGCTGCCGGGGTTTTTTTTGAACCTTCCTTTTCCAACAGCGGCAATTCTCTGGCAAGAGCCAACAATCTGTTTCAATAAATTATAGAATCTATGTTCGATAATGAGATGTTATCTTTGTACGCACGTCGATGATTTGCGGCGTACCATATGCGATTAATTCTTCGTGGATTCATGTTGCTCGTATCGCCTGCTAAACGCACTTGCCGTCATACCTGTTGCCGCATTGTTGCACCGGCTTGATTTGCACCCATCCTTTTGCTCCTCAAGTGAAGCAATTCTGTGAATGCGTATGATCTTTCTCCAGGCTTTAACGTTACTTTCGTAAAGTAACCGTTACATGACCTTCCTAAGTCATAAGTGTGAGGTTAGAATACAAAAAGGGAATAGCTTTTGCTAAAGGGAAACGGGGCATGTTTGGCAATGTGGATTGCTTGGATCCAGAATGTATAAGGATCGTACAGCTAGCGATAAATGAGGGGCGCATCGGCCGTTCGGTTCAGCCAGTGTTTAACGTCGAAGACTCGCAGAGTATCTTATATAATGAATGTTTTGCGCGATTATACGATGCGCAAGGAAATGCTCATGGTGCGAGCATGTTCATGCCAACATTAGAAGCCTTCGGCGAAAGCCCGCTGATTGACCGACATATTCTTCAGCTCGTGCTTGACGAGTTGGACCGAGACCCATCAATAAGCCTAGGCTGCAATTTATCCGCAGATAACTTTAAAGATCTTCAAAGATACGAGATTCTTTATAGACAGATCGCTGCAAGAGCGCACTTAGCGCCACGTCTTGTCCTTGAAGTGACCGAAACACGTGAAATAAGCAACCTTGCCGTTCTCTGTCGCGCGATTACAGATCTTCGCGAACTTGGATGCAAATTTGCGCTTGATGATTTTGGCACGGGTTATTCATCTCCTCACTTACTTGCCGTCGCTAAGTTCGACATTGTCAAAGTAGATCGGTTCTTTGTTCAGTCCAGCTTCACTGACGGTGGTACCCGCGATGCATTGGCACACATTGTGAATTTCGCGAGTTGTTATGTGCCTGCGATTGTGGTCGAGGGTATTGAAACACCGTTACACGCGGCACGCGCTCGATCCGCGGGCGCCACGCACTTGCAAGGATACTTGTTATCGATCCCCGTCCCGGCTGGCAACGACCGCTGTATGAACGCTCACGCTATCTAGTTTTGTTAAAAGATGCACAATCTCGAGCATATCGAGATTTATCACAGATGTTACCGGCTGGCGCTACTGTTCAAAGTTCGTACGTGTGTCCAACGGCTTGAGCAGGCTTATTTCTCAATAGTAGATGAAAATTCACAAGTCGTTTCTCTAGCGAAGGAACGGCATTACACCTCTATCCGGTTCAGCGCGTGCTTGTCGATGCAGCATATCTTGGCAAGAACGATTGTGCTTCGGGCATTCAGTTCTAGAGACATGACTTGCAGCAAATGTTTCAAGGCACCAAACAATGTGTTGCAGCAGCCAAGTGCATCCATCCCTGTTTCCACTCGATAGAGCCTAATTCAATTTCTTGATTTTACCATTTTTTAATAATCTCGGCCGCTCTCCTCTCCCGTCACCGCATCGAAAATGAAGTTCGATAGAAAAGCCCTGTTCTATCGGATTTCTCAAAACAGTTCACCCGAAATAATATAACGCCGCTCCTAGACTGGGCTGGGCACTGTCTGATTCAGCCCACGCTGTACTTATACGGCTTTTTCTCAGGCTAGAGCGGTTAGATCGGGAGATTCTGATGGTGAACGACCGAGCTCGCCTTCTTCAGGATGAAATCGCCTCCGAACTTGCCGATGACTCTAATCGAAGTTTAAAAGTTATGGCTGTCGTCAGTGCGCTATTGCTCCCCGGAACCTTGATCGCGGGAATATTCGGCATGAATACGACAGGCCTACCGTTCACCAGTCAAAGCTCCAGCTTCGGCTGGGCCGTGGTTACAGGAGTGACAGCAACTGGAGTTTTTTATTGGTTCCTTCGCCGAGCAGGGATCAGTCTCAGAGCCTGTTCCAAAAAGGGTTGAGCGATTTCAGCAGGTTATGATTCAATCGGATTTCTGACATACGATGGAGATCACGATGGCCTGGACTGAAACCGCTCGCCGACAGTATGAACGCCGGAATTCACGTTACGCAAGTGATTTAACAGATGCTGAATGGTCCATCATCGAACCATTGATGCCAGCCCCCAGACGGCTTGGACGTCCTCGAAAGACAGACCTGCGTGAGGTAGTTAACGCACTTCTTTATATAGCTTCTTCGGGTGGTGCGTGGCGGCTTTTGCCGACGGACTTTCCACCGTTTTCCACGGTGCAGAAATACTCTCACGGTGGAGGGATGAAGGCACGTTGCGCGCCCTCAACAACACGCTTGTTATGGCTGCGCGCGAGCTGACCGGAAAGCAGTCCAGCCCGACCGCTGGCGTGATCGATAGCCAGTCGGTGAAGACCACCGAAAGTGGCGGAATACGAGGCTTTGATGCGGGGGAAGAAGATCAACGGTCGCAAGCGCCACATCGTTGTTGACACACTCGGTTTGATGGTTGGCCTGGTGATCCATTCCGCGGGCATTCAGGACAGAGACGGTGCGCCGGGTGTCTTGAAAACCATTCTCAAACGTTGGCCGTGGTTGCGACATATCTTTGCTGACGGTGGCTACTCAGGACCAAAGCTCAAAGGTAGGCTGGACAAGGTTGGTAAGTTTACACTGGAAATCGTCAAGCGGTCCGATCACGTTGAAGGTTTCGAATTACTCCGACGCCGATGGGTTGTCGAGCGCACATTTGCATGGCTGGGACGGTGTCGCAGACTGGCCAAAGACTTCGAGAAAACCATCTCTTCCTCCGAAGCGTGGATCTACATCGCAAGTATCCGATCCTCACGAGAAGGATCGCAAGAGCCTGATATCGTTACGTTCATTATGATTCAGGCTCTAAGGCTCTGAAACGAGAAATTCATGTCTTTCCGCACGATGTTCTTTGCAAATCGGCCATGGAAATTGGTTGGGTAGACATTGATCCTAGTATATATATTTAGAGTTCTTAAATTCGGAAACTTATCAGGAATCTCTAAGAGAATTCCTGCAAATTTTGTATCGCGAACGATCAAAATCTTGTCTGATCCTCAAATGGGAGACTTACGACCTTCTCAGTTAAATAACTTTGGTATTCTCTTAGTCAGAGAGATGAACTCCATCAAGAGTGAATTGATTACGTGATGGCACCTGGTTAGACGAAGAATTACAAATCGATGCGGTAGATGACGTGACGTACACGCCCAAGCCTCTTGTTGCATAGAAGTCTCGGCTTAATTCACGACCCGCTTTGGGATGTAGCGGGCCGCTTTTCTTCTACCAACGGTCGATCTTTGGTTATGATCACTAGCGAAGGTTATTTACACCAGCTCAGGTCTAGACATAAGTCACGCCCGTCGCTCTAAACTCAAACCTCGGGCCGTCGAGAATCGTACTAGCTATTATCTTCAATAGGAGCGGCCGGGCCGTTCTTCTTTATCGAGTCGATCGCATTCTGGGCACTCGCTTTGGAGGTATATCCTTCAGTCGAGAACATAATCTCACTATTATACTTGAACCGAACCCGGTATTCTCCGGCTTTATCCTTATAGATTTCAAACTTGTGAGTCATTTTTTAACTTACCCTTATTATGCACTTCGATTTTTGATTAAGCCAATGATAGCTGTAAGAACAGCGCCACCGGCCCCACCAGACACAAGCTGGCTAACAATTCCACTGACAGACATATCACCCGTTTGCACCGCAGCTGTTATTGCTGGCAGCAGTAGAGTAACAATTTGGCCTAGTACGCCACCACCCACAGCCCCAGCGATGGTGTTTCCCAAGGTTCCCATGTCAAAATTCGACGAAGTTTTCCCAGCAGCGTTACCGCCCAGGGCACCGGCCACGACATTGATTAGTATTTGTTCCATTGCGAAACTTTCTGTTCATGCGATTAACGGTAGGACGATTTGCCTATCGGGGTCCATCGACTTCCCTCATCAAACCGCCCAAAATTACTGTTGGCAACTATAGAGCTGTCGAAGCAAATTTTTTTTGGTCGAGATTGTGCCTCTCCGGCAAATTGCCGGAGAGGCGTAAGGCACTGCCTAGTGTTTGCGGGTAAAGCAGTGCCTATCTTAAAAGGAGCCACGGTGTCTTGATAAATTCCTGTCCTTCAATGGTATATTTCACCAGCGAATTCTTAGATTTCTATCCAATTGAACAAGCTGGGAGCCTTTGCTTTCTTCATTGGATCACGTAACCCCCAAAAGTAATTTTTATTCTTGCTTTACTTGATCAAGTCAGAAGGAATCACGCCGCCGTGATCTGCAAGTTTCCTAAGTAGTGCCTTATGCAGCCAAATATTCATAGATGCAGAATCGTTTGTATCGCCAGTGAAATTAAATTCGGCAGCCAAGGCTTTCCGAGCTGTTAGACTGGAGTCAAGGTCAAGTGCTTTCATCAGATCGACAATCGAGGTCTGCCAATGTAAAGTTTGTCCCTTCGAAGCGACCGCACGGTTCAGCACGGCAGCAACGTCCACTTGCTGAGAAGGCTTGACTGGCTTCGCTTGTTCGATTGTATCTGATGTCACTTGGTTTTCGGTTGTGACAACAGAGATTTCTGAGATTTCGGCCGCAACAGCCTTCCCAAAGATTGCGTTTCTAATCGAGCTGAATACACTCATCTTATTTCCTTTTATCAGTTTATTGAAGCCCTATTTCCATCGTAACCATGTAGCGACCCGCCATTATTCACGGTGACGTTAGCGAGGGCAGTCACAACATCGTGGAAGCCGTTGATACCTTTACCCGTAATTGTAGCGGAGAATTTCCTCTAACCATTGAACAGATAAACTACTCAACAAAGAGAGGATCACTTCACAATTACGGTCGCACCAGGTGAAACGAGATTGTATAGCTCAATCACATCTTCATTGAGCATTCGAATGCATCCCGACGATGCCTCGGTACCAATGGTCCAGGGTTCCGATGTGCCGTGAATTCTGTAAAGCGTATCAACACCGTTTTGATAAAGGTACAAGGCGCGCGCGCCGAGTGGATTGTGCGTTCCTGGCTCTATCCGTCGGGGCAAACCCGGAGCTTTGTTGCGCATGTCATCGGTGGGGTGCCATGCTGGCCATGTGGCTTTGCGCCCGACTTCAGCCGTGCCTGACCAACCATAACCACTAGCGCCGACTGCAACCCCATAACGACGGGCAGTTCCATTCCCATTGTAGAGATACAAGAACTTTTGCGAGGTATCGATCAATATCGTTCCAGCGGCGAGTTGTTCCGCAGGCTTTACATCGACGGGTGAAAATCGAGAATCGAACTTTCTTCGATCTACAAGATATACCTCATATGGCTCGTTACGATAAGCCAGTTTAGCTTGCTCCGTTTTCCGGGCAAGCTCAGCGCTCGAGTTTTGATCCGCCGTAGTGCATGAGGACATGATGACTGGAGTAAGAAAGAAAACGCCGAGCAGCAATTCCTTCGTTACGCGGCGCAATCCCCGTTTAGTTTTAATATCAAACAATGTGGATCTCGCTTACGCATCTGTTCGAACCTCAGAGCAACATTACTCATCGGCGCTCGACTGAGTTCCAACGAGAGCACGCCGCAAATCGTCAATATGGATAGGAGACTTTAGCGTACGTTTAACTCGATGGTTTTCGTCAGCTACTGAAGTTCCAGTCGACGACGCGCCCCTCAGATAGTTTTTTTGCCATTTGGCTTCCGTCGTCAGTTCATCGTTCATTTGCAAGCCAGCATTAAACAAGCGTCGTTCGCTGGTCCAAACTTTATATTCCTTATGGAATTCCGGATCGTCCTCCATAGGGCGAATAATAGGTTGCACCTGTTCGATCGCTACACTAGGCACCATAGTTATGAAGCAGAACGGTTCGCCTTTTTCAAACGTGACCGATCCTGGACGTGTAAAACGCCAATTCATTGTGAAGCTGAACGGGAGCCAGTTCGTTTCGACCATTCCGTCTAACGGAGCAATCCCGTCCTTCATTCTGTTAGGAGATCCTCGAGCCCAGACCATCCAGCCAGGATCCGTTCTGAAGACGTAGCCAGGATGAAAGGTCACAATTCCGTGGCCAAATGTGGAACTAATGAACCTGTGGGTTACATTTGGCTCATGCACACGAAATGTTATGTCATTTGTTGTGCTATGTCCGTTCCAAGTCACGGTGATGCTCACCGGGTTTAATAATTCCCAGCCACTCGCATTTGCAATTGACAGTGGAGTACAGCGATAAGCAAAATGATGATTGGTATCATCCATCCATTCGCGTGTTCCTTCCGCTGCAATAAGCTGCGGAGGATTCGGCGCCTGGATCATGCAATCAAGTCTTGTACCGCTCATTCAAATGGTTCCCGCTCTCATTCAAGGTGCTGCAGAGTAATATCTGCAGCACCCTTTGTCAGCATAATTTTTAGAAGCCCACTCTCGAGGAGCCCTGTGAACCCTCTAGTCCAACTCGCCTCGGTGGACCTTAAAATCCCTATGGTCCGGGAGGTCCGGGAGGTCCTGAAGGTCCGGGAGGTCCGTTAGGCCCAGGTTCGCCCGGCGCGCCGCTCTCTCCTGGAGTTCCTGTTGGTCCTTGGGGACCTGCTGGGCCAGTTGGTCCTTCGGGACCTGCTGGGCCTGTTGGTCCTTCGGGTCCTGCTGGGCCTGTTGGTCCTTCGGGTCCTGCTGGGCCTGTTGGTCCTTCGGGTCCTGCTGGGCCTGTTGGTCCTTCGGGACCTGCTGGGCCTGTTGGTCCTTCGGGTCCTGCTGGGCCTGTTGGTCCTTCGGGACCTGCTGGGCCTGTTGGTCCTTCTGCTCCTGGTGCGCCTGGTGCTCCGTCTGAACCAGGAGCGCCCGGCGTTCCGTCTACCCCGGGTGCACCCGGAGTGCCTGGAGTGCCTGGAGTGCCTGGAGTGCCCGGAGTGCCTATTCCTGGGACACCTGGGGCGCCAGGGGTACCTACGCCTGGAGCACCTGGAGCGCCAGGTGCACCTGGAACACCAGGCAGTCCCCACGCATCGCTCGTCTGACGTGGCAGATTACGAACATCTGTTCCAAGACGATTAGGCATAAAGTCGCTGCGATCACGCTCGATGAGAGTCCGCCCTGGTTTATCGGCGTAATAATCGCTCTGATCCGGTGTTACGTCACATGAGTAATTCTGCGAAGGATCTTTACAGAATACTGTCTTAGGAGTAGTCGCTTTCCCTTGCGTACCAAAGTGGAAACGCAATCCAGCCATAGCTGAGAATCGATTACTGTCGCTTCGATTATTCTTATCGAGATCATACGACAAATCGCCGTAAAGGGTCGTCGCAACATCGCCGAAATCAGTGAGATACTCAGCACCACCAACCAATTGCGTGGAACCGCCAAATGCACCGCTATAATTTAAGCCGGTACCAACCTTGAAATTATCAGTCACATAATAATTCACGCGACCTTGAGCGAACGGATCAAAGGATTCTTCAAGCGAATTCCACTCGATGCCAGCAAGCCCGTCAAGCGTGAAACGGCCCAGATAGGCTTGCCCTTCGACGCCTAACTTGCTGTTGACATAACCGTTTTCAAGGAAACCGTCATTGTCATAGGTACCGGTGCTGTAAAGATAGCTACCGTAAAGGCCAAGTGCACCTTTCTTCGGATCGCGTCTAAACAGATGTGCTGCAGCTCCGGCGAACCCGCTTTCGCTCGTCACACCGCCGATACCATCCACCTGAAAGCCGTATTTGTCTCCGAGCGGCACGGCAACCGAACCTTCGGTGTAGCCGAATTGCTCGTCGCCATTGCCACCACCACCAAATCCTACAGAGAAATTAGGTGCAGCAACCGCGCGATTATCGGCGAGCTGCTGGCCCGTGCCATACATTCGCGCTTGAACGGATTGGTTCTGGAGAGCTACCTGGTTCTGAGCGACCGCCTGATTGACTGTGGCCAACTCTTGACGAAGACGTGCAGTTTCCGCCAAGGCCTGCTCAAGCCGATTGGCCATCCGCTCCTGGTTTCGCTGCAAAGTGAGAACCATCTGATAAAGTTCAGCATTGCTTGGAGCCTGCTGAGCCAATGCAGGAAAAGCAGAAACCGCCACGAATGTGAGCACGGAACAACTGCCGAAAAGTAAAGCTGTATGTTTTCGCATTTTCCCCCTCGAATTGACCGCACGGAATCTCATCAACACTCTGTACCGAAGTAGAGTGCAGACTCGCTGAAGGTCAGTCACAATGAAACACAGTTAATGCGTAACTTGCTTTATTAGCTCGAACAACATCACATCATATCTCTTCCTGACACTTCATGTCGAACCTGAACGCGAGTAAGCACAACCGATGTCGACTGATAATCTCAAGGACGGACATATAGCGGTGAAACAATTGTGCGGCTCTATCCCTGAACTTTGGATAGCCAGCAGTAATACACCGCCACTTTTTGCAGTGAACATGCATGCTTGGGCGGCGCAGTCGACCGTATTGTGGCGTAAATCTCCATAAAATGCTGAAATGAATATCGCTCATGCAAGTTTCAAAGAAGACGTCATTTTGTCGAGCTCTGTACCGAAAAGATCATATCCCGAGACTTCGATCTCATTCTTGACCGATCCGAAACAGCGCGGTGCTAAGCTTAATGCACCGATTATAGCGAGATCAAAGTGTAGAATTGCACGTGTTGAAAAACACATTTCCCTCATACGTTGCAAAAATGTCGCAGACATAAAAACAGTTCCTCTCCTGCGCCTTAGTCTGCGATGGAAGGGAAGAACCCAACATTGGTAGAAAGGAATTGCGCGCTAGTCGTTCGCACGCAACTTGAGCGCTTCTATGGTAACCTTCTGCGCCAGATTGGTGGACGCTGTTTCAAGAGTTTTAGGGGAGTCATTCAGAGCAACTGTGTCCATCCAGACAATTCTGTTCGAGCGAGCTTCAACAAGCATGGAAACAATGCTGGTATTGTTGCCACTTTTAAATAGCTCAACATCCAGAAAATAGTCCGATTTGCGCGTCGCCTTTTGCAAGTTTATGTTCGGATCCAGTATCTGGGCCTGCTGTTGTTCCAAAAGATGTGAGATCAGATAATTTTTGAATTCAAACTCTTCCTGAGTGACCACGCCACGCGGAGCTGTATTGCGTACCAATATGCGTAAGTTCTCTTCTTGCGAAGCCCATAGACTGGAGAAGAACAGGGCAGATAAAACTAAACAAAATGAGAGGGTAACTATCCATTTTTGGTTGAGCCGGCTGGCCAAATTACTCTGCGGTTGTTTTCTGAGCACCCAGTGCGGGTCAGGCAGGAATAAAGGCTCATCACGCTGCAAAGATGTTGGTTGAGAGGTCGGGTGGTCTTCATTTACGCGTTCTATCGCGTAAAATTGCGGGATGTAACTTCCTCTAGGGATTTCAATGCGAATGACGTCGTCAGATCCAATTGTTGCATAATACTGGCCCAACATGAGCCGGAGACGATTTGCGCTCGTCCGTACAACTGAATCATCGGTATAATTTGTAAACTCGCCTTTCCCAAACACATCGACCGCAATGCTATATTCTTTTAGCAATGCAGCCCGCCCTTCGAGAGATTCATCCACAACATAGAGGAGAAACATCTTAATGCGGTATGATCTTCCGAAGATATTCGATTTCAGAATACTATCCAGGCATTCGCGAATAGTATCTTTGTTCGTCTCATTCACAACAATAATGGTTTCTCGAACTTTATTGATTTGAAACTCGGTCATTCCACTTTTCCAAAATTCAAGGCTGGCGCATGGATCATCGGGCGAACAAAGTGTCGATCGGAGGCGGGTCCGATTCAGCTCAGACGTAGTTCGCCCGAACTCGGAGAGTTCCGACCAATGCTGCAAATGAAATCGAGGGCGAGCAGTAACCATTTCAAACGGAACCCCATATTTCCTTTAAAGAAATAACTTTCTCCGAAATTCTTCAGGCTCGTCGTCATAAGGCCCTCGCCGTAAAGCGAATACTTGTCTCCACTCCAGTTAGAAGTCCCACCCGCTCCTAGCCCGGCCCAAACACGTTCCTGCTCTGAGGTGAAACCAACGCCTGAAACATCGACCTTGGTGCCATCGAGAAATTCGGAATAGAGATTTGCTATTCCATACAAATGGCTACGGCTCATCATGCCATTTGCATCCTGCCAGGAGATGTGTGGTTAAGGCTAAGGCCCGTCACCAGCATTGTCCTTATATCCGACACCAGAGGCCGCAGATACAACAGCGCCGTTTTGGAACTAAACATCTGATTTCTGCCCGGTAACAGTATTGCCAAGCAGTGCCGATGATGCACGTCTGATGTTTCCGGAAAGGCTGATGGTTTGATCTTGAGTTCCGCCTACCATCACGCCCTTAGCATTTGCTAACGAAAAGGACGCTTGCGGTCCGATCGAAACGACTGTTTTTCCGGCGACCACGCCCTGGCTGAGCCCCCCCAGGGATATTGTTCCCCTAGTTGAATCAATTGCGTTACCGCCGGCACTCACAGTGCTGATCTGTTTGGCGGTCAGGTACCCGCCGTTCATTTGGTGTCCAATACCGGTAGAATGAGGCGCATTCACCCGTAGTTCGCCAATAATTTCAGTCTCTGAATCGATCATGGTGGTCACAACCGCTGTTGCTGCAGTCGCTGTCGCAACAACTTTCCCTTGAAAATTGTTGACGCCGCCAGAACGCAACGGGTTGGTCACATTGGAATTGAGATGCGTATTTCCGCCCACATAGAGCGAGGTGCCCGCCGTTATCTGAAGAGCGGCCCCGCCTGATCCACCATTACGTATAGCAATGAAATTACCAGGGATAGTTGCAGAGGAACCCGAGCCGGTGACATATAAAGCACATTGGTTCGTGCCATTCACGGCTTTGTTCTTAAGGTTGCTGTCGACAATCAAACTGCCAGCACCCGTAGGATAACCAATGGGAACGGAATGTCTGGCACCACTAATGACACCGATTTCAACGTCTGCACCCGTGAAAGTGAGAGCTCCACCGTCATGGACAATGAGAGTTGCAATTTGCGAGCTACGAGAAACTAAGCTAAAGCTCGCAGTATTATCAACGCAAGTCGAACCGACGTTAACGGTATACTGACCTGTGGTCAACATACACGCGACCCGAGCCGGCGAAAGCATCAATCCTGTAAACAATGATAAAAGGCAGGCCGAACCCAGGAGCTGGAACACGCGCTTTTGGTAGATGGCTTTTGCCTGCGGATCGGGCACAATGAACATATAAAGCTAATCTCCCGCACTGCTTCAATATTCGCTCCATCTGAGCCCATCAGACCGGTGTAGCGATTAGGCCCAAAGATGAAGTGCTCTCGGGGATATTTTACTAGCCACGTGAAAGCCCCACAATTGCTGGGACCATCACATCCTCTCACTTCATGACAGCCGCCTGAGTGATAATTGCGTGGAAAATGGCCACAACAGGGAAATTTTCGAGCGCCGCCTGCCCTAACACGGATGAATGGCGCCTGATAGTTTTGGGTAAAGCGTCGCGGACTATAGCTTGGTTCGAAAGCTCGATGACACGTGCTGGAAAGAAACCATCAGCGCCTTGACTTCGACGGAGCCAGATTCGGCGAGCTGTAAAACACACATGGAAGTTTGGTGACTACGGAGCGAATTGAGTGTCACTAAAACTTCATGACTTCGCACGACCTTAGAGAGATAATGCGTTTATCGTCAAAGCCATCCCTTGGGCGCAAGGTCGATGTTTCGTTTGAAGCCTAATCGGAAAATGAAAAGCCCATTCCACGTATGGCATGTAAAGGAAGTTCCATTTTCGCCTTTCTTGCCCTTCGGCGCAGGCGGCTGATTATTGTATCAAGATGCGCATAATCATATTCAAAGACATCTTCCTCCAACGCCTCCACTAAAGCGCGCCGCGCAACAATTTGCCCACGCTCGCGGAACAAGCCATTCAGCAGTCGCTGTTCGGCCGTTGTGAGGCGTAACCGATTGCCCAGACCATCAGATAAGATCCAGCCTCCTTCCAGCAGCGACCAAGCTGGCACAGCAGTTGATGCAACAACGCCTCGTGCGTTAAGGCGGGAGCTCAGCGCTTGAATGGTAGCAGCCAGTTCCCGGATATCGACCGGCTTGACCAGATACGCGTCTGCCCCCGTGGATAATCCATCGATCCGATCATCGACGGAGCCACGGCCTGTTGCCATTATGATCCCAACGGATTGAGATGTCCGCAAATGAGTTGCAATAGAAAGTCCATCCTCACCCTCTAGACCCACATCCAGAATGACTATGTCGGCGGGCTTGGCGGCATAAGCTTTGTAAAACGGCCCCGCGCCATCAAATCCATGAACTACGAAGCCTTGCTCGGTTAAACCGACTAAAAGTTCCTCACGAAGGTCATCATCATCTTCGACAAGGTAAATGAGCGGTGATTTCACAAATTTGCTGCGTGTGGAAGAAATTTCACCGTTCATTGGCCCGCCCCCAGAATAACGCCTTCTATCGATCTCATTTTCTCATTATAATGTCTATATCATCAGCAATATCAACGCGTAAAAAATGTGGAAGCTGCTTCAGATCGAGCGAGGTATTAAACAAACAACGATCGCACCCTTAAATCTAGCTGTTTCATTTTCGCACCGAGTCTCCCGTTCAGCAGTGCTTTTCGAGGCTCTCCCAGAATGGCTAGACAGCCATTGCTAACTTTCTCAATACCCAGCAAATCGGTTATCGAATTTCTCGACATTGGACAAGCGGCAACCTGTGCGAGACCGCAAGCAGTAATGCTGAAGAGAATTTAGCGGCAATATCGATTGAATTCGCACCGATTTTCCGCTTCGCATCATCGTGTTCATTAACGATTGCGGGGCAGTAGGGGTCGGCGCAAATAATCAACCTGCTGCGTAAGCCAAAGTTCTTGCGCATTATCCTGGTGCGCGGGTTTTCGATTGATGAGACACACAATTTGCGTGAAACACCAAATCGTTTCATGACAGTCGCTTCCATTCCCTTGCACGTTTGTAGACACCGCCATGCTACTGCAGATTATTGCGGCGTGTCAGATGTTCTGAAACAATCGGATTATCGGTCACCTGACGGGCAATAATCAGCATAATAGCGAACAGTACCTGATCTTTATCCCAACCCACTTCAACTGCAATTTCAAGGAGCTTGTGGATGGATGGCTCAAGGGCAAAGACACACTCGTCTTGATATGCAGCGCTTTCAATCTCTGTCTCAGTTGGGCCGTTCAAATATCTCGTTGTATTCATCTTTTTAACATTTCAATAATCAAGCGTTAAAGAAGCCACGGAAACGGTGACATTCCAGAAAATTCAGGAGCTTGACTGCTGTCGGTGCAACTTCAAGTTCATACGAGGCTAGCTATTGAAACCAGTTTTCACAATTTCGGGAAATGACACCGACTGTCACTCTCTATCTCTCCATATGATAGTTGCACGCCATGGCTGGGGCGTGTCACGAACACTAATGGCAATGACTTAGTCTATCCTGGAGCGCTTGCAGCTAGGCAAATCGCCGAATTCGCATGCGACATCCAAGCCAAACAAACATGGCCAGCACTGCGCTGCTCTGTCGTCTGGCGCCTCTCCTCCAGGTGAAGCCGGACGGGGCCGTCGACTGAATTTTCCCGGCTGAGACTCGGTCAGTCTGCCACATTGTCGCTGAAGTTTGCTCGCGCGAGGGGATTTAGGCAGAAATTTTGGTCGATGTGGCTTATGATTGCGATCGACTCGGGTGAAATAGGCAAGGAGGTATCGTGTTGAGGGAAAAAATTAATCAAAAAAATCAACTCCCAACGTGCAATCTCTATTCGGCCTTGGGAGCAAATTAGGTTCATGTTGGACAAAAATTCCCCCGCTGACAGTCAACAAGAACAAAAAAATCACCGCTCGAATGTTCGTAAGATCACTATTGCTATCGGCCTTGCATGGCTTTTACTAATCGCTTGTGTAGGGTACTGGGCGTGGCAGCGCATCATGGCTCAAGAACTCGGCAGGTTTGGCGCGAGCGCTGATTATGAAGCCCAAACAACTGCACTTGTCGTCGATCGCTTGTTCCTGGAAATGAACAGTGTTGCAAATATGGTGACCGGGCAGAACCGTGTCGTAGAGCTAGCATCGCGTTACCGGATCGATCCCCCGGGTTTCGCAGAATTAACGCGCGAGGAACGAGCAAAAATACTCATGAAAGATCCGCTGGTTCGCGGAGTGGGCGACTTCATGACAGAGCTGTCCGACGATCTCCTTTATGCTCGTATCTACATGAACAATCTCTCGCATGATACGATTGCAACCAGTCAGTGGAGTGAATCATTTAATATCCTCGGCCAGATTTACACCGGGAGACGATATCTGCTGGATGCATTGCGGACAGGAAAAGGCCAGCTATTTGGTATCGCCCGCCTTAATCAAATGCCCTCCTACTTTATGACACGCCGCATAGATGACGCGAACGGGCAAGCTTTGGGTTCTGTTACAGTGAGATTTGACGCCCCCATTATGGCGCAGTATCTTACCGGTCGACACATTGCACTGATCGTCAATCGTCAGGGTCGCGTAACCACCGCGTCTTCCCAACCATTCTCGCTTCGCAATGTTGCGGCATTGATGCCTCAAGAAGTTTCTTTGCCGTCCGACAGCGATGAAGGGCCGGGAGAGCCGATGGATATTCGACCCGTAGATGGAGCGATGCAAGGCGATCGCTGGATTATCGACGGTCACCAATATTTAATGCGTAGCAAACCACTTAACGACGCGGAGTATCAGCTTGTAACACTCGCGTCTTTGGATCATTTGGGCCCACTGCGTCAACAGCATTTAATGGTGGCGAGCCTCGTGGCAGGGCTCGGCTTACTCATAATCTTGCTTACTGGGCATGTGGTGGGACAGCGGGTGGATAGGCGTTTGCGAGCCGAGCAAGAACGGGTTCTTGCCATTTCTCAGGCGGCCGAACGCGACCTGACAGTTAAGGTGCACGAGAGGACCGCTGAGCTTGCGGAAAGCAATCGTGCCCTTGAGGCAGAGGTGGAACGCCGTCGCCTTCTTGAAGATAAGCTTAAACAGTCGTTGGATTCTGTAAATTCTGCGTTAGCGCTGCAACGCAATTTTGTTGCCGTAGTGTCGCACGAGTTCCGGGGCCCACTCGCTGTTATTGGTGTTGCTGCTGACAATCTACTAGTTGCGTTAGCAGATGGATCTGACCACGTCAAAATGCGGATCGCGAAGATCAGTCGAACCGTTAAACGAATGGCAACGCTGATTGAAAATGTTCTGGCAGGTGATCGACTGGATGCCGGACCGTCGCCTGCATCGAATTTGGAACTACTCGACCTCAACGAAGTACTGCAGACGGCCATGGCCGGGTTCGACGACGACGCTGCAAATCGTATCAAAGTGCAACGATCTGACGAGTTGGTTGTTAAGGGCGATCGTATTCTGCTTGAGATCGCAGTCCACAACCTACTTCAAAATGCCCTGAAATATTCCTCCGCTCCAGACCCCGTGCATGTGCATTTATCGAAGCTACAAGGGATGGCATTGGTCAACGTTTCCGACTCCGGTAACGGCGTGCCAGACAAAGATCGTGACCTCATATTCATGAAATACTATCGTTCAAAAGGCCAAACTGCGAGCGGTTCAGGACTCGGGCTTTACATTGCCCGTGAGATCGCTCGTCAGAATGGCGGGGATTTGGTATTGGCGACCAGTAACACTAACGGTTCGACATTCTCGCTGTCACTGCCTTTGGAAACGCCTGAGAACTAATCTGGATTATCAACCAAACAGCCGACACCGTGGCAACCAATGTAGTTACCTTCCGTGTCAAAGTTCGGCTCTCCATTCCTGTCAAATTGTGGCCTGGTGTCGATTGACTCAGATTTATCTGGTCTGTCGACGCTGCAGCCAACTCCATGGCAGCCATTATACTCATCAGAATGCCTGTAGTTGCTCGTCGTGTGGCGGTGCGCATGCTTATTATCGGTTACCATCCCTTCAATGATTGCGCCCAGCACAGCGCCTGCAACGACGCCACCTACATCATGACCACGATGATCGTATCGGCGCGCATTGGGGTCGAATGTATCACCTCGCCCATGATGGTAACCAGTAACGTCGGCGAAAACGCCGGAGCATCCTTGAGCAACCCATATATACCGACTTCTCGGATTATATCCCCATGTATTGTTAACGATGCACGGGGCACTCGAGCTCTGATGGACGAGTTGAGGCCTTGATAGAGGACCGGCATAGCACTCGTCGTATTTATAGTCTCTTGACCGACATTCGACAGTGTTCTGAGCTTCAGCCCTTGTCACGAGCCACGGCACGTGGTTGACACAGGCACAAACTGCGGCGGCGATCGTTAGAAGTTTAAACATTTTGCTCCCCCTACCATCTTACTACGTTCTCGATGTATTTGCGCAGTAATCTGGCTGAATGTTACAATATACCCTTTTCCTGCGTCAAACTATCTTTTATTTTTTTTAAAAATTCTTCTTTGTATATTAAAAAAATTTCCCATTGCTGTCTATTTTCTTGACGAGAAAATGAGGGCCGAAGATTTGGGTTGCAAGGATATTTGAGTTTCGGCTTAGGCGTAATAAATATCCGCGCAATAGCAGGAGGGCGCGTATGGATCACATCCCGCCTCCAAGAGTTGACTTGGAAGACACTAAGTAAAATGGACTGAACTGTTCAGGCACCCGATTGACCAGGATTCAATCAAGAATAGCACTTTATAAGTTCATGAGTGCAGTTAGGGCCTTAGAGATAGCAAAACCGCAGGCATACAGGACCTTTCG
Source organism: Ochrobactrum sp. BTU1 (assembly GCA_018798825.1). Classification (NCBI taxonomy): domain Bacteria; kingdom Pseudomonadati; phylum Pseudomonadota; class Alphaproteobacteria; order Hyphomicrobiales; family Brucellaceae; genus Ochrobactrum; species Ochrobactrum sp. BTU1. The sequence goes on along the minus strand of CP076357.1, from coordinate 252,991 downwards.
TGATAGCCGCGCCACTCAATTTCATCCGATTGAAGCAGTCTTAAATTACTCCTCCTGGACGAATTCCTTAAAATCCGATGCCCCACCAAGCTACTCCGGGCTAACTGGCAACACGGTGAGCGACCATAATACCTTCTAAAGCTCGGTTCCGTCCGCTTTCAACGCTTTAATTTGCCTGGACTCAACGTAATGAATACCCGGCGTGACAGCGCTGCATTCAGACGTTCGTGCGCTGCTATAGTCTAGAGCGACTGATCGCTATCGATTGGGTGACAAGAAAAAAACGCTCAGTTTGACCTCTAGACCCCTCGAGAGACATCTCAGAATGAACAGGTCTGGCTTTCTTATTTATGATCAGCTTTATTGTTATGCCGATCGATAGCGATCAGACAAGGTTGAACGCGAGCGACACTCCTCCTGGTTATTTTTCTCATCGTATCGGCCTCATGCTGATGAAGACGACGATGACGGATCCAAAGCGCCTGCACTCACATTTAACCTGAGCACGGTCTTGTGACGCGGGTAAACGAAAGATTGCTTGCGGTTTAGCGGCCTTACGCCGTTAAATCTGTAGGCAGGAGAGACAAATGCCCTTTACGAGCGAGCTCTATAAAGCCATCCTTACCTCAAATGAGCGCGAGAACGTGCAACGTGCCTATTACCGATGCTGCGAGCTACTCGAAACCCAACCAGATTCATACGAACAAGAGACACTGCTGGCCCAATTTGTGTTGCGGGCATTTGAAGATTCCCTGCAAGATCCAGAACTCGCGGCACAACGCGTTTTCGAAATGGTTCGAAAACTCCATTAAAGAAAACCCATTCGAACCCATTCCCCCATCGGACCATGCGAACGACTTTAAAAGAAAATCAAGTGCAGCGTGTCGTCAATGTCTGCGGAGTCCTCATGCGTCTGACTGCTTGATGCACATTGACAGTACCAGATAGCCGCAGGTCGTCCGTGGCTTCAATAAAGGTGAACCTAGTTTCCAATTATACCTCAATTCGTTGTAGAGCGAATAATCATCCTCTTTGGATTAAAATCGCTAGTTCATTCTAAGAATATCAAACCTGAACCACTGATCTTCCGCTCTTCAAATATTTTATAATGTATAGAGAGAAATCTAATATTCGATTGGCAAACAATTAGATTCATGTTGTGCTGCGTGCGAAGTTGTGGTCTGATTAGCATATGATCTTTAAAGTTTTATAAAATAAGCTTTGAAACCGCCAGAAAGGGTAATGCATGGATTTGCTTAATCCCCTTGTTGATCCGGATAAAACATTCATTTCTACGGGAAGTTTGCCCCCCCTCTGACAGGGTTGAAAAACTTATTATCGAAGCACATGAGCGTTTCCGAACCGTGAAGTTGGGACAAAACTCTCAAGTTTATCCGGCTTTGGCGAGTGTTTCGGAAGATCTGTATGGGATTTGTGTTGTTAGCGTCAGCGGAGATACATTTTCTGTAGGTGATGCTGATCATGAATTCACTATTATGAGCGTTTCCAAGCCATTTATCTTTGCCCTTATCTGCGATCTCATTGGTGCGACGGGCGCTCGTGAACGTCTGGGCGTAAATGCGACCGGCTATGCCTTCAATTCTCTGGCTGGTATCGAGCGTAACCCCGACGGCCGTACAAATCCGATGGTCAATGCAGGGGCTATCGCAACGACCAGTCTTGTTCCAGGCAAAAATGGAGAAGAAAAATGGCGCTTTATTCACGAGGGCTTGTCCCGTTTCGCCGGGCGTGATCTTTCCATTAGTGAGGAAGTATATGCCTCAGCCAAGCAAACAAATTTTCGCAATCGCAGTATCGCTTGGATGCTTGAAAGCACCGGGCGCATCTTCAGCGACCCAACTGAGGCGGTCGAACTCTACACACGGCAATGTTCATTGAATGTCAGTGCAAGGGACCTTGCGGTCATGGGAGCAACGTTGGCACATGGTGGTGTTAACCCATTGACACGCGAGCAGGTCGTCAAGCCAGATGTCTGTCATTACGCACTTGCAGTCATGCTAACTGCGGGCCTTTATGAAACCTCCGGAGATTGGCTTTATGAGATCGGCCTGCCTGGCAAAAGCGGTATCGGCGGCGGGATAGCGACAGTTTCACCCGGCAAGGGTGGTCTCGGGACCTTCGCTCCACCCCTTGACGACGCAGGAAATAGTGTTCGGGGACAATTGGCCGCGCAATTCCTTTCGCAGCGTCTCGGGCTCGATCTGCTTATGTCTTCCCCTAGCGGGGTTTAACACTTCCCAAAATGTCGAGAACTTCGATCGATCTATCACATTGCGAGAGGGAATTATCGGCGATGGCAGCTTCAACAGATGGACTACACTCTGAGGACCGCAACTCGTGGCTTCCTATGGTCGCTATCGCATTTGGTCAGGCGATCATGTCCTTTAACGTCGCCTCATTGCCTGTCGCACTCGGGGGCATGGTCGAGAGTTTCGGTGTTGCGCCGACTGTCGTAGCTACAGGTATCGTAGCATATTCAATGATTGTCGCCGGTTTCGTTATGCTCGGCGCCAAGCTCGTCCAACGATTTGGAGCATTGCGGGTCTTTCGGTTGGCGGTCATTGTTTTTGGTGGTGCACAAATTCTTATGACTCTGAGCCCCAACGCGAGTGCGATGATAACGGCCCAGGCCCTTTGCGGCGCGGCTGGCGCAGTAATCGTACCTGCACTGGTCGCATTGATAGCACAAAATTACCAGGGAAGTCAGCAAGCGACCGCCCTCGGGGCATTGGGGTCTGCCCGCGCAGGTGCCGGAGTTCTCGCGTTTCTTATAGGCGGCGTGCTCGGGACTTATATTGGGTGGCGGCCCGTTTTCGGCATTCTGATTGCGGTATCCGCGCTCGTTTTTGTTTTGAGTTTTCGTTTGCGACCCGATCATGGGCGTCCAGAGGTAAAAATTGATGCCATCGGCGTCATCCTGGCCGCTGCTGCTATAATCTCTATCAGTTTCGGGTTTAATAATCTCAACGGCTGGGGACTAATGCTTGCGAGACCTTCTGCCCCATTCAACATTCTCGGCCTATCGCCAGCACCGGTTCTCATTTTACTTGGAATCGTTTTAGGGCAAGCATTCTTTCTTTGGACGCGTAGGCGCGAGGCTAGCAATAAGACCCCACTTCTGCCACTTCAGGTTCTTGATTCCCCACAAGAACGTGCTGCAGTCTTTGCAATGTTCGCGGTCGTGGCACTGGAGGCAGCGCTCAATTTCTCCGTACCGCTCTATATCCAAATCGTCCAAGGGCGCTCGCCTCTTGCAACCGCGGTTGCAATGCTACCATTCAATCTAACAGTCTTTTTCGCCGCAATGCTCATTGTTCGGTTTTACGACAAGCTATCGCCCAGACAAATTGGCCGCTGTGGTTTTGGTCTGTGTGCGGTAGCACTCATTTGGCTGGCTTTTGTGGTCCGGAATGACTGGAGCTCGATCCCGGTTCTGGCGGGCCTGATACTTTTTGGCATCGGACAGGGTTCGTTGGTTACACTTCTTTTCAACGTGTTGGTAACCGCGTCTCCAAAAGAACTCGCCGGGGATGTTGGCTCATTGCGTGGAACGACCAACAATCTTGCCGCAGCCGTCGGAACTGCCGTCGCCGGTGCCTTGCTGGTCGGTTTGCTCAGTAGCGCAGTTATGCGACAACTTGCTCAAAACCCAACATTGCCAATTGAAATTCAGTCTGAAGTCAACTTGGACAGCATTACATTCGTGAGCAATGAGCAGCTAGCAAGCGTCATTGCGACGACCACCGCAACCCCCGAGCAAAAGCAGGAAGCATTACGTATCAACACCGAGTCGAGACTATTAGCGCTAAAAATCGGCTTCCTGATAATGGCAGGGCTTGCACTTGTATCCATCCTGCCGGCTGGAAGACTACCCAATTACAAACCCGGCGAAATTCCCGAACAATAAAGGAAGATTACAAGCATAGAGCGCAAGTCGAGCTGCTGTTTTTACTGAATTGCGCTCGTAACGTTAAAGACGACCGCTGCCGCGTGGATTACCAGATCGAGAGTTCCGCATCAAGGAGCGTAGCTGTACCTCAGTAACACTGGCCGTCGAGCCAACTTAGCGTTCTGCGATCGGCATATCACTCGATCTTTCAGGGCTTAGCAGATGTGACGGACACAAAGCCGCCGGGACAGCTCTGGTCCATTCTTGATGGGAAATCGAATACTTCGGCAGCGCACCTGCCAAATATGAATAGTAATTTGGTGCTTCCAAAGGCATGCCTCGGCTTCGCGCCAGATTGTTTGCATTTCTTGACAACGTCTCATCTCGTAGCAGAACCGCAGACTCTCGAAGCATTAAAAAAGGTCAGGCAACATGCCTGACCTTCTTGGTTTTGTGCCGAAAATAGCGCCAGAGCATTTCTGAACACCAAAGTGCGGATAGTCGTTTGATTTATGCGGCCTGGAGATTACCGGCCGACATCTTGCCCGACTTGTTGTCACGCTCAAGGTCAAAAGCGATCTTCTGGCCTTCCACGAGCTCGCGCATCCCGGCGCGTTCGACGGCAGAGATGTGAACAAACGCATCCGCACCGCCATTGTCAGGCTGAATAAAGCCGAAGCCCTTAGTAGAATTGAACCATTTTACTGTGCCAGTGGTCATAATGAACCCTTTCAAAGCATAGAGTGAGGGACTGCATAGCACACGCAATGCAGGTGAAAACCGAATAATTTTGAAAGAGAAGTTCGCTTAGAGCGCGGTGCCAATCGCGCGATAGACAAAGCTCGGCAAGCAAAAGATCGATATATTTTATTTAAACGACTCCTGGTCGGAAGTCAACGATTGGTTTCTGTTTTTATAGTATGCTATTTTTAGCTGTATAACTAGAACAAGACCTGGTTTTGACCATTACAACCACGGTTCAGGAATTACCTCAATTTTTCAGTTCGACTTAAGTTCGCTCAGAAGGCGATGCCAGCATTGGCATCTCGCGCAAATTAATTGCGCTTACGATGATGCATCGAACAGGCCGAAGCATGTTTAGATCGAAATATTCTCTTGTCTTCCGGGCCGCCGAGGATCGCCTCAACGACGAAAGCCGCGAGTTTTCAAGGGCTATCATCAACACCCAACCTGACGGAACATAGGTGAGTTTAAGGGGTTGAGGCAGGGCGGCTCAACAAGGCTCGCCAAGGTTGAAAAGGCCCGAGTATCCATATAACGCTGATCATAAGCTTCACATTGGCAACCGGGGGATGAGTGACCGTCAAATTTTACTGATAGATGCGCTCAAGCCGCGTTCTCATGGATGAAAACAACACACCCCCGGTGTCGGTCGAGTGTCAAACGCCCCCATCGGCCATCGGATAATAATGGAAGGATCTAAAACGCACTAAGGCAGATCCTCGTAATGCATCGATGATAAAGCTATGTCCTGCATGCGCGGCCAGTTTAACGATCAAGAAAACGCACAGTTGTTGGCGAGCTCTTGTTTTGTCGATCTTGATTTCGTGTAGCAGGCAGTTTCATCGCGAACCTGATCAGCGAGGCGACATGAAATGACTTCGAACTGCAAACTGCAAACTGCCTTCTATTGGCACAGATCAGTCAAGCTCGTTTCGCAGACTGTATTTGGCATCTCCCCGCATAATCAGACCTATTACTGCGTTTTTGGACGATCCGCATTGCGAACTGGACTGTATGTGTCTCTTGTCGATGACTTTTTGACCTGCTGTGAAGTCTATGGCTTAGTTCCCTTTTTGCTTGAACCGGCTACAGTTCATGCTGCTTCTTAAAGCTGGGCTTAATTTCCTTCGTCTGAAATCTGAACCGCTTCAGCGGATGCGCAAGGCCATGCTTGTGCTGACGCAACGCGTGTTTTCCCCGACGTCTCGTCTCCTCGCGGCCGCTACGCTGCAAAACACGCTCAACCAAACCTTGGCGCATCCGCTTTATCAGCTGTTCGACCGATCTCTTACGAAGGGAATAGTCCCTTCGGTTAAGGAGTAAGACAATGTCTGCAATCGGTTACGTCACCTACAAAGAAAACGGCACCTACGAAGGTTTCTTGCGCACTCTAACCATCGACGCTCCCATCAAGCTGGTGCCCATCACAAAGACCAGCGAGAAATCGCCGGACTATCGTATCCTGTCAAACCGTGCCGAAGTAGGTGCTGCCTGGATCCGAACAGTCAAATCAACAGGTAACACCTATATCGCGCTGATGATCGATACACCTGAGCTCGCCCGCCGCATCCACGCCAATCTTGGACCGACGTCAGGCCAGGATGATCCCAATACCTTCACCATCATCTGGAACCGTCCAGGAACCATACGCTAAACACTTAAGCCCGCCGAAAGGCGGGCTTAGGCCCTGGATGAATGGGCCTTCGTAGTATCGAAAGCACGTGCTGAGCATAGCGATACTCGGAGTGAGGTTTCTCGAAATCGACCGGCATAGCTCGTCGATAATGTGGCCCCGCGACTAGTTGATATCGAGAATGGGTTCCCTTTACGGAGCTGCCCAGAGACAGGGACCTGAGCCTTACGCGCAGCGGGCGATCAGTATCCTGACGTTTCTTTCGAGTTGGAGCGACAAATACGCGCTCATCGCGCTGAACCGTACTCCATTTCGTCCGGACAGTCGGCATAATGGCTCAAGCAGAGAACTGATCATAGGGTTATGTCCAACGATCTTCAGACATGTCGCACTGCTGACCAGGGATGTTTACCGAAGGGATGGACACGCGAGCAGAAACTGCCGGGAAAATTGTGGCGTCTGAGTTTGGAAGTGGAGTTAATCCCCATCCCGATCAGTACGTAAATCTCAAATTTGACAGGCGAAAAGTTACTGCGGACCGCCATAGAAGTTGAGGGGATATGGTGCCTGATACAGTCCTCGCGGGACTTGGGTCAGGCGGTAGGTAAGCCGTTACCATATTGGTAACGGCTTCACCCGCCATTCGGAGATACGGTGCGGTCTTCACTAAGTATCATCCCGCGTAGAAAAGCCGGACCAGCTGGACGGTGACACTCCGGGTATTTCCTTGCTAAGGAAGCGAAAGATAGGTGTGTGCCTTTCTTCCACTCCCGACAATATTTAGCATCTATACGCATTCTTAAAAACTCCCGTTTATTGCCCCTGATTGCTAGGGAGCACGTGCTCGCGAGAGCGAGGTAGTTTCTAGAAATCACAATGTGAGAACTTGATACGTCCCCGCCCTACCGGAAAAACAGGCACTTTTTGTTCGGAGACTTAGAGGGCAACTCAGCGGGGAGACTGGCGCAACGGGCAGCCCGCTCCTGTAAAGTCGATTTTAAGCTACGGCCAAACTATTAGAAGTTATAGCCTTCGGAAATGTCTTTCTGCAGCGCCTCGTTTGCAGCCAGAATATCACGCGCGAGAATTGCGTCATAAACTTGCTTGTGGTTCAACGCTGAACTGTGGAAGAGATCCTCATTCGGCACGGAACGACGGACCGAGGGACCAAGATGCATCCAAAGAGTCTCAAGAAATTGACAAATGAAAGAGATGCGGCTCATCTCGGCAATATGCATGTGGAAATGATGGTTGGCCACCAGGAATAGATCGAGATTATTTGCTTCGGCTGACCGGAAGATGTCGTCGACATATCCTTTCAAGGTTTCAATTTCCTCATCTGTACCATTTCTTATTGCACTCTCAAGTGCCGTACTTTCGAGGACAAGACGCAGTGTACGAATATCTGCTAATTCTTTACTCGTGAACAATGGCACCATCATCGTTCGAGTTGGCGTGGACACCACGCTACCAATACTTTCCAGCCGCTGTAACGCGTCGCGAACAGGCATCAGACTGGTGCCGAGGCTCTTCGCCAATCCCCGCAAGGGAAGTTTCTGCCCTGGCGTGAAACGTCCCATCATCAGATTGCGCTTTAGCATTTCATAGATTTGCTCGTGGAGCATATCTCGTGTCACTTGTGAAAGCTCTGGCTCATCTGACCCCACGAATGACTGTTCTTCACTTTTCAACGCCGTGCTCCTTTTTGTCATTAGTAATAACACTGAACGGATTGTCTTGACACCAAAAACATGACGATGCATGCTCTAATTGTTATAACACTAGACAGTCTTTGGAATTTCTTTCAAATGTCGCAGAGGGAGTCATGTCCAACCGCAGAGTAATCACTCGTTTCCGGCCTCCAGCAAGGTGCTCAGAACTCAAACCCAGGCCTCATATGCAATCGTCTACGTCAGCACGAGTGACTCTTTTTCACCTTCAACCTCAAGCGGCTTAAGCAGAAGATCAACACGTCGCGTGATCGCGAGCCACTATCGACTGCGGCGGGCCACAAGACGCTTATCTCCGCCTATCTAACAGTCAATTGTTGTATTGGAGACACAACTGCTCCAGCGGCAATTACGGCGGTTTCTTTAGGTCTCAGCTGTAAATCATTAAAATCAAATGGAGGACACAAACTATGAGCGGCAAGCTCTCCAATTCTCTAGCCCATACAGACATTTCGACGATACTGCATCCTTACACCGATGCCCGCGCTCACGAACGCGATGGTCCTGTGATTATAGATCGCGGAAAGGGCATCTACGTCTACGACAGCAATGGAAAAGAGTATATTGAAGGACTTGCCGGCCTCTGGTCAGTCGCAGTGGGCTTTGATGAGCCGCGTCTGGTCAAAACAGCTGCTGACCAAATGGCTAAGCTTCCTTATTATCATACATTCAGCCACAAATCGCATGAGCCTTCGATTCGCTTGGCGGAGAAGATTGTCGAGATGGCGCCTCCGCCTCTTAGCCGGGTTTTCTTTACAAGTTCAGGCTCTGAAGCAAATGATACCATGATCAAGATGGTCTGGTACATGAACAATGCGCTTGGCCGCCCACAAAAGAAGAAGTTTCTCGCTCGAAATCGCGCTTATCATGGCATCACAATTGCTTCTGGAAGTTTGACGGGTTTACCGAACAATCATCGGGATTTTGATCTGCCTGCAATCCCCGTTCGACACCTTACCTGCCCTCATTTTTACCGCTATGGGCTTCCGGATGAGACGGAAGCGGAATTCACCGCTCGTCTTATTGCAGAGGCTGAAGAAGTTATTTTGGAGGAGGGTCCAGATACAATTGCTGCATTCATCGGCGAACCTCTTATGGCCGCCGGAGGCGTCATGGCACCGCCTGATGGTTATTGGAAAGGGATTGAGGCGCTTTGTCGTAAGTATGATATCCTCCTTGTATCAGATGAAGTGATATGTGGATTTGGGCGGCTAGGTACGACATTTGGTTGCCAGAAATACGGTTTTACGCCCGATATAATGATCGTCTCAAAACAGCTAACCTCTTCCTATATGCCACTCGCAGCGGTGGTATTCACAGAAACCGTTTATAATGCGATCGCAGACAATACGAAGAAAATCGGTACCTTCGGACACGGCTTCACGGCATCTGGACACCCGGTCGCAACGGCAGTGGGGTTGGAAAACCTCAAGATTATTGAGGAGCGCGATTTAGTTGGAAACGCCGAACGAATGGGAGAACTCTTCCAAGCTCGTCTCGCAGAACTCGCTGAACACCCCCTTGTTGGGGAAGTTCGTGGTACAGGCCTCATCGCTGGGCTCGAACTTGTTGCGGACAAAGAGACACGCCGTCCGTTTTCGCAATTCGGCAAAGCGGGCGCGCGGACTTTCTCCGTGGGCCACGAGCATGGGCTTATTGTTCGTGCCATCGGCGATGTCGTTGCACTTTGTCCGCCTCTCATCATCAACGAAGTGCAAATAATCGAGACCGTAAAACGCTTACACAAAGCTCTCGATGATACTGCAACGTGGTGCACCGCCGAGCGGATTAATTAGGTAAATCAAGGCAGCCATATTGGCTGCCTTTCCAACATATCGCTCGCAAGCGGAATAGTCGCATGCCGGAAACTACAATGTGCCGCGCCTGAGCTTTATCCAGCAAACTAGCCTTCGATCGACGCCAGACATTTAACATCACTTACCGCCAATTCAGGGCTTGACTATTTTCGATTTAGAATCTGTTATAACACTAAACAAAGAATAAGATAAATTGGGAATTCTTGACTATGACGGTGCATACGATCTCGATTAATCCCCTATCCAAGCGCCTCAGCGACGGATCCTTGTTGCGTACCAAGGCCTATATCGACGGCGATTGGGTGGACGCTGTCAGCGGCGATGTTGTCGCCGTCAATGACCCCGCTACAAACCTGCAAATTGGCACAGTACCAAATATGGGAAGTGTTGAAACACAGCGCGCCATCGAAGCGGCCGAACGGGCTCAGGTTGGCTGGGCGGCGCTTGCCGCGAAAGATCGTGCCAGTGTATTGCGCCGTTGGTTCGAGCTGATAATCGAAAATCTCTCAGATCTCGCAATGATCATGACCACTGAGCAGGGCAAGCCTCTCTCGGAAAGTCAGGCCGAAATCCGCTATGCCGCGTCTTTCGTCGAATGGTTTTCAGAAGAAGCAAAAAGAACATATGGCGACGTCATTCCGTCCCCTAGGGCCCAGTCTCGAATTATGGTTCTTAAGCAACCGATAGGAGTGGTCGCGGCCATCACACCTTGGAACTTCCCTGCAGCTATGATTACCCGTAAATGTGCACCTGCTTTAGCAGCCGGCTGTTCCGTCGTGGTGAAACCTTCTGAGTTCACGCCCTATTCGGCTCTCGCACTCACTGAACTTGCTGAGCGTGCCGGCGTTCCAAAGGGAATCCTTAATATCGTCACCGGCGATGCGACAGCAATCGGCGCAGAAATGACGTCGAGCCCGATCGTGAGGAAAATCAGCTTCACCGGATCCACAAGGGTGGGTAAACTCCTTATCGAACAATCAGCCCAGACCGTAAAGAAAGTTGCCATGGAACTTGGTGGCAACGCGCCTTTGATTGTCTTTCAAGACGCTGATCTCGATATCGCAGTACAAGGTGTCATCAATGCAAAGTTTCGTAACACGGGGCAAACATGCATCTGTCCTAACCGCATATACGTGCACGACCATGTGCATGACGCCTTCGTTGAACGTCTCTCCGTAGCCGTAGGTGCACTCAAGGTTGGGGATGGATTTGCCGAGAGTGTCCAGCAAGGCCCGCTCATAAATGAGGCAGCCTTGGCAAAAGTCGAACGGCACGTTGCGGACGCACTCGACAAAGGGGCACGGATCGTCGTTGGCGGCAAGCGCCACAAGCTCGGACAGACTTTCTTCGAACCAACCGTCCTCACAAATGTCGACTCCACCATGCTTTTCGAAAGCGAGGAGACATTCGGACCAGTTGCGCCCGTGCAGCGTTTTTTTGACGAGGAAGGCGTCATTAAAGCCGCTAACTCCACTTCATCCGGCCTTGCTGCCTATATCTTCACTCATGATCTCGATCGCATGTGGCGGGTTGCTGAAAAGATTGAATCCGGTATCGTCGGGGTTAATGAAGGTCTTGTTTCCAACGAGGTCGCGCCGTTTGGGGGCGTGAAAGAATCCGGGATTGGTCGTGAAGGCTCCAAGTATGGAATCGAAGAATTCCTGGAGCTCAAATACATTTGCATCACCCAGTCTGGCAGTTGACGAAATATCCAAAGAAACGGACCGTGGTCAACAATGACTACGGGCGTGAATAAACTAAATATAAATAGGGGAAAATTATGAAGCTTATCAACTCGTTGAAAATGGGATTACTGTTGTGCGCCACCGCTCTCATCGGCATGGGGTCGGCGGAAGCTGGCGCATCTCTTGACGCGATCAAAGCCCGAGGAAATCTTGTCTGTGGCGTAGGTCAAGCTGTTCCAGGTTTCTCTGCACCTGGTGCGAACGGTGAACTCGCGGGCATAGATATCGATTTTTGCAAATCGATGGCTGCTGCAATCCTTGGTGACCCATCAAAGGTTACCTATCGACAAACCTCCTACTCAGAGCGTTTCGTGCTTTTGTCATCCGGTGAGATTGATGTGCTCGCTCATGATACGACAACCACACTCAATCGCGAAGGGGCCCAGAGCGCACGTTTTGCTTCGCCCAACTATTTTGACGGCTACACCTTCATGGTACCGAAGTCTCTCGGAATCGATAGCCCGGATAAACTCGCCGATGCTACTGTTTGCATTCTGCAAGGCTCTACGTTCGAAGTTAACACTGAGAACTTCTTCAAATCTCGCGGGCTGAATTATACACCACTCGTCCTGAGCGCCTGGGAACAGCTCGATGCCGCCTTCTTCGGAGGCCGTTGTGATGCTTTCGGCGGAAACTATGGCAATCTGGCAGGCTCACGTGCAGGCAATGGTAATGTCGACGACTATATCATTTTTCCCAATTTCATCACGCTAGAACCCTATGCACCGGCCGTCAAGAAAGGCGACGAGGAACTTTTTCTGCTAGCGCGCTGGGTCATGTTTGCGCTGATAGAGGCTGAACGTCTCGGCATTACTCAGGAAAATGTTGCCGACCTCGTCAAGAGTTCGACCGATCCAGAAGTAAAGCAGCTCCTTGGTGTGACACCTGGAAACGGGAAGGATCTCGGCGTTGATGAGGGTTGGGTTGTGAAAATCGTATCAGCCGTCGGCAACTACGGTGAGAGCTTTGAAAGAAACCTCGGAAAGGCATCACCGCTGAAACTCGAACGAGGCTTGAACGATCTTTGGACCAAAGGCGGCCTGATGTACGCCGCACCGTTGCGCTAATGCGGAATGAGCGCCTTCAAAACGCGCTGTTTGTTGCGGCAGCCATAGCAGTTTTCGCTTGGCTGTCGCACAATCTAGCCTCAAACCTCGCCGCCCGAGGCGTTAACATCGACTATGCCTTTCTCTGGAGTGCTACATCCTTCCCTATTGGTGAATCGCTCATCTCATTTAGTTCAGGGGACAGCTACTTCCGGGCCCTGCTTGTAGGTCTGCTCAATACAATCAAACTCGCCGTTGCTGCAATCATCCTTTCTACGGTGCTTGGCGTCATTATTGGTCTTGCTGGCCGCTCAAGCCATCCGCAACTCAAAGCCCTCGCAAAGACCTATATCGAGGTAACCCGTAACACGCCGCTGCTTCTCATCCTCGTTGTCTGTGCCACCGCTGTGCGCATACTGCCACCACCGCGCCAGGCATGGGCCTTCGGGGAAATGGTCTATTTGTCGAGCCGAGGTCTTTATATTCCAACGATCGTACTCGCAGATACGGGCCAGATCCTTATCGCCTGTATACTGCTCAGCATTGTCAGTGGCACCCTCTTTTGGCGGCATATGGTACGCAGACGTAACCTGTCCGGGCGTTTTCCACGAACCGCAACAAGTGGCCTCTTTGTTTCCTTTGCTCTGTTCGTTGGTGCAATTGTGTATGCGATCGGATGGGGTGATATAGAGACGCCTAAACTGATGGGTTTTAATTTTCGCGGAGGAATGGGGGTCACGCCAGAGTATTTGGCGATGCTCGCTGGGCTATCATTCTACACTTCAGGCTTTATCGCTGAGATTGTTCGAGGAAGTCTTGCGGCTTTGCCGAAAGGACAAGCCGAAGCTTCCAATTCGCTTGGCCTCACACCGCTACTCACTCTCTATCTGGTTCTGGCTCCTCAAGCATTGCGACTTATGTTGCCGCCTCTCGCCAATCAGTATCTCAACGCGATCAAAAATACGACGTTGGCTGTTCTCATTGGATATCCGGACTTAGTTTCGGTGGGCAATACAGCGCTAAACCAAACAGGACGCGCGATCGAAACTGTCTCGATCTATTTGTTGATCTATCTGTCGCTTAGCCTTCTGACCTCAGCGGTCATCCGATGGCTGGAGAAACGCGCGCAATTGGTGAAATCATGAGTGAACTCGTAAAAACGCTTCCTCGTCCTTCAGATGCAAGCGTCACACGCTGGTTACGACCTTACATCCATCCCTGGCCACATGCGATACTCACAATCATCATCACTGGAACCCTGATCTATCTTTTCGCTAGCTTTTTTCGTTGGGCTGTGACTGATGCGGTCTTTGAAAGAGCAACGGCCGATGAATGTAGAGCAGCGGCCGGCGCGTGTTGGGCTTTTCTGCGCGAACGTTACCACATAATATTGTTCGGGAGCTATCCTGTTGATCAATATTGGAGACCAACCCTCGCCGTCGTTCTGGTTGTTGGAATTCTCATCGTGAGTGGTTTTCGCCGCTTCTGGAGACCTGCATTGGCGTTGGCGTGGATAGCGGTTATGGTGATCAGCCTGATCCTGATGGGGGGCGGAATTTTCGGTTTACCTTCAGTGTCAACCAGCCGTTGGGGTGGGCTCCCCCTCACAGTCGGCCTATCAGCATTCGGTATCGTTCTCGCTTTGCCATTGTCTGTTCTGATTGTTTTGGGGCGCCGCTCGAAAGCCGCAATTATCCGGCGTTTCTGCGGTCTTTACGTTGAAATTGTTCGTGGCCTGCCCCTTATCGCAGTGCTTTTCATAGCCTCGACGATGCTCCCATTCCTTTTACCCGGCGGGAACCTTATCGATAATATTCTTCGTGCCCAGGTAGCCCTTATTCTGTTCCAGGCTGCCTATCTTGCGGAAGCCATACGCGGCGGCCTCGAAGCAGTTCCACGCGGACAATCAGAAGCTGGCCTTAGCTTGGGGCTATCGGGAGGGTTGATCTCTAGACTGATCGTTCTCCCCCAAGCCTTTCGTATAGCTCTGCCGGCCATCATCAATACGTTCATTGAATCAATCAAGGATACAACTCTTATCAGCATTATTGGTCTGATTGACGTTCTTGGCGGCGCGCGCGGCGCAATCGCTGATGGCGCCTGGTTGGGATTTTATCGGGAAGCCTATCTCGTAGTGGGTGGGGCATTCTTTGTTTTTTGCTTCATACTATCTATCCACTCCCGGCGTCTTGAACGCGAATTTGCCCTCGAGACGCGTTAAAGGAGCGAACGCTAGTTCCAATTTCACGCCAATTCGGTGTTTCGGTCTGTGCGTTCACAAGAACTCACCCGCGCCGCTCAAAAGGATAGCCTTAAAGAAGTCCACAGCCAGCATCGATAAAACGGCGTTGGAACTCCACAGGGTTCATGGGGGAAAATGTGTCAACCCGTCTTAGTACTGATGAAGCTCAAGCACTTTCACTCCGCCACTTTGGCATTCGTGGCACCGTTTCCAACCTTGGTGGCGAGAGGACACAAAATATTCGCATTTGGACCGATGAGGGAAAGAGCTTCACCCTCAAAGTTTCAGACCCTGACGAGGCCGTCGAGTGCGTGGAACTTGAAAATGCAGCACTTAAACACATCGAGGCAGTGGCGCCACAAGTATGCGCGCCGCGTGTTGTTCCTACGTTAAATGGCGAAGACACCGTCTTGCTTGAGAGAGATGACAACCGCTATCTCCGGCTCCTGACCTATATTGAAGGCACCCCCTTCTCTCTCAGCAAAGATCCACCAAAAGTGCTCGCACAAGCAATCGGCAAAGGCTTAGCTCAGCTTGACGCCGCACTCCTAAGCTTCCATCATCCGTTTTCTATTAATCGCGACCTGTTGTGGGACATTAAGAAAATTGAGCGGACGAAGTCGTTCATTCCGCTAGTCAACCGAGATCGCCGATCTTTAGTGGAGGAAATGTTCCAGCGTTTTGAGGAAAATGTCGAGCAGCATTGGGCCCATCTTTCCTCGCAGTCCGTTCATAGTGACATGAACGGCCAAAACATCCTGATTGATGGTGAGAATCTGGCTGGCTTTATTGATTTTGGAGACCTTGTCTACGGGCCACGTCTGGTTGATCTCGCCGGTGCTACTTTACTTCAAGTTTGCGGCAACAGTTCTGATTGGGAGAAGGCTTCCGAAGTCGTGCGCGCTTATGATCAGGTTTCACAATTAGATGAGATTGAGATAAAAATCCTGCCCGACGTCATGATCGCCCGGTGCCTAATCAATCTCTGCGTGACTGAATTTCTTGCAGAACTCGACCCCGGCAACCGTCAGTACATTATGAAAAACAATGATGCATCGTGGAAGCGGTTAACGCAGCTTGCCTTCCTGAAACAACATCCACTTTTGAATATCCTCTAGAAATGAAAGTCATGCCATGAGTGTACCGGTAATGATCAACGCATTTGACCCCGAGAATGCAGGAAACCTTGAGGAAGATACGCGTATACTCGTAGAGCGCCGTCAACGGTACCTTGGCCAAAATTACCGGATGTTTTATGAGGAACCCGTGCATTTTGATCGCGCCAGTGGTGTTCGTCTTTTCGACAAGCAAGGCAATGCCTATCTCGACGCTTACAACAACGTTCCTTCCGTCGGCCATTGTCACCCCCGTGTCGTTCAAGCAATTGCTGAGCAAGCAGCGCGGCTTAATGTTCACACCCGTTACGTTGAAGGCGTCATCGTGGACTATGCCGAGCAATTGCTCAGCCATTTCCCCGACGAAACCAATCGTCTGATCCTAACCTGCACTGGCAGCGAAGCAAACGACCTCGCCCTGCGTATTGCGCGAAACTATACCGGTGGCACCGGCTTTATCGTCACTGCTAACGCTTATCATGGCATCAGCCACGCGATTGCGGGGCTTTCACCCTCCTTAGGTCTCAACGTACCGCTCGCAGTTGACACCCGCGTCATTGCCGCTCCCGATCCGTATCGCGCAGGCTCATTGGACGCGGTGGCAATATTCTTTGAACAAGAAGTTCGCACAGCCATCGCCGATATGAAACGCCACGGGATCCGTCCCGCAGCTTTGCTCGTCGACACAATCTTCTCCAGTGACGGCGTTTTTGCAGAGCCAACAGGCTTCATTGCAGGTGCGGTCGAAGCAATTCGCGAGGCAGGTGGTCTATTCATCGCCGATGAAGTTCAAGCCGGTTTCGGCCGCATGGGCTCGCATATGTGGGGGTTTGCGCGTCACGAGATCGTGCCGGACCTCATTACAATGGGCAAGCCAATGGGCAACGGCTACCCAATTGCTGGAGTAGTTGCGCGAGAGCCACTTCTCGAGCGCTTTGCCCGTGAGGCACGATATTTCAATACATTCGGTGGGAATCCAGTCGCCTGCGCTGCTGCGAAGACCGTCCTCGATATCATTAAAGACGAAGATTTGATGGCAAACGCCTCAAAGGTCGGGGCCCACCTTAAGACAGGGTTCCAGGCATTATCAAAGGATCACAGTCCTGTCGGCAATGTGCGGGGTCAAGGTCTGTTCCTCGGCGTCGACATTGTCGACGCTCTTGGGCGTCCCTCTGCCAGCGCCGCAACCGATATCGTCAATGCACTACGCAGGCGCCGAGTGCTTATCAGTGCGTCAGGCCCACTGGGCAACGTCTTAAAAATCCGGCCGCCTCTTCCGTTCTCACTATCTGATGCCGATGAATTACTCGGAATCTTCCAGGAAATTCTAGAGACTAACAAATCCACATAGTTGAAATTCAAACGCAATTTCTCGCTAACAACCCCGGAAAATGTAGCACTGGCGGCGAAGAACAGTCTTTCAAGGAATGGCTCTTTTATGAACATTGAAAAATCAGTACGTCCAGAAAAGCCTTACTCTGGCTTCTCGGCAATGCACGTCTCCCCGACCGACGTGGCGATCAAGATTACGAATATGCACAAGTGGTATGGCGAGTTTCATGTCCTTAAAGATATCGACCTCACGGTGATGCGCGGCGAGCGAATTGTTATCTGCGGGCCATCCGGCTCAGGGAAATCCACCATGATCCGGTGCATAAATCGATTGGAGGCGCATCAAAAGGGTACAATCGTCGTAGACGGTATCCAGTTGAACGATCAGCTCAAGAATGTTGACGAAGTTCGCCGTGAAGTCGGTATGGTATTTCAGCACTTTAATCTTTTCCCACACCTCACAATCCTTGAAAACTGTACGCTTGCTCCGATCTGGGTCCGCAAAACCCCGAAAAAACAAGCAGAAGCCCTCGCCATGCATTATCTTGAGCGTGTGAAAATTCCCGAACAGGCAAATAAATACCCTGGGCAACTCTCGGGTGGGCAGCAGCAACGCGTTGCTATAGCCCGCTCGCTCTGCATGAAACCCAAGGTCATGTTGTTTGACGAGCCGACTTCCGCGCTGGATCCCGAGATGGTGAAGGAAGTTCTGGACACGATGGTCTCGCTTGCTGAAGACGGAATGACAATGCTTTGTGTAACCCACGAAATGGGCTTTGCACGTCAAGTTGCAAACCGGGTAATTTTCATGGACCAAGGTGAGATAATTGAGGAAAATTCACCTCATGCGTTTTTTGACAATCCTCAAAACCCGCGGACCAAGCTCTTTTTAAGCCAAATTCTGCATTAGATAGGAACCAGAGAGATAAGCGAACAATCTGGCTTATAATTTAGATCTGGCGATCTCTTGCCGATTTTATCGGCTCGACATAGCTAATATCTGCGGCTCTGATCGCCAAGGTTTAACCCTCAACATGATCTTTCTTTAGCATGGCATGGCACCCTTTCCCGGCATGCAGTGTTTAAGCAGAAATCAACTTTAACCCGAGCAAGCTGCTGGATTTCAAAGGGGCTGTTCAAGCGTCCTTCAGGCCTCTTTCAAGTCGCTTTTGTGTTGGCTTTTTTCAGCCGGGACACAAAGGCAGGCTGGTATGATAAGCACCGCGATAAGCATCATTGCCACGAAAATTGCGTGCAAGGCATGATGAAGCGCCTGCCGAAGAGCCTCTTGATCGAGCAGGGTTCCACTATCATTAATCAGCTCCCTCATCTGTTCCGAGGTAATCACGTCGCCAGAATTGGCGTGTGCAAGTCCATAGGCAAGCACTGCACCAAGGATCGCTGCACCCAGTGTACTGCCCAGATTACGTGAGAACACGTTAGACGCCGTTGCGCTGCCGCGTTCCGACCAATTAACGCTGTCCTGTGTCAGTATCAGCGCTCCAATATTGAGTAGTCCCATCCCAAAACCCATAATAAGGGAACCTGCACCGGCCAGCGCCGGGGAACTCGACGGCGTCAGCATGACAAGAAGAAACGTACCGACTGGAATACAAATGCTTCCGGCGATCATAATGGGGCGCAAACCGAACCGCACAAACTGCCGTGACGCAATCGTCGCACCACAGGGCCAGCCCAACAACAGCATAGTCAGGGCAAAACCCGCGACTATAGGCGTTCGATTGAGAACCGTCTGCACATACATCGGCAAAAATGTCGTTAAGCCCATAATAGACATACTGGCCAAAAAGACCGACAAGTTGGAAAAGACGATCGGACGTTTTAGCCACAGAGATGGTGTGACCATAGGTTCTGGCGCGCGGCGCTCCTGCCAGATAAATGCCATCAGGAAAACGCCAAATAAAATGAACGCTATAACTCCGTTGGACGAGACAGCGGTTTCGCTCAAAGTGAGTGCAATCATTAAGGAGGAAATGGAGATCGCAAAAAGTGCCGCCCCTGCGAGATCCACAGAGACAGGCTTGGTGATCTTCTCCTCGTGCAAGAATAACAGAAATCCCGTTGCTGCGAGAATGCCGACCGGAACATTTATCCAGAATACCCATGCCCAGCTGAAATTATGGATGATCAGACTGCCAAGCAATGGACCAACCACGGCAGACAGAGCCCAGACACTTGCAAGGTATCCCTGAACCTTACTGCGCTGTGCTCCAGGGAAAAGATCTGCCACCACCGTCATGGCAGCAGGCTGGATCGCTCCTGCCCCGATGCCTTGCAATAATCGAAAAATGATCATTGACGTCATCGACCAGGCAAAACCTGCTAATATAGAAGCGACAAGGAACAGCGCAATTCCATATATAATGATCGGCTTGCGGCCGTAGATATCGGCAAGCTTTCCGAACACGACTGTTGTCGCCGTCTGAGTCAAGAGAAACGACGAGAAAACCCAGGAATAAAGGTGGATTTGTCCCAACTCAGCTGCAATCTGCGGCATTACGGTGGACACGATAGTTGCCTCCACAGCGATCATGGCCATGCTTGCCATGATCGCGGCAACAACAAAACCACGCTTAGTGTACTTCGCTTCCATAAATGGCTTTCAGATTAATCCTGGATTTTTCTCATGTCCGACCCGGCTCGGACTCGATATCGGTCTCCTTCTACCACTACCGTAATAGCTTGCCCGCCGCCAATATACATTCAGAGAGTAGAATTTGTTCAAATCAACTGGTTGGCCTTGTTGTTTATGCAAAATTCACAAGCACCTGCTGGTGCAGCGTCTCGTTTGCAGATGCAACGCACTGATTGCCTGATTTGATTGTGAGCGGCGCACCATGCCAGTCCGTAATCCTACCGCCGGCGCCAGTGATAATGGGAACAAGCGCACAGTAATCGAACGGTGACAGTCCTACGTCAATGCATATATCAAGGCTCCCGTCAGCGACACGCCCATAAGCTATGCAACTCCCTCCGAAGACACACCAGCGTGTTTGTCCCTGTAACGCATCAAGCCGTCGCTTACTTTCAGCGTCGAAGGCATCGGGATTGCCCGTAGACATGAATGCTCCAGACAAATCCCTGGTTTGAGCACACATAATCGGTTTGTTGTTCAATGTTGTTAATTCGCCCGACGCTCCGCACCAGCGATCCCCAGTGGTTGGATTGTCGATTACCCCAATAACTGGCTCGCCGCGATGCGCGAGTGATATCAAGGTTCCAAAAACTGGCAGGCCTGCGACAAAGGCCTTCGTTCCATCGATTGGGTCCAAAACCCAGACAAACTCCCGGTCCAGCCCTTCGGAGCCGAATTCCTCGCCGAGTATGCCATGTTCTGGATAGCGGTCGCAAATATGTTCGCGTAATCTTAGTTCGACAGCCCGGTCTGTGGCGGTTACCGGGCTATCGTCCAATTTGACGATCGGTCGCCGATCAATCGGATCTGCGTTCTGGATCGTATTACGCGCTATATCAGCCAAGCTCAGGGCAAAGCTCGTATATTCACTTAAAAAGTGTTGAGGCACGGCGCGGTTCTTTCAGCTAGGATGGATCTATTAAGATTTTTGCCGGCAAGCAAAAGGCGAAAATATCGGTTGCCAATTTAGATTTTGACAACCGAAAAATCCGGCAGGCTTATATCGTTACCAGGATCACGACATGCGCATTGCCGTTTGCCGCGCCATTTCTTCAATCAGATTTGATTTGAGATTTTCGAGCTGACAAATTCGAAGTTGCTCGCAGGAGTTTCTTGCTGCGTCGATGGTCGCATGGTGCGCAGCTTCAGGCAATTCATCTAACTCGAGTGCTCGCTGCATGACATCGGAGAATTTTGCTGGATGTGCGGTCGATAGACATACAACCTTGACGTCAGGTGGTAGTTTGTCTCTTACCGATTCTACAGCAGCGATGGCAACCGCCGTATGCGGGTCGACAAGATAGTGCTGATCAGCATTATAGATATCCCGGATCGTACTTAGCGTTTCTTCATCGCCAACGGATGCAGACAGGAATTTTTCCTGAATACGAATTGCTGTTTCCGCATCAAATACGACTTTACGATTTTTGGAGAAATCGTTCATCCACTGCTTGATGCGTTTTGTATCGCGATTGGTCTGGAAATAAAGAAAACGCCAAAAATTATACGGTGCTACGATATCGATGGCGGACGATGGTGTCTGCACGAGATCGTGACGTGGAAAAATGCCGGTCGAAATCGCTGCATGAAGTGCACCGTTCGCATTATTAGCGCATATGAATTTTGCAACCGGCAAACCCATGCGGCTGGCAAGAAATCCGGCGAAAAGATTACCAAATGCTCCCGATGGAACTGCGAATATGATGGGATCACCAACATGCTCTACGGTTCTGAAATAGGCATAGAAATAGTGCACTGTTTGGAACATGACGCGGCACCAGTTGATGGAATTGACGCTCGACAGATGGAGACTGCGTTTCAACTCTTCATCGCCAAATAGTGCAGCCACGACAAGATCCAGATCATCGCCACCATCAGGACAGTTTTCCACGGCAACCGGATGCACGTTATCGGCGCGCAATGTTGTCATTTGTCGTTCCTGCTCGCGCGAAATCATCCCGCGTGGATAAAGTGGCCAACAGTCAATATTGAGTTTTCCGGCTGCAGCCCAAGCGGCCGCGGGTCCAGTATCACCGGTCGTTGCGAGCACAATGTTCAATCTTTTCTGGCGCCGCTCCAGCAGATAATCAACCGTCACCATCAAAAAGCCCATCGCCATGTCTTTGAACGACTGCGTGGGACCATGAAAAAGTTCGAGAACGCTGACACCGGGCTTATCGCTGATTGGTACAAGCTTCACAATGTCTGAATCTTGAAAGTCCCGGTAGCTGTTATTAATCAGGCGTCTCAAATCCTCTGCCGGTATGATAGCTCGGTCGATGTAGAGCGATGCCAGCTCAAAAGCGAGCTCCTGAAAACTCAACTTCGACAAATCCTTAAGCGCCTCTTCGCTTAGCGTCGGGATTGTGTCAGGAACAAACAGACCACCATCTGCTGCGAAGCCTTGAAGAACAGCATCGTCGAAGCCGACAGGATCGATACCACCTGTTGTACTAATGAATTGCACCATCATTTTCCTCCTTTATTTCAGCGTCAGCGACGTTCCGTATGATCAAAGCGGGCTTGCCATGAGTTGGGAGCAAACCGCCTTAGCTATTTGGATGTCCTGAACTGCGACCCCGGTCAGATCTGCGATTGTGACATCGTTTTCATTCTTGCGTGCTTTCACGCCATCTCGGATCACATTACCCAGTTCCAGGATTTTGTGCTCGGCCAGATAGCCGTCACGCATCGCATGGAATATCTCGCCGCGCGTCCGGCATTGTTCGATACTGTCTGCAACCACAATATCGGCGCGGCTCAGCACGCGGCTCTCAAGTTCCTGCTTCTCAGGGGTATCCGATCCGACTGCAGTGATGTGCATACCTGGCCGGATTTGCTCGGCAGTAACCAGGGCTTGGGTGGAAGGCGTCGTCATCACGATCAAATTGCAAGCATCGGTCACGTCGCGGCTCTGCCGTGTAGGAGTAACCTCATAGCCAAGTGCGGTCATGTCTTCGCAGTAGCGGCTGAGGCTATCATCAGAACGCCCCCAAACGACAATTTTGCGACAGTCTGTTTCGCTAGCAAGATGAGTAATCTGCAAGCGGGCCATGGTACCAGTACCATAGACACCGATTGCATGAATTTTTTTTGGCGCAAGATAGCGTGCAGCAATACGCCCTGCTATCGCCGTGCGGATATTCGTAAGATGGCCCTCATCGAGGAGAACCGACTGAAGAAAGCCAGTCTTTTGGGAAAAAACCAGCATGAGGCCCGACCCGGACGCGAGGCCAAGGGATGGATTGTCATAAAACCCGGAAGCAATCTTTATGACAAATATATCGTCATCGCGAATATAGCCATATTTGATGTGGGTATCGCCTGGAGGATGGTCAAACAATAATTCGCCCACGGGTGGAACGACGACCTTGCCATCCGAATAAGCAACGAACCCCGCCTCAATGAGCGGCGTCAGATCCGATTTCTCGACCACAGAGCGGATCGCTTCGATTTGATAAACGCTAGTCATGGATTGCCTCGCATGATTTTGGACACAGGTTTTCTCTCGCCCTATCTGTGAGATAGCTGCGGTGCTTGAGTCAGATTCTATGTGACGATCTGCTTTTGTTTCCAGAGAGGTCTGGGCAGAGGTCGCGTCAATGCCTCAAAATCTGGCGCAAAAACAGCGCCGTACGTTCATTTTTTGGGTTACCAAAGAAAGCTTGCGGATCGGCCTCCTCGATCAATTCACCACGATCCATAAACAAGACCCGGTCAGCAACAGATTTGGCGAAGCCCATTTCGTGGGTTACGCAAATCATTGTCATTCCACCTTGCGCAAGATCGACCATGACGTCCAACACCTCCGATATCATCTCAGGATCGAGAGCAGAGGTTGGCTCATCGAACAGCATGATCTGCGGCTTCATGCAAAGCGCACGTGCAATCGCTACCCGCTGCTGTTGGCCGCCCGACAGCTGGATCGGGTATTTATGCGCCTGTTCTGGGATCTTGACACGCTCCAGATAATGCATGGCAATTTCGGTAGCCTGTTTCAGGGGCGTTTTACGGACAAGTCGCTGGGCAATAGTGAGATTGCGCAGAATGGTCATGTGCGGAAATAGATTGAAACTTTGGAAAACCATACCCACTTCACGACGAACAGCATTGATATCCTTTGTCTTCTCTGTAAGCTTGTGTCCGTCAATGAAGATGTCGCCGCTTGAATGCTCTTCCATTCGATTGATGCAGCGGATCAAAGTTGATTTCCCTGATCCGGATGGACCGCACAAGACTATCTTCTCGCCTCGCTGCACTTTGAGATTAACCTGCTTGAGTGCTTGGAACTTCCCAAAAGTCTTGTTGACATTGACAAGTTCAATCATGGTGTCTTTGACTTCATTCATAAAGGTCACCTTCAAGATACTGTTTCGCTTCAGCGCACCATGTGGCGGCCAAGATAATCCTCAAGGCGTTTGATCCCGGTCTGCAAAATCCAGGTAAGGATAATGTAGACGATGGCCAACGACAAAAATACTTGGTAAGGAGCGAATGTTTCAGCGACGATCGTACGCGCGATACCGGTCATATCGACCAGAGTAATTGTGCTCGCAAGCGCGGTCGATTTCATCAAGCTGATGATTTCATTACCATATGCTGGCAGACACACACGAAACGCAAGCGGAGCTGTGATGTAGATAAAGCGGTGCGCAGCACTCATCCCAAGAGCTGCTCCAGCCTCGTTCAACCCGCGCTCGACTGCCAGAACCCCACCGCGGAAAACCTCAGACACATATGCTCCGACGTTAAGCGATAGTGCCACAATGGCACAGCCGAACGGATCTCTTAGTATTGGCCAGAATATGCTGTCTCGCACCCAATCCAATTGGGGAAGACCATAATAGATGATGAATATCTGAACCAAGATAGGGGTGCCGCGAAAAATATAGATGTATACTTGCGCGGGCCAGGACAGCCACCATTTGCCGCTCAGTCGCATCAATAGCAGGATAACAGCAATCAGAGTTCCACTGACGAGCGAGATGACCATCAACTGGAACGTCATTGTAAATCCATCAAGCATGCGTGGTAACGCATCAAGGACTATACTCATATTCATGACGCCCTCCGCTGCATATGCCTGTTGGCTAAGTGCTCAAGCAGATTAACCGAGAGTGTTATGACGCTGGAAAAGAACAGGTATATCAATCCCACGACAATATACATTGTGAATGGCTTCCCGGTCACACCTGCAGCCTGTTTGGCAACAAAAAGGGTCTCGTTGAGCCCTATGATCGAAATCAGCGCCGTATCCTTGATAAGCGACAGCATATGGTTGCCGAACGCTGGTAGAGCCGTTCGCCACATCTCCGGCAGACGAATGTAAACAAATGTCTGCAGAGAATTCATTCCCAAAGCGCGTGCTGCTTCCACACTACCTGGCTTAACGCTCTTAAATGCGCCGCGGAACGTTTCGGTAGCATATGCGCCCACAACCAGAGCAATGGCTATCGAGCCCGCCCAGAACGGCGGAAGGTCCACAAATTTCACCGAAGGATTGAACAACCGGGCAATGGTCGTCAATGTGACAGCCGAACCAAAATACAATAACAGGATAACAAGTATTTCAGGTGTGCCACGAAAGAAGACCGTATAGATATTGCCTATCTCATTCAGCAAGCGGCTCGAGGATAGCTTGGCTGCAGCGCCAAGCAATCCAAAAATTACCGTCAGAACCAATGAGCAGATAAAGACTTTCGCAACGATGACAGAAGCGAAAAGATAATTATCCCACCAACCATTAAGGGCTTCCAATTTGCTTCTCCGTCTTTCAAGAAGACACTATTGACGGATTATTTGTTAGCCCATGCATCATCATGGATGGGGAACGGGAATATCTTTAGCGCATAGTCCTTGAGTTTACCGTCGCGGATGAGTTGGCGGATGGCGTCGTCAATCTTTCCACGCAGTTCGTCCTCACCTTTGCGCAGGCCTACACCAACGCCGGGGCCAAAATATTTTGGCTCATTGATTTCCGGCCCAACCAACTCAAACTTGCCCTTCCCTTCTCCCTGCAGGAACGAGAGATAAGCCTTCATCGGATTGGTCATGATCATGTCGACCCGGCCATTCTTCAGATCGAGATACATTGGTTCGACACCATCATACATAACCAGATCGGCGTCAGGCAGCTTTGCTTTGAACCAATCGAAATATGTTGAAGCCCGTTCAACACCTATGCGTACACCTTTGAATTTTTCAGGGATGGGCTGGCCACTCGCGTCAAACATGTCCGCGCCCGTTCCTGCCGCCGCCACCAAATGCCCTACCGACTTACGATAGGGAATAGAAAAATCGATCTGTTGTTTCCGCTTGTCAGTAATCGACATGGAAGCGACGATCAGATCAAACTTGTTGGCCAGCAGCGCCGGGATGAGCCCATCGAAGCCCTGACACACATAGTCAAGTTCGTAGCCGGTGATCTCTGCAATTCCCTTGGCGACATCAACGTCGTAGCCTTCAAGGTTGCCTTCTGCCGTGCGGTAATTGAATGGCGGATAAGTACATTCTAGCCCCACACGCAAAGTCTCAGCATGAGAGAGAGACGCGCTGATAAGTATGGTTGTGACGGCACCTAAAAAGGCTGACTTCCACATTTTCATGCTATTTGTTCCCTTGTTTTTTGGCTTCAACGCGCAATCGGCGGTACGTTCGTATCGCTGGGAAAGCGCGTCCAGGCGCTGTGATTAGTTTTAGACTATTATATCTATTTTAGACTGTCTAGTCCATTTTTCTCACACATTGCGACTATACAATCAGACTGAACTGAGGGTATAGTTTGGAAAATGAATAGAATTTTGATCAAGGAAAACAGCCCTTTGAGCCATAACATCAGCCCGAACCTGTTGCCCTACGTCCCAATTTGCGACGCAATAGCGACTTTGTTTGCGCCTTTTGCCGAGGTCGTTTTGCACGATCTCCCGAGCGCATCAGTTGTCCATATCGCTGGAAATTTTTCAAAAAGAGAGCTTGGCGATCCGTCAAATCTTGACGAGATCAACTTTACGCCTGCGGATCGATTGATTGGTCCTTACGCGAAAACCAATTGGGACGGACGAAGGATAAAGTCGATCAGCTCCGTTTTGAGGACTTCCAAGGGGAAAGAAATTGGAGTGTTGTGCATAAATGCAGATATGTCTGTATTTGAAAGCATGGTGCTAACATTGCAGAATTTCGTTTCCGTACCCTCCGCATCTGGAGAAATGGAAAGCCTTTTTCGTGACGATTGGTTCGAGCGCATCAACAACTATATTCAGCACTGGACGGCGGCGCGCGGTCTCAATATTTCAGATCTGTCGCGCAGTCAGAAAAAAGAGCTCGTACAGGCGCTCGCCGATAGCGGTGCTTTTAGCGGCAAGAATGCGGCAGGCTATATATGTCGTTTGTTGGGAATGGGTCGGGCGACGGTTTACAATTATCTGAACGGTAACAGCGGGCCCGATGACGAGACAGCTTGATTAAAGCTCATTCTGGACGCGTGCCCACTCTCGATAGTCTGTGTGTGAAATGGTCGTCCACCAGCGCGATAACGTCCGCTCGCCTTCCACTTTGTGAATATACAGAGCATGCATGATCGAATGTCCGGGAGAGCGCTGAAATACATGAAAAACAACACAACCGCTTTGAGCGAGTTCGATTGCTACGCCAATGTCCCGCGTTTTTTCAATGCGCTAGCAAATTGGTTTCGCAATTTTGGCAGACCAGTAATTGGGACCAATCACACCGGGTATGGCACAGGCAGAGCGCTAGTATTGTTCCCTTTCAACTCCTCTACCGCATGTGACACATCCTTTGGATAAAGGTGAAGTTGATCATCTCCGATACCGTTGTAAGCATTCCGAGCCAAATACAGGATGACCGCTGAGCACTTTGATAGTTTGGATACAAACCAGTCTGCCGGATCATCTTTGGAGGCGAAATCACCCATTACTAGCGTTCTCCACAGCCGTGCCAGTGTCAAAAGCACGTTGCGCTCGTCTCCATCAACGGATGCGATCAGTTCCGGCAACCGCTCCCCTATTGCGCGACAGATCATAGCGGGTGGGATTTCAATGGCTTGATAACAGGCATGAGCGCTTGATATTTTTGCTAGGGCTGCCGTTCCAAAAGCTTAAGTTTAGTGGTCAAGACAGTCCTGCCGGGACATGAGCTGAGCTGGAGACTTCCGCCAACCCGCGCGATGCGTGTGGCCATGCTACGCATTCCGATACTGATACCGGCTTGCCGAACGGCTTCTACATTGAAGCCAAGGCCATTGTCTTCGATCTCCAGCACTAATTCATCCAGTAGTGGCTGCATCAGCGTAACCCCGACAGAATCTGCGCGACTGTGCTTGACGACATTCGTTAATGCCTCTTCGACAATGCGTGTCATTGCAAGACATTGCAGTGCACTTGGCGTATACCGCCAATTATCGGGGAACACCCACCTTGACTGTATATTCAGCTCATCAAAAAGCGTTGTGAAACGGTGACGCGACGGAGCTATCCAGTCGATTGGAGTCGCTGGAACCTTGATACTTGGACTGGAATTGCTATCGATCGTCTGCCGCAAGTCGTCACGGATCAATTTGAGCATTGAAATCACTTGGGGCCGGTTCACAGCGCCCGATCCTTTTTCGATAGTCGCCATCATATGCACAAGTGAGCCGCCAATTCCGTCGTGCAGATCGTGTGCAATTTCAATTCGATCACGCAATCTAGCATTGCTCAACTCAAGTGTATATTCGCGCTCAAGCGTTGTCGCAAGTTCCGCACGTGCATCCTCTACGGACCGACCCAACTCGACATTGAATTGCTCGATACGGCGTACGTTATGGGCATGGCGCAATCCCAAAATCCCAGATAGACTCAGTGTTATTGCGATGTTGGCATAGGGAAGGACAGGAAATTTCCCTGGGATGAGCGCAAAAATAAACAGAAAATCGTGAAGCGTTGTCAGGAAAAGAACCAGAAGGCAGAAGGCGAGCAAAAGATGCTCTCTCTGCTTAGTCCTCCAGGCATAAATAGGAAATTCAATACAATTGTGCAGAAAGAACGCTGTTGCTACCAATAGGCTCAAGATTTGAATATAGCCGATATAAATTTGTGGAGTTACTACTAATAGGCCTGCAAATAACGCGGTAGAAGTCCAAATTGTGAGTTCATATCGTTTGCGAACTCGCTGGCTAAAACGCAACGTAAAAATACAGAAAGCCGACACCGATAACATCAGGGCAATTGCATTCACTTTTGCAGCAACCATGGAGTCTTGCCACGGCCAAGGCGTCGTCAACAATGCGTTTGATATAAATACGACCCAAAAAAGGGTTGAAAGGGCATACCATCCATAGGCAGTCTGATCTCGGCGAACGATCCAGATACAGAAAAACAATATTCCAATAACCCCGGAAACGATTAAGTTTGCGACGTACAACGTCCGGTTACGCCACCATAAGTTTTCAAATTCTTGGTTGAGTTTCCCCGCATTTCCGATTTGAACTGCGCCCAGACCAATCGTTTGATGTTTGATCCCAACAACCCTGATCCAGACGGTATTGACCCCATCATTTAGCCACACGTCTGGAAGCATCCAGTACCGAGGCATATTCCAGCTGCGCGAAATTGGTTCGACAAGATGATCATCACGCCAAAGAAAATGGTCGTTGACGTATACTTCGCCGGCCATAACAATTGAACGCAAAAGCAAAGCTATTGACTGTCGACTACCTGAAGGGCAGTCCTGTATCCAATCCAAACGATACCAGACATCGTCCGCCGCCGCGTCGGTGTGCCAGTTCCAATCATGAGGAAGCGTCACAGCTGCCCAGTCGCCCGATAAAAGTGGTCGTTTGCCATCCTCAGCGGATTCTGCCGTGCGAATATCAGTTATGTGAACATTGCATTGTGGCTGAGCAGCAAACGTCTGCGTTGCTGTAAAGACAGTCATGGCAAAAAGAAAAAATGCTCCGAACCAATTCACAGCAGCAAGCCATGTTGCCGTGCGGTGTGAATGGCTCGTGTACGCGAAGAAACAGCAAGCTTTCGATATATCCGCTTTATATGACACTCAACAGTGTGGCGGGACAAGAAAAGCTTATCGGCGATATCGCGGTTGCCAAGGCCTTCCGCTACGAGCTGGAGAATTTGGCTTTCTCGGCTCGTCAGAGTTTGCAAATGCTCCGGATTTGATTTGACCTCATGGGTTTCAGCCGGCAACTCTTCAATAATGCGCTTTGCTACAAAGGGATCAATAGGCGCCCCGCCGCGCAACACACTTCGTAGAGCGATCGCAACTTCAAGATCGTCACGCTCTTTCAACACATATCCCACCGCGCCAGCCCTTAAGGCCGAGAGAATGACATCCTGCGTGCACCAAGCAGAGATCACCAATATTGCTAATGCCGGATCCTTCAAATGTAGCTCCTTGATCAAATCAATTCCGCTACCATCCGGCAGGCCTATATCAACCAGGGCAAGGGCGATCGGTCGCTCCGCAATACAACCTCGCGCCTCAGCGAGAGTGGTCGCAAAAATGATTGTTTCGAGCTTGTATCCAAACTGGAGTAAAATGTCTTCCAGCCGACGTCGGACGGCGATATCGTCTTCAACGAGGAGTATAGGTGCGGGCAAAACTATACCGGCTGCAAGCGCACTAAATGGCATTCCAAATTTCCTTGTCCCGCCCAAATCAAGAAATTTGCCAATTCCAGCGGCGTGAATGAGTCGCTTGCAATCGTACAATCTTGGTTTTGTTCTGTCGCGAAATTTCCATGACAGCTCAATTGTTTGACTACTTTTGAAGGCATGAAAATCAGCAATCGCCATTTACAGCACTTCAGGGATGTCATTTTGGAATGAAAAAGAGGGCCCTTTCAATTCTAAGAACTCTCCCCGCAATTCCACTGCATTTCTTCGTCAGTTACATTGAACGTTTTCGTCTAATTTCGATTTCCTCGAACCATTTAATTCAACGATAGAGAATCCGCCTCCCTATGGTATATGAGAATACGTTTCCAAAGCCTTCATAAGAAATCCAAGGTCAAACATTCCGTTAGCTGAATACTCCGAAGAATGAATGGTTTTTGACATGCAACAGCAGATTTCAGTCATAACAATCGGGATTAATGATTTACCGCGCTCGAGGCGATTTTACGTTGAAGGATTTGGCTGGAAACCGGTCTTCGAGAATGATGAAATTATCTTTTACCAGATGAACGGGTTTGTGCTCGGGACCTTCGAAAAGTCTGCGCTTGAAAAAGATATGAACCGCTTTGGGCTCTGTTCTCCCGGCGCATTTTCATTGGCTCATAACGTACCAAGCCAAGCAGACGTAGAAATCTTGATTGAACAACTCGTCAAGGCGGGTGGATGTCTGATCAAACCTGCAGACACCCCGCGTCATGGCGGCTTTCGAGGCTACGTAGTTGATCCTGACGATCACGCTTGGGAGATTGCCTGGAATCCGAGTTGGCTCATTGACGAGAATGGACACGTCACATTCGCAGTATGACAGAGTGCAGGATGGTTAAGATAGCGCGTTGATCGCTTCAGCAGACGCGAAGGGCAAAGCGTTCATGCATGCAAGGAATATACCATTCAATTTCTAGCGAATGCTTCCCTAGTCCCATAACACAAGCCCAACCTCTCTGTCTCACCGTTCGTGAATGTTGTCTTACAGACGACCAAATTATAAAAGCCACACTGCATCACTAGGCCGAGCCAAGTGCCTTTACCAGCGCTTGGCTAAGATTGCGCCCGACACTTCCGGCGTTCTCAATTCGGCACGAAAATCTCAACGCGCCGATTAAGCTGGCGACCAACCGGATTGTCCTTGCCGTCGATTTCGTTCAATGCAACGGGTTGACTTTCACCTAAGCCATTAGCTTCCATCTCACTGCTGACATTTCGATCTTTCAGCGCTGATTTGACTGTCGATGCACGGCGTTTCGATAGATCTAAGTTATATTCCTCCGTGCCTTTAGCATCTGTGTGGCCTCGAATCTCCAGGCGCTTAGGAGCGACGGTACTTAAAGCCCTTGCCAGCGCATCAACGGTTTCAGCCGCGTCAGTGCGCAAGTCTGCTTTGTCAAAGTTGAAAAGAATGCGGTCTTCCAGCGTGATCAGATAACCGCATGCTGCCGAGGGGAGACGGAACTTTGTTAGCAACGGGAATTTGCCCGCCAGCGGCAGTGGGGACAACGGCGCCATCTCGACTTCCTTTCCGTCGATTGTGCCGCTGCCATTCCCGTCATTGATAACAACATGTTCGCCTTTCCACGATCCTTTGCCATTACCCTCGTTGACGACCTGGCCAAGAGGACCGTTCCAGACCCCACTGCCATCTGGCTCAATTGCCACCTGGCCCATTTGGTCGGAGTTCCAAGTTCCACCGCCTTGACCGTCAAGGGTTATTTGTTCGCGCGCACTATTATAGCTCCCCGAGCCGTCAGCTTCGATCGTGATCTGCTCTCCCCCCTCACCTTTTCGGTTGATAGCACCCGACCCATCCTCTTCCACAATAAATTGTACACCATTAACCTCAGCGACCCCCGCGCCCCCGTGCTCAATGACATAGGTACCTTGGTCAGCAAACTCGGCAGTGATACCCGTATCGTCCCTAAGCACCATACCGTTCCGCGACACTAATGCACCATGATCGTCGCATCGCGCAGGCGCGATACGAATGCCCTGAATATTAGACAGTTTATCACCAATGGCATTTTGAAACGTTTGTTGCGCGAGCTCTACACCAATAAAGTCGGGTACGACGATCGCCGGGATCGCGGGAATATCTTTCGCGGTCTGCGCATGCCCCTCCTGCGCCATAAAAAAAGTGGCCGTTGTGAGCAATATTGCGTGGTATCGCGACGCGATGAGAAGGCGGGTTACGATCATTCGATGTCCTTGCAAGTCTTACATCCGAAAAGCCTCGTGCCAGACGTACGAGATTCTGACGCAGAGATAGAAAACGGATTTCAGGGCTATAGTCAAAGCCTGACTGATCCTAAACTTCTTGCTGCTTTGCATCCCCCGCCAAAGTTCACATATACCCGGCTACCCGATTAATCAGACCGCATTCTTTCCCGCCGGCTCCTGAACGCACAAGCCTCTACACTGCTCAGTGCCTTAAATAGCAAAATGCCGAGCAGTCGATGAGGCAACTCAGGATCCTGTCTGTTATCTATTCAGCCTTAGGAAAAATTAGGTTACGAGCGTATCGCTCGTATGCAAAAGCACGCTTCGAAGATATGAGCTGTAACCGTTCACTGAGGTCAATTTGACTATTGTTCCAGCGGTTTTACGCAAAAGCTCTTCTTCGAAACCGGATTTCTCCAGCAACTGGTTTCATCTTCACGACGAATGCCATCGGTTATTAGCTCGTTCAAGAGCCATTTCCCCTCCTTCTGATAGACCACCGTTCGGTCACCATCCGGCCAGACATGTACTTCTAATCGTATCTGATGACGCTGCTCCTTCGCCTGGCCTGCAGCTTGATAGAAAGGAAACTCGCGACAAACCTTGTCAGACAAGACAGTTCCCTTGTCATTGAGAACTCGACATTGAACGCGATTATGCAAATATCGCCCCTTGCTCCAATCATCGAGCAATTCGCGATTTAACTGGCAAGCCTGTTCAATACTGTCCATGCACCCCATGTCATATGCACGTGATGCTTCAGAACCAATGTCAATTGGGCTTTCCGTGTTGTCATACATATTGCCCGGTAGGATCAATTTAGGAGATCCCGTCTCGTTGAGATGACTGAGCGCATCCAGAAGGATATTTCCATACTTAATGCAGGATTCACCATCAGTGGTTTTTACATATGGATGGAAACAGCCATTTTGATACGCAATCACGGCTTCCTGTTGGTTGATATCAACACCTAGCCCAGACTCGTAAATATTTCCGGCAAGTTTACATGCGTATGGCGATAGTCCAAGGTCTTCAGTACTACATGAAAACTCGGCCCAACGTAGCGCATCCGTATATTGAATTTTCTGTGCCAGTGCGAATTTGGCGGCATTATAGCAGATGCTGACGTCCGTTAGGCGCCCGACAGCGTGCTTGATCTGGTACTCGCAAGTCTTGCTATAAACGTCAGCCGCGTTTTCAATATCACCGCCTGAGGCCAGAGTATCTGCCAACGAGAGGCATGTGCTCGCGGGACTGTCATCAAAGCGACAACCGGAGCGCAGGACAGGCAGAAGCGCTTCTTTTTTGTCTTCAGGGCTATTGTGGGATTTCTCGGCAATTAGAGAAGCTAATGAACCGCAGCCATTTATATTTTCATCCTTACAAGCTTCAGAGAGCATCGCTTCAATATCTGGCGACTGAAGGTCTCCAGCCACCGACTTATATGTCGAGACAGCGGAACTGCAGGCTTGCGGCCCCTCTGAGGTGCTGCCGGTCATGCATTTCGCTACAAAAGCGTCGTAAATCGCGCGTTGGGCAGGCTTCGCTCCATTGAGCTCGGGGTCAAGTGACGCCGCCAATCCATCACAGATGCTGTCCTTATCGGTTTGCTGAGCGCATAATTTGATGGCCCGTTCCGCAGCCTTGCTTCGAATTTCAGCGGACCAGTAGGCGCTTAGCTTGGTTTGAGCGGCACAGGCAGAAGGATCGCCAGCCGAACAACCCCGATCGAGAAAGCCTTTTGCTTTTGCAATTCGTTCATCACCAGAGGCTGAAGACTTTGTGTATTGAAGAAAGTCCCGGTACTTCAAATAAGCGGGCTTGCATTGCGGAACGTTGGGTTTACGTGGTCCCGGAGTACAGTACTCCTCAACCAGAGAACCAAGTGCATAATTTTCGTCGGCAGATGCTGAGGCATATTCATTGCGCGCCTGAACAACTTGTGAGAACGCATCCTGAAGTTCTTCACACGCCCACGCAATGCTCGTTCTGCATGCGGTCAGTTTTGCAGCAAAATTCGATGCTGCTTGAATAAGTGTCGGATTCTTATACGGCGCGGTACCACGCGCTAACAATATGCAACTAACCGCCCGACGGGCATCGCAGCCCGGTTTTGACAGTTCAAGAACTACGAGATCATCCGGATTCTGCGTTCCACCATCAATGGAACGAAATTGTGCATTTTCCAGAGTGTTTTCAGCGCGATTAATTGCTAGCTGACAACCAAGCACACTTCCGCCCATGCAACCCATAAGTGCATAATGTGTGACAGATGCGGGTAAAGTACCCCTCGGATCATCTATATTGTAGATCGCTTCAGCGTAGCGACTACAGGCTTCCGACGCACCAAGGTCACAAGCCTGCTTGAAAATAGCTGTGTCGGCCGCTTGCTCTGCCTGTTGCAACAGATCGCGCGCGGTGGCCAGACGTTGAGCGTCGGAAGCAAAGCCTCCGATTTCTGCTTTTGAAAAGGCGTTCTCTGTTTTCAACATCGCCTCAACAAAATCGGCACCGCTTAAGCATTGACTAGTCTTTGGAAGTCCCTCTGCCTGACGCAAGATCGATTGACTTGCCCGAGTGTTGAGCAAGCTAAGGGAAAGTGCGAATTTCCCGTTGGTCATTCTGTATGCAGCCATGGATGCGCGATATTTCTCTAATGCCCTCGCTTCTTTATTCAAGGTATCAAGAGTGGTCGTTTCAACGGCAACAAGATGGCAAGTGTTTGGAGGAGCAAGGAAGCTTTGACCGTTTGCTGCTCGCTTTTCGAAATCACAGAAATTAAAAACCTGATCGATCGGCAAAAACCCCGTCGAACGTTGCAGGCCAACCCCAGTGGCGTAATCTACTGCGAAATAGGGCTTATTATCCGGCCCAAAAGTGACGTCTTTCAGTTGGACCTCATCTCCTGGACGAAGCGAACGCTCACTTGATTTACCTGGATGAGCACTTATTGGAACAGACGCACAAACATGTCTAATCCCAATGGGCTGATGCGGCGGCAGGACGTCTGAATGAACATTTGAGCTTGCCGCTAAAAAGGAAAGTAGTAACGCTGACAGAAATTTCAAAGCGTTAATAAAGGGCCACCCGCCCAGTGTTCTGCAGAGCATCATATTCTACAATAACTCCTCACTGCAGCCTGTCCGATACTGAGAATCCATCACGGTTCACTCTCTCTGCGCGCAATTTATCCCGACATACCATTATAGGATCCGAACGCAATGCCAACTGATTTCTGTGCCGGTATGGCCATCTGCGGTTTGGCATTATGAGAGATAATCAATTGACCGCCAGTCAGCATTCACATGCGCGGCGGCAGGTGTTTTGTTACCGGACTAAAAGGTTTTGCTCCATGGTAATTGCAACAGAGCTTATCCCGCATTCGCGGACTTTTGGCGATGAAGACGTTTGATGAAAACGCTCATCTCCCGTGCAGCCTGGATGTCGCCCCGCCGTTGAGCAACCTCCGCACCCTTCAGCCAAGCCGTCTCGGCTTCATCGAAGCGACCAAGCGCGCGTAGCGCTAATCCAAGCGACTTCCATGCTGCCGAGTAGCTGGGATCATGCTGTATGGCTTTATCGAGGTGTAACAACGCGCCACTAGCGTCACCGTCCTTTATTAGCGCACTACCGAGCGCGAAACGGAGCAATGCGTTATCCCGACCGTCGGCCAATTGGATTTCAAGCCTCTCCCGCAGA
The DNA here is from genome assembly GCA_018798825.1 of Ochrobactrum sp. BTU1. Lineage (NCBI taxonomy): Bacteria > Pseudomonadati > Pseudomonadota > Alphaproteobacteria > Hyphomicrobiales > Brucellaceae > Ochrobactrum > Ochrobactrum sp. BTU1. Next base: position 216,423 of record CP076357.1, on the reverse strand, counting down.
CTTTTTGGCTCAGCGTTCATTGCGGATCACTCCAGTTTTTCGTCCGGATCGACATGTCTGAGATACAGCCTAATTCCTCAGCTTCGGCCACCTTCAGCGTCGGATCGTAGCGCCGACACCTCAATGAGAAAATCCACGGTGCTAAAATGGCCAAAGCTTCGAAATTACCGTGAAAGCACGACGAGATCACAGCTCTCAGGGTCCCAAATTGCCGACCACCTGAGACCCATGGAGCGGAAAAAGCGATCAGCTGTCGTTTGCCGACGTTCATCCTGCCAGCAATCACATCTGCAACGACTTCTAATGAGAAACGTCCCATATAATACTTTCCCCGATAAGCCGAGTTTTGTTTAAATCCGCCGGTGGTCAAGTCTCAATATCGCACACGTTCAAACAGGCTCCGAGCGCTCCGCTTGCAATCTTTGAATGCAGTGAAATTGCCCTTCCAGGGCGAAATCAGTCGCTGTATCGCAGATGGATGAGGCATTCAAAGTTGCATCATCATCACAGCCACCAGCGCACTCGCAAGGAGACCGATATGCGTCAGCTGCAATACATCCTGCCTGATCCAGTATGCGAACCACATGCCGCCCAGCAAAAAAATGAAGCATAGTCCTATCAAGCCGACCAAGCCGAGCGTAGCCAGGATTCTTGCCGATTGCGGCTCCCCAAAAACAAAAAACGCCGTACTGGTCCAGAGCAGAATTGCAATGCACAGCTGGATCGCGGCGATCAGAGCAACGGCAAGTCGCGACCAAACTGGATTTGTGATGCGACGACGTTTGAGAGGTGTTGCCACCATGGGATGCTCATCCAGCAAGCTCATGCTCATCGTAGCGCCTATGACAAATGCTGATCCTTTGAAATCTCGAAAATTGTTGGCTGTGGCGATCGTAGCCCAAAGAGCAAAGCCAAATACAATTACAGCCTGAGCGAGAATGAGCGCCGTCGTTGCCATGTCACAAACCTTTTTCCAAGCTTTTTCTTGCTAAATAGACGGCCCGCGAAGAGTTGGCAATCATTCTTTTTTTGGTGACCTCAACGCGGCCTTATTATTCAGGGCCCTGGAGCCGTATCTCACCGACGTTTACTATTGTCAGTGGCAACATAGTAAGGTTCCTTTTCCGAGGTAAAACGAATCGCGCCTTACGTATCAGTCTATTGTGGTGAGCGTCGACCACGGTCTCAAGCCGCAGCTTATCAGGTGGCCGCAAGATTTTTCCCTAGCCAAAGGCTGGATATCTTAGGAAGGCTGTCGCGCTAGACTTAGCAATGAAACTGTAGTTTGGGATTACGGCATATCGTTCGGCTGAAATATTACTCGGGCGGCACTTACGAAAGTGCCGCCCGATTGCGCAAGGCTTAATTAGGTGAGAACTGCCAGTTTGAACCGGAAACAAATTGCTTGTCTGAAAATTCAGGTCCAAGGCGAAGCACGATCTCCAGACTTCATTCCTCCGCTTATTGGGAAGATGACCTCAGAGGAACTGCGACCGGACGTAAAGGCGCTGCGTCACCTCCCCGGATTTTCAGAGGCCCTCCTATAAATGCGAATTCAAAAACCTTGTCCTTTGATAACTCATCAAGTGCAATCAACTCAATGATTGGAGCACCTTGTTGGGCAAGTAGGTAGGTGTGCAAGGGAACATAGTCATCCTCCACTTCGGAAGGAAAAGTCTCAAAACTGAGATTGTCTGCACCAACAATCATTGCACCGCCTTCCTCGACGAGATAACGCGCCGCATCCAATCCCATTCCTGGAGGTGCACTCATGTAAGCTTTCGGGTCATTAAAGAGTTTCATGCGGCCGGTGCGGATCAAGACAATGTCGCCTTCCTGCAGGACAGTTTTCTGCCGGGCCAGCGCGTCTTTGAGGTCCTGCCGCGTAATGCGATATTGATCAGCCAACATCTCCACACCCTTGGCGGCTGCGACGTCGATCAAGACACCGCGCGCGATCAATGGCGGAAATTTCTCAATGCCGGTTCTGTTCCAGCCTCGATCTCCAAGATGTTCGTCAGCCTTAAACCCGTTCCAGATTTTGCCGTGAATCCCGAAATGGTTGAGTGCATCAATATGCGTCCCTGTGTGGCTGTACATTGAAAAGGCTGTCCCGGTATAACTTCGGGTGGCATTCATGTCTTCGCCAACGCCCATCGGGTCATCGATGGCAGTGCCGCGTGGCGTATGGGTCATCCAGAACTGGTAGTGCGGATCTCCGGCATCCTGCCAGCTCGGCATGCCGAGATAGTATTCTGTTGCAAGATCATATACCTTGCTACCGTCCAGCCGGGCTAGAATTGCTGCGCGCGAAGCGGGTGTAATAAGGTTAAGACGGCCGATTTCATCCGCAGGCCCCCACGGACTGACACCAACCTGTTGGCTGTCAAACGAATTTGAAGCTCGATTATCTGCATCAGCGCTAGAAGCGGAAAATGCCGCAAATGTGCTGGTTGTAGCGAGCAAAAATAAACCGAAGAGACGGTTTGCAAGTTTAAGTGACATGGTTTTTCCTTTATAATTACTATGCTTTAGAACGCGGAGAGACAGGCACCATCGCCTGCAAACTGCTCTTGAGCTGTTCCGTTGAAGTGGTCTGTAACTGCCCCAACACATCACCGCTCCGGGGAGAAGAAACGATCAATGTAGGAACGGATCGGATTCCGAGCTTTTGCGCTTCTTCGCGATCCGTCATAACGCGTTGATAGGCCGCTTCACTCTTGAACGCTGCGCGAAACGCCTCACTGTCAAAACCTTGTGCGACGGCAATATCCTGCAAGACGGCAGGATCGCCGATATTACGGCTCTGCGTCAGGTGCGCTCTTTGAACCGCATCGAAGTAGTCGCCATGTCCAAGATTTCCGGCCAGTATATGTGCTGCCTGACAAGCAATTGCTGCCAACAAGCCGTTTGGATACTCGAAGCCCTGCTGACGCATACCTTCAATATCAATCGACTGTGAATCATCTTGTTTAGCGCAAGCCTCCCAATGGGTGAGAATTTCACGCTTTGCACGAGCCATGGAGCCGAATACCTGCACCATTTGCTCACGGCTATCCTGCAAGATATAGGTTCGGTGGCGAACCTGAACCCCGATCTCCTCTGCAACTTTTCGAAGTCGCGGTGACATGACATAACACCATCCGCAAACGGCGTCGTGAAAGAAGTCAATGATCAGTGGTGTGGCTGTCGAAGTGGTTTCGTCATCTCTTTTTGAGTAAAGTGTCATTGTGCTGTCCTTGTATTTCAGACATCACGATAGCCTCCCGATCGACCGGGAATAAGTATGTGGCAGTGCAGACAGTTTTTACTCTGGGTTCAGAAATGACCTATCAGGCTTCATCGTTAAATAATCGAGGGTAATCGAGCCGCCAGATATTCAACAAACGCTTTAACCTTTGGCTGTAAATGCCTGTTGGTCGGATAAACCGCATAGATGTGACGGTGTTCGTTGACGATTGATGGCAATACGCGTTGTAATTGCCCTGCCTCAATTGCAGGATCAGCCAGAAATGAAGGCAGTGCACCAATCCCAAGCCCTGCAATCAGGAGATCACGCAACATAAGACTGTTGTTGACTTCGCTGTATTCTCCGTAAAACAACACTCCGTTTGGATTTTGTGGATTGCCGTCTGGCTTGTCCTCAAGAACGACGCCCGGCGTATGCGCCAAACTGTAACTGATCATTTTATGCTTTTTCAAATCGCTAAGCGTAATTGGCTCTCCGTATTTTCTAACATAGCTCGTAGAAGCACATAACTTCTGCTCAATAGTCGCAAGACGACGAGCAATAAGTGTGGAATCCTCTAGGCCAGCGCGCAATCGAATTGACACATCAAACCCGTGGGAAACAGCATCAACAAGTCGATCTTCCATTACCAGTTCAAGCGTCAAATCCGGATATTTCAGAAGAAAATCCGCGATTAGCGGTGACAGGACACTCAGCGCAAAAGACAACGGTGCATTGACCCGCAACTTACCAGTCACGCGGTCCGATTGCTGCTTTACAGAACGTTCCAGCGTTTCCAATTCATCCAATAACCGGCAGCACTCAGCATAGTAGGTACGGCCTGTTTCGGTGAGGCTCATACTGCGTGTGGTGCGCTGAATAAGAACTGTATCCAAATGCGCCTCCAGCGCACGCAACTGCTTGCTTAGGCCAGCAGGAGATATGCCCAAATCTTCCGCTGCTTTAGCCAGTCCGCCAATCTCTACAATGCGTCGAAAGGTACGCATGACGTTAAATGTGTCCATGACGAATTCCTACCCGAGCAATCGCGGAAATAATAGGGTACTGACCTACTTTCCCATTTAATTGAGAACGACCAATCCATGTAATTAACTAAAAGCGTCTCGAGAACCGCGCAATTACGCGTTGCATACAACATCGTTCATGTTCAGTTTAGATCGACTTGAAAACGAGTGCTATATCAGCTTGATAGGCCTTCAAAAGGAGCCGAGAGTGCAAAATGATCTATGTCATCCCGCCGGAAGTCCTTGGAGAGCAGTTTAAGACCGATCATAGACGCTCTGACATGATTGTTGTCAAGAAGCGCAGTTGCATCCCCATCATTTGAAAATTGAGCTTCCGGCTTCAAAGCAACAAGTAATCAGCTTTTCGGGGATCGAAGCCGACAATGCGCTTTCCTTCGTTGAAGGCCGTTAACAGCTCTTGACGCAACAACAGCCTTTCGCTCATGGCAGCTGACCGGTCATGGGCGAGTAGATGATCAATGTCAGCCGGAATTTTCACACGTCGAGCATCAGCCGGATAATGAACTGTCTGGTCATGGAATCGCGCTTCTACATCCGGATCGTCTAACTGCCAGTCGACAACTATTCTGTCGGACGGCAAACCGGAATTGATACCTACCATCGGACCGTAATAATTGACGTGGTAAGTAGACGAAGTGCCGCCCAGCCTTGCAATATTCAGCTTGGCATTGACTGCCCGGATCGGATCATAGGTCCAGCGGACATGAGTGATGCCTCGTGAAAGGCACCAATTGCGCTGGAACCATTTCATTTGAGCTCCGATTTTTAAACCTCTGGCTTCCGGTAGTACAGCCAGGCGATGAGAATGCTGAATACCCGCTGTCAAACTTGGAAAACCAAAGAGGAAACCTACCATCTTTTGACCGGAGAATGCTCCCGCGACAAGACCGCCTTCATGCTGAATGGCAAGCAGCAGATCGGAAGCGTCGACAGGGTCGTCCTCACCCCAAACCAGCCTTTGCACTTCCTCGGAAACTTTCATCTCTGCAATAGAGTCGAGCTCACGGATTAACACGTCGCTCATGCGCGGAAATCCTCACGATGGCTGGTAACGGTATCAAGAAATTGGTGATCCAGCGTCACTCCGATACCCGGACCGTTCTTGGGAACGGCCATGCATCCATTTTCTGCCTCCAGCGGCTCATTGACGATATCCCGCGGGAAGTAGCGGCTTGCAGAGGATGTATCTCCCGGCTTGCTAAAATTTTGCAGCGTCGACAGGTGAATATTATGTGCCCGACCAATACCTGCCTCAAGCATTCCGCCGCACCAGACAGGCACGTCGAACGCTGCACAAACATCGTGAATTGCGCGGGAGGCGCTGTGGCCACCGACACGCCCCACTTTGATGTTGATGACACGGCATGCGCCCGCTACAAGCGCCTTGCGCACATCTGCTGAAGAACGAATACTCTCATCCAGGCAGATAGCCGTCACCAGCTTTTCCTGAACTTTCACATGATCGGTAATATCGTCGAACGCCAGCGGCTGTTCAATGTAGTCAAGCGCGAAAGCATCCATCGCCTTAAGGAGCGGCAGATCGGAAAGCCGATAAGCAGTGTTGGCGTCGACAGTTAGGTGCGCCTCAGGAAAATTCTCTCGCACCGCCTTTACCAAGGCAAGATCGTGCCCACGTTTGATCTTCAACTTAACGCGCTTGTAACCGTCATCGAGTGAAACTGCGACCCGCTCGATGGTCGTTGCAATATCGGCAATCCCGATGCTAACGCCCACCTCGACAGAATCTCGCACGCCACCCAACGCGACACTCAAAGGCAGGTTGAGTGCTTTGGACCACAGATCCCACAAGGCCATCTCTACCATTGCTTTGCTCATTCTGTGTCCGCGCCATGGATCAAGCACTTTTAAAAGATCCGCCGGGCTAGCGAAGCGCTTTCCAACAATCTGAGGCAGCAGGACATCGCGCAAGAACGACACGGAGCCGGCAATAGTTTCCTCCAGATAATCTGGAAATGGATCCATCACACCTTCAGCGTAGCCGTTGAGGCCGCCGGCTCGTAACGTGAGGATTGGAATGACCTTTTCGGTCATTGTTCCGGTTGAAATCACAAAAGGCACAAGTAGCGGCAGCCGTATGATCCGTATTTCGGCAGCTTCGATTGTCAGTCCGGCAAAAATTGGCGATGTCGTCATCGGTCCTCCATCCATGGCCCAAAGACCGATCTGGAGCGAAGTTTAGCGATGCGAAACGTCATCCTAACTGTTCCGCTCAACCGGAATATCCAGATCAATGTCTAAAATGAGATGCTGCCTCAGCACCACGTGTGTTACTGCTCAGGCAATGTATCCAACGGAAAAACAGGACGCCTTAACCTGGAATAAGCTCGTCTTGATAAATCAGGCGAACTCAAACCACCTGCATCAGTTACGATGATCCGCGTTGCAATCGGACCGAAGGCGCCTTTGAAATGCTGCATTGACTTAACCGCCAGAACAGACTTGTCCTTTGGCTCGATGCCAACGATACGAAAAATGTTCTGATCAAGCATCTGCATACGCTCCGACACGATCATGATATCGATCCCGTCCACACGCAGGCACACCGCCTTCCCTGTCGTTCCGGGTAAACCAGTAAACATCGGCCCCTCAAACACGAAGCTACCATCGCGGATGGACATAACGCGGCCGGTCACAGTCAAGGGACCACCGCCAATAGATGGGTCCGATTTGCCGCCAATCGTTACGGTTACAGTCTCTCCTATCGCACTGGTTGCGATCTCAGCCACCGCCTCAGGATCGAGAAGAGCGCCAGCAGCAGCATTCGTCACACCGGCCTCGAGCATGGCCGCAATGAGTGCGGTGCAATCGCTGTAAGCGCCCGATCCTGGGTTATCGGAAAAATCAGCAACGACAACAGTCCCCTCAATGCCCCGGGCCTCGTCAAGTTGCCGGATACATTCATTTAGTGGCACTGGCTGAGACCACTGATCTTTATAGGACCAGATCTCGTCGCATACCCTGCTGGCAACCTCAAAAGCGGCTTTCTGTTCGACGACCTTTTGGTCGAAAGTCACGATAACGCTCGGCCCAGCCGCCCAAACATCGGCATCAGTGAAACCAGCATTGATCGCTACATTCAGGATGCCTAGTTGCTGCATTTCTCGATCAGCACTTTCGAGCAGACGACACATTGGCCCATTATCTGTGGTGCGCCCATCGTCACAACCCAGAAGCATTGGGGGACGCGAAATGGCGAGGACAGGCTCGATTTCGCCCCTCATCGTTCGGTCCAACAGCGCACAGGCTTCGGCCCCAACATCTTTCATATCAATATGAGGATAAGTCCGGAATGAAACCGCGATCTGTACAAGATCAGCCAACTCATCGAAAATGTTCGCGTGAAGGTCAAGGGTGATAGCGATAGGAACATTGTGCCCTACTAAAGACCGGATTTCCCGTAGGAACTGACTGTCGCCGTCCTGATCTGTCTCCGTTACCATTGCACCGTGCAGAGCAACAAATATGCCGTCTAATGGCCCCGCTTCTTTTAATCGACGCAGACATTCCTCGGTAATTTCGAACCGAGCAGTTTCAAGAACCGGCCCATTTGGCTCCGCATGGGCTGCGACGATGTAAACGGGCGCCCACCCCTTCTCTTCCGCAACCGCTATCGCGCCACCGACCTCAGAACCGGTGCCTCGGAAATTAGATGGGATTTCATCGCCCTTGAAATAATGCGATGCACGGAAATCGCTGATGCTCGTGCGATTTTGCGTGAATGTATTACTTTCATTGATGAGTTCGATGATCGCAACACGATAGGACACGGAGCGCTCTTTCTTCTCTAGTGAATACCAATCGCATTCCGTCGTAACGAAATAGCGGCCGGCCAAAATATTAGCAGTGAGTCGCGCGCACCTGAGCCAATGTGGTGTTTTGAATCAGGTGCACGGGGAAGCAACGGACTACTTCCCGAATATCTCACTCGCGAATTTCGGCTTCTCCCGAATGTCGAAATCAAAGTACTTGGCACTGATCTTGTCGTAACTTCCGTCCGCGATAATCTCTGTAAGCGCCTTGTTGACGCGTGTGCGCAGTTCGTCATCATCTTTGCGGAAAGCCATTCCGGCACCCACAGTACCGTCCAGAAGGAATTCGTCACCGACAAATTCGCAGCAATCGGCCCCTTTCTTAATCCAGTCGCTCAGCGCAAATTTGGATTCAAGCAACAGGTCGATACGGCCGTTTTCAATGTCCAAGAAAGCCTCTTCCAAAGTCGGATAGAGCTTCACCTCATTATCGGGAAAAAAACGCTGCAACGCATCAACTGCAACGGAGCCGGTTTGCGTACCAATAACTTTACCCTTCGCACCTTCCGGTGTGACGTCCTTCAGGCCAAGTTCCTTCAAAGCAACGAACCGCATGGTGTTGTAGTAATAGGGATTAGAGAAGCTGACCTGCTGCATACGTGATTCAGTAATCGCCATCGATGAGGCCATAACGTCAAACTTCTTTGACTGAAGCGCTGGAATAATCCCGCTCCATTCGTTGGCGCTCCATACGCAATTGGCTTTTAATTTTTCACAAATCGCATTGCCAACATCAATGTCAAAGCCTTTCAACTGCCCGCTTGGATCCAGATAATTAAAGGGTGCATAAGCCCCCTCCGCTCCCATCCGTATTTCCTCAGCACCAGCTGAAAGGGTACCGCACACTGCAAATAGAGCGGCTATAGTCCCCATTTTTAGAAGCTTCCGCAACTGTCGTCCTCCTTTGGAACCCCTGTTTTCTCCTTCAGCATCGGCGTGCGTTGCCACTCAAATCAGGCGAGGTCGAGCAGCGAAGGAATTCTTGTTGATTGACGATTAGGCTTGTGCCGAATGTCAATCAATGCAAAAGAACTATTTAGCGCCATTAGAAAAATTCATAGGGCAATGACTTCAAGAGCGAGACGAAGAAAGCTACCAAGTTTGAGAGCTCTACGGGCTTTCGAAGCAGTTTCGCATTGTCAGAGCTTTACCGCCGCTGCAGAAGAGCTTGCAGTAAGCCAAGGCGCTGTAAGCCATCAAATAAAGCTTTTGGAACAAACTTTGGGTTGTCAGTTGCTTGTTCGGGGACCTAAAGGCGTGACTGTAACGCCCGAAGGCGCCTTGCTGCTCGAAGTTTGCGCCCGTGCATTCGACGAAATCGGCGCTGTTACGACGTTGATCGGGCAGGACAAGAACATCCAAATCCTTCGGGTCCGTGCTGGCCCCTTCTTTTCAATGGAAGTCATAGCCAGCAGGATTGCTGGCTTCCTGAAGCAAAATCCAGGCATCCAGCTCCATCTAAACAATCTCGATATAGATTCCATCGCTCACGATAGAGAAGATGCTCAGATCAAATACTGCCTACATCCGCCGGCCGGTATGTACAACATTGAAATTCTTAAAGAAAGGCTCGTACCTGTCTGCAGCCCTTCGTTACTGGATAGTAGGAAGAACCCACATGACCTACTCTTGGACCCTGAGATTCCTCGGCTGCACTATAGAGACGTAAGCGACTGGAAAAAGTGGTTAGCTCACAACGGGTATGATGACCTACCCGCGAATTCGAACCTGTTTTTTGACGATCAACATACATTATTGGCGGCTGCTCGCTCCGGGCAAGGCATAGGTTTTTCTCATCGGCCACTCGTGGAAAGCGACGTGCAGCGTGGAAGCCTTTGCATTGTCTCCGAGCGGTATTTTGAGCCTAAGGAATCCTACAAATTTATATGTAGCCACGATGACATCGTCTCTAATACGGCCCTACAACTCTTTCGTGACTGGCTCATTAAGGAAGTTTCGACCATTGGCTAGGCGCGAAATAGCTGATTTTTCGTTGCACTCATCGACGTTCTTCATAAAAAGCGACACCGATCTCGCTGCGCGATATTCGAAGCTGGGCTCGCGTGATGAAACGAAGATACGTTTCGCTATTCTTATTGAGAAATGGCGCTGGATTGCTAATATCTGATCAATTCCCATCACAGGCCAATATTGGGAAATAAGACGGGCCAGTCCAAAGTGAACAATACGAAGCCAGAATAACTAGCCGTAAGGAACAACAAAGAACTTACGGCTTTGCTATGAGCCGTAAGTTCAGCGTCGTGGTCGGATTGCTCCCACCGTTATGAACGCCGTTTCCAGGCGTCATTTGATACCAGCGCGCATGAAGCTCTGCACGAACTGACGCTGGAACAAGAGAAATCCGATGAGCAAAGGTGCCGACGTCATCAATGCGGCGGCTGAAATGATACTCCACTGTACGCCTTGATCCGGCGAGGAAAAAACCTGCAGCCCAACCGTTAGCGGGCGGGTAGAAACTGAGTTGGTAATAACCAGCGGCCAGAGGAGATTATTCCAATGATAACTAACTGAAACCAAGCCGTAGGCGACATAGATTGGCTTGGCCAATGGCACATAGACTTTGAGAAGGGTGGTGAGTGCACCCGCGCCTTCGACACGCGCCGCATCATCAAGTTCTTTGGGAACAGTGAGGAAGGTCTGACGCAGCAAAAAGATGCCGAATGCGGACGCCATGTAGGGAAGCCCCATGGCCACGACTGTGTCCACTAGTCCCAATTTGGCGATGGTCCGGTAATTTTCGACAAGTAGCACTTCAGGCATGATCATCAGTTGGACCAATACCAGCATGAAGACAATTGTTTTGCCGCGAAAATTGTAACGAGCAAAAGCATAGGCCGCAAGCGTGCATATAATGAACTGGCTGATCAGGATTGTTGTAATCAGCATAAATGTATTCAGAAAGTAGCGTCCAAAGGGAGCGGCATTCCAAGCCTGTGTGAAGTTATCGAACGTCAATGGGGCAAGGAGATCAAAACGTGCCTCGTATTGCGCGGGGTGAAATGCCATCCAAACAGCATAAAGTAACGGCATAATCCAGAGCAAGCCCAACAGATAGCAGCCCAAGGTTTCAAGTGCCCGCCAGAAAGAAACCTCGCGCGGTTGATGAGGTAATGTCATTGCACTCATTTGTAATGCACCTTGCGATCAAGAACTCCGAACTGGACGAATGCGATAACAGCCAGCGCCAGCAGCAGCACAACAGTTAACGCGGATGCGTAGGCAGTATCCCAGAAACGGAATGCAACATTATAGACGTAGTAGAGCAACAAAGTGCTGGCATTGTCAGGCCCGCCACGGGTCATGACAATGACATGGTCGATCAGACGGAACGCGTTGATCACCGCATTGATGAGCACAAACAAGGTGGTTGGCATCAGCAACGGGAAGGTGACGCGGCGGAAGAAATACCAGCGACCCGTGCCTTCAAGCGCCGCTGCTTCGGACAGGCTCGGGCTGATCTGCTGCAATGCAGCCAGATAAAATATCATAAAGAACCCAGCCTCTTTCCAGATGGCGAGCAACATAAGACTACCAAGCACGGTGTCAGGATTTCCCAGCCAGTTTGTTTCGTGGAAGCCGAACAAGCCCAGGAACTGATCGATCAAACCATAGCCCGGTGTGTAAAAGAACAGCCAGATATTAGCGACCGCAATCATCGGCAGCACGGTTGGCATGAAGAATGACATCCGCATCAACGATCGACCGCGTATCGACGAATTCACGATGATCGCCATCAGCATTGCGAGCGCAATGGATGCCGGCACGGTACCAAGCGCGTATATTGCATTGTTCTTAAGAGCTGCCCAGAAAACTGGATCGTTGATCATAGTCGTATAATGATCAACCCCGACAAAGCGCGGGGGGCGCTTACCGCGCGGCGTTTGGTAAAAGCTGTTGATGAATGTCATCACCGCAGGAATATGCGTAAACACTGCCAGCAAAACAGTAGCCGGTAGCAGCAGAAGCCATGGGGTTATCTGGTTTTTCGCCTGATTCACGCGATTTCTCCAGTCTTCTTGCGTCTATGGAAACAGGCTCTGTCAGCACACAACGCATTGTCATTCTTGATTAAATAGAAGCTTCGCAAGCGATTGGCATACGAAGCTCTCATTCCGACAGAGTTACTGGTAGGGCTTGAGGATCCGCTCGGCCTCGACCTGCGCATCATCGAGCGCTTGCGAGACGCTCTTATTACCCGTTAGCGAAGCCTCGATCGCATCGTCAATGACGCGAGCGACCCGCTGATTTTCATAAGTCGAAAGTTCTGGGACCATGTAAGGAATCTGGTCGTGGGGGACCTTTGCGCTGGGGAACTCTTCTACATATTTCCTCATGGCGTCCGTTTCCCATGCATCATCACGGGCCGCTATATAACCTGTCTTGATGCTCCACTCCGCAGCCTGGTCAGCGGACGACAGCCATTTCACAAACTGGAACGCGGCTTGCTGCTTTGCTTTATCATCTACATTGAAAATGTACGCATTGCCGCCACTGGTTGGTGCACCAAAGGATTTGTTCTTTGGCAGTACCTGCACACCGAACGGAAATGGCGCATTGTTTTTCACATTGGTAAGATTGCCACTGGTGGTGGTGATCATAGCAGCGCGGCCTTCGAAGAAATCCTTCGGGTTGGTCGCCCATTCGATCACGCCTGTCTTCATCACCTTATGTTTTTGAGCGAGATCTACCCAATATTGCATGGCCTCGACAACTTCTGGCGCATTGAAGTAGACCGTCTTCCCATCCGGCTCCGCAAGCTTACCGCCATTTTGGGCGACATATCCTTGTAATAGCCAATACGACGTCAACGATGACGGTACCTGCATTCCCCATCGCGCCGTGCTTCCATCAGCGGAACGTTTTGTGAGCTTCGTTGCGAAATCAACAACTTCTTTCCAGTCCTGTGGACCTTTTTCCGGATCTAGCCCAACTTCCTTAAAAGCTTCCTTGTTCCAGAAAAACACGGTCGTTCCGCGCTGGAAAGGCACGCCCCATGTTTTGTCGTCACTCTTGCTGTTGACCATAAAAACTGGCGTGAACCCCGTGAGCCAAGCCTTGTCATCCTCAGTGGTCGCAAGATCATCATACGGAACGATGGCATCTTCATCAATTAAAGTGAATATGTCCGTAGAGAGCATAACTGCAACTTCAGGGGCCTGACCGGATTTGAATGCCGTCAGAGATTTGCTCAATGTCTCCGGATAAGTACCGGAGTAAATTGGCTTCACCTTGATGTCCGGGTGCTGTCCTTCAAACCGGGTGATCAAATCCTCCACGATTTTCGTCACCGGACCACCGATGGCGACCGGATAATAAAAACTGATCTCGACAGGTTCAGCCTGAGCGCTCCCCCACCCACCAGCAACCGACAGCATCGCAGATGTAGCGAAGACCGTTAGCGATCGTTTTACCCGCAAATTCATAATTCTCTCCTCCCAAGGGATGATCGTTCCCCGATCATTTTCTGATTAAATGGCTAATGCTGTCCGCTCGACACGATGGCCTTCGGCTTCATCAAACACATGCACTGCGGACGGCGCCCATGTCAGAGCGACGCTGTCGCCCCGATTTAAGCGACGGATACCTTCAATACGCACCTGTAAAGACTGATCCCCCACCCGGCACTCGAGAATGCTGTCTGCTCCATGATACTCGATCGCTTCAATAGAAGCTTTCACGCCCCCATTCTCCGCCACACGAATTTCTTCTGGGCGCAATCCAACTACAACGCCCTTCGCCGGCTCACTCAAAATCGCAGGCCCTTTTGGATCCCCGCTGATTGCAGCCTTACCGTCATAATCTCCAAGGCGGATGATGTTCATTGGCGGCGTCCCGATAAAGCGGGCAACAAACGTGGTCGCAGGCTGTAAATAGAGCTCCGAAGGCTTAGCCTTCTGCTCGATCTTGCCGCCTTTCATCAGAATGACTTGATCAGCAAGGCTCATCGCCTCAATCTGATCATGGGTTACGTAGACCATCGTCATGCCGAGTTGCTGCTGCAAGTTTCGAATTTCTTTGCGCATATCGTGACGCAGCTGTGCATCAAGATTGGAAAGGGGTTCATCCATCAGACAAACAGAGGCTTCGGCGACAATCGCGCGGCCCAACGCAACACGCTGTTGCTGTCCACCTGAAAGCTGCGACGGCCGTCGGTGAAGAAGATGTGATAAACCCAGTATATCCGCAGCGCGCTTCAGTCGCTGGTCACGCTCGCCAGCAGATACTCTACGGACCCGAAGGCCAAAAATAATGTTCTCTGCAACGGTGAGATGCGGAAACAATGCATAGGACTGAAATACCATAGCCAGACCACGCTTTGCCGGCGCAGCGTTGGTGACGTCTTTACCGCCGATGATAATTTGGCCTGATGTTACCGTGTCCAGCCCTGCGATCAGTCGCAAAGAGGTGGACTTTCCGCAACCCGACGGCCCCAGCAAGACAGTTAGCGTGCCGGGCTCCACGGTGAAGTTGGCATCATTAACCGCATGGAATGTCGCCCACTTCTTGTTGAGATTAACGATCTCAATTCCCGACATTCGAGTTCCTCCCGATGCAATGCATAAACCTGCCTTTGATACCGGATCGATATAGGCAGCTCTCGACTGGCGACACTTTGGCACAAACCTAGGAAACCAATCTCCTCCAGCAAAAAAATTATTGAACTTTTTAGTCTCCGTCAATACTTTTGTACGAAATTGGTTTTATAAGGCCAAGAGTCATTCATTCAGGAAGCGAACATGTCCAAATTCAGCATATTACAGATTTCAGACACGCATCTATCACCGCGGACCGAGCATTTCCGTGAAAACAACCGCTTGCTTGCAGAGCCGCTTGCAGAATCAGACCATGACTTCATCATCCATACTGGTGACGTCACTTTGGACGGCATTCGGTACGTCGAGGACTATGCGCTATGCAGGGATTTCTTCAAAGAATCCGGCAAAACCATCCATTTTCTCGCAGGCAATCACGACGTCGGCGACAATCCAAAGCTTTCAAAACCCGAGAGTGAAAATGGCAGCGCAATCAATCAGGCGCGCTATGCGCGGTTTGCAGATTTTTTCGGTGCCGACCGCTGGACGATCGATCAAGGCAATTGGCGGATCATTGGCATAAGTTCAATGCTGATCGGCTCCGGCCTGCCACAGGAAACAGAACAGTATGCATGGCTCGATGAGCAGATCGCAACATCGGGTGACCGTTACCTCGCCGTATTCTCGCATCAGCCGATCTATATCGACAACACAGACATCGCTGAACTTACTTATTGGACTGTCGATCCTAAGGGCTGGGGTCGGCTCGCAGACCTAATAAATCATCCGAAGCTGCGCCTGATCGCGAGCGGCCATCTGCATCAGCAGCGTTCATCAAAGCGCGGCAATGTTCATCTTGAATGGTGCTCATCCATTGCGTTTACAACAACAGACGAACTTGTCCCAGAAATGGGCGGGACACGCGAAGTCGGCTATATGGAACATCATTTTTTTGATGATGGGCGCGTTGAAAGTAAGGTGCTTAAGCACGAAGGCTTTGCCAACGACCACCTCGAAGAGATGATTAGGGAGGTATATCCGCTTATTGGTGGATAGGCGCTCAAATCCAGAAGGTTAAATGTAAAAAAGAAATGCCCTCTAGTCTCTGCTAGGGGGCATTTTTCTAGGTTCGATATCAGCGGGGCTTGTGCGCAGTTACTGACTCCGGCACTTTCGAGTGACCAAACCAATTCGGATTGGTTACGCTGGCCTTGCCGGCATCAATCAGCGCATTTTCATCTAGACCGTTCGATGTGTAATCACGATCGGCCAGTGGCTGTATCCTGACCGAGTTTTCCGTTTCCTCAAACAGATTTACATATTTCAGGTTTTTGTCGCGGCCAATTTCAGCCATTGCCAATGGAGCCGGCAGCTTACGAGGCAGATTTACGTTCAGCCAGTGACCATCATGCGACCATTCTTTTCTAGTTTCCCAAAAATTACGGATATGGCTGGCAAGCCATGCCAATGCATCCGCATCGAACGCCTCGCAATCGCGTGGTGCCGAGAAGGCTACCGAGGCTATTCCGTTCAGTGCGCCCTCACGTGCCACCGCCATTGTTCCTGAGTATGATACATCTTCGGCGACATTCCGTCCCGCATTGATACCTGACAATATAAGGTCTGGCATTTGCTGGTCACGGAACACCCAGTGAATAGCGGCAATCACACAATCTACCGGGGTGCCCGTACAGGAGTAACGCCTGCTTGCAAGCTTGTTGACCGAAAACCCATGCGTCAGCGACACGCAGTGTGCGTTTGCGCTACGATTTCCATCCGGCGCAATGATCCAAACATCATCACTTAACAGACGGGCGGCACTCTCAAGTATCGCAATACCGGAAGCATCGATGCCATCGTCGTTTGAAATCAGTATTCGCATTTTCCACCTCTTGAAAACGCATCTCCTACGGAGAGGCCGACAATTTATGTCGAGACATATGATTTATGTGTACATTCTTTGCAAGAACAATATTTTTGTTCATTTCTGGTTTCAAACAATTCTTGACGTGAAGGTTATTATTGCATCATTATTGCCTATAGATGAGTGGATAAGCCTTCCGGAATGGAAGACGAAAAAGGTAGGATAATGGCCCGCAGCACTAAGGCGAAAACTAAGTTTCAGGCAGATCAGGACGAGCTGAAACTTCGGGCCGCGTGGCTCTATTATATTGAAGGGCTAACGCAAGAGCAGGTCGCACAGCACCTTGATATCAGCAGGATCAAGGCTTTCAGGCTCTTGGCCGCTACCCGTGATGAGGGCATTGTCCAGATTTCTCTGAACTCTCACGCCGAACCACTCATCCGCCTCCAACGTGCACTGGAGAAGCACCTTGGGCTTTTTGAAGCCATCGTGGTGCCATCGTCCGATCAGGCTGAGGCAAGCATCTCTGCCGTGATCGGTCATGCCACTGGGCGTTATCTTTCTGACCGCCTGCAGGACGGATTGACAATTGGCGTCGGCTGGGGCGCGACGCTGCAAGCTTGCATGAGTCATCTAAAATGGCGTGAAATAAGCGACCTGACAGTTATTTCGCTACTTGGTGGGCTGACACATTCCATGGCGGACAACCCCTCTGCAGTTGCTTGGCGCTTGGCTGAGTTTTATAAGACCGAGCTCTTTCAGATTACTGCGCCAGTTTTTGTTCCCAATGTAACGCTGGCCAATGAGCTGTGGGAGATCGAAGATTTGAAAGCACTCAAAGGTAAGGTCTCAGATATTGACCTCGCAGTTTTGAGCGTTGCTGACGTCAGCAAACAGGCATCGATCTTCCGACGCGGCTTGTTGACGTCGCAAGATGCTGAGAGCTTGCAGCATGCAGGCGCTGTCGGCGATGTTTTGTGCCAATTTGTCAATGAGGATGGCGATATCGTTGACCATCCTATCAACAAACGCGCCATGGCGATCAACCCAACGCAACTACGCAAAGTGCCAAAAGTAATCATCTCGGCTGGCGGCGTTCGTAAGGCCCAGATCATTCGGGCCAGCATCTTAACGACGAAGGCCAAGGTGCTCATCACTGACGAGGCCACAGCACAAGAACTACTAGCGCTGAAGGGGCTTACCTAATCGATAAGTCTTCTGTTGTAGCCGGTAAGAATTTAAACGAACACTGTCGGCATTTGTAGCGCCCTACGATGCGTAGCACGGTCTCCTTTGCTCAACCCATCAATTGTTGAGCAAAGTTTCAAACATCAGCTTCCCAATTGCCGGGAAAGCCTCGGGGAACTCTTCGCATATTTCCTTGCCTTGCGTCATCAAACAAACAATTACAGGTGCGCTTCCAGGAATTGCGACACGGATCAGATCATGTTTGTAATAGGAGGCGTTCGGATCACCGGTCCAGGTGTTCTTCCCAGCTTTGCTCCATATCTGTGCATCCGCAGGGATTCCGCCGCCAAGAAACTCCTCAACCTGAAAATGTGGCTGTTTTGCTTCAGCACTGCTGCGGTCGCGCAGCAGAATCTGCTGAGCCCTTTTTTCGGAAGATGCGGAGAGCGGAGCTTCGCTTGAAAAAAGCGCGCTGAACAGTCGTGCCGCCGCGAGCGGCGTCAGCGCGTTCAGGTTTTCTCCGCCACGTCCTGCGTATTGTGCCTCACGCCCATAACGCACATCGTCCATCAATTTCTGTGAGATATTGCACGCTTCAAATTCGGGCCAATCCAGTTGTGAGAAAAAGTGGTTAAGTTGCTCGCGCTTTCCACGCCACTCGTCAAATTGACCGCCTTCAAGCAACGTATCGCCGGTCGTACCGGTAATAATATCGATAACATAATTGGTTGCAGTATTGGATGACCACAAGATCATATCGCGCATGGCGCGCGACAGTTCTGCATGATCTGCGACAGTTCCGCGATCAATGGCGTTGAGCACATGGACAAGATGGAAAGCCTTCACGAGGCTGCACGGATAGCAACGCCAGTCACCACGATATGAAAAGCCATCAGGCCTTTCATTGGCTCCTTTTTGACGCAATGCGACAAACCCAAAATTTTCCGCCCGCAATCCGCGGTCAGTGAACGTGTGTGTCAGGCGGCTGGCAATGGTTTCACACCGACGGGACCAGTCAGAATTATCTTCAAAGAACACTGGATATTCTTCCTATCATAACATTCAAGATTTAGATGCGCTCAGCTTTCCAGCAGCGAACCGACCCGCCACTCGAAAGAAGATGCATAGTTTGATTTTGCTCGCATTTTTTCTCGGAAATCGGACAACGGGTCGCAAAACGACACCCCTGCTGTACAGCGAAGGGGTCAGGGATCTCACCACTGATTGGCTCACCCGTTGGCTGCGGTCGACGCACGTCCGGCACCGCAGCAATCAATGCCTTTGTATATGGATGGCGGGGTGATGCAAACAAAGCGGCACTATCTTGCAATTCAACAATTTCGCCCAGATACATGACTGCAACACGGTCACACAAATAGCGCACCACATTCATGTCATGGGAAATGAAAATTATGGTCAGGCCCTTCTCTTTGTTGAGCCGTTTCATAAGATTTATGATCTGCGCCTGAACCGAGGCGTCAAGGGCCGAAACTGGCTCATCGGCAAACAGAACCTGCGGATTGGCACATAATGCCCGTGCCACAGAGACACGCTGTCTTTGGCCACCCGACAGGGCATGCGGAAACTTCAGCGCCGTCTCAACTACCAGATTGACCTCCCCAAGAACATCAAGCGCCCGCTGCCTTCGCGCTCTTGCTGGAATATCGCGGTTATAATGTGAAATCACTTCTTCGAGTTGCGCGCCGATAGTCATGCGGGGATTTAGCGAAGAATACGGATCCTGAAAAACCATTTGGATCCTGCCATCTTGGTCTGGCCCCTCAAGCCGCTTGCCATGAAACAGCACCTCACCTGCGCTGCCTGGCTGAAGTCCGACTCCTAACCGCGCCAGAGTGCTCTTGCCGCATCCCGATTCCCCGACAATGCCCAGTATTTCGCCCTGCTCGATGGCAAGATCCACACCTCGCACAGCGTGCAAACTGACTGGCGGCCGGTTCGTAATGATATCCCGGAGACTGCGTTTGACTGGAAACTTTTTTTCAATATTTCGAAAATCAAGCACTGACATTGGCAACCTCGTTCAAAACGCATGCGTCAAGATGGCTCGGCGTTGAGTTGCCACGTAACTCCAACGCCGGCGGTTGACCGACAGCACACCGGGGTTGAGCCTGGAAACACCTGGGTGCAAACCGGCAACCATCAGGTGGATTGACGAGGCTTGGTGGGGTTCCCTGGATTGGGATGAGCTCTTGCTCACGGGCGGCCTGCCCCGGAAGTGCTGCAAGCAATGCCTTGGTATAGGGATGTGACGGATTGTCGAGGACATCGCGAACTTTGCCCGTTTCCACGATACGCCCTGCATACATCACAGCCATACGATCACATATCTGCGAGACGACACCGAGGTCGTGGGTGACCAGGATGATTGAAGCACCAAGGCTGTCACGGCGCTCTTTTAAGAGCCGCAGTATCTGGTCCTGCACCGTAACATCAAGAGCAGTTGTCGGTTCATCCGCTATGATCAAGCGCGGCCGCAGCGCCAGCGCCATGGCAATAACCACACGCTGGCGCAAGCCTCCGGAAAGCTCATGGGGATAGGCGTCAAGTCGGCGTTCGGGCGACGTTACGTGAACATCCCGCAACAACTGCAGCGCAGCCTCTCGGGCCTCTTTTTTACTGACATTTCTATGACGGCGTATAACTTCGCTGATCTGCTTACCGACGCGCATTGTAGGATTAAGAGCAGTTAGCGGATCCTGAAAAATGAAGGCGACATCGCGTCCGCGGATTTTTGACATCTCGCCTTCATTTCTGACGACCAGATCGCCAGCACCCTCAAGCAATATCTGACCACCACTGATCCGAGCTGTAGCTCCACCGAAAAGACGCAGTATCGAGCGGCAGGTGGCTGATTTTCCACAGCCGGATTCTCCCACTATTCCGAAGATTTCGCCGGGCTTGACATCGAAGCTGACGCCATCGACAGCACGCACGACACCCGATGGGCTATTAAACTCGGTCATGAGATCACGGACAGAAAGAAGGCTCATGACCTACCCCTTCGGCTTCAATGTTGTGGCCAATCCTTCGCCCAGCAGCGAGAACGCAATGCCAATCCAGACGATCGCCAAACCTGGGAAAATGGTCATCCAAGGTGCCTCGCGCATATAGTCGATACTTTCTACGATCAGCAGCCCCCACTCGGGAGCGGGAGGCTGCACACCCAACCCGAAAAAGGACATTGCTGCCACGGCCTGAACCGTGAGAACAACATCTGACATAGAATAGACGATCGCCGGCGTAACGACATTCGGCATGATATGGCGCAGCATCACGCGCAATTTTCCAAACCGCAGAACCCGGGTGGCGTCGACATATTCGAGCCGCGAGACGAGAAGAGTTTCACCGCGCACAATGCGTGCGTAACCGATCCAGTTAACGATGAAAAATGCGATATAGAGATTTGTTTCGCTGGGTCCGAGCACCCCGACTATCGCGAGAATAAGGACGTAGAACGGAAATGCCCAAACAATATCTGTGACCCGCATCAAAACTGCATCAACAATGCCACCGAAATAGCCAGCAGCCAGTCCGATCATAATACCCATGATCATGGGTCCAAAGACACAGATGAGCGCTAGTCGCAGATCGTATACGGCCCCAGCCAGAACGCGCGTGAAAATATCGCGCCCAAAATTATCAGTACCGAACCAGTGGAGCGCAGACGGTGGTTGCATTGCCCCCGCAAAATCGAGTGCGAAGGGATCGTAGGGTGACAATATCGGCGTCACGATTGTAGCTGCCAGTGTTATGAGCAGCATAAGGATGCCAATCGCCCCAGACCAGGTATGCAGAAGTTTGCGGAGCATGGACATGATCTACTCCATTCTGACGCGCGGATCGGCCAGCGCGTAACAGATGTCGGTGATCAGATTGACAATCACAACCATGATGGCGAAAAAGACAGTCAGCCCCCGGATCACTGGCAAATCGCGAGAAACGATAGCGTCGATCAACAGGCTTCCGAGACCTGGTACAGAAAAGATTTTCTCGACTACGACAGTACCCCCGACGATCCAGCTTACCCGAACCCCAATAATGGATATCGTAGAAATAAGGCTGTTGGGCAAAACATGCCGGAGAAAAAGTTCCGAACGCCGAAGACCTTTTGCGCGCGCGGTGTCGATATAGTCTGCTTTCATCGTATCAATCAGGGCTGCGCGCAAGCTCTGCTGTATAAGAGCAGCAGTTGAAAGGCCCACAACCAGAGAAGGCAGAAATAGCCTATTCAAATTGGTCCAGAAGCCGGTTCCGACACCGCCCGTAGCAAACCAGCCCATGCCGAGTGCCAACCAGATAATCAGCATATAGCAAAGCCAGAACGGCGGCATAGCTATGAGCACAACAAAGACCTGACGGATGACGTTGTCGATGAAGCGGCCGCGGTAAATGGCGGCAGTGATGGCAAATGGTAGTGCGATCAGAAGCGCGATAATGGTTGAGTAAGCCACAATCGCAAGTGTGAAAGGCAATCGTTCCATTACCAGCGTAATAATTGGTTGCTTGTGAAAGATCGAAACGCCGAAGCTGCCCGTCAAGCAATCACGCAGGAAATAGATATACTGCATCCATATCGGCTTATCGAGCCCCCAGAGTTCTCGCATTGCCTGCAACTCCTCGGCGCTGGCGCGCGTTCCCATTGCACGTGACGCCGGGTCACCTGGCACGATCTGCAAAAGCAGGAAGCTGATCAGTGTAATCCCTAACAGAACCGGGATCAGCATCAGCAGACGTTTTAAGATGGAAAAGATCATGGTGTTCGCTAACGTTTGACTTTGGCGTCGATCCGCATTCGAAAGTGACTTTCGTGATGCGGATGGCACAACTCGTTAGAAGTGTCAGACCTTGCCTAATTGCCGGCGGCTAGGCTACGAAGTGCCGTTCATTTTTTGCGCGTCAGGATTATTGCTCCCTGCTGTCTTAACGCGGACAGCAGGGGCGAAACGCGAGGAATATTGATCCCTCATTTTTCCAGTTTCACATCCTCAAGACGGAAATTTGAGGTAGGCAATACTTCAAAGCCTTTTACATTGTTGCGGGCCGCCCAAGCGGTTGCAGGATGATAGAGGAAAATATATGGCGCTCCGTCATGCAGAATACTGATCATTTCTTTAAACATTGCGCCGCGTTTTTCACCATCGACGGTCTTACGTTCTTCCGTGTAAAGTTCATTGAGCCGATCGTTCTTCCACTGGGTGTGGTAAGCGTTGGCGCGTTCCGGGTTAACGGCTACAAACCCAATGATTTGATCGGGATCAATCGTGTCAGATGTCGTGTAAGACACCGACATGTCGTAATTGCCTGCTTTGGTTGTTTCCCATTGCGTGCCGCCCTCAAGCATCTGAACTTTAAGCTTCACACCAATTTGTTGCAGCATTGCTTGAAGCGCAATGGCCGCGTTTCGGCTGGTTGCAGCGCCTGAATCAACAACAAGCTGTGCTTCAAAACCACTTGCATAACCTGCATCCGTCAAAAGCGCTTTGGCTTTGGCAAGGTCATAGGGATAAGGAGCAAGGTTCGGATCGGCATAGGCCATGACAGGCATGGCCGATGCAGCGGGTTTGCCAGCCCCATAAAGCACACCCTGTACCAGTGCGTTCTTGTCGATCGCATAGTTGAGGGCCTGACGCACACGTTCATCATCAAAAGGTTTGCGTGTCGTGTTGAGCTGTACGAAGTCGGCGCGATAAGGGATAGTCTGGCCAACACTGATACCCTCCTTATTGCCAAGCTCCTTTAATTGATTAACCGGTGGATCCAGCGCCACATCAACTTCGCCTGCCTCAAGTTTGATGGCGCGCGCTGAAGGTTCCGTGACGACGTCAAGACGTGCCTCCTCAACAAAAGGTTTGCCCTGCTGCCAGTAATGTGGATTTTTAGCCAGTTCCACTTTCGAGCCCCGTACCCAGGATTTCAGCATGAAAGGACCTGAGCCAACCGGCGTATCGAAGAAAGTTGCTCCTTTGGCTTCCACCTGTGCCTTTGGCAAAATAGCAGCCGCAAATAGCCCTAGATTGTTGAAGGCCGGTGTGAAGGGTTCGGCGAGCTTCATCGTGATTTCACGGGGGCCGACAATTTCAAAACCAGTAATCGGGCGATAAAATCGGCCCCAACCGGATTCTTTCGAGGCCGCACGCTCAATAGAAAATTTGACGTCTTCAGCAGTTACTGGAGTGCCGTCAGAAAACTTTGCTTCTCGCAACTTAAAGTTCAGCGTCAACCCATCTGGTGAAACAGTCCAGCTTTCCGCAAGGCCTGGTTCGAGCTTCTCGCCTGTTTTATCCGGACGAACGAGCGTGTCAAAAATAAGCAGCTGGGTCCAGATCGAACCATTATCGCTGGTTGCAATCGGATCGAGTGTAATGGGATCAAAACCGATTGCGACACGCAGTGGATCAGCTTGTGCCGTGAAGGCGGAAAGCGAAAAAACAGACGCAAGGAAAAAGCCCTTTAGGCTGATCTTGAAAAGCATGAGAGTGCTCCTACACCATTTGCTTGCACTAAAGCGGCGTCCCCTTATTTTTATAGCCGCCGCTTCGTTACTGAAGAAATTAGACAACAACCACATGTAAGGATAATAATAAATCAGCTACCTCTTATTAATAGGCTGATAATGGATTTACGCGAGCTGGAACTGTTTGGAACGCTTATGCGTGTCGGGACGACGATAGAAACCGCCCGTTTACTAGGAATATCTCAGCCCAGTGTCAGCGGACAATTGAAACGCCTGGAGAGCAGACTAGGCTTCTCTCTGTTTCATCGGACCGGTAATCGGCTTGAGCCTACGCGCGAGGCAAATGAGCTTTTTGCGCTCTCCATGCCGATTTTTTCGACGCATACCCTCGTGCGCTCTGAACTATCGACATTACGCCATCGCGCGTCACGGCCAGTCGCAGTTTCGGCAACACCAGCGCTCGTCGAGAGTTTTATTGGGCCCGTTCTGTTGAAAGCTGGTTATCATAACTGGAAACAGCGCCTGCTTTTAAGGGTTCACACACCTGAGGAGGACTTACGCAAAGAGGAAGCTGACATCGGTTTACAAATGGCTTTACCACCAAAGGCCGAGTTTCATTCCTATATCGTGGGGCAGACACAGTTGGTGGCGGTTCTGCAGTCTGACCATCCGCTGGCTACGTCAAAATCGCTTAGCTGCTCCATTCTCGCGAAAAATCCACTTGTTTGTTATAATGCCGATTGGTCACCCATGGGGGGCACTATTCGCAATGCTTTTGCCGCTCAAGGGTTAAATTATGACCCAGTTTGTGTCGTGCCTTTCTGTGGGACAGTATGCAGCCTAGTGCGCGCATGTGGCGGAGTTGGTATAGTGGATGCCATGACCGCGAAAGACTACGCGATGCAGGGTCTGGTTTCAGTGCCAATTTCCGATCTGCCGCCGGTCTCAATAATCGCCTTTCATCGACGAAACGAGCCATTACGAGCATCTGTCCAAGATTTCCTGACAGCACTGCGCCACCGGCCGTAATATCCTCCAATCAGCCAGCACGACCGCACATCATCACCAATTATCAGCGTTGATGGCAATCATGAGTACGGACGCCAAGACAAGCGAATTATCGCGTATCTTCATGCTTCAAATAAACGGAAGTCCGTTGAAAAATGTATTCAGAACGTCTTTATAGGGGAGATCGTGTAATTAAGTACGAGTTTCTTATCATACCAGAATTTTCAACCACGGGTCTCGGCAAGTCGCGAAATGGTGAAAAAGAATTATCAAAGACAAGATCCAGCCCTCTTGCGTCGCCTGCTGAGGTCTAAGGACAGAATGGATGCTGCATCGCATGAGTCATGGTCCGTTCGACGATTAGCACAGGTAAGCGGTGTCTCAGAGGCTCACTTCGCCCGCGCGTTCAAGACGGCGTTTGGGGTGCCACCGCATCGCTATCTTCTTTCCCGCCGGATCGAGCGCGCGAAGGCAATGCTGCGGGATACCGAAGAGCCGGTAACCGAAATAGCGTTTCAGACTGGCTGGGCAAGCCTAGGCACATTCGGTCGCGTTTTCCACGACATCACAGGTGAAAACCCCTCCGAACACCGCAGCAGCGAAAGAGCGGGCACGCCCCCACTCAATCGTGTGCCACACTGCTTCGTCAGTGCGGCTCAACGTCCCGACCTCACAATAGCAGTTTCGGAGAAGCGGCGACAGGATAAGGCTGCTAAACGCGGTCTATGACAAACAGGAGAGCAGTCATGGACAGAGCAATTACAAATCAAGCAATAGCGGTGGCGGGCATTTATGTACGCGACCAGGAAGAGGCGCTCGATTTTTATGTCGGGAAACTAGGATTTACAATTCACACTGATGCAAAAAGCGGGGACTATCGTTGGTTGACAGTTCAGCTTCCAGACCAGCCCGGCTTCCAACTCGGGTTGTTCCGGCCGCAACCGCCCACAGTAAACGGCGCAACTTCAGATCTGCTTGACGAGATCGTCGCTAAGGGTGCAATGCCGCCGCTGGTGATGGTGGTCGATGATTGTCGCGCCGCGCATGAAATTTTGACGGCAAAAGGCGTCGAATTCACCCAGGAGCCCATTAGCCGCTTCGGCGGCGTCGACGCAAGCTTTCGCGACCCATCTGGTAATGGCTGGAAATTGTTGGAAGCGCGGTGATGACCATCGAATTCACCGTTGACGATGGTGATACTCCCCAGGTGTCAGCCCAGTTACGCGGCGAAACATCGCAATGAACGCACTGACATTACTATAACCGAGATCCAAAGCGACAGTGGTGACCCCAAGGCCATCGGCGAGCATCGTGACCGCCTTTAGCGTGCGTGCTCGCTGTCGCCAGGCGACAATACCCAAGCCGGTTTCAGCTTGAAAGCGCCGCGCCAACGTACGTGGGGAAATCCCTCCCCACCTCGCCAAATCTTCGACTGATCGCGTGTCTGCGAGATCGGCCAATATCGCGTCGGCTATCCGTCGAAGACGCGGGTCGGTTGGATTGGAAAGCCCTAAGGGCTCCTCGACCAGATCGCCAATTTCGTCAATTACAATTCTCCCTAACCGCTTCTGTTTTTCCGTCCGAGGCTTTTCATTCCAAAACGCCACTCGGTGAACAAGTTCCTTCAACAGGGTTGTGACACGCAGTGTTTGAGGTGTTGAACGCAATTTTTTACAATCAGGTTCGCTGACATATACACTCCATCCTCTGAACGGCCCATGAGAGCACACCGCATGCGAGATGTTAGGTGGGATCCAGATTGCATGTGAGGTAGGCACGACCCACCAACCGAGCGGCGTGCTGATTGACAACATGCCCGCAAGACTGCCGATGAGTTGCCCTTGCGAATGTGAGTGCAATAATGTGGTGCGCGGCTGCTCCTCCTGCCATTCTATCGCCCGGATATTATCTGGCTGCGTGACGCTTGCGACATCGGCAAGAGTGAGATGAGGTTCCGACATGGCAATTCCACGGTATATTTTGGCAAAGACAAGGTAGTTTCGACTTCCTTGATGAGCAAGAATGGATTTCATGGAACAAAAATTCAATAATTTTGAAATTCTCGCTCACAACGCCTCTGCCTGGGATCATCAGGCTCGACAGGGCAGCCCCTGGTCTCAACCGGTAAGCCAACATGTCATCGCGGCTGCAAAGCAAGGCGTCTGGCAAATATACCTCACTCCGCAGCCATTGCCTTCCGATTGGCTTGGTGACGTGAAAGGCAAGAAAGTGCTCTGCCTGGCATCCGCCGGTGGTCAGCAGGCACCGGTGCTCGCTGCAGCGGGTGCAGAAGTAACCGTTTTTGACCTGTCGGAGGAGCAGTTAAACAAGGATGCGATCGTTGCTCGCCGCGATGATCTGTCGATCGCGATCGTGCATGGCGACATGTGTGACCTCTCGTCTCTCCCCACCGGTGCTTTCGACTACATCCTGCATCCGATATCGAACCAGTATGTGCAGGATATCAAACCAGTCTGGCATCAATGCCGCCGTGTATTGCGCACGGGGGGCGCGCTGATGAGCAGTTTCTTTAATCCTGCGATTTTTATCGCCGACCGCACTCACTCCACCGATGACAATGATCTCATTCGTCTACGCTTTCCAACACCCTATTCCGACCTCACTGACTTAAGCCCGCGTGAGCTGAATGAGAAAATAAGACGGAAAGAGCCAATTATTTTCGGGCACGACTTACAGTCTCAGATCGGTGCGCAACTCGCCGCCGGCTTCATGATGACGCACTTTTTCGAGGAACGGCATCCCGATCCGAGATTTAAGATCGAGCGATACCTTCCCAGCTTCATAGCGACAAGAAGTATTAGTATTTGATGAACGACTGTATTGCCATTATTGGTCAACTCTTCAGACAGGCATCGTACAGCGGAGTACCGACGTACTGACGAAGTATGATGTGCCCGACCACCGCCATCAAGTCCCATTCCCGACAAGAACCAGGCTCAGGGACGGACGCCACGCATCTCTTATTCCGCTGGCGATAGCATTGTTAAGCTATCGGGGTCTGATTTGCAGGCGTTTCTCTTTTTCAGATTAGCGCTGTACCGGGATAATGAATCTACATACCATCTTTTTCGCCAATGAACGACCACAACCACTTGAACAATTGGCCGAAGTCATTCGCCATTCTCCCAAAATCTGCGATCATCATCGTTATTTGGTGATACGCGTATACACCTGAAAATGCGAGGATTAGCAGAACGATATAGGGCCATATAGAAGGCGACCTACGATGTGGAAGCGGCTTATCGCCTCGATCTGGTGGATTCTTTCCCAAAGAAACCTCCTACGACACTACTGGAATACTCTTCCACTCGCGATTCCACCAAAAAGCTTGCCCCACTATATCGTTGAGGATGCAGCATTCAACAACCTTTTGGGCAGACCAAAACGCAACAGCGCTGATACTGTAGCGAAGAAAGCTAAATAGAAAGCCCGCCCCTGACTTCTACTAATTAGGAGGTACCAGCGGTGCCGATTGCAAATAAGAAACACCGCGGACCGCCATCCCTAACATTCGCTCTCCGCTTTGAAGGATCACGAACGGATAAACTCGCTTTCCCATCGCCATACGTTCGTCTGACGATGAAACGTCTAAAACTGCTTTCTTCGCAGACCGACACGCCCTTTAAGCCACTCCGGCTTTTCCACGGTCTTCGAATATTCCATGTCCGCCAATACAAAATCAAGCACTTCTTGCGGCAGATCGACAGCCCGTGGAACTTCGTTCGCTCTACTCACGTGCATCAAAAGCTGCTCGCAGAGCGCTAATGTTTCTCCATTCGCGTTGAACAGCCGCATAAACACATGCATACGTTTGTAGTCAGCATCCAGGATAGACACTTCAACGTTTAACGCTTCGTTGATATGGCATTCTTTCAAATAACCGATACGACTGTCTAAGGTATAGAGCGTGGCATCCGTCGCCTCACGATATGCTGTATCAACGCCAATTCGCTCCATATAAGCGGTGGCGGCGTGCGAAAATACGATGCCATAGGCGTAATCCGCCATATGGCCGTTATAGTCAATCCATTCGTTTGCTACGCGAGTGCCGTAGATGAGCTTTCCAATTGTCATTGCTTTCTGCCTCGCTCGAACCGAGCATAAAACTCGCCTACGATGCCTCTACGGAAGAGCAGAACGCAGGCCATGAAGATGACACCAGTGACGATTGTCACGGGGAAGTCCGAGGTTGCGAGATAGTTCTGAAGAGCGACTACGAAGGCTGCGCCGACGATAGGGCCGATCAGTGTACCGATGCCGCCAAGCAGCGTCATCAGGATCACTTCGCCCGACATCTGCCAGCCCACATCGGTGAGTGTTGCAAACTGGAAGACAAGTGCCTTCATGCCGCCTGCAAGGCCTGCAAGCGCTGCCGACATGACAAAGGCTGCAAGCTTGTAGTGATTGACGGAATAGCCCAGCGATACGGCGCGGTTTTCGTTTTCGCGGACTGATTTGAGGATCATGCCGAAAGGCGAATTGATGATGCGCCAGATCGCAAAGACCCCGATCACAAACACAGCCAGCACAAAATAATACATATTCATCGGCTGATTAAGGTCGATGAAGCCAAAGAGATAGCCGCGTGGCACACCCTGAAGACCATCTTCGCCGTGTGTAAAGGCCGCTTGCAGACAGAAGAAGAAGAACATCTGCGCAAGCGCAAGCGTGATCATCGTTGAATAGATGCCCTGACGACGGATGGCGAGATAGCCGATGATCAGGCCGAGTAATGCCGCGGCCAGCACGCCAAGCAGGATGCCGATTTCGGGCGTTACACCCCATTCCTTGACCGCATGAGCCGTCACATAGGCAGCACCGCCAAAGAAGGCTGCATGGCCAAATGATAGAATGCCGGTATAGCCGAGCAGCAGATTGAATGCGGAGGCAAAGAGCGCAAAGCACAGCATCTTCATCAGGAAGATCGGGTAGACCATGAAGGGTGCTACGATCAATCCAGCCACCGCAATCGCCAGAACGACCGCCGAAAGGCTGTTGAGGGCTGGCGCTTTTGCCTGATGGTTTGCCGCCGTTGCTTTGAGAACAGTATCAGTCATATCAGGCCTCCTTCCCGAACAGTCCGGCGGGTCGCACCAGAAGGACGATAGCCATGATAACGAAGATGACGATGCTGGAAGCTTCGGGATAGAACACCTTGGTCAAACCTTCTGCCAGCCCCAGCACATAGCCGGTGATGATGGCGCCAAGGATCGAACCCATTCCGCCGACCACGACCACGGCAAAGACCACGATGATGATGTTTGACCCCATCAGCGGGCTGACCTGATAGATGGGAGCCGCCAGAATTCCGGCAAAGCCAGCGAGAGCTGCACCGAGCGCATAAGTGAAGGTGAGCAGCAGTGGCACATTGATGCCGAAGGCTTTGACCAGTGTCGGGTTTTCGGTTGCGGCGCGTAAGTAAGCGCCAAGCTTGGTCTTCTCGATCAGCAGCCATGTGCCGATACAGATGACGAGTGACGCCACCACCACCCATGCGCGATAGTTGGGCAGGAACATGAAGCCGAGATTATTGCCGCCTGCAAGTGATGGCGGGACGGCATAGGGTTGACCGGCAGCACCATAATAATAGCGGAAAGTGCCTTCGATCACGAGCGCCAGACCAAAAGTGAACAGCAGGCCATAGAGCGGATCAAGATTATAGAGCCTTGAAAGTGCAACGCGCTCGATGATGGCACCGCCCAGACCCACGATCAGTGGAGCGAGAATAAGCGCTGGCCAATAGCCGATGCCAAGGCCGCTTAACAGCAGGTAGCCAACAAATGCGCCGAGCATATATTGCGCGCCATGGGCAAAATTGATGATGCGCAAAAGCCCGAAGATGATGGCGAGGCCGAGGCTAAGCATGGCGTAGAAAGAGCCATTGATGAGGCCTACGAGCAACTGCCCAAGAAGCGCTTGCAAAGGTATTCCAAAAATCATTGTCATTGATTCAAACCCCCAGAGCTTGCGTGAGCGATGCCATCCGTGCTGGCAGCTCGGCGGTTGGGAAGTTTTCCGTCACCACACCATGATCCATCAGATAAAAGCGGTCCGCGACTTTGGCTGCAAAGCGGAAGTTCTGCTCGACCAGCAACACAGTCATGCCGCGCTTTTTAAGTTCCACCAGCACATCACCGATGCGCTGGATGATGACGGGTGCAAGCCCCTCAGTTGGCTCATCAAGCAGCAGAACTTTGACGCCGGTGCGCAGGATGCGGGCAATCGCCAGCATCTGCTGTTCGCCACCCGAAAGCTTGGTGCCGGGGCTGTTGCGGCGCTCATAGAGATTGGGGAAGAGCTCGTAAATCTCGTCGAGTGACATGGCTCCGCTGCCCTTGCCGACGACGGGTGGCAGCAGCAGATTTTCATGCACGTTGAGCGTCGCAAAAATTCCGCGTTCTTCCGGCACGAAGCCAAGGCCCGTGCGCGCTATGCGATGCAGCGGCACGCGCAGAATATCTTTGCCATCAAGCGTGATGGTTCCAGTGCGCTTGCGGATAATGCCCATGATCGCGCGCAGCGTTGTGGTCTTTCCGACGCCATTGCGACCCAAAAGCGTGATGGTTTCACCGGGCCAGATATCGAGATCGACGCCGTGCAGCGCATGGCTTTCGCCATACCAGGCATTAAGCCCGCGCACTGAGAGCAGGGGTTGGCCTCTATTCATGTTCAGTTCCCATATAAGCGGTGCGGACGCGCTCGTCTTGTGCGACGGTGGCATAATTGCCCGATGCGAGGATTTCGCCGCGTTGCAGCACCGTGACGTGATGGGCGATGTCGGCCACCACTTTGAGATTGTGTTCGACCATCAGCACCGCACGATCTTTTGCTACATCGGTGATGAGGGCGGCAATGATGTGCACGTCTTCGTGCCCCATGCCTGCCATTGGCTCATCAAGCAGCAGAACTTTCGGATCGAGTGCCAGTGTGGTGGCGATTTCAAGCGCGCGCTTGCGGCCATAGGAAAGATCGGCGGCCAGCGCATGGCGGGCATCGCTAAGGCCCACGCGCTCAAGAAGATCAATCGCTTTTGCGTCGAGCTGATCCAGTGCAGACAGCGAACGCCAGAACTGCGTTGCGAGACCATTTGGGCGTTGAAGCGCGACCTTCACGTTTTCCAGCACCGTCAGATGCGGGAAGGTTGCGGAAATCTGGAACGAGCGCACCAGACCCATCCGCGCCACCTTGGCAGGGTTGGTTTTGGTGATGTTTTCGCCAAGAAGCGTAATCTCGCCGCTTGTCGGCTGGAGGAATTTGGTGAGCAGGTTGAAAACGGTCGTCTTGCCTGCACCATTTGGCCCGATCAGGGCATGAACGCGGGCGTGCTCTACATCAAGATCGACATTCTTCACCGCATGAAAGCCGCCAAAAGATTTGCCTAGCCCACGAGCAGAAAGAACAATCCTCGACGGCTCTGCTTCTCGCAGAGCCGTAGTATTTTGAGTTGCTGTGTTCATGCCATCAGCCTCTTACTGCGTGACCAGAGGACAGCCGCCCTTATCGAGTTGACGGAATGCTTCGTCGCCCGGAATGGTGCGAAGCACCTTGTAGTAATCCCACGGCCCCTTGGATTCCTCTGGCGACTTGACTTGAACAAGATACATGTCGTGCACCATTCGGCCGTCAGCTCGCAGCTTGGCATTGCGGGCGAAGAAATCGTTGATATCCATCGTGCGCATCTTGTCGAGCACCGCTTTACCACTTGTCGATTTTGCCGCCTCAGAGGCCTTTAGGTAATTCATAACGACTGAGTAAACTCCGGCATGTACCATTGTCGGCATTTTGCCGTTCATGCGTTCGCCAAATCGCTTCGACCAGTTGCGTGTCTGGTCATCATAATCCCAGTAAAAGCCAGTCGTCAGTGTCAGGCCTTTTGCAGTCTCGAGGCCGACGCTGTGGACGTCCGAGAGAAAGAGCAACATACCCGCAATCTTCTGCCCGCCCTCAGTAACGCCATATTCACTGGCCTGCTTGAGAGCGGTCATCGTATCGCCCGAAGAGTTTGCGAGCGCAATCACATCAGCGCCTGAAGCTTGGGCCTGAAGCAGAAAAGAAGAAAAGTCAGTGGTTTCGCGCGGATGACGAACCGAGCCCACCACCTCCCCGCCACTTGCCTTGACTGCTTCTGCGGTATCTCGCTCAAGGGCATGACCGAACGTATAGTCGACCGTAATAAAGTACCATTTCTTACCGCCCTCCTGCGTCATGGCGCGTCCAGTGCCATTAGCCAGAGAATAAGTGTCCCAGGTCCATTGCGCCGTTGTCGGAGAACAAGCTTTCCCCGTCAGATCCGAGGAGCCCGCAGTAGATGCAAGAAATGCCACATCCTTGTTGCGTGTTATTTCCTGGACGGCCATCGCAACCGACGATGTTGGCACGTCGATAATGGCTTTTACGTTCTTCTCATCAATCCAGCTGCGCGCCAGAGTGGAACCGATATCCGGCTTATTTTGATGGTCGCCAACGATGATTTCAATCGGCTCGCCATTCAACTTGCCCCCAAAATCCTCTACTGCCATCTTAGCGGCAACGACTGAGCCGTCCCCCGCAAGGTCGAAGTTCATACCGGACATATCGGTCAGTACGCCCAGTCGAACGGGCTCCGCTAAAGCTGGGCTCGCAAGCATCATTGCGGCAAGCGCACCAATGAGCATCCTTGAATTCATAATCATGGTTTTCCTCCTCCCAAAGTAATAACGGTGTTAACCCGACTGGCTGTTGCTTTCCGCAATCAACCTCGCCAGATAAAACTGATCTGCTTCATAAGGCGCAGCCCAGTTGCCGCGGTGTTGCTGATCAATAGCCCTTTTTGTCATCCGCAAAGCCAACGGCGAGCATTCAGCGATTGTCTGCGCAAAAATTTTTGCGGCGTCGACCGCACCGCCCAATGGAGCAACCTTGTCGCAAAGACCCATATTGAGCGCGTCATGCTCGCCAATCCGCTCATTGGCAAAAAGCACACGCTTCGCGCGTGTCGGGCCTATAAGCGATGACAACAAGGGAAGTCCGCCCCAGCCCAGTGTCATGCCCAGTCGGACTTCTGGAAACTGAAAGAAGGCACCCTGAGCCATAACGCGAAAATCTGCGGCAAGGGCCAGAATTCCGCCACCACCCACAGCTGGCCCTTCGACAGCTGCAATTGTGATTTGCGGTAACAAACGCCAACGATCACACATGACGCCACCGAGCGACATAGCCCGATGACGAGATGTAGCATCGGCATCATTGCGCCATAGATTATCGTCCTTAAGATCTACTCCACCTGAAAAACGGCTTTCAGTGCCGGTAATGATAACGACCTGGACGCTATCGTCGGCCGATAAACCATCCGCCGCTCGTATGAGCTCATTAATCGATTCTTCATTGAGAGCGTTGGCCTTGCCGCCACGATCATAGCGCACCACCGCAATGGCTCCCTCGCTTTTGATATCGACTATGGCCATTTCCCTCATCCTTGATGTTTTCGCTTTGACATACTACCGAGTATGTTGCATATTCCGAATGGGTTTGCAACTGGCCTCTTTTGAGGTTTAGTTCCGGCCAGGGTAGGAGGAACACACAACATGACGCCAGACCAGCGCGCGCTTAACCGTAACCATTGCGTATTACGCTATCTTCTCGATAAGCACGCAACGGAGCGCCCCACGGCACCATTCGTACATTTTTGGCCATCGACAGAATGGGATTACAAGACGACCCGAGACCGCGTTCGACAACGAGCAGCTACTCTGCAATCCCATGGCGTAAAGCGTGGCGATCACGTCCTCTGCTTTATGGGCAATGGTCCGGACTTGCTCACTACATGGTTTGCAATTTGCTATATTGGCGCTGTCTATGTTCCGATAAATACCGCCGCCCTCGGACGTCCATTGGAGCATATTCTCAACGACGCGGACGCGGCGCTCATGGTCGCACAGGCCGATCTGATAGACCGGCTGCATGACGTCGCTCCTGGAAAATTACAGAAAGTTTTGGTGGTTGAAGGCTGGAAAAATCACTCAATTGCTGATGTGGAAATCCTACCTCTGACTGATGTTAGTACGGTCAGCGAGGCTGAGCTCTCCCTCGAAACGCCGATTGAACCCTGGGACACGCTTGCAATAATGTACACGTCAGGCACAACGGGCAATGCCAAGGGTGTCATAACCTCGTATGTGCAGCTTTTTACGATGGGGCCTGACGCCTTTGATTGCGTGGATGAAGCGGATCGCTGTATGATTTGCGGTCCAATCTTCCATTGCGGCTCTACACTTTATGTCTATGCGATGCTGGCGCGCGGACTTTCAATTGGCATGATGCGCGAGTTTAAAACCCAACATTTCTGGCAGGCTGTTCGGGAAACGAACTCGACCTACTGTCTGTTGTTGGGTGTAATGGCCAGCTTCCTCTTAAAGCAGCCTGCATCACCGGATGATCGGAACCACCCGCTGCGCCGCGCCTTCATTACTCCATTTGGAGAAGATGGCCCATTATTCGCAAAGAGATTTGGCGTAGAAGCATGGACTATCTACAACATGACCGAGATTGCGAGCCCATTGGTTGCTGGGCCCGGCATTACACAAAAGGGCATCGCGGGCAAGCCGCGTCCATGGTATCAGCTACGCGTCGTTGACGAAAACGATATCGAAGTGCCCGACGGCAATGCAGGTGAGCTGGTCATTCGCTCTGACCGCCCCTGGGCTTTAATGAAGGGCTACTACAACAATCCGAAAGCCACAGTCGAAGCCATGCGCAACGGCTGGTTTCACACCGGCGATAGCTTCCGCAAAGACGAAAATGGGGTCTATTTTTTTGTTGATCGCCTAAAAGACGTAATTCGGCGACGAGGTGAGAATATATCGTCTTTCGCTTTAGAGGCCGAAGTACTTTTCCACGATAGTGTCAAAGAATGCGCAGCAATAGCTGTTCCGAGCGAATTGAGCGAAGACGAAGTCCTGATCGTCGTTACACCGGTGGAAGGGGAGGAGATTTTTGCGGATGAATTGCTCGAGTTTCTTTCAGGCCGGCTGCCTCGCTTTATGGTACCAAGATATGTACGGATTGAGGAATCTCTTCCAAAGACTTCCAGTGGCAAAATCCAGAAACATGTTTTGCGTAGCGAAGGAGTTACCGAAAACACGGTCGATCGCGAGCTGAGAGTGACGCGGGCAAGTTGAGCTCCGCACGCCCACTATCTATTATTCGAAAGACCCAGACATCATGGAAAACTTCGTATTCAACACAACGCCATCAATCGTCCTGCAAAACGGCGGCCTGACAAAGATTGTCGAGATTGCCGGGCATCTGTTGGGCAAGCGCGTTGTGCTCGTGACCGACAAGGGGTTGCGAAACCTTGGGCTGCTTACCCCTGCGACAAAAGCCTTGGAGCAGGCAGGGATTGCCATTTCAATTTTTGATGATGTGCAGGCTGACCCGCCCGAAAGCAATGTTATCGCCCTGAAGGATCAGATTGTAGCGCATGAAACTACTGGCGTCCTCGCCATCGGCGGCGGCTCCTCGATGGATGTTGCAAAGGTTGCGGCACTGCTTGCAAAGAGCGGTGAAGCGCTGAACGACATTTATGGTGTCAATATCGCACGCGGGCCGCGCTTGCCGCTCGTTTTAATTCCAACAACGGCAGGAACAGGGTCGGAAGTTACCCCCATATCGATCATCACAACTGGAGCGTCCGAAAAGAAGGGGGTCGTCTCGCCCCTTCTGCTTCCAGATATGGCAGTTCTCGATGCTGACTTGACTGTCGGCTTGCCAGCAGCGGTAACAGCTGCCACCGGCATTGATGCAATGGTGCACGCCATCGAAGCATACACGTCTGCTTCCTCCAACAATAACCCTTTGTCTCGTTCATTGGCGCGCAATGCCCTGCAACTGCTTGGTGCCAATATCCGTACAGCGGTCTTTGAAGGACAAAATCGCGACGCACGGGCCGCCATGCTGCTCGGCTCACTGCTCGCTGGCCAAGCTTTCGCCAATTCGCCGGTTGCGGCTGTTCATGCGTTGGCCTATCCGATTGGCGGGCATTTCCATGTCCCGCATGGTTTATCCAATGCGCTCGTGCTTGCGCATGTGCTGCGGTTCAATCTCCCGGAGGCGAGCCATGTCTACGCGGAAATTGCGACAGATGTCTTTCCCGAACTCGGCGCTATATCTGCGGAATTGCGGGGAGAAGCTTTTGTAGAAAGGCTGGCGGAGCTTAGCCGTGAACTTGGAGTGCCCCAGCGATTGCGCGACGTGAATATTGCGAAAGATGATCTGCCCAAGCTTGCGCGCGATGCAATGAAACAGACCCGCCTTCTGGTCAACAATCCGCGCAAGGTAACTGAGGCTGATGCGCTGACGATTTATCAGGCCGCATATTAATCAAAACCGCCGTTAATACCGTAAAAAGGCCGAATAAATCGGCCTTTTTTTGACTCAACAAATTTCGAAAAGGCCTGCAGCGCCCATGCCGCCGCCAACGCACATGGTGACTACTACATAATGCCCGTTACGCCTCTTGCCCTCAATGAGCGCATGCCCCGTCATACGCGCACCAGACATTCCGTAAGGATGACCAATCGAAATAGCGCCGCCATTCACATTGAGTTTCTCATTATCAATGCCAAGCTTATCGCGGCAATAAAGAACCTGTGCTGCGAAGGCCTCATTCAACTCCCACAGATCGATATCATCGACCGTCAGACCATGTTGCTTCAAAAGTTTCGGAACGGCATATACCGGGCCAATGCCCATCTCATCAGGCTCGCATCCAGCAACAGCCATCCCGCGATAAATGCCGAGCGGAGAAAGACCACGTCTTTCCGCTTCCTTCGCTTCCATAAGAACAGATGCGGACGCTCCGTCAGATAGTTGCGAGGCGTTGCCAGCGGTAACATAACCACCTTGGCTGATTGTCTGGCCGCCAGCAAAAACCGGTTTCAGTCCCGCCAAACCCGCCAATGTGGTATCGGGCCGGTTACCTTCGTCCCTGGTCAGTTCGACGGGTTTCGCCGAAACCTCACCTGAAACCTTATCTTTGACCGACATGATCGACCGAAGGGGTACAATCTCGGCGTCGAGCCGTCCCGCCAACTGGGCCGCAGCAGTACGCTGCTGTGACTGCAGTGCATATTCGTCTTGCGCCTCACGTGAGACGCCATAGCGCGCAGAAACGATCTCAGCCGTTTCGATCATGCTCATGTAAGTAGCAGGAAGACGCTCAGTCAGCCACGCATCGTTCCAGCGATGCACGTTCATATGCTCGTTTTGCACCAGGGATATCTGCTCAACGCCGCCACCAATGGTAATCATCATGCCATCGCCCGTAATCTGCTTGGCAGCAGTTGCGATAGCCATCAACCCAGACGCGCATTGACGATCCATCGATTGGCCAGGAACTGAGGCAGGAAGACCCGACCGCAGCAACGATGTGCGTGCGATATTCATGTGGGTCGTTCCTTGCTGAAGCGCTGCGCCAATGACGACGTCCTCAATCTCAGCTCCATCGATGCCTGCGCGCTCGACAGCCGCCGCAATTGCATGTCCCGCCAGCGCGGGAGCTGTGGTATCATTGAAAGCTCCGCGATAGGCTTTGCCAATAGGCGTCCGAGCCGTTGATACGATTACAGCTTCTCTCATCACAATTCCTCCACCGATCCTTGAACGTAAAGCCTTGCGGCTAATTCTTTAAGTTCCGTGGTAAGCGGAACTGGCCGTCGGGTTTCTCGGTTGACATAGACATGCACATATTCGCTTGCGGCAGCCGTCAATTCTTCACCATCCTTGAAAATGCCAAAGCCCCAAAGCAGACTCGTGTTACCGATGTGCTCGACGCGAACCCCAACGACGATATTACCAGGATATGAAATCTCGGAAAAATAGGTTGTTGAATTGCGCGCCACTACACCAATTGGCGTGGAACCATTCAGCTCCAGAGCGCCGGCGGCGATCAATGACCGGTTCAATGCTGCATCACAATATTGCAAATAGACGACGTTATTGACGTGGCCATAAATGTCCATATCGCTCCAGCGCGTCTGCATTTCGTAAAATTCTCGAAAAGCCGAACGAGATTCGGCCTTCAGGCGGGGTCGTGAGGTCGTCATTTGACAACCTCTTGCGCCCTCGACCTTGCGATGATGCGTTCAACATGCGCCAACCCGGCCCCAGTTTCAATAAAACTGGTCAAGTCGTCAACTTTAGTGAAAGCCGCGGCTACCGCCTCGGGCGTACGCTCGCCTTTCGGCAGATAAATGCCCTCGCTTTCCACAATCGCCATACGGGACACTGTACCTGCTCCTGCGAGCAGAACAGTCCGACTTGGTGCTTGTTCACTGACGAGAAAGAGAGCGGCCGGAACGACATTTTCGGGTGCGAGACGTACTAGCATCTCCTCGTCAAGTACATCACCAGTCATGCGCGTGGCAGCCGTTGGCGCAATCGCGTTGACGTGGATGCCGTACTTTTCGCCTTCAAAGTGCAAGACATTCATCAGGCCGACCAACCCAGCCTTCGCCGCTCCGTAGTTGGACTGACCGAAATTACCATAGACGCCCGACGTAGATGTTGTCATCAGGATGCGGCCATAGGTCTGGCTCTTCATGATGTCCCAAACAGCGCGGCTTGCATTAGCTGAACCAAAAAGGTGCACGTCGACCACTGCCTGGAAATCAGCCATCTCCATCTTCGCAAAGCTTTTGTCGCGCAAGATACCCGCGTTGTTAATGAGGATATCGATGCGTCCGAATTCCTCAACTACGCGCTTGGCCAGCGCCTGCATATCTTCGAATTTTGTAACGTTGCCTGCGTCTGCAATAGCAACGCCGCCGTTGGCTCTGATTTCTGCGACAACACTTTCAGCGGCCTCAGACGCGCCACCTTTTCCGTCGCGGCTACCGCCAAAATCGTTAACAACAACTTTTGCGCCGCGGTCTGCCAGTTCGAGCGCGTATGCACGTCCAAGCCCGCCTCCCGCGCCTGTTATGATTGCGACGGAATTTTCAAAGGAGATAGCCATTTTATGATCCTCAACCTACCGTAAGAATAAGCCATTCAGCGACCAGCGCCGCCTTGGCTTCGCCTTTGATTTCAACAGTCGCATTCAGGGTCTGAAGTTTACCATTCCCCTTCGACTGAATTGATTTCGAACTGAACACACCACGGATAGATGACCCCACTCTCACTGGAGCGAGGAAGCGGACCTTGTCGAAGCCATAATTGATTTCGACAGTACCCGTGGTAGCTTCCGGTAAAACCGCGCGGCTGAGCTTGGTCAACAAACCAAGGATCAGGAAACCATGTGCAATAGTTCCTCCGAAATCACTTTCTTTTGCTGCACGCACAGGGTCGGTATGAATGAACTGTTGATCATCGATCACATCCGCAAATCGATCAACAAGCTGTTGATCGATCTTGACCCAGTCCGAATAAAGGACTTCGCTTTCTATACCTGCCGGGGAAGCCGACGCTGCAGAATTCGGGCTTAGTTCCAAAATATCATCCTCCGAGCGTTGAAAAATGGTCGATGGACACACTAATCAACAACATACCGAGTAGTATGCACTTGAACATGGGTTTGTCTAGTGGCATTTTACTGTCGAAATTTGCTAGGCTTAAGGTGCCGCTTATCGACGCATAAAATTGGAGTAGCAGATGGCTGAAAGCCGCCGAAGTAACCGAACAGACAGTACTGGGAATGTCGTCATCCTAGAAACAGCCGCTCAGTGCTTCATGGAGCAAGGCTTTTCAACTACTAGCATTGATGACGTGGCGCGCAGGATGGGCTCGACGAAGGGGCGCATTTATCATTACTACTCATCAAAGACAGATCTTTTTTTCGACGTTCATCGTGAAGGCATGGATCGACTGTTCAAAGCCGTTGAACCCGTCATGGTGCTCAACGGTTCCGGCCTGCACCGACTTGAGGAGATGCTCATGGCGCACGCGCTCGCCATGATGAACAACGTCGCTTTCGAAGCGGTCGTGGTGCAAGGTGTTCACATGCATAAGCTCGCGGCGACCACCCCAGATCAGCGCCGTACGCTCAACGACCTTATTTCTGTGAGACGCCGTTTCGAGGATTTGTTCAAACAAGTCATTCGGGAGGGGATTGAAGACGGCAGCATTCGCCACGTCGATGTGTCGATCGCGACCAAGGCAGTCTTGGGCGCGGTCAACTGGCTATCGATCTGGTATCAACCTAGAAGTGCTGAAACCGAAAGCGACAGAATCGCGTTGGCAAGAGAAATCGTTAATGTCCAGACGAGAGGTCTTCGTGGGTGAGGAGGCAATCCAGCAATAGATGTTGCCAGGTTCTCATGGTCGGGGAATATTCGTATCTCTGCAGCCCTATCGTCGCCAAGTGAGCCGAGCCTAAACGCGTGCAGTGATTTGGAACAGCGTCGACTTATTTTTTTCCAGCAATCAACGGGCCGAGCCGCAGCGTAACAAGCAGATCTCTCCTGGAGATCATCGATCTGCAGTTTTATGTCCTGGCCTGCCCGCTGGTAGAGAAAACCTGATCGTTGACCCAGCTTAAGTTCACTGAATGATGCAGCTTCCCGGCCAATCCCTGCCCGAGCGTTCTGCACAGCTCGTAACGGAAATACCCACAACCAAGATAGAGGAAATAAACGCAATCCTTCGTAGCGCGACTTTCCTCATTACTTTGGCTCCCATTCAAAAATCTGCGTCTGCGCTGTTTTGATCGCCAATGCGATCGCTGCTTTGCGAGCTTGAAGTGGCCGCGCGATGCGCGGGCGCTGCCACCGGTAGGGCCTTAGTGGAGTATCTGGCTCAAAAACAGCTTGGTGCGTTCATGCTGCGGGTTGTCGAAGAACTCGGCTGGCGAATTCTGCTCAACAATCTGGCCCTGATCCATAAAGATCACGCGGTTTGCGACCTGACGGGCAAAGCCCATTTCATGCGTTACGCAGATCATCGTCATGCCTTCATCTGCAAGGCTCACCATTGTATCAAGCACTTCCTTGACCATTTCCGGATCAAGTGCCGAGGTCGGCTCATCGAACAGCATGACTTTCGGGCTCATGCAAAGCGCACGGGCAATTGCCACACGCTGCTGCTGACCGCCTGAAAGCTGGCCCGGATACTTGTTGGCCTGTTCTGGAATTTTCACGCGTGCCAGATAGTGCATCGCGATTTCTTCCGCCTGCTTCTTTGGCATTTTGCGAACCCAGATCGGTGCGAGCGTGCAGTTCTCCAAAATGGTCAGATGCGGGAAGAGGTTGAAGTGCTGGAACACCATGCCGACTTCGCGGCGCACTTCGTCGATCTTCTTGAGATCATTGGTGAGCTCAATGCCATCAACAATGATCTGGCCCTTCTGGTGCTCTTCCAGACGATTGACGCAACGGATCATGGTTGACTTGCCGGAACCCGAAGGACCGGCAACGACAATACGTTCACCCTGAGCAACGGAAAGATTAATGTCTCTAAGCACATGGAATGCCCCGTACCACTTATGCATCCCGGCAATACTTATAACATGATTTGGCGACGTGTCTTTTTTCGCTGCTTGTATCATCCTAGATTCTTCCTCAGTCCGTTGTTGGCAACCATCCCAGCCGTAGATGGTGTTTATCTTTCCGGAATAGACACACGGTTTTCGATAAAGCGGATAATCCTTCCGAACATCGCTCCCATAACCAGATAAATTGCGCCGGCAATTAGGAATGTTTCAAAGGGAGCATATGTCTTCGAGACAAAAATGCGAGCTGCTCCAGTCATTTCCATCACAGTCACCGCACTCGCAAGCGTCGATCCCTTCATAACGAGCACAAGTTCGTTGCCGATCGCCGGCAGTATCGATCGGTACACCTGCGGAAGTACGACCTTCATGAGGGAGACTGTATATTTCAGACCTAATGCACTCGCAGCTTCAAACTGGCCTTTGGGAAGCTGACGGATTGCACCGGCGATGACCTCAGATGTGTATGCAGCAGAATTTAATCCAATTGTTAAGATTGAGCAGTAAAGCGCGCTTCTCAAGACAGGCCACAAAATGCTTTCCCGGATAGCTTCAACTTGTCCAAAACCATAATAGACAATGAACAATTGAACCAGAAGCGGGCTACCGCGCACCAAGAACGTATAGGTTGATGCACAATATTGAAGCGACTTCGAGGCAGAGGTGAGCGCTAAAGCTAGTGGAAGGGCGACAAGCTGGCCGAGAGCAAAGCTCGCAAGCGTAATCAGTAGCGTCAACCAGATGCTGTTTTGAATAGCGAGAAACGCTGGAAGAAAAAGTTCAATAGACATGATATTACCGCGCCTGGGGCGTTAAATGGGCGGCATATGCCCTGATGATTAGTGTCGAGGCCCCCGTTACGGCTATGTAAAGGGCTGCGGCTGTCAGATAAAAAGCCAGAGGCTGGCGTGTTGCACCGGCTGCAACAACTGACATGCGCATAAGTTCCTCCAGTCCAATGATCGAAACAAGTGCACTTTCCTTGAGGATCACGAGCCATTGATTGCCTAACCCCGGAAGTGCTCGCGCCATCATCTGTGGCAGAGCAATCAGAAGGA
The DNA here is from genome assembly GCA_018798825.1 of Ochrobactrum sp. BTU1. Classification (NCBI taxonomy): domain Bacteria; kingdom Pseudomonadati; phylum Pseudomonadota; class Alphaproteobacteria; order Hyphomicrobiales; family Brucellaceae; genus Ochrobactrum; species Ochrobactrum sp. BTU1. The sequence goes on along the minus strand of CP076357.1, from coordinate 172,689 downwards.
AAGCCCGTGGGCGCCTTAAACCCAAAGCCATAGCCGCTTCCCACTGGCCGTTGGAGACGCTTAATAGCGCGCCGCGCAGTATCTCCGTGAGATACGCCGCTGACACAAAAGAGAGTGCCGCTATGCCTGCAGTTATCGCGTTCACTTCAACATATTGGCCAGCAATATTGGTCAGAAGAACAGTGCCGCCATAAAAAATCAGAAAGATCACCAGGAGTTCGGGCAAACCACGGATCAATCCGACATACAAACTGATCGCCCTTCGCACGGGAGCGGGAGCATAAATAGCGAGTGGGGCCAGCACAATCGCTGCCATCAGACCACAAAAAAAGCTGCCCACAGCAACCAGAAACGTAATACCCAGACCGTGAAGAAGCTGAGGAAGATATGCAATGACTGTAGACATCATTGTACCTCTTCGGAAGAGTTTCGCTGGCGGCTGAGTGCTTCAAAGAACTCCGCAGAAAATTCGATCATTCTGGCGAACTGCTTAATGATGATGTTTTCGTCAGGTGAATGAAGCATCGCACCATGGTGGGTCAGTCCGGCACCAAATAGTGTTGCACCCATCTCTTTAACGAAGGGATGCGCTAATCCTGAAGCGGGCGAGCTTGGCTGAACGATAGGCTTTTTGCCAAAATGCTTTTCCAACAGCTCAATACCCTTTTGGACCGCCCAATGCCCGTGATCACTGCGTACTGCCTGCACTTCAGCGTCGTGCACGATCAGTTCAATATCCTCAAACCCATGTGTATCGAGATGCTTACGTACAAGGTCAACGATAGCAAGCGGTTGCTGATCTGGCACAAGTCGGAAGTCCAGCTTGGCTGACGCCTCCGCTGGAAGCACCGTCTTGGCACCTTCCCCAGCGTAACCACCGCTGATGCCATTGACGTTAAGGCATGGTTCAAGATTGAGCTTTCGGTAGAAATTTTTCTCGCCAGTTCCTTCTAGAAGACGTTGCCCGCCAGTGGCTGCTTGCAGTCCCTTCAGGCCGTATGGAGGCGTAAAGACTAGTTCCTCGACGTGCCCGGGTACAGCTGAGACCAATTCATAGAACCCGTCGATCAGCACGCGACCCTGCTTATCGCGCATAGAGGCAACTGCGGCCGAAATGCGCCACAGTGGGTTATCGAAAAGGGCACCGAAACTTGAATGTAGATCAGCGCGTGCTGTTCGACATCGTAACTCGACCGCGGTAACACCTTTAAAGCCCATCAGAACAATCGGATGACCGTCGCTGTCGATCTCACCAAATTCCCACCAACATAGATCTGCCTTCAGTCCAGAAAAGCGTCTTTGAAGGAAATGCGAGAGTGACGGGCTCCCAATTTCTTCTTCACCATCAATTACCCAGATAAGACGATAGGGCAGAGGAACAGAATTCTTGTACCTGAACTTGCGCCAGCCCGCGAGGCGACTCATAAACTCGCCCTTGTCATCAGCGGAACCTCTTCCATACAACCGGCCGTCGCATTCAGTCAGGCTGAATGGTGGATTTGTCCAGAGCTCGATTGGGTCTTCAGGTTGCACATCATAGTGATTGTAGATCACCATTGTGAACGGACCCTCACCCGTCTCTGCAACAACGAATGGGCCCACATCCCCTGGAAATATCTCCGTTTTAAATCCATCAGCTTTCAGTAAGGCTGCTACCTTATCGGCACATGCAATCAAGGATTGTCCCCTTGCGCTGACCGATGGAATTTTTATGAGTTCAGACAGATCATTTATTGCGGACGAAAGGAATTCATTATCTTTATTCATGACTATTCCAGAACAAATGCGGGATAGCGGAAAAGCTACCCCATTTTAGCGTTACTTCTTGGAAAGATCGTACCCAAATCGGCTTTGAGAGAGCTTCGCGACTGTGCCGTCTTTAAGCATCGCAGCAATAGCTTCGTTCACTCTTGTCCGCAGTTCATTGTTGCCTTTTTTCAGCGCAATACCCTGCCCCTGTCCAAATTCTGGAAAATCAGCTCCGGTTAGAAGCGGACCGGCAAAGACAAGCTTGCCTTCTCCCCGCTCTTTTACCAGAGGCCCCCACGCGGAACGTTCCATCAGGCCCGCATCGATACGACCTGCCAGAAGGTCATCGGCAATCTGGTCAGGACGGTCATAGACGCGAACATCCGCATTTGGAAAATGCGCGCGGATTACCTGCTCATGGGTCGTGCCAGCCTGCACACCGATTGCAGAAGTTTCGAGTTTCACAATCAATCCAGAAGCGTCTTTGGTAGACGCAGCTTCATGTCCCGAGGCGACAACCATGGAATTTGGAGCGTCGGCATAAGCGGACGAAAAATCCACCCGCAGTGCTCGTTCTTCATTAATTGAAGTACCCGAAATAACGAGATCAAACTTGCCGACTTGCAAGCCGGGCAGCAAGCCATCATAAGCTTGGTTTTGCCATTCACAGGTTGCTCCAATACGCCGGCAGATTTCATCACCAACATCTCTGTCAAATCCAACGATCTGGCCATTTGCATCGACAGATTCCCAAGGCGGATAATCTGCACTTGTACCGATGTGCAATTGTTGCGCTCCGACGACCGTCACAGACGTACTAATGAGCAATGTTGCAAGAATAAATTTCATCAGATTCCCCTTTTATTATGAAACAGATGCTGCGCTGCGAACTGATCGCAGCGCAGCAAAACAATGATTAAGTGAGTTTGGCCTGCTGCTCTCTCAGATAGCTGGAAATCCGCGTCAAACCCTCTCGCAGGATTTCCGATCCGTTCGCGTAGCCGATGCGCAAATAGCCCTCCATATCCATGGCACTACCCGGTGTAAGCATAACGCCCGTTGAATGGAGCAGACCGAAACAGAATTCTTGCGATGTCATAGGCAGATCATAGCGAAGCAACGCTGTCGTACCTGACTGCGGCTTTATCCAACTAATCAGAGGTTCGCTCTCTACCCAATCACTTAGAATGGCGAGATTTCCGCGCGTGATTTCCTGGCTTCGTTTCAGTATCTTGTCGCGGTTCTCTAGAGCGATCGCCGCAAAATGATCATCAAGCATACCGACGCTGATAGTATTGTAATCGCGATGGATCGAAACAGCATGAATTAGTTCCGCAGGAGCGGCAATCCAGCCAAGCCTGAGACCTGCCAGTGAGTATGCTTTCGACATACTGGCGGTGCTGATACCTTTTTCATAGAGATCAGCTACAGAAGTGGTCATGCCATCGCCGTGCTGATCAGTACCGCGATAAACCTCATCGCAAAGAATCCACGCACCGCACGCACGCGCGATATCAACGATCTTCTTCAGGAAGTCCTCATCCATCAACGCACCCGTTGGATTGTTGGGATTGTTGATGGCAATAAGCTTCGTGCCCGGTACAGCGAGTTCTTTGAGTTCCTCGATATCCGGGAGGAATCCATTTTCCTCACGAAGTTTGAGAATCTGTATATCCGCACCGTAGCTTTCCGGAATCGAGTAATGCTGCTGATAGGTCGGAAGTACGGAGATTACGCGATCACCCGGCTCAACGAGTGTTTCGTGAACAAGCGCATTGGCTCCGATTGCGCCATGTGTGATCACGATATTATTGCGGTTTTGCTTCTGATAAAGCCCGGCAATAAGATCGCGGAGACGATCACTGCCTTCAATCGCGCCGTATGTAAGCTTTATAGGAAGAATTTCCGATAAAATTGTATCGTTCTTTCCCGCCATCTCCAGAAGTTGCGCGACTGTCAAGGATTCCACACAAGTCTCAGCGAGGTTCCACTCGCATTTGTTCTCCCATGCGTTCATCCATATCTCGACGCCAAAGTCGCGAATTTTCATAGATACACCTATTTTTACGTTGATTGTTTTACTGGGCTTTAACTGCAGTCAGAACCGCCGCTGCTGCCGCGATGTCTTCTAGACCAAGTCCAATGGAGCGGAAAAATGTGGGACGCTCATATGAAGGCTTCTCTGCGCGATGAGTGACCAGTTCCGGTAGATCACCGCGAATTTGATCGACACTCCACTCCCCGCAAGCGGCAGCGATTTTCATCTCGCCCGCGGATTGCGGTGTTGTCAGACGATAGTCGCAATAGACGTCGAAATCCGCGAGTGCTACCGGCTCGATTTCATGTGCATTCGCTGCATTGGTGCTAATTGAAGTGACCAGTGCATCTTTACGCAAATGTTCAAATTCGATGACCGGTGTTCCGGATGAAGTGCATAGCAACACGACGTCAGCGTCTCTGATCGCCTCTTCGGCACTTGCAGCGACACGAACATTTGCCCCGGACTTCAACTGTGTTGGGAGTTCAGTTTGCTGTGCTGCCCGAGGAGAGTAAAGGCGCACATCTTTCCAACCCCTAAGTTTCTCAACATAGCGCAGGTGCGCTTGCCCGACCGCACCGGTACCAATTATTGCTAGGATCTCAGAATTATCCCTTGCAAGATAATCAACCGCAATTGCCGTCGTCGCCGCGGTTCGTTCAGTTGTCAGACGTTTAGCGTCGCAAAGCAACAACGGGGTTCCCGTCTCAGATGACATCATAACAGTCCATGCTGTCACCAGGGAGTTTTCGCCATCCGCAATATAGGGGGAGAGCTTCGCTCCAAAGACCTTCTCATCAGCCAGTACGCCGAGATAGGTAATGAAATCACCTGCGTTATTCGGAAACAGGCTCAGTGTCTGTGGTGGCTGCGTCGCAGTTCCGTCACCAAGTGATCTGAACATGCGCTCAAGAAGGCTGCGAACATCTAACTTATCCAGTAAGCCCTGGATCGCGACATCATCGAGAACGATGGGGTATTGCTGCATGACTATGTACGTCCTATCAAGTAACTGAAGGTCGAGTTCGATCGGCTTCCACGGACTGCCCGTCCGGTGAAAGTTGACAGTTGAATAGCATGGCCAATGCGTGTAGGGATACGTTATGAGCAATATATTGCGCAGTCAAGAGCGTGGCGATGTTTTAATGCATGTTTCCGGAAATCTGAAAAAGCTGCGCACAGACGCAGGTCTTAGTCAAACAGCGCTGGCTGATGCATCAGGCATAAGTCGCAGGATGATTGTGGCCGTCGAGCGCGGCGAGGCCAATATTAGCCTTTCAAGTCTGGACAGACTTGCTTCCGCTCTGGGAGTGGACTTTATTGAACTTGTAAAGGATCCTGAACGCACAACACGATCAAATATCAATGAAGTGACTTGGAGAGGCCTGAAACCCGACAGCATGGCGACGCTGCTTGGCAGCGCGCCAGCCTCCGCTGAAGCACAGATGTGGCTTTGGAGCCTTGCGGCAGGTGAACGCTACGATGCGGAGCCTGACCCGTCTGGCTGGCACGAGATGATTTTTGTGACAGAGGGTACACTCACTTTGCAAATGGGCGATCAAATTGTTGAATACCAGACTGGAATGTTCGCGATCTACAGCTCGTCTCAGATGTATTCCTACGTCAACAATACCGCTCATAGGGTGTGTTTTGTCCGAAATGTACTGAGCTAAGGAGATGGACACCTGCAACAGGTTTACCTCTCGCTTATCAAATTCAAAGCCGCTTTTGCGCTGGTACATATCGTACGGAGCATCAGGCTTCCCACAGGCGGGTGGCCCTATCACCTTCTCCCTCATTGCGTTGTCTATAGGGGCAAGTGCCGCAGGTGGCGCAACGATGATACTAACGATGACACTGGCACAGATTGCATGCGCAGTGCCAATCGTACGCGTTGGTCGCCATCTTAATCCTGTTTCTTTTCTGAGGATTCTTGTATTTTTCCGGACATGCGCACTTGTGGCTATCGCTTTGCTTGCAGCTTGGGAAGCACCATTATTCTGGCTTGCGGGTTTTGCAGCAGTTGCTGGTTCGGTGAATGGTGCCGTTTACGGTCACCTGCGCCTTTTGCTAAGTTCCCTAACACACACCAATGATTTGCCCCGTGCACTCGGCATCGCTGCGACACTGAATGAGCTGACCTTCGTGCTCGCACCGGTAGCGGCTTCTGGCATTGGAAGCATTTCTCCAATGTTAGCATTGCTCTGCTTTGCCGGGATCGGGGCAATTCCAGTACTACTTCTTCCCAGTGCGCCATTCGTACAAAAAGCTGATGCGCAAGGCGGTTCCAGCTCCCTGTTCAATGGTGCTATTTCACTATGGTTGCTGTGCGCGGCAGCGGGAAGCGCCATCGTCGCGGCAACTGAGATAGGGGCGGTCTCACTTGCGTTAAAGTTTGGCTACGAGCCCGTCTTTGCCTTTCTATTTACCGTGCCTTTGTGTCTGGCTTCAGTGTTAGGAGGCGTTTGGGTCAGTGTTCGCAATAGGATCTCGTCAGAAAAGGCCGTGACTGTTCAGCTCTTTATCGCTGCTACAGGCGCACTAATCACTGCTCTTCAACTGTCTGTTACGACAACGATTGTTGGCACAATCCTAATGGGACTGGTTATCGCACCGCTCGGGACATATTATTCGTTGAAGCTCGATCAGCTGGCTCCTCCTGTAAGACGAGCGGAAGTGTTCGCACTTTTGCGGACGGCCAATGCCTCCGGCATCATCATAGCAAGCTCCGCCCTGACGCTCCTCCCTTTGAATTGGGCACTTATGACCGTGACTCTGATCATGCTAAGTGTTGCCTCTACCGCGACCATAGTGCTCAGAAAAAAAGGCTAAAGCAAACCGGGGTGGAAGCAGAGTTAATTGAGCGAAGTGGTCACAATTTGGAGAAAGAGCAACGTTTCTGCACGATGATGAGTTCAAAGATTGGGGAACGCCATCTAAGGCGGCTTCCGCCTAATCGTCCTGAACGTTCGCATCGAAGGCCCAAAGGCGAGCCATGCACTGACCATCAATATCTCCGAAAGGATCAGCAGGCAAAGTTTCGTTTCCAATATTATGGGCCGTCAAAAATTCAAATGATAGGTTTTTCAAGCCCTTCCAGGCTCGTTTGCTCTCCCATTAATTCACTTTTGATCCAATCCTTGAACACCATCAAAGGCCAGTATGCTGCACGCTCACTGAGCCAAGCCAGGTAATAATATTCTGAGCCCTTCAACCCTCGCTCCACAGGAACAACCAACTTACCGGTCGCAAGCTCTTCGCGGATCATAAACTCCGGCACCAGTGCGAAGCCTAATCCAGCAACGACCGATCGGATGACCATTTCAAATTGATCGAATAATACCCCATGTACTGAATCAAATGAAACATTGTTGGACGACATCCAAAGTTCCCAAGCGTTTGGACGTGAAACAAGGTGGATCAGAGGCGCGAGCTTGATATCTGCAGCACAGGAAATTGGATATCGTTCCAGAAGCTCTGGACTGCAAACCGGTACGACGACTTCGCGCTTAAGAAATGCGAATTCTACCTCTTCGATGTCAGGCTTTCCAAAATTTATCATTGCATCAATCTGATCAGTCTGCAGATCAATCTCATTCCATTTGGAAATGACATTAATGATAATCCCTGGACGGCTTTTATGAAATGACGGCAGCCTCGGTGCAAGCCAACGGCAGCCAAATGTCGGCAGGACAGCTAAATTCAGGCTACCACCTGCAGGGTTTGCCCGAAGATTTAGGGAAGCATTGCTTATCCGACGCAGAGCTTCACGCACATCACGGGCATATCCTTCTCCGCCAACAGTCAGTTTAATCGTTTGGCGTTCTCTGTGAAATAACTCGACCCCGATTTGCTGCTCAAGGGCTTTAATCTGTCGGCTCACAGCACTTTGTGTTAAATCAAGTTCTCGCGCAGCTGCAGTGATACTGCCTGTTCGAGCAGCGGCTTCAAACGCAGTTAGGAGCGGAAGCGATGGTAAGAAACGCCGCGGTACCTGCATCTTCAAATTGCCCTCGCGCTCAGTGCCTTGTTCTGGAAATATACTGTCACGCCTGCGGTTTTTCGACAAACTTAGTACCCCTTGCCAGAAAGCATTGTGGAAAAGATTGAGATTTGGGAATTCGGCAAGTCCGACCCCTTCTTTTGTTTGGAATGGACATCGCCTTAATTCTCGCCTCTGATGAGGCAACGGCCCATTCCCGAACGCCAATCCGGCATCATCCCGATGGATGTCGTTAAGTACTGAGAGGTGCTCTACAACGCGAAACGCGCTCAACACGTTAGGCAACCTGCTGAGCGTATTGCAGCGATCATCTTTTTCGAGGCCAACAATCTCACTGGAAAATCATTACAAGATCCAACGGCAGCCACCATACGGGCCACGTTCTCGACGAACTGATCGCAGTTCTTCATATATTATCAATTTAAAGGGCAATTTGATGATATATGACGACTTATATCTTTCAATAGGAAGCTCAAATGGGAAAGCGGCGCCTCGTCGCAAGCCGTAAAAAAACTCACAATGAGTTGCAGGTCCGGCCACAGCATATTGATGGGATCCAGCCAACGAAGTCGCATGGACGCGCAGCGCGTCTCAGCCATCTCGCTGACGCACCTTGCGAGCATTGGGAGCAGCGCAGAAAACCGAAACCTGTGTCACTGTTCTCAAGATGAGCGCCCGAGGGCTTCCCGTCGCGGCAATTTCTGTTTTCGAATCCTGACACTTTCGCCTTCGACGACCCTGTCCCTCAGACCAAATTATGGTTGTTTTTAGCGGCGAACGATCTCCAATGCGAGGGACAGAGGCTATTGAACCATCAATGAGCGTGGCGCACGGTTTCTGATGGGAGATAGCCGAAGCGCTCGCGGTAATCGGCTGAGAATAAGCCCATATGATTGAATGCCCATGCCATTGCGATACGGGTAATATCGCCGGGCCCAGCATATCCGCGAGCAAGCTCCGCATGCACCTTATCCAATCGCATGTTCTTGAACACGCCGAGCGGCGTGTTGCCCCTGACGCTGCGGAAGGTTCGGTGTAAGGTTCGCGCGCTTGTACCGGTCGCGTCCACAAGTTCCTGCAAAGTCAGTTGCTTGTGGAGATTGTCGAGCATAAATTTTTCAGCCCGTTGGACATAGCTCGGAACTGCACTTATCTGTGGCTTAGAGCAAAGTTGCCTATCGAGGGCTGCCGCAAGCGATGCTAGCAGACTATCCTCCAGCCGCTCCGACAGGCCGCCATGGAAGAACGCTTCCTTATCCTTCTCAATCTCCTTCATGACGAAGTGCGCCAGTTGATAGAAGGCCCGTCCAGCTAGAGTCTCGAAGGAAACGACACGTTTGTTATGAGTAAACTGCTCGATAAATTCTTTGCCCCCCAGAATATCGATCTGGGCGTCATTCAAACTGAAGATCAACATGCGCGTTGAGGGATGAAATTCCAGGTCGATCGCCGAATGTGCATCAACCAACTGAGCGTTCATGCCTGATTGATATAAGAGTTCATCACCCCGCCGGTCACGGGAAACGAAGATGCCCTGCAAAGGAATCTGCAACAAAGTCATATCGTTATGCGCCTCCACCTCAATACGCGCATGACCACCAATGCGGATTGCCGTCAGACCGAAGGGACGCATGCGCCCGTGCGCGACTTCAGTGCGATAGGTCGGGCTTGATTTCTTGGAGATGCGGCAAGGCCTGAGTAGCCCGGACATGGTGTTCTGGAACGAATCGATGGACGGCGAAAGCCGGTGCATATAGCTGTTGGTCTGCATCACGATATTCCCCGTATCTCATTTAGAGAGCATTTTATTTGAAGATTAAACTATCACGATGTGAGAAGAGCGCAAGCACCACGAAAATTTTGCCATAAAACGCGTTTCTGGCGGTTTTCTGTTAGGAATGGCGATTTGGTGATAGACAGCGCGGTTCCCGCTTTTATCGTGGTCCCCAGGCGCCAAAGAGCTGCCACGAATAAAGGGAACCGCGTATGAACGTGATTATCGTCGGAGGAGGCATTGGCGGCCTCACCATGGCACTGATGCTGCATGCACGAGGCATTGACTGTCAGATTTTCGAAGCAGCGCCTGAAGTCCGCGAACTGGGCGTTGGCATTAATGTTCTTCCGCACGCCATCCGCGAACTCGCTGAGGTCGGGTTGCTACCCGCATTGGACGCCACAGGTATCCGTACGCGTGAGTTGATATATGCCACGCGACAGGGCCAGGAAGTCTGGCGCGAGCCTCGCGGAATGGATGCAGGCTATGATGTACCGCAATTTTCGATCCATCGCGGCTACTTGCAGAAACTGCTTTATGATGCGGTCATCGAACGTCTAGGCCCTGACAGCATCGTCGCGAACCAGCGGTGCGTTCGCTATACCCAGAACGAAGGCTCTGCGACGGTGCATTTCGCTGAAGGGTCGAAAATCGTCTCAAAGACAGGTGACATTGTGATTGGCGCCGACGGTATTCACTCCGCCATCCGGCAGCAAATGTTCCCGAACGAAGCTGGACTCAAATGGAATGGCGTCATGATGTGGCGCGGCGCAGTTGAGAGCGACCCCTTCCTCGATGGCCGCACCATGATCGTCGCGGGCGGCTTTACTTATAAACTGGTACTTTACCCCATAGCTAAAGGTTCGACACCCGGTAAAATTCTCAACAACTGGGTCGTAACCTATCGTCCGGGCGCTGACGGGTCGCCTGCACCGAAACGAGAAGACTGGAGCCGTCTCGGCACGCATGAAGAACTGATGCCACATGTCGAAAAGTTCGGCATCAAAGTAATCGATCTTGCCGCGCTGGTTAAGGCAACCGATACATTCTTCGAATATCCGATGTGCGACCGCGATCCCGCCCGTTGGTGGACAGACGGCCGGGTGGCCCTGATCGGTGATGCTGCTCATCCGATGTATCCTGTCGGGTCCAACGGTGCGAGCCAGGCAATCATCGACGCTCGCACACTCGCCGATCATCTGGCCGCCGCTGAACACGGTCGCGCGGCACTTGCGGCATACCAGGCCATTCGTTTGCCTGCCACCGCTGAAATCGTCCGCCTCAACAGGCTGGGCGGTCCGGAAGGCGTCATCGATGAGGTCGAACGCCGCGCACCATCCGGTGTTGCTGATCTGGACGGCATCATCAGCTTTGCCGAGCGTGAAGCAATTGTTCACGGCTATGCCACAAAGGCTGGCTTTTCAACACAACAAGTTAACAGGGAAGCGACGCGGGCTTCGGCCTGAAACTTGCGTCTGAAATCGAGTGAAAGGAATTAAAGTGACAGTTCTTCAAGCTGACGTGACAAAATCCGGTTCCTCCGTGGACGGCGTTGTCTGGCATATTCTGGGGCAGACCTATGTGCCCAAGCATGTTTGCGAAAGCTCTATGTCTTGGCACGCAACCTTTCCTCCCGGCACCTTCGTTCCGCCGCACATTCACACCACACAGGAAGAATTCATCTATGTGCTGGAAGGGCGCCTCGACTTGCTGCTCGACGGTAAGGATGCTGTCGCCGAAGCCGGCGATCTTGTCTGCCTGCCGCGTAACGTTTCGCACGGCATTTTCAACAAGTCTGAACAGCCGGTGAAGTGCGTATTCTGGGTTTCGCCGACTGCAAAGCTGTGGGATCTGTTTGTTCGCATTAATAATGTCGGTGATCCCGCCGAAATAGTTCGCGTCGCACCGGCTCATGAGGTTGAGTTTTTGCCCGCGCCAGCAGAATAATGCCTTCGCCCGGCAGACGTATGGGAGTTCATCTGCCGGGTCTTAAGCACTTTCAGCAAAAGCGCGAAGCCGTTTGTGTCCGACAATGCGAAAGAAAAAGAAAATAAAGCAAAAATCTGCAATCGAGGTGGAACAATGAAAATTTCGACGAAGGTAGCCTTGGCGCTGCTCGCCGCAACCATGTGGAACGCGACCGCGCAGGCCGAAGACGGCAAGATCAAGATCGGATTGATCTATACGCTAAGTGGGCCGTCGGCCTTGCTGGGCGAACAATCCCGCGACGGCTTCTTGCTTGCCATGGACAAGCTGGGCAACAAGCTCGGCGGCCTTGATGCAGAAATCATCATCCAGGACGATGAACAGAAACCCGATATCGGTGTTAACAAGGTCCAGCAGATGATCCAGCGTGACAAGGTGGATTTCGTTATCGGACCGATTTTCTCAAACGTCCTGAACGCAATCGTCAAGCCGGCAACTGATTCCGGCGCATTCCTGATCTCGACCAATGCAGGCACATCCAATCTGGCTGGCAAGGATTGCAACCCCAATCTGTTCGTGACGTCCTATCAAAATGACCAGATGCATGAAGTTTCCGGCAAATATGCCGAAAAGCAGAATTACCAGCGCGTTTTCCTGATCGCTCCAAACTATCAGGCAGGTAAAGACGCACTCGCCGGATTCAAGCATTCCTATAAGAACGAGGTCGCGCAAGAAATATACGTGCCACTCGGCCAGCTGGACTATTCAGCTGAGCTGGCGCAGATCGCAGCGGAACAGCCAGACGCAGTCTACGCCTTTTTGCCTGGCGGCATGGGTGTGAATTTCGTCAAGCAATATCGCCAGGCGGGTCTCGAAGGAACTCCATTTCTCTCGGCATTCACCGTAGACGAAACCACTTTACCCGCGCAACAGGATGCAGCAGTCGGCTTTTTCGCCGGTTCAAACTGGGCGCCGGATCTTGAATCAGCACCGGCCAAGGAATTTGCTGCAGCTTATGAAGCCAAGTTCAAGCGCATTCCGGCAACTTTTGCGGTGCAGGCCTATGATGCCGCCATGCTGATTGACGCAGCCGTCAAGAAGGTCAATGGCAATCTGGCGGACAAGGACGCCCTGCGCGCGGCCATGAAAGACGCGAAGTTCACATCGCCGCGCGGTGAATTCAGTTTTGGCGACAACCATTTTCCAATTCAGGACTTCTACTTGACCAAAGTTGTCAAGCGTGACGACGGCCAGTTCGCCACATCATACGTTGAAACGGTCTTTAACGACTACAAGGACAACTACGCAGCTGAATGCAAGATGTAACGGGGTGGAAGAAGGTCGCTCAAGTGAGCACAGTCCTCAATTTCCAAGTCTGAAACAGTTCACGCCAATTCGTCTGGCGTGAACCAGGTTTCAGTACAACGAGTTTCGGAAATCCCTCATGCTCAATCTCTTCTTGCTGCAGTCCCTCAATGGGATTCAGTTTGGCATTTTGCTCTTTCTCGTCGCCGCCGGGCTAACGCTGATCTTCGGCGTCATGGACCTCATCAATTTGGCTCATGGCGTTCTTTACATGGTCGGTGCTTATCTGACCGCGACTTTCACTGCCATGACCACCAGTTTCCTTTATGGCATCCTGATCGCCCTTCCGGTTACCCTCGTCATCGGCATTGTACTGGAAGTTTTGGTGTTTCGACGACTATACGAACGTAGCCATCTTGATCAGGTTTTGGCGACATTTGGACTGATCCTGATTGTGAACGAACTGGTGAAGATTATCTGGGGCGCAGCGCCGCTCAGCGTGCCGATGCCCGAATCCCTCTCCGGTTCTATCCAGCTTTTTGGGAACCTTCGATATCCCGTCTACCGCCTGCTGATCATTGCGGCCGGTCTTCTCACGGCAGCCGGTCTGTACCTCCTCGTCAATCACACCCGCATCGGCATGCTGTTGCGTGCCGGCGCAAGCAACGGCGACATGGTCTCGGCTCTCGGTATCAATATTCGTCGCCTCTTCATGGTGGTCTTCGGACTTGGCGCAATGCTTGCCGGCTTTGCGGGTGGCATGATTTCCCCCATACTCTCCGTCGATCCGGGCATGGGTGACTCCATCTTAATCCTGACATTTGTCGTTATCGTGATCGGTGGGGTCGGTTCCGTGCGTGGGGCTTTTGTTGCAGCCATAACTGTAGGCCTCGTTGATACGCTTGGCCGTACCTTCGGGCCCATGCTGCTCCGTAATCTGCTTGATCCGGCAGCCGCCTCCCAAATGGGACGCACGCTCGTGCCAATGCTCACCTATATCCTCATGGCAGCCGTTCTCTACTTCCGTCCGACGGGCCTGTTCCCGGCGCAGGGAGGAACGCGATGAGCGATATTTCCCCCATCATCGACACTGTCGCTACACCGGAAAAGCCAAACGACCAGCGGTCCCGTTTACAGGATACAGGACCGTGGCTGGTATTTGCGGCATTCGCAATTGTTCCACTTGTTGCATCTGTCCTGGACGATAGCTTTCTTCTTGTAATCGTCACCCGCATCATGATTTTTGGGCTAGCAGCACTGTCACTCAACTTCATCATGGGTTACGGCGCACTCGTGTCATTCGGCCATGCCGCCTATATCGGCATTGGGGCCTATGCCGTCGGAATCCTGTCGAGCTATGGTGTAGATGATCTGCTTCTGCAGCTGATCGCTGCCATCATTTCCGCGGCGATCTTCGCCTTCGTCACCGGCTACATCTCGCTGAGAACCAGCGGCGTCTATTTCATCATGATCACCCTGGCCTTTGGTCAAATGGCCTTTTTCTTCATGGTGTCTCTGTCGGCCTTTGGCGGTGACGATGGAATGACGCTGTCGTCGCGTTCCACACTGTTTAACAATGCACTGCTTTCGAGCAATCTTGTGTTGTTCTATTTCGTGCTGGCATTGCTGATTAGCGCGTTCTTCATCTTCCGCATGTTGGTGCATTCAAGGTTCGGTCGCGTGCTACGTGGAACAAGGGATAATCCGGTGCGTATGCGCGCTATAGGCTTCTCGACCTTCTCGTTTCAGCTCACTGCTTACGTAATTGCTGGCGTTGCGGCGGCGATTGCAGGCGTTCTTCTAGCCAATCAGATCCAGTTCGTTTCGCCCGCGTTTATGAGCTGGCAGCGCTCTGGGGAACTGATTGTCATGGTTGTATTGGGTGGCATGGGCACGCTGATAGGCCCGGTGCTCGGCGCAACAGCCTTTATTGTTCTGGAAGAAGTGTTGGCTCACTTTTCCGAGCACTGGAAGCTCGGCCTCGGTCTTTTCCTCGTTCTCGTCGTGCTCTTCAGCCGCGACGGTATCGGCGGGCTGATCCGCAAGCTGCGTGGAGGCTCCGATGTCGAATGAGCTTCTAAAGGTTCATGAACTGCACAAAAGCTTCGGCGCACTTAAGGTCACAGACGGTATCAATCTCACCGTCAGGCACGGCGAGATCCATGCGTTGATCGGTCCGAATGGCGCGGGCAAGACCACGCTGATCCATCAGCTTTCGGGAAACCTTAAAAGCGACCGGGGCACGGTGGTCTTCGACGGCCAAGATATTACGAATTTGCCCATGCCCAATCGTGTCCATCTGGGGCTTGCGCGCTCGTTTCAGATTACATCGGTCCTTGAAGGCTTCAGCGTACTTGAAAATGTTGCACTCGCGGTTCAGGCCCGATCCGGCTCGAGTTTCCGCTTCTTTCAGGCGGCAAGCAAGGAAGCCAAAGTCAATGAACAAGCAATGGCAGCCCTTGCCCGTGTGCAGCTCGATGACCGCGCCCATCGTCGGGCAGGAGCGCTTTCTCATGGCGAGAAACGCCAGCTTGAGATAGCCATCGCTCTCGCCACCAAGGCGCGAATGCTACTGCTCGATGAGCCTTTGGCGGGCACCAGCCACGAAGAATCGGTGGTGCTCGTTGAGTTAATGCGCTCGCTGCGTAAAACCCATACTCTTGTTCTGATCGAACATGACATGGATGCCGTTTTCTCTCTGGCTGATCAAGTGAGTGTGCTTGTCTACGGGCGCGTCATCGCATCGGGAACACCCGCGGCAGTGCGGTCCGATCCAGACGTGCGCGCCGCCTATCTGGGTGAAGAGGAGGCCACACAATGTTGAAAGTCGAAGGGCTCCAGAACGCCTATGGCCAGTCCCGCGTTCTCTTCGGGATCGATTTTGAAATCGGCGCGGGTGAGGTCGTGACCATCCTCGGCAGAAATGGTATGGGCAAAACCACGACCATCAAATCAATCTTCGGCTTGCTGCCGCCCAAAGGTGGCAAGGTTTTTGTCAATGGCCACGACGTTACCGGCAAGCCCCCGCATGCAATAGCGCGTGAGGGTCTAGGACTTGTTCCGGAAGGGCGACAGATATTTCCGACACTGAGCGTCGAGGAAAACCTTCTGGCCACCCGGCGCTCAGACGCGCGCTCATCCAAATGGACGCTACAAAGCATCTACCGCATGTTCCCGCGCCTTAAGGAACGGCGCCGCAACATGGGCAACCAGCTTTCCGGCGGCGAGCAGCAAATGCTGGCGGTCGGTCGCGCACTGATGACCAATCCAAAGATGGTTGTACTCGACGAGGCGACCGAAGGATTGTCACCCCTCATGCGCGAAGAGATCTGGTCCTGCCTGCGCAACATCAAGGATGAAGGCGATGCAATCCTCGTTATCGACAAAAATGTTGATGCGCTCGCACGCTTTGCGGACCGTCACGTCGTTATAGAAAAAGGCCGAGTGGTGTGGAGTGGCGACAATAGTGCGCTTTTGAACACCCCGGACATCAAGGAACGTTACTTGCACGTTTGACCCCGTGGGCAAACGCAAATTTTTGGCATTTGACAGGAGACGAGCATGCACCCCAGCGCTCATATGGACACATTCGTTCTGGATAATCTCCCGGCTGCGGAACTTCTACCAGACATCATCAATCTCGACGCACTCGGCTACCCCGAACAGCTGAACGCCACCTATGAACTGGTGGATACACATCTGAGCAAAGGCAAAGGTGACCGGGTCGCTTTGCAAGCGCCCGGCATCCGTTGGACCTATAGCGATCTTGCCGAAATGATCAACAAGATCGCAAATGTCCTGACCGACAAGCTGGGTATGAAAACGGGCAATCGTGTGATGATACGCTCGGGCAATAACCCGACCAAGATTGCACTCTATCTCGCAATCATAAAGGCAGGTGGCGTGGTTGTCGCGACCATGCCCCTGTTGCGCGCCAAGGAACTGGTCCAGATCATCGACAAAGCTCAAATCAGCATCGCTATCTGCGACAACGCACTGATCAGTGAAATGCAAATTGCCCTTGCACAGACTGAGTATATTAAGACCGTGGTGACCTGGGAGGACAATGCGGGTGGTGAGCTTGGCGCATTGCTGGCAGACGCATCGAGCGACTTTGAAGCAGTGGCAACACGCGCAGACGACCCCTGCCTCCTAGGCTTTACATCGGGAACCACTGGCCTGCCGAAAGCGACCATCCACTTCCACCGTGACCTGCTTATTGTATGCGACTGCTATGCACATCACATTCTGGACGCGACCGAAGACGATATCTTCATCGGTTCGCCGCCCCTGGCCTTCACTTTCGGACTTGGTGGACTAGTTTTGTTCCCCTTCAGGATTGGTGCTTCGACTGCGCTTCCCCCAAAGACTGCACCGCATGATCTTGCGCTCGCGATTGGAGAATATAAGCCGACCGTTTGTTTTACCGCGCCAACCGCTTACCGCGCTATGCTTTCCAAGTTCGATCAATATGATCTGTCTTCGCTGCGCAAATGTGTTTCAGCTGGTGAGGCTCTGCCTTTACCGACCTTCGAAGCATGGAAGCGTGCGACCGGGCTCTCGCTTGCAGACGGTATTGGTGCAACTGAAATGCTCCATATATTCATTTCCTCGCCTGAAAACGATATTCGTCCTGGCGCCACTGGCAAGCCAATTCCCGGCTATGAAGCACGCGTGATTGATGACAACGGGAAGGAATGCGCGCCCGGCACTCCAGGTCGCCTTGCCGTTCGCGGACCGCTCGGCTGCAAATATCTGGCCGATCCGCGTCAGACCAAATATGTCGAGAACGGATGGAATATCACCGGCGATACCTATGTGATGGACGAGGACGGCTATTTCTGGTATCAGGCGCGCAATGACGACATGATTGTTTCCGCCGGGTACAATATCGCCGGACCTGAGGTCGAAGCCAGCCTGCTCGCGCATCCAGCAGTCGCAGAATGTGGCGTCGTTGCAGCGCCCGATGAGGAACGTGGCTGCATCGTAAAGGCCTATGTCGTGTTGAACGAGGGCTATAGTGGCAATGCAAACTTGCAGGAAACACTGCAACGCCATGTCAAAAGTGAGCTCGCGCCCTACAAGTATCCGCGCCTGATAAGCTGGGTTTCGAACCTTCCCAAGACAGAATCTGGAAAATTGCAGCGATCCGCCCTGCGCGCGCAGGCGGCCGCCGAAAGCCGCGTCTAACGCCGCTTAAAGCGTGAAACATGCAGGAGACTCCATTGCTTCAAGACTTCGATACCGCATATGATAATATGAAGGCCATCAGTGGTTCAGCCAGCTATCCTCCGCGCTGGACGAAACTAGCCTTAGGCTTTCGCGAGACGATGCGCGATCAGGGTCGTTTGATACCCAACATCGCCTATGGAGAGCGCGAGCGAAACCAGTACGACCTACTTTTGCCCGATGGTGCGGCCAAAGGTACTCTCGTCTATGTTCATGGGGGCTACTGGAAGGGGCTGGATAAAAGCTACTGGTCGCATCTGGCGCAGGGCGCGCTTGAGCGCGGATATCGCGTTGCCATGCCGAGCTATACGCTCTGCCCCGAAGCGCGCATTTCCGACATTACCAACGAAATTGGCCGCTTCATCGACCTGTTAGCACAGGAAGTGGACGGTGACATCGCCTTGTCGGGGCATTCCGCGGGAGGACATCTGGTCAGCCGCATGGCTTGCGAAAATGCGCCCATAGCAAAAGCGTCAGCAGAGCGGATCAAACGGGTCCTGTCCATCAGCGGATTACACGATTTGCGTCCGCTTTTGAGAACCAAAATGAACGACATTTTCCAGATGGATGCAGAAGAAGCCCTCACAGAAAGCGCCGCGCTGCAGCGCCCGCGTCCGGATATTGCAGTTCATTGCTGCGTCGGTGCCGATGAACTTATGGAGTTCAGACGTCAAAATGCCCTGCTCGCAAACATCTGGTACGGATTGGGGGTAGAAACAAGAGCCTTTGAAATCGAGGATACGCATCACTGCAATGTCATCGACACACTGAGCGATCCAAAAAGCCGGGCGGTCATGTATCTCTGTCCCTGATAGCTCGGATAGCGAAACGCATTATCAGCCAAATGACAGAGAGCGGTTTCAGAAATGCTCTATGGGCAGACCACGCTCCTGTCCCGATAGCATAAATCCCGCTGGCTCGGCTTTCCTCGCTCCGCTCATGCGATTGATAAGCACCGCCACTTCGGTCCTGTTGCGGACACCGAACCGCTTGATCAGGTCGTCGACATAATCCTTCACAGTATGGGGTGAAAGCTCCAAATGTCGTGCAATTTGCTTGTTGGTATTGCCTGCAGCCAGCAAGCGGGCGACCGTCGATAGACGTGGCGATAAATTTGCCAGATTGGTACCGGGCGTATTGGCGGGACGAGCTTCATGAATATTGCGCAGCGCAAGTGCCGACGAGCGGCAAAGCAGTGAAACCTGTTCTTCGAGCTGTGCTGCATGCATCTCGAAGCCGGCAGCGTAGATCAGCGCCTGGATCTTGCCACTCACATAAACCGGGCAGCACAAGTTATCGTTGTAGTTCCAACGGTAAAGCAGCGTTCGCATCAATGGCACATTGCCAGTCGCATTCTGCGGCAATTGCGAGCCCGCGACCGCACTGGCATTTTGCACAACTGCCGCAATCATCGGATCCGAATCCGCAAGCCCGTTCTGATATTCAAGCAAAAAACCAGTAGGCGTGTTTATGCTGTGAAAAAGGCGCGGACGATTGTTCTCCAGCAAATAAATTCCAAGCGAACGCACGCGCAGAACATGCGCGGAAAAATAATCGCAAGCTATTGTGAAATCGTCATAATTACGACTCTCCGCAACGGAAAGCGCTGCAGATATTCGCTCGTCTGTCGATAATATATCCCTGGGCATTCTCTCTCCCGAATTCCCAAGCCCCCCATCTGGGGGGAATGTCTGTTCCCACTCTTGCTCGTATCATTCCCGCTTATAACCACTAAATCAAGGGGAACTAACTTGGATACCAGCGTGCACCGGACTGACACGATCGACAACTATGCCGAGCTCCTTCAGGGCTTCAACGACCGTCTGAGTAAAATTCTACCCTTGATTGAAGAAAAGGCTGAGGAAGCGGAATCCCTTGGACGCATGCATGACGATGTTGTGGACGCCATGCGTAAGGGGGGCTTCTACACGATGCTGTTTCCCAAAGAGGTTGGTGGTGCCGAATTACGTCCAATCGATGCCATGAAAATGATGGCAGCGCTTTCCTATGCCCATGCATCATCTGGCTGGTGCACGATGGTCAACAATATGGAAGGCACCACAATGGCAATTTATCTCGATGACGAAGGGATTGCCAATGTCTTCAAGAATGGCGTCGATATCACCATTGCAGGCAATGGTGTACCGCGCGGCTTCGCCCGTAAGGTCGACGGCGGCTACATGATCCGAGGTAACTGGGCTTATGGAAGTTCTATCTTCCACGCGGAATGGATACATTCCGGATGTTTTTTGCTCGACCCCAAAGACCCGAACGGGAAGGAGCTTCTGAAAGACGAAACCGGCGCCCCGCAGATCATTGTTGCCCATCACCCGCGCTCAACTATCCAATTGCTTGGCAACTGGGATGTCTTGGGCCTGCGCGCCACCGGGAGTTTCGACTACACTCTGGCAACCGATGAAGATCTCTTCGTGCCCGATTCCATGACCTATAGCTTCACGCAATCTGCGCCGAAACGTGGGCAGGCCCAGGGCCATCTGGGGTTGGCTGGCTATAGCGCCCTCACCCATACAAGCTGGGCTATCGGTGTTGGTCGCCGAATACTCGACGAACTCGCCAAAGTTATCCGCCAGCGGCAGGATCCATTTGGCAAGAGTGCTGACAGTGCCAGCTTGCGATTTCAGTTTGCCAATACAGAAGCCCGCTACAGGGCTGCGCGGGCACTTGCTTTTGAAACATGGGAAGATGTCTCAAAGACAACGGCCTCGGGCGCAGTCCCGTCTCTCGATCAGATGACCATGGTGAAACTCTCACTGCGCTATATGCACGACATTGTTTCGGATGTGGCAACCTTTGCGCATCGGGCCGCCCGCGGCGCCTCCCTTCACAATACGGCCATGCAGCGCTTTTATCGCGACATCCACTCCGGCACCCAGCATATCCTTCTTGCCGACCAGATCGTAGAAGAATGCGGCAAAGGTCTCCTTGGCCTGCCCGGTCCCGATGCGCGATGGACCGTATTCGGTATCAGCGAAAACTGAGACCCGCCATGATGAGAAACATTGTCAGCTTCGTTGGGTGTGATCGCCCGACGAAAGTTCATCGGCTAACGCAAGCGATTGCCGCAAGACTGGAAGCGGAGGACCGGGCATCGGTTACGCATCTAGATCTCTCTGATGCAGGACCAAACCTTTACACCGTCAACCGACAGGCGCTGGACCGGCAATCGGAGAGTCTGATTTCTGAGATCGAGCATTGTGATGCTCTGATAGTCGGCTGTCCGGTCTATCAGGGAAGCTATCCAGGACTCTTCAAGCACGTATTTGATCTCGTCCACCCATTGGCTCTGCGTGGTCGCCCGACCGTCTTATGCGCAGTGGGTGGCGGGCATCGTCATGCTCTGGTCGTCGAACACCATCTTCGTCCACTGTTCGGGTTTTTCGAAGCGGGAACGGTTGCAACGGGCATTTATGCCTGTTCGGCGGAACTCGAAATGGACAGGGATTTGCCTGAGGCTCTGCAAACGCGGATCGAAAGCGCCGTCGAGCAGATGAGAAAGCAATTGGTCCAGTCACACCAAACAAGCGGCATAAGGTGGAAAGATGTTGAATTACTCGAGCAGTTTTGAAAAACGCAAGGTCGAAATTCGTGGTAAAACCGTCACCTATCTCGTAAAAGGTGAGGGTAGAAACGTTGTCTTTCTGCACGGCACTGGCACATTTCCTGGCTTCGAAAGCCTGACCAACATTGCCTCGCGACACCGGCTCATCATTCCGTTTCATCCAAATTTTGGTGAAAGTGATGATGATGCCGATATCGTTCAGATCGGCGATTATGTGCTACATTACATGGATTTCTTCGATGCGCTGGGATTGGATTATTTCAGCCTGGGCGGGTTTTCGCTTGGCGGATGGATAGCAGCCGAATTTGCGATCAGACATCCCGAAAGGCTGTCCGCGCTGTTTCTCGCAGCACCTGCTGGTCTGGATCTTCCAACAATTCCTCTCCCCAATCTGTTTGAGGTCGCGCCAGCCGATATACCTGCTCATCTGACACATGACCCGCATGTTGCGCTCCGCTATTTTCCGAGCGAGCCCGACAGCCGGTTTGATCAAGCGCTTGGACGCGAAATGGGCGCATTGGCGCGCATCCACGCAACCGAGGGACGCGGCAACAAAAGGCTCAACCATTGGATGCACCGGCTGAACATGCCGGCTCTGATCCTCTGGGGTACAGAGGACCGGGTTATTCCAGCGCAATATGCCGCGGAATGGCAGCGTGGGATCAAGGGCGCGCGTTTGGAGAAACTCGATGCAACCGGCCACCTTCTGTTTGAAGAAGCGCCAGCAGCGGCGACACTGGTGCGCAATTTCCTGTTGACGGTCTGAGGTCCGTCTTCGAGCATTGAGCACCGCACGCTCCGCCACGGAACCATCATGAAGTTGCAGGTAAAAACAAGGGGAACCAGACCATGCAATGGGAAAGCCTAACGGACTTAGATCAATCAAGAATAAAGCGCTGGCAATGGGGAATGCTGGGGCTGGCGCTTTTGTGCGAGATGTTTCTGGCCGCGGACTGGTACGCCTTTGCAGCGGTAATACCATTCATTTCAGAAACCCTCCAACTCGATTCCGCACAGGCCGGTCTGGCGCAGGGAATTTTCGCGCTGACCTATGGGCTTGGCATGATTGTCTGGTCGCAATTTAGCCGCCGGATGAAGGCGCGCACGCTCTTGCTGATTGGCCTGTTCTGCACAGCAATCGGCATGATGGCGCAAGTCTATGTCCAAACCTATGCCCAGCTGATTGCGCTGCGTCTGTTTATCGGTTTCTTCGATGCAGCAATCTTCCTTGGCAATATGAAACTCATTATCGGCTGGTTCCCGCAAAAACGACGCGGCAGCATGATCGGCTTGATCCTCGCCGCCTATAGTCTCGCAATCACGCTGGACTTTGCGATCGGCATTCCGCTTTCCATCTCCTATGGATGGCGCACTTTCTTCGCCATTCTTGCCATCGGAACGCTGGTAACAGCAGCCTTGGTGCTCATGTTCACCCGCAACAATCCAGCCCATATCGGCTTTACGAATTTCCGCTGGGAAGCCGAGAAACAGCAGGTCTCCACGGCGTCACTTGCCAGCATTTTCCGCTCGAAATGGATCATCGTCGGCAGTCTGGGCATTTCTGCCTGCACGATGGCTATTGCCGGAACCGCAACTTGGGTCATTCCCGCATATATTGCCGTGCATCAGATGCCAGTGGAGGACGCCGCACTGATCGGCACATTGATGGGACTGTCCCAAGTCGTGTTTCTCGTCATCGGAGGCTACGCCGCAGACAGGTTGAACAAGACGGGGATGATCAAATTCGGAACAGTGCTTGCCTTCCTTGTGGCGGTCATGTTCACCATTGGCATGGCAATACCACTTGGCTTCGGCGCGCTGATAATGATGGCGCTTCTGAGCGGTGCCGCGCTTTTTGGCGGCGGTGCGATCTTCGCCTTTCTCAGTGAGAAATATCCCGAAGACCTTGCGACCGCAGCGGTTGGCTATGCTGAGATTTTTGCAATCCTTGCGACCTTTATTTCGCCCTGGGTCATGGGCGTGGTCATCAAGGTATCAGAGGGATCATTTGTCAGCGCCTTCTTAACTTTCGCCATCATGGAAGCGATCATTCTTCTCATCATTTTGGTGGTCACGCGCACAAGCTTGAGACTGAATGACGACCAGGTCTCGATTGCCGGTAATAGCAATGGGATTTCGGGTGAGGCCTCTCGCTCCTGATTGAGGAGCTCTGTGGATGCGATAGAAGGCTCGTATCCACCTTTTTTTCTGGCTTCTTTCGCCAACCGATATTAACACCGAGAGCGCCCTGTTGCGCCTGATGCCAAACCGCATCGGGCGCATAACTGTTGCAACCATGATCTAAAGCGAGGGAACTCATGGAGGAACGCTTCTCAGGTACGGTTCTGGCTTCCGAGCATCAGGAGGCGAATCCTGTGCGTTTGTTGGGCGAGATCGGCTTGAACAATTTTGCGCCCTACCTGATGAACCGCCTCATGGCACGCTATAATGCGAACCTCGCCGAAGGTTTGAAAGGCAGCCAGATCACGACGGTTAAGCTGCGCGCACTCGCTGTCCTCAGTGTCACGCCTTCAGCCACAATCAACGAACTTTCGGTCTTTACAGTAACCGAACAATCAACGATGAGCCGCACACTCGATTCCCTGGAAGAACAGGGCTACATTCGCCGTCAGGCGCGTCCAGGGGACATGCGCATCCGCGATATTTCGCTGACCGAAGAAGGAAGAGACATTTTCAACCAGGCCTGGCCGACCATGTACGATCTTCTGCTGCAACTCTTTGATGGCATCGATGAAGATGAGCACCGCGCTTTTGTCGGCACCTTACAGAAAATGCTCCGCAATATCCGTAAAAACGAGCTTTAATATCCCTTTGAATGATAGGCCGATCCGAACTCCAGCGCGGATCGGCTTTTTGAGGCCTACGCCGCCGATCGGGACGGGATTAGAGCGGTTGCCAAAGCTGCAAGCGCCGCAACGAACGCAAAGATGTAGAAATTCCACTGCGGGCCGATGTTAAGGCTTGCGATCAGACCACCCAACAGCGGCCCCGTCAAAGCGCCGATGCGAGAAAAACTTAGCGCCCATCCGGTTCCAGCAGAACGGATCGAGGAATCAAGCTGCTGCGCCAGAAAACCTGTCAAAACCAGCGAGGCCGACACTGTACCGAAACCAGCAATCGCAACAAACACATAGTTCATCAGCAAAGAGCCTTTGAAGGCAAGCGCCACAATTCCAAACGCGCCGAGCGCGTATGAGCAGGCAACAGTCCGGCGCACGCCGAAGCGATCCGCCCATGTCCCCAACACGATGCCTCCGACGGCAGAACTCAGGCTGAAGACTGCAAGAAACAGTAGGCTATTGCCGAGATCATAGCCGTTCTTGCGCATGATCTGTGGAAGCCATTGTGCGAGGCCATAGACAAGCAGCAGCCCCATGAAAAGCGCGATCCAGAAACAGGCGGTTTCAAAGGCCTTTTTAGGAGAGAAGATTTCACTAAATACAGTGTGCCAGCGAACCTTTCCATGTTTGCGGGCCATTACGGGCGGAACACCAACTCCCATGCGGCTTGCCGTATTGCGCGCCGCATCATGTTTGCCGCGCTGGACCAGCGATTCCACGCTTTCTGGCAACAATGCTAGGAAGATAGGGATAAACAGCAGAGGCATGGCGCCAATCAAAACGATAGTGCGCCAGCCATGGTCTTCGAGGAGGCCGCGACCACATAGAGCGGCAGCGAGCAATCCCATTGAATAGCCCGAATACATCAGACCGTAATTGAAGCTCTTTTTCTTCATCGGAGAGTATTCAACTGTTAGCGCCGCTGCGACCGGAATAATTCCGCCAAGTCCGATGCCCGATATGAACCTGCTCAATCCGAAGATGAAGGGTGACGGTGCCATCGCGCTGACAATCATACAAAGCGAAAACAAGGAAATGCAGGCTATAAACAACGGCTTGCGCCCATAAAGCTCACTCAGCGTACCCGCAAGAATACCGCCGATCAGCATGCCTACCACCGTGTAGCTGCCGATGGCTCCAAGCTCTATCGGGGTTAGCTGCCAGACCGGATCAACCGACAAGGCAGGTAGTATCGCCCCGATGACACCAACGTCATAGCCCTCCGCAAAAATCGCAAGCCAGCAGAGGCCCACGACAAGCAGGCTTTTGCCTGCCGATATCTCTCTTCCGGTCACAGCCGGAGCGTTGATGCCCTGCGCTTGAGACATGGTCTTCCCCTTTTTTTCTGACGCAACGGCGCACGTCCTCGAGCACGCCGACTTCTCATTCGAACATGTTTGTTCTGCGATCTTTGCGATGGACTGCGCTGTTTGATCAGAGCGTTGTGATTGTTTTTAATGCCCCATCAAGCGCAATGCCTTGTTCATCAAGCAGTGCCGCTTGCCGCAAACGCCGAAGCCAGGCTGCGCCGTCGTCGCGTTCGCTCAAAACAGGCACGGCGGACATGACGCGGTCGAATTTTGATAGGCCACGCGAATGCGTATCGGAATAGCCTTTAACCAGACGGCGGCAGGCAAGGACCTCAACGGCGAGATCGTAGTTCTGGGGCAAGACGGCGAGAGCCTGTTCCAGCCAGAATTCGCAATGGAGCGTCTCGCGCTGATGGCGCAGACTACCACGTCGGAAACGACGCAAGCCCGAAACACAATAAAGGCCGCAGAACCAGAACAGCGTTCCCGTATTCACCCGGCGCCCTTTGCTGATACGCTTGTCGAGCCATGCAAAGATCTTCGGCCGATTTTCGATCCACGCGCCGATGCCTCTCGGCAATGTGCCACAAACTTCTTCCATGCGCGGATGCATAAATT
This sequence comes from Ochrobactrum sp. BTU1, assembly GCA_018798825.1. Lineage (NCBI taxonomy): Bacteria > Pseudomonadati > Pseudomonadota > Alphaproteobacteria > Hyphomicrobiales > Brucellaceae > Ochrobactrum > Ochrobactrum sp. BTU1. Next base: position 146,296 of record CP076357.1, on the reverse strand, counting down.
CGGTCGTATAGGCGATCTGATCTTTTTTAACGCCGATTTCCTTGCGCACCCGCTCGAACCGCGAGCCGCGTACCTTAATGTCAGCCACCCTGACCACATCGTCATAAGCCATAGCAACAGCAACATATTTTGCCGCTTGAAGCGTGAAGGCAAAGCCTTGCGCTGTGCCGCCATTCGTAAGATCGGCCTTAAGCAAGCCTGCACACCGGTTGAGATACTCATCCGCATAGGCCGGGTCCTGAAATTCGGTCAGCTTCTTGATACCTGCAAAAAGCATCGCGTGACACTCACTTGGAAATTCACTGCGAATGCGCTTAATAAGCGCGTCCAATACCGGATGTTCCGCCTGCTCGGGCAAAGGGTCCAGCCGCTTGATAGGGCTCGCTGCGAGCTTGTCGTTGGCCCCACTAAGCGTGCGTTGAAAGGCAGCCTCGAAAGCTCTCAGACTAGCCTCGATGCCTTTGCCGCCAGATTTGATGGTCGCCTCAAAGGCCGTTTTCGCAAAGGGCAACGCCCCGGAAGCCGCAAGCGCACCAAACAAGGCAGAGGAAACAACGCTGCCGCTCCTGTTTGCCAGCGCTTCCATATCGAATGCGATGGTCTTGCGCGCTGCAAACGCCGTCGCGTCCTCAACAACCACCGGATTGCCAATGCCGTCACCTGGCTTTTCCTTTTCGCCAACCGCAAAGGAGCGATGGGTGGACGTAATGAGCAAAGTCTTGTCCGGTGTGACTAAGCCGCGCAGTACTGATCGTCCCGCTTCCATCAATTCGGCCGCGATGACGATGTCAACGTCGCCAGGCGTAGGCATCAGCGACAAGATCGGATGCGCACCTTCGCGGGCACGCAACAGCTCCAGATAGTAGATCGTCGCACCGGTTCTCTGCGCCACCCCGGGCACAGAAGTTGTCTGCGCAACCCAGCCATTGGTTTCCGCCAACGCCACAACCCAGTCTGCCAGAACACCCCCGCCCTGCCCCCCATGGCAAGAATGGCAATTGACAGTGGCTTGTCCTGGGACAAAAGAGCGGTGGGCGATGCATTCAATGGTGACATGGCCAGTTCCTCAATCCGCAAAAACGATGCGTGCCGCACGGCGGCGCTTTTGCAGCCATCCAATGACGGCTGAGCGCAAGCGATGCAAAAACCTGTCCCAACCCGTCGGGTTGTGAATGACATCGGCCCGATAAAATGAAGGACACAGAACCGCTGCTTCCGAAACCTCACCGCAATTACCGCAACCAACGCAGGAATTGTCGATCGCTGCGACCGGATCGTCCTTCAGCGGATCATCTGTGTGCTTTACAGAAAGCGACGGGCAGCCTGAAAGGCGTATGCACGCGTGATCGCCGGTGCACACATCCTCATCAACCCCGAAACGCTGCTTGACCATTCGTTTGCCGTCTTTGACTGCTTTGGCGAATTGCGGTTTCACGCGGCGCTGCTTGTTAAGCATGCATTCAGACGACGCGACGATAATCTTCGGACCCTTTTCATCCGTCGTCAGCGCTTCTTTCAGCGTGTCCCGCATCTTTGCAACGTCATATGTGTGGTCGATCTGGCGAACCCAGCCCGCGCCAATTCCCTTGACCGCATCAACAATGGAGTTATTGGTCTTGCGGCGCGGATTGATCGCTCTAGAGGACATCACATCCTGTCCCCCAGTAGCCGACGAATAATAATTATCGACCACGAGGATGACACCATCCTGCTTGTTGAAGACGGCGTTGCCGACCGAAGTTGCAAGACCATTGTGCCAAAAGCCGCCATCGCCCATCACTGAAATGGATCGCTTGCCCGCTTTCACATTGAACGCGGAAGCAGAAGCTGGACCAAGACCGTAGCCCATTGTCGTGCCACCAAGATTGAATGGAGGCAGAATGGAAAAAAGGTGGCAGCCGATATCCGCTGAAACGTGATGCTCGCCAAGTTCCTTTTCAAGAAGCTTCATTGCGGCAAAGATTGGACGCTCCGGACAACCGGTGCAGAAGCCGGCTGGGCGCGGTGGCACCACCTCAGCAAGCGCCTTCACGCGTGCATCATTGAGAACCGGCGACGGATCGGGCAGCGGCGGACGGTTGCCGAGTAACTGCGGCGCATGTGCATCGAAGAATGCCGTCAGGCCTTTCAAGAGCACAGGCGTCGTGTATTCACCGCCAAGTGGTAGCACGTCCTTGCCGGACAGTTTCGTCTGAATATCGCGACGGCGCAGCAACGTATGCAGCGCCTGTTCGATATATTCAGGCGCCCCCTCCTCCAGCATCACCACAGCTTTCTTGCCGGAAACGAAATTGATGACTTCATCGTCTATCATTGGATAGGCGACATTCATGACATAGAGTGGAACTCGACTTTCACCGTAGACATCGGCCAGACCCATTTGCTGCAACGCGCGCATGGCGCTGTTGTAAAGTCCACCTTGCAGGATGATGCCAACGTCGCCCTCCTTAGGGCCGAAATATTCATTGAGATGATTTGCCTTGACGAACTCTACCGCAGCCGGCCAGCGTTTCTCGAGCTTCTCCTTCTCGTGCAGGAAAGATGCGGGTGGCAGCACGATGCGGTTAACATCGCGTCTGGGGTTTTCCAGCGCTTGCGCCAGCGTATGGTTGGGACGTTTGTTATCCTTCGCAACAAACTGACCATGCACATGGCAGCTGCGAATACCAACCTGCAACATGACGGGTGTGTTGGAGGCTTCCGATAGTTCAAAGCCTTTTTCAACGGCTTCCACAATCGAAGGCAGGTTAGGGCGCGGGGTTAAAAGCCACATTTGCGATTTCATCGCATAGGCATGGCTCCGCTCCTGCATGATAGAGGAACCTTCGCCGTAATCCTCGCCGATGATGACCAGTGCGCCGCCGGTCACTCCGCCCGATGCGAGATTGGAGAGCGCATCCGAGGCGACATTGGTGCCGGCCGTGGATTTCCAAGTTACCGCACCGCGGACAGAATACATCACAGAGGCTGAAAGCATGGCTGCCGCCGCGGCTTCCGATGCGGAAGATTCAAAATGGACACCCAAATCTTCCATCACGTCCTTCGCATCCGCAAGAACGTCCATCAGATGGGATATTGGCGACCCCTGATAACCGCCGACATAGGAAACGCCTGACTGAAGCAACGCCTTTGTGATGGCGAGGATGCCTTCGCCGCTAAAAATTTCGCCGTCGCCGAGCTTCAGATCCTCGACTTCGCGGGCGAATGAGCGCTCCGCCATGACAATTCCCCTTTTCCGTTTGCCGGAATATCAATTCATTTGCATCAGCATATTTTCGAATTCTAAACTGTGTCAATAGGGCTTTTTAGAACGAGTATAATTATTGCATTTGCATATTTCTGGTCAAATCCTGCATTTTACTCCCGCAGATGCCCACTTGCGGAAGCCGGCGCTTTTTTCGCTTGACGCGCCCAAACTCCTAATTATATTTTAAACTTAAAATAAATAACCGGCGCCGTTCGGCAGCTATCGGAAAGGGAACTCAACATGCGTATCGTGTGTATTGGAGGGGGTCCGGCCGGCCTTTACTTCGGCCTTCTGATGAAGAAGCTTCATCCAGAACATGACATTACGATCGTGGAGCGGAACCGCCCCTACGACACCTTCGGCTGGGGCGTGGTTTTTTCCGACGCGACGATGGAATCCATGAAGGTGTGGGATCCCGAAAGTGCGGCCGAAATTCAGGACGCGTTCAACCATTGGGACGATATCGAGGTCCTCTTCAAAGGAACGCGTCAGCGCACCAGCGGTCACGGCTTTGTCGGTATCGGACGCAAACGCCTGCTCAATATTCTTCAGGCGCGCTGCGAAGCGCTGGGTGTGAAGCTTCAGTTTGAAACCGACGTAGAAAGTGATCTTGAATTCCCTGATGCCGATCTCATCATTGCATCGGACGGCCTGAACTCCCGCATTCGCAATCGCTATGAGGATGTGTTCGAACCGGATATGGTCGTCCGGCCCAATCGCTATATCTGGCTCGGCACTCAAAAACTGTTTGACGCCTTTACGTTCGATTTCCGCAAGACTGATCATGGTTGGTTCCAGGCGCACATTTATAAGTTCGACGACGAAACCTCGACCTTTATCATCGAAACTACCGAGGAAGCCTATCAGGCGCATGGTCTGGATCAGTTGGACCAGTCAGCATCCATCAATTTTTGTGAAGAGCTCTTTGCAGAGACACTCGACGGCGCTCCACTGATGACCAATGCCCGCCATATGCGCGGCTCGGCCTGGCTTAACTTCAGCCGCCTCATATGCGGAAAATGGAGCCACTTCAACGGCAATTCCCATGTGGTTTTGATGGGTGATGCGGCCCATACCGCGCATTTTGCAATCGGATCGGGTACCAAACTTGCCATCGATGACGCGATTGAACTGGCCAACCAGTTCCAGAAGCTCGGACATGGCAAGGAGGGCATACCAGACGTCCTGCATGCCTATGAAGAAATCCGCCGGGTTGATGTCGCACGCATTCAAAACGCCGCGCGCAACGCCATGGAGTGGTTCGAGGTAGTCGGCCAGCGTTATGCCGATACGCTGGAGCCGGAACAGTTCATGTATTCCATGCTCACGCGTTCGCAGCGTATCAGCCACGAGAATCTACGCCTGCGCGACAAGGATTGGCTTGAAGGCTACGAACGCTGGTTCGCCCGCAAGCAAGGTCTCAACGTTGCCGAAGACCAGCGCTGTCTGCCGCCGATGTTCACCCCCTATAGCTTACGTGGCGTCACCTTGCCCAACCGCATTGTCGTATCACCAATGGCCATGTATTCCGCAACCGACGGCCTGATAGACGATTTCCATATGGTCCATCTGGGCAGCCGCGCCATGGGCGGCGCAGGATTGGTGTTTGCCGAAATGACATGCGTGTCGCCTGATGCGCGGATTACCCCCGGCTGCCTAGGCATCTGGAACGATGCGCAGGGTGAAGGCTGGAAGCGCGTAGTCGATTTCGTTCACACAAACAGTGATGCAAAGGTTGCCATGCAGATCGGCCATGCCGGCCGCAAGGGTGCAACCAAGCTTGCGTGGGAAGGTATTGACCAGCCTCTTGAGAATGGAGCATGGCCATTGCTTTCCGCTTCCGCCCTTCCCTATCTCAAGAACAGCCAGGTCCCAAAAGCGATGGATCGCGCCGATATGGATCGGGTGAAAGCGGACTTCGTCGCCGCGACCAAAAGAGCGGCGGCTGCAGGCGTCGATTGGCTTGAGCTGCACTGCGCGCATGGTTACCTTTTATCGAGCTTCCTCTCGCCACTCACCAACCGCCGCGAGGACGAATATGGTGGCAGTTACGAAAACCGCGCACGCTATCCGCTAGAAATCTTCCACGCGGTCCGCGAAGCCTGGCCGCAGGATAAGCCGATCTCGGTTCGCCTTTCCTGCCACGACTGGTTCGAGGGCGGCAACACGCCAGAAGATGCGGCGATCTTTGCGGAAATGTTCAAGACTGCCGGTGCCGATTTGATCGACTGTTCGTCAGGTCAGGTCTGGAAGGAAGAAAAGCCAGTTTATGGCCGTCTATTCCAGACCCCGTTCTCCGATAAAATTCGCAACGAAATCCACATCCCAACAATTGCCGTCGGCGCGATTTCGGAAGCCGATCATGCAAATTCGATCATCGCAGCTGGTCGCGCGGATCTCTGCGCGGTGGCACGCCCACATCTTGCGGACCCGGCTTGGGCGCTGCATGAGGCCGCTAAAATCGGCATCAATTCCATTGCTTGGCCGAAGCAATATCGTTCAAGCAAATATCAGTATGAAGCCAACCTCGCACGCGCAAACGCAGCGCCGCAAGGCGCGAAGTAAAAGCGGGTGAGATAACGGAGAGATAGCAATGAACGATCCGGCCGTTGGCTCAGCCCTTTATGGCAAACATGCACTCGTCACTGGTGCGGGCAGTGGCATAGGCGCCGCTATTGCCGCTGGTCTTGCGCGGGCAGGAGCCAATGTGACCCTGGCGGGGCGCAGTCGTGAGCGGCTAGAAAAAACCGCTTCCTCTTTGAACTGGAAGGGATGTTTCCTTGCTGATGGTTTCGATGTCACAAATCGCGATGCAATTGAAAAAGGACTGCACGGGGCGCGTGCCGCATTTGGCCCTGTGACTATTCTTGTAAACAATGCCGGGGAAGCTCCAAGCGCTCCTTTCGAGAAAACCAGTCTCGATACATGGAGCCGCGTACTCGACGTCGACCTGACCGGTGTTTTCAACGTTACGCAGATGACACTCGATGATATCAAGGCGGGCGGAAAAGACGGGCGTATCATCAACATTGCGTCCACAGCTGGCCTGAGCGGCTATGCTTATGTTTCGGCCTATTGTGCTGCAAAACACGGTGTTATCGGGCTGACCCGAGCACTGGCGCTGGAGCTCGCGCGCACGGGCGTGACGGTCAACGCAGTGTGCCCGGGCTTTACCGATACGCCCATCATAGCCCGCTCCATCGAGGCTATCATCGCAAAAACCGGAAGATCAGAAGAAGACGTTCTGGCGCAATTCGTCAAGGCGAACCCACAGGGGCGCCTGATACAGCCTGAGGAAGTGGCTGAAACCGTGCTGTGGCTGACATCGCCCGGCGCGCAATCAATAACTGGACAGGCGATAGCAATCGCTGGTGGGGAGGTAATGGCAGGATGAACGACGGCACCGTTTCGATGGCGAGCAATCTAAAGCCTTTCAAGGACTATCAGGCCGATCACTTTCTGTGGCAGACGAGTGAAGACGGTCGCGTCGCAACACTGACCCTTAACCGCCCGGACCGGAAAAATCCGCTGACATTCGAAAGCTATGCTGAGCTTCGCGATCTTTTTCGCAATCTCGCTTATGCTTCCGATGTGCGCACAATCGTGTTGACCGGCGCTGGCGGAAACTTTTCTTCAGGCGGCGATGTCTTCGAGATCATCGAGCCTCTGACCCACATGACGATGCCCGACCTTCTCGCGTTCACGCGTATGACCGGCGATGTCGTCAAGGCCATGCGTAAATGTCCGCAGCAAATTATCGCCGCCGTAGACGGCATTTGCGCTGGCGCCGGTGCCATTCTGGCAATGGCATCGGATCTACGCATTGCGACGCCTGAAACAAAAACTGCGTTCCTCTTCACACGCGTCGGTCTTGCGGGCGCCGATATGGGCGCATGCGGCATTCTCCCGCGACTGATCGGTCAGGGCCGCGCGTCGGAACTGCTTTACACCGGACGCTTTATGAGCGCCGAAGAGGGTGAGCGCTGGAGCTTTTTCAACGCACTGCATCCGCAGGGCGAGCTTTTGGAAAAGGCCGAGGCTCTGGCACGCAATATCGCCGACGGCCCATGGTTCGCGCATGGCATGACAAAAACCATGCTCAGTCAAGAATGGGCGATGGGCATTGAAGAGCTGGTGGAATCAGAAGCCCAGGCGCAGGCCATCTGCATGGCAACGCAGGATTTCCGCCGCGCGTTCGAGGCTTTCGCAGCCAAGAAGAAACCCGTTTTCGAGGGAAACTGATCCATGGATGGTTTCGCAACGCTGCCACTCACACGGGAACATCTCGACTGGCCGTTTTTTGAGAAAGCCCATTTAGACTGGGCGGCAAAACTTGATGCTTTTGTGAAAAGCCCGGCGATCACCGGTGTCGAACACCACGATACGGATAATGCCTGCCGCGCTCTGGTGAAAGCGCTCGGAAAAGCCGGACTGCTCCAAGCGGCGGTCAGTCTGACGGGCGGTGACGGGATCGATTCCCGGAAGCTTTGCATCGCCCGCGAGACACTGGCTTATCATGACGGACTTGCCGATTTCGCTTTTGCCATGCAAGGACTTGGCACCGGCGCGATCAGCCTTAGCGGGTCGGACGAACTCAAACAAGCAGTCTTGCCGAAAGTGGCAAGTGGAGAATGGATTTCGGCCTTTGCCCTTTCGGAGAAGCTCGCGGGTTCAGATGTAGCGGCGATGGGTTGCGCGGCGAGATTGGACGGCGACCATTACGTGCTCGACGGCGAGAAGACATGGATTTCCAATGGCGGCATCGCTGATGTCTATACAGTCTTTGCCCGCACAGGCGAAGCGCCAGGAACACGAGGCATTTCGGCCTTTGTCGTTTTAGCCAACGATCCTGGCTTTTCAATTGCAGAGCGCATTGATGTCATCGCTCCGCATCCGCTGGCCACGATCCGCTTCGATAATTGTCGCATCCCCGCTGGTCGTCGGCTCGGCGCGCCGGGCGAAGGTTTTAAAATCGCCATGCGCACGCTCGATATTTTCCGCGCATCCGTTGCCGCCTCTGCCCTGGGCTTTGCGCGCCGTGCTGCAAGCGAGGCGTTGGCACATGCGAAGTCACGCCCGATGTTCGGTGGCAGATTGGCAGACTTGCAACTCACGCAAGCGACACTTGGCGACATGGCGACCGACATCGATGCTGCCGCTCTTCTGACCTATCGAGCAGCATGGCGGCGCGACGTTCAGAAGCTGAGCACAACCAAAGAGGCCGCGATGGCAAAGATGGTTGCGACGGAAAACGCCCAACAGACAATCGACAAAGCCGTTCAAATGTTTGGCGGTCGTGGCGTGAAAAGCGGCGAAATCGTCGAGCGGCTTTATCGTGAAATACGTGCACTTCGCATCTATGAAGGCGCGACCGAAGTGCAGAAACTCATTATCGCACGCGAACTGCTGAAAGCCACTTAGAGCCTGCTATTGCGCGCATTTTTGGAGATATAACATGCATAAGACCCTTCAGCCGCAAGGCTGGGCACGCCCAATCGGTTATTCCAATGGCGTTGAAGCGCGTGGGCGTACCGTTTACATCGGCGGACAGATCGGTTGGAACGAACAACAACAGTTTGAGACCGACGATTTCGTCGAGCAGACCGAGCAGACATTGAAAAACATTGTGGCAATCCTGGCGGAAGCTGGGGGCAGCCCGGAACATATCGCCTCAATGACTTGGTACTTCACCGACAAGGATGAATACATCACCAATCTTAAAGGGATCGGCCGCGCCTATCGCGATGTAATCGGTAAGCACTTCCCCGCGATGGCGGCAGTTCAGGTCGTCGCATTGATCGAAGACCGGGCTAAGATCGAAATACAGGCTTTCGCCGTAATACCAGACTGAGACCGCCATGGCTGATAAAAGCGAATTCTCTCCAACTGTCACGGGTACGGTTATAGACGGCGTTCTTGTCGTCACCGTCGATAGCCCTCCAGTCAATGCAACATCCGCAGAGGTGCGCAGAGGCTTTGCCGCAGCCATTGGCCATGCTTCTACTGAAACAGCGATCCGCGCGACCGTTCTGATCGGTGCAGGCAAGATCTTCATTGGAGGAGCGGACATTCGCGAATTCGGCAAGCCTCCCACCGAACCAACATTGCCGGACGTAATCACCATCATCGAAAGCGCCGATAAACCTGTGGTAGCCGCGATCAACGGGCCTGCTTTGGGTGGCGGACTTGAGGTAGCGCTTGGAGCTCACGCGCGTATCGCATCATTAAGCGCCTCTCTTGGCTTGCCGGAGGTTAAACTTGGGATCGTGCCGGGTGCGGGGGGCACCCAGCGCCTTCCTCGACTGATCGGGCCCCTTCCAGCACTCGATATGATCGCCACCGGTCGCCAGATTACCGCTCAAGAAGCGCAGCGACTGGGTCTGATCGACCAAATAGCAGACAACGATCTTGTGGCCGACGCCATCAAGCTCGCCACTTCAATGGCCGGTCAGCCGTTGCGTCGGACCCGCGATCTGTCCGTTGCTGCGCCCGATGCAACCGCTTTTGAACATGCCAAAGCCCAAATTCTGAGAAAAGCGCGTGGTGCGGCTGCTCCCGGCGAAGCAGCGCGGCTAGTTCAAGTCTCGATAACCGCTTCGATTGCAGAAGGTTTAGGCGAAGAACGAAAGACTTTCATTCGCCTGCGCGATAGTGCTGAAGCGGCCGCGCTGCGGCATCTGTTTTTCGCCGAACGCGCGGCGGGAAAAGTGGAAGGCATGGAAGCAAAACCCCAACCACTTTCGACTATCGGCATCGCCGGCACCGGTTTGATGGGGGCAGGTATCGCTGCCGCCTGTCTTACTGCTGGTTATAATGTCATAGGCTATGAACAAACTGCAGATGCAGCCAGCAAAGGTGCTAAACGGATTGCCGATTTAATCCAGAAAGCCGTCGACACTGGCAGGCTTTCGACCGAGGCCGCAGAAAGCCAACGTGCAAGGCTTACGCTCAGCGCTGATATGGCAGCACTTGCCAACGCTGATCTCGTCATCGAAGCCGTGTTTGATGATTTCACGGTCAAGGCCTCGCTGTTCCGGCAACTCGACATGTTGCTGCCTCCATCTGTCATTCTGGCAACCAATACAAGCTATCTCAACCCGAATGAGTTGAGCGCGGTCACAAACCGCTCAGACCGGGTGCTGGGGCTGCACTTTTTCTCGCCAGCCAATATCATGCGCTTGCTTGAAGTGGTGCGCTGCCAAGATACATCCGACGAAACGCTCGTCACAGGAATTGCTTTCGCGCGCAAGATCAAGAAGCTGCCCATCATCACCGGCGTCTGCGAAGGCTTTATTGGTAACCGGATTTTTTCGGCATACCGGACGGAGGCTGAAAAAATGCTGGCTGAGGGCGCCTACCCCAAAGATATTGATCGCGCGATGGAAGCCTATGGCTTTCCAATGGGGTTATTTGCGGTTAACGACATGGCCGGTTTGGAAATTGCCTGGGCGCGGCGCAAGAGAGCGGCGGCCACCCGTCATCCCAGCCTTCCTTATTTCGATGTTGCCGACAAACTATGCGAAGCCGGGCGTTTTGGACGCAAGGCAGGTCTTGGCTGGTATCGCTATGAGGATGGTGTTCGCGTGAGCGACGAGGAAGTCCACACTCTGATCGACGATTACCGTGAACGCAATGCAATTATTCCCCGCCATTTGCCCGATGAAGCCATCATGCAGCGCCTCCTCGCCGCCATGATGGTTGAAGGACAGGCTTTGCTTGCAGAGGGCATTGCGCAACGTTCCGACGATATCGATCTCGTTCTTGTCAATGGATACGGGTTCCCCGCAATCAAAGGCGGCCCGATGTTCGCGACACAACAGATGGGAGAAACCCGATGACAGAAGCGTTCATCTGTGACTACATCCGCACGCCAATTGGTCGCTTTGGCGGAGCCTTATCCAGCATCCGAACAGACAATCTTGCTGCTATTCCGCTCAAAGCGCTGGTTGAGCGCAATCCGGCGCTGGATTGCGAAGCGATTGAGGATGTGATTTTCGGATGCGCCAATCAGGCGGGCGAAGATAACCGCAATGTTGCCCGCATGGCGGCACTGCTTGCCGGTTTGCCCGTTAACGTCACCGGTACGACAATCAACAGACTTTGCGGCTCTGGAATGGACGCGGTGCTCGCTGCAGCACGCGCTATCCGCGCCGACGAAGCTGAGCTTATGATTGCAGGTGGCGTTGAAAGCATGAGCCGCGCGCCCTTTGTTTTACCCAAGGCAGACAGCCCTTTCTCGAGACGTGCAGAAATTCATGATACGACAATCGGCTGGCGCTTCGTCAATCCGGTCATGAAAGCTCAATACGGCATCGACTCCATGCCGGAGACCGGAGACCACGTGGCTGTCGATTATGCAATCAAGCGCATGGACCAGGATGTTTTCGCCTGGCAAAGTCAAAAGAAGGCCGCGGCCGCACAAAGCAATGGTCGACTGGCGCAAGAAATAACGCCTGTTTCCACTCCTCAGCGCAAAGGTGAACCTATAGTTGTCAGCGCTGACGAACATCCACGTGAAACCAGCCTTGATGCATTGGCCAAATTGAGACCAATCAACCAGTTGGAAGGTGCCACAGTCACCGCGGGCAACGCGTCAGGTGTCAACGATGGAGCTGCAGCACTCATCATCGCATCGCAGGCCGCTGCCCGGAAGTTCGGGCTCACCCCCGTTGCTCGCGTTCTGGGCGGCGCGACGGCAGGCGTTGCTCCACGCCTCATGGGTATTGGCCCGGCACCCGCCAGCAAGAAACTGATGGCGCGGCTGGGCATGAAGCAGGAGCAGTTTGCTGTCATTGAACTCAATGAAGCCTTCGCCAGCCAAGGATTAGCGACGCTACGTCTTCTGGGAGTTGCCGATGACGACATCCGGGTCAATCCAAATGGCGGAGCCATCGCTCTCGGACATCCGCTAGGCATGTCAGGAGCGCGCATCACCGGCACAGCGGCACTGGAGCTCAAGCTCAGTGGCGGCCGCTTTGCTCTCGCAACGATGTGCATCGGTGTGGGACAAGGTATCGCCATCGCACTCGAAAGAGTTTAGCGCCCTTGTCACGATCTGCCGTTAAATACGGCAGGTCGAAGGCCTTTAGCGCCCGAATGTGGGAGATCGAACTCTTTTGAGAGTTCTCTCTCGGCAAATTAGAGTGCCTAATTGCACATCAGGATGAATGGCTCTGCTACTAACAGAGTTTCTGCAACAGCCGTTGGGTTGCTTCAATATCTTGGATCATAAGCCCGCCCGCCTTTTTTGCGTCACCAGCACCAATGGCATCAAGCATTTCGTAATGGTAGGCTGAATAAGGATGGATAATGCCCTTATCAACTTCTTGACGAACATGATTGGAAAGAAGACGCATGTAGGGCCCAAGTCGCAACCACAGCGTTTCAATCATCTGCGGTAAAGTTTCCGACCCGGATAGTTCATAAATCGTGAAATGAAACTCCTGGTTCTTGCGCAACATCTCGTAGATTTTGCCATCGTGACCGAGTGCTTCATGCTCTCGTGCAAGTGCCCGACAACGGTCTACGTCTAAAGCTTGCATGCGTGGTGTTGCAAGTTCGGTGGCAAGCCCTTCCAGGGCAACACGAACCCGACAGATATCATCCAGCCGTTCCCGCGACGTATCGGGCACGCGTGCCGATCCGTTACGCGCAATTTCCAGACCGTTCTCCGCCGCCAGCCGTCGCAATGCCTCGCGTACTGGCATATGGCTTGTCCCGAACTCTGCAGCAAGTGCTGCGATCGTTACCGCCTGGGACGGTTCGAATGAACCCCACATCAAAGCCTGACGAAGCTGTTCGTAGACACCATCTTGCACGGTTACGCGCGAAGATACCTTCAACAGACGGGGTTCACCGATCATTTGCTTCAAATTCCTTGTCTCCGTGTTCCTCAACTATAGCATTATACCGGCCAATAGGATCACCAGGTGTCGCACAAATTAGATAAAAACGACAGGTTCGTGCAGAAATCGACATCTAATAGGAATGCTTAGCCTACGGCCAGCCTGTCTAACGCATCGCATAAGGCTTGCGTTTCTCCCTCAGAGGTCACCGACCCGGGTGAAAACCGCAAAATACGACCGCGACAATCGCAGTAAAAATCTTCAGCCTTCAAGCCGGTCATGATAGCAGCTGCCCGTTCAGCGGTGTCCGCTCGTGCCATGACGCTGCCGCCGCGCTCTTGAGACTTTTCTGGGGAGATCAGTGTCAGTGCAGAGTTGGCAATCACCCGGTCCACAATTGTACCTGTCAATATTTCGTTATGCCTGGCCAAGTTATCGACACCGGTCGTCGAAACAAAATCAAGCCCTGCTTGCGACGCTATCGCTGCCAGAACAGCAGGTGTACCGTGATCGAAGCGCCGCGCATCATCGGCGTAGGTAAAACTATCGAGATCCCATGAAAAGGGATTAGGTTGGCTAAACCACCCACGCAATTCAGGCTTGCAGGTCGTCAGTAATTGCGGGCGGACATAGATCGCCCCTGCTCCTGAACTTCCACAAAGCCATTTAAGAGACGAACCGACAACGACATCAAGTTCACCGACAGAAAAGGGACGAATTCCCACGCCCTGCGTCACATCGGCAATAATGATTGTTCCGTGCTGCCTACCGTGTTTACTGATCAGGTCGAGGTCGACAAGCTTGGATGTCGTGGAAGAAACCCATGTTGTCAGTGCAATCGCAACATCACTGCCCCAAGCGTCGATGAAATCCTCGTCGCGCACAAAACTTTCGCCCTGTCTCATCGGCACGGTTTGCAGTGTAAATCCCAACCGCGCCTGCAAGCCAGCCAGCAAAAAATGTAGGCTCGGAAAGCAATCGCCAGCCGCCAGAATTCGGCGACCGCGCAGTAACTCTTCAGGCAGCGCGCCGATCAAACTATAAAGGGCGAGCGTTACGTTCTCCGCAGTGGTCATGGTTCCTGCAGGAGCGCCAATCAAACGCTCCCAACTTTGGATGAAATGCCCGCGCTGTGCCAACATCTCTGGCCATTGCTCGTCATTTTCTGCTGACCATATATCTGAATAACGTTCGAGTGCCGTTTTGACTTTTTCCGCCTTACCGGGAAAGGTACCTATCGAATGATAGAGAAAATAACCGCTCATATTGATGCCTGCCATGTTGATGTTGCCGATGTCTGCCGTAAACCTAGATTGTACCTATCGGACTTTTTCCTTTTTGAAGCGCGCCTCAAGAAGCGCCACAAGCCGCACCAGTGGCAGCAGAATGATGAGATAGATTAGTGCGGCGCCAATCAACGGCGTAGGATTGGCATAAAGCGCTTGAGCGTCCTGGGCTTCCTTCAGAAGCTCGGGCAAAGCCACAGTAGAGGCCAGTGCAGTATCCTTGAACATAGACACACAATTGCTGGTCGTTGGCGGAATGATGATACGGATCGCCTGCGGTAAAACCACTTTCCAAAGCGTAACAGGAAATGAAATTCCAAGTGCCGACGCGGCTTCGAACTGACCGCGCGGTACACTTTCGATGCCCGACCGGAACACTTCTGCCGAGTATGCCGCCATAACCATGGAAAATGCCATGATTGCTGAGGTCCAGGCAGACAGGCGTATGCCGATGAATGGAAGTGCATAATAGATCAGGATCAGCACGACCAAAACTGGCATGGCGCGGAATACATCGATGTAGGCGACCGCGAGATAGCGAAGTAACTTTGGGCCGTATAGACGAATAATGCTGATCAGCAAGCCAGACAGAATACCAAAGAATATGCTGGCGATGCCGATAAGAAACGTGTTGAGAAGACCACGTCCCAGCGCCGGCAGGCTTGATGCTAGAACTTCGGAGTTCAGAAAGGTTTCAACGAATGTCATATTGGCGTCCTTCGCAGGCAATCCTGGGAGCGCACGACCGGCCATTTTGACCAGTTACGGTCGAAGATGGGCCGATCCTGCGAATGCGACCCATCTGTCACCAACGTCAGAAGAATGGCTTCAAAAGATTATGGTTTTGGGATCGGCGCGACTGTCACTGTCGAGGAACCAGCTGCAGGATCGGTACCGAACCATTTTTTATGAATGGCTGCAGTAACACCTTCCTTCTTCATGGCAGAAATTGCATCGTTGAGCTTGCCAAGCAGCGGATGGTCCTTCGCCATCATCAGACCGTATTGCTCACCGGTCTGGATTCGATCCTTAACAACAAAGCCCTTCAACTTAAGAAATAAGTGCTCCATTCCCGGAACATCGGAAATCACTGCGTCGATACGGCCCGCACCGAGATCAAGAAACAAATCCTGTTGCGAGTTGTAGCCTTTGATATCGGCGAAGCCTTTGGCATCCTTGTTATCCTTAACCCATTTCTCGCCCGTGGAACCAGAAAGGGCACCAACCGTCTTGCCCTTCAAATCGGCCAATCCTGTTACGGCACTATCGGTTTTGGTAGCAACCCCAATATCTGAATCATAATAGGGTTGGGTGAAGGACTGCGACTTCAGGCGTTCCGGCGTGATCGTAATTGACGAAACCGCCACGTCGATGCGACGCGAAGTCGTGGCAGCAAACAGCGCTTGAAACCCGTAGTCGGCAATTTCCGGCTCCAGGCCTGCGCGTTTTGCTGCTTCCTTCGCAATATCGATTTCGAAGCCTTCGAATGTCCCATCTGCATTCTTAAACTCGAAAGGGGGGTTGCTTGGATAAGCACCGATATTAAGCGCGTCGGCAGCAAGCGATGCAGAACTCATCGCAACAGCGCCCGCAAGACTTGTCAGAACCAGAAAACTACGCCGAGAAATCATCATATTTTTATTCCCTCTATGGGTCGTTTCTTTCCGGTAGAAGTTCCTGCTTCCACCTTGCCGACCATTTTGATTATTTGTTCATATGGTATTTTAAGTTTCAACTATAATTGCCTTAGTCTGCGCAACCAAACGGCAGATATCTGGCCCCAGTTCCTCAAAGAGATCCAAAGAACCGTTGAAGGCGATCCATGGCCTCGTTGACGCGTGCAAGTGATTGTGAACCAAAACAGACGCGCAAATGTCCTTCGCCACAGGCTCCGTAAAAGCTCCCCGCTTCCAGTACGACACCCGCTTCCGTCATAATGCGTTCAGCCATATCCTGCGATTTAACTCCCAATGCAGCGATTTTTGGAAACGCGTAAATAGTACCTTGTGGCCAATCGCAGGTGACACCCGACATCTGGTTTAACCTTGATACAACGATGTCGCGCTTCAACTTGTCGTCGCCCACCAGTTCAGCCAATATTTCTTTCGGACCGGATATTGCGGCCAGAGCGCCCGCCTGAATAAAGGTGTTCACGTGTGTGACGTCGTTTGTGGTGATCTTCAGAATGCCTTCGATCATGTGCGAGGGTGCGGTGAGATACCCAAGTCGCCAGCCGTCCATCGCAAAGCTTTTGGTAAATGCGAACATTGATATCGTTCGTTCCTTCATGCCAGGCAATGAAGCGATCGAAACATGGCGAACACCATCGAACAGAATATCTTCGTAAACCTCATCAGCGACCACCACCAAATCATGGCGGCGAGCAATATCTGCCAAAACCTCCAACTCCTTGAGACTGTAGACCCGTCCCGTGGGGTTACACGGATTGATCAAAACAATCATTTTTGTGCGATCTGTGATCTTTGGTTCGATCAAATCCGCCTTGATCGAAAAGCGGTCATTCGCATCGAGGGGTGCCAGTACAGGTATGGCTCCAGCAAGTTCTATCTTGCCAATATGTTGGGGATAGTATGGCTCCAGCAGGATAACTTCATCTCCTGGGTCCAGCAGCGCCATAAAAGCTGCGAAGGATGCGTGGGTCAACCCGTTGGTTACAACAACGTCGGATGCCGAAACATCCATTCCATTTTTTTCACAAAGACGGGCCGCCAGTGCTTCGCGCAGTTTGGGAATTCCCTGAAGATGTGAGTAGTGGACATCGCCCGCCATCAAGGCATTAACGGTCGCCTTCTTGATATGAAGCGGTGTATCGGCATGGGGACTTCCAAGCTCCATATGGATGAGATCACCGGCGTCCGCACCAAGCCCCGCCGCCCGCGCATACATGCCAAAGGATTTTTTGGAGCTTTCGGTTATGCGTTTGGCAAGGCGGACCATCTATCTATCTTTCCTGTTATCTCTGTGTCTCAGCCACACGCGAGCGTGTAGAGGAACCTGCTTCCGTTACCATGGTCAGCAGCGCAATCGGCTGTGCAACTTCCATCCCATCGTCTTCATTTCATGTCCCAAACCGACCGCATCAACGCGCCTTCAAACGGTAAGAGCGATCCAAGATGAATATATCTAAAGATCATTTGATCAAATAAGCAAGCGAAAAAATTTCCGCGCTATTTCTGCGCGCGCAGAATGATTTCGCTCTCTATAACCTCTTGTTCCTATTCTTTTTTTGCGAAGATTCTCAGCTCGAAAATCACGAATATCGCAGCTAATTCAAATCCTCGAAGTGACATTCAACACTATTCTTCATCATCATCGATAAGGTGATTACCCACCGAATTCTTGACAAGTTTCATGTCGCTTAACAGCGACGCGATGGTGTCCCGGTCGACCTCCGCCATCAGATCACGCAACCAGCTTTCGTGGACACTCGCCATCTTTGCGAACACCGTCTGCCCCGAATCTGTCAAGCGCGCGACAGTAACGCGCCTGTCGGCACCAGGTGTCTCCCGTCGCACGAGCCCGTCGCTTTCCAGTCGTTCAACTAAACCTGTGATGTTGCCATTCGTCACCATGGCCCGGCGCGAAAGCTCCCCTAGTCGTAAACCATCCGGTTCCCGGTAGAGCTGCGCAAGAATGTCAAACTGAGGCAGCGTAACTCCAAACTCATTGCGTAAACGGCGGCGAATCTCCTGTGAGATTAGTCGAGTTGTTGCCAGCATGCGTAACCAAAGACGCAGCTCTTGCTTTTCGCCTTCATCGACTTCGGTGACTATAAATTCGAGATCCATATTCTACTGCCCCGGTAGATATCGTTGCGCTGCAATTTGCGAGAATTGCGCCAAGCAACGGATATTTCAAGCCTAAATCAACCGCATCACCGCATCCTTGCCAATTATTGGGCGACGCATCACACAATAGCCTGCCCCTAGCGCAGGCAAACCGGCGAGAATGCCCTGGCGCAAGCAACTCTATTTTTAGTGGTTCATGATTTTATACTTGAATGCATATATTCGCGTTACTTTGCACGAGGTCTCGTCACCAATCTCGGCGCGTTCAAGCGGCTTTAAATTGCCGGAATACATGGCTTCTTAGCCAAAACCCTTCTTCGACAGAAAGATTGATAGAAGTTTTTACAGGTAAGATACTTGCAAGAGCATATTCCTTGACATAGGCTTTGAACGAACGTCCGAAAGAGACCGGTTCATAAAGGACCGCACAATAATGCCGGCGCCGGCTCAGGACGAAATGGGGATTGCATGAACGATACATCTGCGCTTGCCAGCCTCGCGTTTGGACTATTGTCTGGTGCTGTCAAGGTTGTTGACATCACCGCGCCACTCGGTCCGGATACACCTGTCCTTTACCTTCCTCCCCAATTCGGCAAAAACACGCCAAATGTTAAAGTTCACACTATTAGCCAATATGATCAAGACGGGCCCTTCTGGGCCTGGAACTGGATGGAGCTTGGCGAACATACCGGCACCCATTTCGATGCCCCTTGTCACTGGATTACCGGAAAAGATCATTCTGGCAATACTACCGACACGATCCCGCCGCAGAACTTTGTTGCCCCTTTAAACGTTATTGACCGGTCGGCTCAGGCAACCGCCGACGCCGATTATCTGCTGACGGTTGAGAGCATCAAGGAATGGGAAGCAGAGCACGGTGAAATCGAAGCAGGTTCGTGGGTTCTAATGCGTACGGATTGGTACAAGCGCAATGGGTCGGCTGACACATTTTTGAATGCCGATGAAAACGGCCCTCACTCTCCCGGTCCTACGGTCGATGCAATCGAGTACCTTCTTTCGAAAGGCATAATCGGATGGGGGCAGGAAACAGTAGGTACTGACGCAGGATCCGCTGGCACCATGCACCCTCCGTTTCCCGCGCATAATCTTATGCACAAGGCAAACCGTTACGGTCTGGCAAGCCTGAGTAACCTAGATCAGTTGCCTGCAAAAGGTGCGATCCTGATCGCGGCGCCGTTGAAATTTGTCAATGGCACCGGCTCTCCGGTCCGTGCACTCGCTCTTGTTGCTGAAAGCGACAAGTAGGACACGACCGCCTGGAAAGTATCAGCTTCATTGTGTTGGCTTTTGTAAAGAGCTCCCGCTCCTATCAGATATGTCGAACCAAACTCGCCCCATCTAGTGGGGACACTGAAGAGACGACGACATCCTCGTCGTCTCTTGTACGTTGAAACTGGAAAGAATAATATCCGACGGCACCCGTGAATGAAGGCTCTCACCGCTCTGGTATTTGTTGACGGTCTGAGACCGCAACGCTTGGCTTCATATACCGTTATAACACCGTGAATGGAGCCAAGGCGGGACATGACATTGCCAAACGCAGCTATATCTCCATTGTCGAAGCGGTGGCTCATAAGGATAATGTCGACCTCTGGTATCTGATGGAAAGTTAGGTCGAAAGCTCTTTTCTGATAATTTCAGCACCCGTACTCAATGCACTTAATTTCCTTCGTGCCACTTGCCGAGGCAATGGTGCCATGCCGCAATTGGTGCATGGATATAGTTTGTCTGCATCAACAAACTGAAGTGCCTTTCGCAAAGTGCTGGCAACTTCCTCCGGCGTCTCAACGGTTTGGGTCGCAACATCAATGGCGCCCACCATCACCTTCTTGCCTCGAAGGAGTTCTATCAGATCTATCGGAACATGTGAGTTTTGACATTCCAGCGAGATCAGATCGATATTGGATTTCTGCAGTTTGGGGAAGGATTCCTCATATTGACGCCATTCGGAACCAAGGGTCTTTTTCCAATCAGTATTAGCCTTAATTCCGTATCCATAGCAAATATGAACTGCCGTTTCGCATTTGAGACCCTCGATTGCCCTCTCAAGGGTAGCAACGCCCCAATCATTGACATCATCAAAGAACACGTTGAATGCTGGCTCATCGAATTGGATAATATCTACGCCGGCAACCTCCAGTTCTTTAGCTTCTTCATTGAGTATCTTTGCGAACTCCCAGGCTAGTTTCTCACGGCTCTTATAGTGGGCATCATAAAGCGTATCGATCATCGTCATAGGCCCCGGCAACGCCCATTTAATGGGCTGCTGGGTTTGCTGACGTAGGAACTTCGCATCATCGACAAAAACCGGTTTTGGACGGGACACGGCTCCAACGACTGTCGGTACACTCGCATCATAGCGATTGCGGATTCTGACTGTTTCTCGCTTTTGAAAATCAACACCGTCAAGGTGCTCGATAAATGTTGTGACAAAATGCTGACGCGTCTGTTCGCCGTCACTGACTATATCGATGCCCGCCTGTCGTTGATCGTCCAAGGATAAGCGCAGAGCATCCTGCTTGCCAGCGATCAGTTCCTCATCCTGTAACTTCCAAGGCGACCAAAGTTTTTCAGGTTCTGCAAGCCAGGAAGGCTTTGGTAAACTGCCGGCGGTCGACGTGGGCAATAGTCTTTTCATGATAGATAACCTTATCTTTTGGCTCATCAAAGCGTGTAATTGGCAGACCATTGCTCAAGTACGGTCTTATACGGCGTCATGAATTGTTCCTGAGCGAATATGCCCTGCTTAACAGCCAATCGGCTTCGCTCTTCGCGATCATAGACAACACGTGTCAGTGAGTAGTCCTCGTGTTTAAGGCTTGGCCGAAAGCAAGCCCCAGCTACCGAATTGGCATTGTAAATCTCGGGCCGATAGATCTTTTGAAAAGTCTCCATCGTGCTGATTGTTCCGATAAGCTCAAGATTGGTATAGTCATCAAGGAGGTTGCCAACAAAATAGAAAGCGAATGGCGCAACACTGTTTGGCGGCATGAAGAAGCGGACCTGCAACCCCATTTTTTTAAAATATTGATCAGTCAAAGATAATTCGTTTTGCCGATACTCTACACCCAGCACCGGATGATAGTTACCAGTCCGGTGATATGTCTTACTGCTAGAAGCGCTTAAGCAGATGACTGGTGGCTTGCGAAAATGCTCTTTATACGCATTCGACTTTAGAAAACATTTGAATAGCTTTCCATGCAGGTCGCCGAAGTCATCTGGAATGCTGAACGTGGAGCGCCCCTTGTTATATTCGGGCAGAACGACGCTAAAGTCGTAATCTCGAACATAAGAAGAGAAGTTGTTTCCAACAATGCCTTCGATCTGTTCGCCAGTCTTTTGATCAACGATATTGGCTTTCAATATCTCTATCAGTGGGAAAGCATCCGAGTTGCCTTCCGCATCAATATTCATCTCGACCGAGATGATTTCGAGTTCAACCCTATAGCGATTGCCATCGGTATTATCCCAATGCGCCAGAGCGTTGAACCGATTATCAATCATTCTCAGCGCGTTACTAAGGTTCTCCTGGCGGTTCCTCCCCCTGGCTAAATTTGCAAAGTTGGTCGTTACACGCGTGTTGGTTGAGGGCAGATAGTTCTCATCAAAACGATGGAAATTTAGATGAAACGTGAAATCGTCACGCCTCGTGATCGGTTGACGATTAACATATGGCTCGCCGCTCGCGGCGACCGGAATTGCGGTTTGAGACATGACTCACCCCAAAAAGTTGGGGGCATGGGTCAGCGAACTCATAGCAATAGGGACCGCTACGCGGCCTTCGCTACGGCACACCGGGACACCCCGCCCGTGGACGTTACTTTGCGAAGGCAGGTCTCCTGGCTCGCGGGTCATTGCTTCTCTCCGTCTTCCCAGGGAGAACCCCAGTGACATTCTGGACATCAGCTTGCCGCTTACAGTTGCGGGGGCAGCGTCGGCTTTCCCAATAGTCTGGGGCACCAACTTCCCTCTTAGCCCCGGCACATCTAAGAGACGACCGGAGAACCTAGGCCAGGTAACTTTCCTGTATCGGACGCAAAATGTCAATAGCACATAAAGAAATGTTTATATCTTTAAGTCGCAAACTGCAGGGCCAAGCTGTTCCTGGCAGAATGCTCATCTGCTTGACCGCTAGTTCCTTTCATTGCTCCTGGAAGGATCGATTACCAGCATTGCCGTGTGGAGATCCGGCATCTCGATTCTAACAATCGTCGCTAATCTCAGGCAAATTCCGCGAAAAATCGGAAACATCCACCGCTGTCTTCTCCGTACGCCCAAATCGCGATCGTATAAGCGAAGATTATCAACGCTATTTTGACGACGCGCTTATTGTATTTTTGATCTGCATGCTGTTGTGATCGTCACCAACGGTGGGGTTTCGGTCTATTTGGAGGAAGTTTGAATGCGAATGTTTCTGATTACGGGTCTGTTGACCCTTATGGCAACCGGTGGGGGCTTTGCTGCTACGTGTGAGCAAAGCTTTAAGTCAGAGGGAGTTCCGCTCTTAACTCCGACTGTCTATCGCGCGACACAAAGCTTTACTGGTATCAAATCGTCGGATGCCTTGCAGCGTATGGCACAAGCCATCGCAGCCGACGGCTTTTCTGGCATCACGATCAACAAGCAGCTCTCGTCCATTGACGCCTTTCAAGATGGATCTGGATCGGGTCGCATGCAGACCTTGCGCGTGACCGCTCGTAAGCAGGGCAAGGGCATACGCGTTGACGCTATCTTCACACTCAAAGTGGGGCAGACGATGAGCACGTCGGTGGCGCGCAAAGGACTTTGCGGTTTCCTAGCTGCGGCAGCAAAATAAGCTAACCGGCTCGATTTTCACTACCGTGCCTTAGAAAGCACGTTGATATCGAGCCCGATCGTCTCTAATTGATGAAGGCAAATCTGGCTCTTCCCGTACACGAAAGGCCGAGAGGCTGGAAACATTCGGATCTCGATATTTTATTGGTACGCTCACTGCGCCTTAGACAGGAATCGCTGTAAGTTCTTGAGGAACCGGCTACTCTCTACCCTGAACGGCATTTTTTGGCGACAACGTGTGGCCTGGTCACCTTTGTCTTCAGGTAGTCAAGAGATGCCACAGCGCCGGAACCAGCATTGCGATGATGAACGTGATAAGTGCGGGTGATCGCCGCGTTTCCAGTAAGAAGTACGGTTGCTTTTGTTCCTTGGTGCGGTGGGAACTTCAGCAACACAGGTCCGGTCTTTCTGCATAGCGACGGTTCTCTCGTAGATCCGATATAGCTTGGACAGTGCCCACAGGCTCTTTCAACTATGCTGGTGCGCCTCTGTCATCATCGCGCCGCCATAAGCACGAAGATGAGAGTGCCTTTATCCGCTCAATAGAAATCTTTGCTCCGTCAGCGGCCCGCGCAGGGAGTTAATCGAAATTGTTGTAACCGTTACTTATTGACAGCCTGTGATGGAAGATATCGAAATGGTTTTTCGAAGAATAACAGCAGGGTAATGGAGGCATCGTTTTTTCAAACCACCCAGCAGAGTGTTGAAAGCAATTGGCTGAACAGACGCAGGGACATTCGAAGCGCCTTCTTTCAACGGCGTATCGGCAGCCAAATTCGTGTGGCAATTGTCAGTAGCAGCAATGTCTCTGGCGTAGTTTGTGGCCTAGTATGAAGTGGCTTCTCGGTCTCGCACCGACCTTAGAGGAGAACGCCCTAATGCGGGTACTACTCGTCATAGCAGGCGGAATCCTGCTGCTCTGCGTGTTTTTGCTCCTAGGCAAAATCTCAGGCGGAGAGCTTTTTATTCTAGTTTGGCTTGCTATCGCTCTGTTGAATATGTGGATTGGCGTTACCCGGTCGGGCAATACAGTGACGCGAGAATTATCGATTCTTTTCGTCGTCTTTGCGGTGCCTGCGACCCTGTCGGCGATAGCGATATGGCAACTCGTGGAAATCGCCCCGCTGAATTTACCTGCTAACCAACAAGGAAGAGCAACCATGTCGATCATTCTCCCACCAGCCCTTCAATCTGGTGCCAATGCGATAAATGCAGGTGACGAAGATGCGTTTGTTGCTGCTTTTTCTCCCGTCGGCATCGTCAATGACTGGGGTCGCATCCTCACTGGAGCCGACGGAGTGCGGTCGTGGGCACGTTCAGACGCCATCGGTGCTAATGCCCGAATGACGATTCTCGAAGCGGTTACTACTGAAAATACCACCCATATTGTGTTCGATTGGCAGAGCCGCGTCTTCAATGGCCGCAGCGAAGCTTATGTGACGATCGTGGACGGGCTGATCACGGAATTCCGCATCCCTGCAAAATAGAGAAAACTAAGCCTATGGCCGCTGAAACTGTTACCCAGGCCGCACAAGCGGCTCATCATGGCGGCGTTGATCTGTTCGCCGTCGTTGTTCTTCTTGCAGCCGCAGTAGTTGCCGTACCGCTGTTCCGCCGGGCGGGGCTCGGCTCAGTCCTCGGTTACTTGGCAGCTGGTCTTGCAATCGGCCCGTTCGGTCTCGGCTTCTTCCATGATGCACAATCCATCATTCATGTTGCTGAACTGGGCGTTGTGTTGTTCCTGTTCATCATCGGCCTTGAAATGCAACCATCACGCCTATGGGCGATGCGCGGGGAGATTTTCGGCCTCGGCCTATTGCAGGTGGGCGTCGCCATCGCCGCACTTGCATGGGTCGGTATTGCGCTTGGCTATCCGACATCAGCGAGTTTCGTTGCTGGTACTGGATTCGTGCTGACCTCGACAGCCATTGTGATGCAAATGTTGCAAGAGCGCGGCGAGATGGGATTGCCCAAGGCAAGACGCATCATTGCAATCCTTCTACTGGAGGATCTGGCCATCGTGCCGCTGCTCGCGCTAGTAGCGTTTCTCGCGCCGGGAGGGGCCGAGGCGACGGTTGGCGACCGTCTGATGGGTGTTGCTATCGGTCTTGCTGCCATCGCGGCACTCGTATTGGCAGGCCGTTATCTGCTCGATCCGATGTTTCGCCTGCTCGCCCGCTTCGGTGCACGCGAGGTGATGACGGCGGCCGCTCTACTGGTCGTGCTGGGATCTGCCGTGCTCATGCAGGCGGGGGGGCTCTCCATGGCGATGGGCGCGTTCCTTGCCGGCGTGCTCTTGTCGGAGTCTTCCTTTCGCCATCAGCTCGAGGCCGATGTCGAACCATTCCGGGGATTACTTCTAGGGCTGTTCTTCCTTGGCGTGGGAATGGCGCTTGACCTCAACATCATCGCAGCGAATTGGACCGTGATAGCGATTTCGGTTCCCGCTTTCATGATCCTCAAGATGACGGTCATCTATGGGGTTGCCAGATTACTCAAAGCCGATAATCGTGAAGCCATCGAGCGCACGGTTTTGATGGCTCAAGGCGGCGAATTCGCCTTCGTACTTTATGCGACCGCCACGCAATTCGGCATCCTGACGGCCGAGTGGAATGCCAACCTGACGGCGATTATCATTATCTCAATGGTGCTGACGCCATTGATGATTATCCTCCATGATCGGCTGTTACCAAAAACAGCACAGTCAATGGAGGGAGTTGAAGTCGCCAACGAGCTGTCGGGCAACGTTCTGCTCATTGGCTTCGGTCGCTTTGGACAAATCGTCAGTCAGCCACTATTGGCGCGGGGGCATTCGATTTCAATCATCGAGACGAGTACCGAGGCGATCCGGAACGCTGAGGATTTTGGCTTCAAAGTCTATTATGGTGATGGTGCGCGCCTCGACATCCTTCATGCCGCCGGTGCAGAGCATGCGAAGGCGATCGTCATCGCTGTCAACGACGCAAAGGCCGCCAACGCGATTGCTGAGCTTGCCCGACACGAGTTTCCACTCGTGCCAGTCTTGGCACGCTCTGTTGATCGCGAGCATGCCATTGAGTTGCTTCACGCAGGGGTTAACTACCAGGTTCGCGAAACACTCGAATCCGCACTCCTTCTTGGGGAACGAGTGCTGGTTGTTCTTGGTGACGAGCCGGAAATGGCGATGGAACTGATGGCTGATATCCGTAAGCGCGACACCGAGCGTTTAGAGATTGAGATGGTCGGGGGAATTTATGCAGGCCGCGACTTGATTCATGGAAATGTTAAAGGCAACCGCAGTAGCTCGGAGACATCATCATGATTGCCATGCCTGAAAAACGAAGCCTCAGGGATCAAGAGCTGCTTTTGGATGTTGTCAGCTTCTGGAAGCAGGCCGGTTCTCAGGGAAGATGGTTCGACAAGGACAAGAACTTCGATCGCAGCTTTCGTGAACGTTTTCTCAACCTCCATATGAAAGTTGCCGAAAGACAGTATGACAGCTGGATGAAAACGCCTGAAGGTGGACTGGCACTCCTCATCCTAACTGACCAGTTCCCACGCAACGCATTTCGTGGCACCGGGCATATGTATGCAACGGATCCGCTTGCTCGTCACTATGCCCGGTTCGCTAAGGCGGCGGGGCACATGGAGCACATTACGGGAGATCTGCGCCTGTTTTTCTGTCTTCCGTTCGCTCATTCGGAGGAAATGGCCGACCAGGACATCTCAGTGGCTCTCAACGGCAGGCTGGGAGAACCCTGGCTGTCGCATGCGGAGGGCCACCGGAACATCATACAGCGGTTCGGTCGTTTTCCGCACCGAAACTCCATACTTGGACGAGAGACCACGCCAGATGAAGCGGAATTTCTCACGAGTGGCGGCTTTCAGGGATAGCCCTGCGTCTTCACGCCCTTTGAGCCAGAAAATGCCTAGACCATCCATAGCTCCGGTCTGGACACAAGACCGATCGGCGCCATGGAATGCGTTAGAAGCGGCCGAGACACTCAGGAAATCTCAGGCTACCCGTGAACTACGGCTGGCGCTGCCGAATGGGTTGTTGTCTCACGAGCAACGCGTCGAGCCGGTGCGCGGGTTCTGTCATCGGGCATTTGTTGATGCCGGGATGGTGACGGATATTGCGTAGCACGCACCGGGTCGTGAGGGCGATGAACTCAATCATTATGCGCAAATTCTGCTGACGACGCGCGAGATCGGCCCGGAGGGTCTTAACCGGGATTGAAATGCGGGGCATCGTCTGGAAGCCCGGCGGAAGCTTTGGACGCTGGACCTCAATGCAGCGCCGGAGAGCTACGGCCTCGGGGGCGCGACCATCGAACGCTGAAGGTTCAGCGCGATGAAGCGTTTAATTTGGCACATGTTGCAGGGACACAGGGTGATGTGCATACAGAATTTGAGCAGATGGTGCGAGGGGGGTGGCCGCACCGGGAACCGTTACCCCAGGTATCTAGCGGGGCTTGGTATCTCAACGAGCGTGGCGACGACGTGGAACCAGTAGTCGAGCGGCGGCGGAACAGTCTCGCAGCCCAGAAAATCAAAGAAAGGTCCCCAGAACTGGCGTGTCTCGTGCGTGACGGGCTGGAACATGCCATTGCCCATGTGAAAAATCTGACGGAACGGGTGCGACAAGCTGCAGTTGGCTTTGACCTCAGCGGCTATAGTGAGCGCGCCCGCGATCTGGTGCAAGGCCTCCGGATTGAGGATAGGGCCGATTACAGCAGGAAGCCGAACTCCTGCGCCAGAAGCAGATCGAGCAGGAGCATAAGCGGCTGGTTTATGATCATGGGCTGAGCCTGTAGAGTGAATTCATACCTACTCTGGCAACGCTACCCCCGCCTCCCATCACGAGTTTGAATGGCGCGGAAGCGCGGTCAGCGTTGAAATTGCGGCCCATAAGCTGGGATATTTTTCAAATTGTATGCTTGCTATCCTTACTCAGTGTTTAACCGCATTGGGAGAGTAGCTATGCGCGAATTGACAATTGAAGAAATGATGATGGTGTCAGGCGGCGGAAGCTTGGATGCTAAAGATGGTGCCAACTATGGAGGTAATAGTGGCTGGGGTGGTCGTACTGGTGCAGCTGCAGGAGGTGTTGCGGGAAATGCAGCAGGCTCCGCTCTTGGCGGGCCTTGGGGAGGCAGAATAGGAGGTGCATTAGGAGCCCTCGCCGGATGGGGAGCAGGCAACTCTATTGAAAACAGCATCAATAATGGGGGAGAGCCAGATTGGGGTAGATTCACTCCTATGGGGGATTGTGGCGGCGGATCATCCTCAATTAGCGGCGGTCGCGAGAAAGGGGGCGGAGATAGCGGTGGTCGTGGTAATAAGTAATATTATGTTTTATTATTATGCAAGCATTAATATATAACTTGCCTTGGTTATTAATGAATTCATTAATAATTCTTTTTTACCCATATGGATTAGAGGTAGATAGAAAGTGGTTATATCTTATTTCATTATTGTCTCCATTTATTTTATCCATCACATGGGACTTAATATATAAATATTTTATACAATAAATATTAATAAGGAATTCTATGTTCCTTATTAATATAATTATATATCCAAAGTAAAAGCTAACTCGCAAGCCGCTTCCCCCAAAGGCGGGTCTCCAACGCATGCTAGCGATCACAATTAGCGCGTAGATCATCGTTGGCGGCGCGCATCGTTTTCAGCATTTTGCGCAGAACAGCTATTCTGGTCGAATTTTGGACACAAATGACTTACACCGGATAGGAGACTGACCCTCTCATCCTCTGTCACGACAGATAGCATCGGCCTTTGAATGTCTATGTTGCTCTACAACCACAATCAGCGAAGAGACAAGGAGCAAAGTAAAACCACGCAACCAAATCGGAGGAATTGGTGCTGGTCGAGCGCGTCAGTTCTCCGTCAAAAACTGTTCCGCAACGCTGCGAATACCTTCACTATCCAGCTTGTAGTGCGCATAGAGGTGGGAGGGCGGCGCAATAAGACTACATTCGTCATAGATTCCATGACGTTTGAGTTTCACACCCGCGCCTTCGTCAGCCAGAACTTCGGCAACAGCAGCGCCGAGCCCACCCACTACGTTGTGTTCCTCCACGGTCATCAGTTTCTTAGAACGCACCGCAGCAGAGAGGATCGACTCCCGGTCTAACGGTTTGATTGACGCCATGTCGATCACCCCGATAGAGCGACCCTTGGCATTCATCACACGGGCAGCCTCAAGCGCGCCGTGAACAGCCATACCGCAAGCAATGATCGTCAGCTCTTCCCCTTGAAGGTGTTCATGTGCCTTGCCAAAAGTGAAAGTCATATTCTTGTCGTAAACAACTGGATACCGACCTCGACCGATCCGGAAATAGATCGCACGATCATGATTGCCCGATGCGCGAATGGCTGCTTCCAACTGGGCACCACGGATCGTTTGGTTGACGTGATTGAGGAAGGGTTTGATGCTGTCGTGCGAACAGGCGAAATTCGTGATACGAGACTAATGAGCCGTAAGCTTGGAACGTTTAAACATCGGATTGTCGCTTCACCAGAATACCTCAAGCAAAACGGCACGCCTGTTATACCCGAGGATCTTCTACATCATAGATGTATGCATCATCGCTATGCAAATTCGGGAAAACTGGAACCGTGGCCACTGATAGTAGGTCAAACCGATATCCGAATTACACTACCTGTGACGACTGCCGCCAGCACTCTGGAACCGCTTATTCACCTCGCGGAAGGCGGCTTTGGGATCACATGCTTGCCAAGCTTTGCAGTCGAACAGCAGTTTGCAGAACGCAAGCTGGTTCCGATACTCGATGAATACATAATTGAAACAGGCATCTTCCGTGTTTTATGGCCCACGAACAGATATTTATCACCCAAAATTCGGGGGTTCGTTGACTTCATGGCCAGCAATCTGTTCATGACAACGAAGCAAAGCAGTTAAATCGGAATGCGGGCAAAGACCCAGTCAGTCATAATGCCAGTTCTCCCTAACCAGTGCTTCGTTAATATCAGGTACCGCACCAATTAGCATTTTCGTTTAAGCGTGAGTTGGAATCCCAAAGACATTTTCCACCGCACCCTGTTCTACAGAACACCATGGCGCAAAATGCCAACACGACCTGCCATCTGCCTCACAACTGCTAAATTGTGGCTTACTAGCAGAAAAGTAAGATTAAATTCAATCTGCAGCGAGGTCATCAAATCCAGAACCTGGGCCTGAACCGAGACGTCGAGTGCTGATGTCGGTTCATCGCAAATGATGAAACGTGGACGGCTGGCAAGTGCTCTTGCGATGGCAATGCGTTGTCTTTGTCCGCCGGAAAACTCGTGCGGATAAGTATCAAGCCTTCGTTCGGCATCCGCAATTCGAACCTCCGCAGAAGCCCTATTGCGTGGTTACGTGCAACCGATTGCGAGAGGGAAAAATGGCGGCGTATAGTCTCGATGAGTTGCCGTCCAATTGTATAAGGCGGATTGAGACTAGAAAGAGGGCCCTGGAAAACAGTTCCGATTTTTTTGCCGCGTAAACAACACGTTTCTGCTCAAAACTTCATCAGTGCACCGCAGCAAACATAATGTCTTTCTCAGTGACCGCAAGTGGTGAAAATTCTTCAACAATTCGCCCCTGGCGACAAACCAGAATGCGATCAGAAAGGGCCAAAATTTCTGGCAGATACGATGAGATAACTATAACAGCCAGCCCCTGATCTGCAAGACCTTCGATCAGGCTGTGGATCTCCGCAATAGCTCCCACATCAACGCCCCGTGTCGGCTCATCAAAGATAATGAGTTTGGGCTTCTGCACAAGCGCTTTGCTGATGACAACCTTCTGCTGATTGCCGCCCGAAAGTTCAATAACCTGAGCTTTTGAATCAATACTCCTGATGGCGAGCTTACCTCTCCAAGTATCAGCGAGCACCTTCATTTCCTTGTAGCTCACAACAGGCAGTCGCTCTAAACCAGCAGCCAGAAGTCCCGCATAGAGATTTTCAGCGATTGACATGGTTTCAAAGAAGCCATCGACTTTGCGGTCTTCGGTGACATAAACGATCCCGTCCCGCACGGCATCACGCGGCGTTGTGTAACGCACCGGCTGTCCGCGGTACTCGATGGTTCCGCCACGCAGAAAATTGCGTTTGAAAACTCCGGCAATGATCTTCGCCGTTTCTGTTCTGCCAGAACCAACAAGCCCGAAAATGCCAGTCGTCTGTCCCTCGAATACTGAGAAGGATGTA
The DNA here is from genome assembly GCA_018798825.1 of Ochrobactrum sp. BTU1. Taxonomy (NCBI): domain Bacteria; kingdom Pseudomonadati; phylum Pseudomonadota; class Alphaproteobacteria; order Hyphomicrobiales; family Brucellaceae; genus Ochrobactrum; species Ochrobactrum sp. BTU1. The sequence continues at coordinate 115,054 of CP076357.1, read as the reverse complement.
TTGCGAACCATCGCCCCCATAGACACATCTTCTACCGAAAGAATTCGCCGACCACCAGTGCGAATTGCCCTGCGTAGCTGAGAACCCTCGACAGGTTTGCGACCGATCATTGCCTGAACGATCTTTGCCTGGTTCAGATGGACCGTCTTGTCCGTGATCACTTTCTGACCGTCACGCATGACAGTGATGCGGTCCGAGATGAGCAGTGCTTCCTCCAGGGCGTGGCTGATGAAGACAATAGTCACCCCGCGTTTTTTTAATCGTCTGATAAGCGCGAAGAAATGTTTGCGCTCTTCGGGTGTCAGAGTGGCGGTTGGTTCATCAAAAATGATGATCCTGGCATTCAACCGCACTGCGCGCGCAATCTCTACCATCTGACGTTTTGCAGCACCAAGCGTTGAAACATTGGCAGTGGGATCAACTGTAAAATTTAGCGATTGAAGGAATTGTTGTGCCGCAATAGTAATACCGCGCAAACGATTGAATGCCTTCTCATCACCGAGATAGAGGTTCTGGGCAACAGTCATCGAGGGTACAAGGCTCGTTTCCTGAAACACCATTGCGATACCATTTCGCAAAGCATCGGCAGGGCCTGAAAACTGCACTTCCTTTGCGTCCAGGATAAGCTTGCCCGAACTCGGCTCAACTACACCGGCAATCAATTTGCTCAGCGTCGATTTTCCGGCTCCATTTTCTCCAATTAGCGCATGCACTTCACTCGAGTGAAGGTCGAAATCAACTGCATTAACGGCCACATTGCCGTGATATGACTTCGTGATCGCTTTGGTTTCCAGCAAAACTGTCATTGTCCATCACCGTTACCGAGCTCGATAATCAAATCAGCTCCCTTCAAGGTTGCAAGCACCGACGAGCCCACATTCAGTATCGATGTCAATCCGTGGCGGGTTCCATCAGAACGGCTATGAAAACTTTGCTCCGGCAGGTATTGGCTATCGAGCAGAACTGCCAGACCGTATGAACGCGATGGCGCCCAAGGCTTATGTACGCCCATCGTGCGAACCGAGCCGCATTGCAATGGCGCAAGAAAGTCGGAGCCAGCAGATAGGGCGGGAGCAATCCAATACTCGCGCTCAATCGTTGCAAGCATATCGCGACGGAAGGCTTTCTCCTGCAATACAAACTCGATCAGACGATTTCGCGGTGCAAAGACAGATAGCCAGAAACCATCATTTTGAGCAGGCGACAGTTTCCCCGGGTAACCCGGAATTCTGGTCAGAACCGGAACTAATCCCGTTCTGGCGTCGATGCGAATAATGCGGTGTGCAAAAGCCTCACTGACGTGGATCGAGCCATCACGGTGAGCCTGAACGCCCGATGGCCATGCAAGCTTGTCTGCCAGAAGACAGGCTTTTCCAGAGACAATATCAAGTGTCCACACAGATCCGCTCGCCTGTTTGGTCATGAGAGCCACAACCCAGTCAGACGGCGCATATGTGGCAGAGCCCACTGTTACGGCGATGGTTGTCGCGTCAATCACCGACACAGCAGTTGGACAGCAAAGATTGGTTGATCCGAGTCGGTCGAAGGTCTTGCCGTCATGGACACCACCATGGACGAGAAGCTTGCCGCTATCAAGCGCAACAATGAGCGCGTCATCGGAAAGCGCCGCCAGCGCGGAGATTTCGGCATCGTAACAAGCGATCTTCTGCACTGTGGCGCCAGTAATTTTGAACACCGAAGCACCGGATGAAAATACAGGCTCTCCCGACCAAAGAACGAGATTATCCGGCTCTTTATGCGAATGGACTACAGGGGCATCATCAAGCGCACTATTTGGTTTGTATGCACCGTCATAGGGAGGAATCGTAATTGCCTTGCCACGGAAGGGATCAAAAAGGCGGTCAATGAAACTCATTTTGCACCGTTCCAATAAGAGTTCCAGCCTGTCCAGTCAGGATCAGCTCCGTCAATCCGGATGCGACCAATCCGGTTATTGAGGATACCGCCAATATAGAGAAAGCCTTTGTGCTCACGCATGGATGTCACCATTGGGTGGCTTGCACCGCCAATATCGCCAAGTGTTGCAACAACAGCGCCAGTTTCATCAAATTTCACAACACCACCCGTGTTGATATTGGGAAACAGCCAATCATCCTGCGGAAGACGCCGCGTCATGCGTTTGCGCATCGCGGGATTGCGCAACGCAAGATCGAAACTTGGTGTGCGCATACCCAGCCACGCCATCCAGTAAGTGCCATCGGAGGCACGATTGATATTATCTGGATAGCCCGGCATGTCGCGGATAACTGTTTCGAGGGTGCCCGCCTTTGGTCCCTCAATCCAGTAGCGATGAACCGAGCACGCCCACGATTCCGCCAGGAATAGCGACTCGCCGTCATGGGCTATGCAAACGCCATTGGCATAGCGGAGGTTTTTAAGGACTGTCCGTGTTTTGCCGGTCTTTGGATCAAAAACCAACAAACGTCCGGTGGGTCGGCTCTCAATTGAATCCAGAGCCCAGTCGTGCGCATCATAACGCGTCGTTGAATCCGTAAACCAGACCCGACCATGACGATCTATGTCGCAATCATTCGGATCACGCAGACGCGCATCGTCAATAACGGAAAAAAGGGAGCGGCCAGTCTCCGTTGATAATTCACTGACCACCCCATTCTGTGCAACAGAGTACAAACCCATAGCACCCACGCACGACTTTATCGATCCGTCACGGTCGATGGCCAACCCCAGCGGAAAGCCGCCAATATGAGCAAATATCTCAGATCGCTTATAATCAGGTGCAAAATAACGCACGATTTCACCATGTCGGGTGCCCGCATAAAGATTATCGTCCCGATCCAGAACTACATCTTCCGGACCCTCGACTTCACCAATACCGATCGCTTCAGCACTCGCCAGTGAATTGTTAAGCGCGTATGGCGTGCCCGATCCGGGAATCGCCGACACGGCCGATTGCATCCGATGGTGCACAGGTGCCACATAAACCTCAGACACGACCTTGTGGCGGTTCTTGAGCCATCGAACGTCGAAAACGATCGCAAGAGCCAGCAACAATCCCAGTATCATCTGATTGGTACCCGTTCCCGCCCCGATGCGTATTAATCCGTTGTTGATGAGCAGAACGGCAACAGCACCCATAAAGCCCTTTGCAATGGAACCACGTCCACCACCAAGACTGTTTCCGCCCACAACAGCAGCTGTCAATGCCAGCAATTCCAACCCAAGCCCCGTTCCTGGCCCGGCTCCAGACAGCCTTGCAGCAAACAGATAACCGGCTATGCCACACGCACCTCCGCAAACAACATAGGTCAGGAAAACTGTACGCCGCACTGGAATGCCGATATTGAATGCAGAACGTCGAGCGCCGCCAACTGCACTGATGTGCCAGCCAATGCGCGATCGGGTAATGATCAGATGTGCGAACGCCGTAAAAAGCAGAGCGATCAGCGCACTCACAGGAAGGCCCCATAGGGTACCCATACCCATCCAGTCAAAGCTATCAGAATAGACTGCAGAGCTTTGGATCTGTTTACCGTAGTGAATGATCAGAATATCATAAATCGAACGACCGATGATGAGCGTAACAAGGGTTGTGAGAAATGCGCGCAGACGAAGATAACCAATGAGGAAACCATTGAACGCACCAAACAATGCCCCCACTCCGATCGCGGCGATAAATGCAAGCCAGACAGGCCCCTCCCCAATGTAGATGATGGCGAGTGCGGCAAAAGCTGCTAGAGCGAAAATAGACCCTACCGACAGATCGATCCCGCCTCCGATGATAACCACCGTTAGACCGATAACGACAATCAGAAACTCTCCCAGTTGCCGTGATGTATCAAGGAGACTGCCCGCGGTAAAGAAGCCTGGAACAAGCACACCGAAAATTCCAACCACCGCGATAAGAAAGACAAACGGAACCAGATTATCGGCCCAGTTCTTAACGAGAATTTCTCCGGCGAGATGGTCCGGTATCCTGTTGTAGCGAAACCGCGCTAGCGCTTCTCTCATTTTCATTCGATGTTTCCGGCTTTCCGAAAGGCAATGTCTGTCATCTACTCCCCGCTATTGGAGCCGGGATGCATACGCAAAAATAGGAAAGCACAACGCAAGAAAGGCTGTGCTCTCCATCGTTGTAACTTTACGTCTTCGCCGCTTCGATTGCCTTTTGGCTCCAGCAGACGCCAGGCGTCAGATCACCTTTCGTGCGGGCTCGTTCGAGTGTGTAGAGGTATCTCGCCTTATCACCGGGCTTCTCATTGCCCTGTAGCAGAAGCTTTATCGCGGTTACAACATCGTGCGACTGACGAACCAGCTCGCTGGTTACAATAGCACCGAATGTACCATCTTCCAGCAGGTTGCAGTCGATTTGTTCGCCGCCACCGGTGGTCACAAGAAACACTTTGTCTTTTAGACCTGCATCACGAATGGCAGCAGCAGTTCCCTGCGCGGTAGCGTCCCAAAAATCGATAATGCCGCAAACGTCAGGATTTTGCTGTAGCAGGGTGGTGGCTGCATTGCGAGCGGTGGTCGGATCCCAGTTGGAATCTGGCTGACCAACGATCTTAAATTCAGGGTTCTTTTCAAGGACGGCCTGCACACCTGCCCATTGATCGAGGCTCGATGCATTAACCTGATCCCCCTGTATAACGCCGATCTTCTTGCTGGAATTTGGTCCACAACCTTTAATAACGGCTTCTGCTTCAAGTTCTCCAAGCTTCTTCCAGTCTGAACCAGCAAAAACGTCAGACGCAAAGTTCGATGGGTTATCCAGTTGAATTACAAAAATGCCTGCATTCTGTGCCCGTTTATAAAGGCGGCTGTAGGAGTTGATGTCAGGTGATTGTACGATCAACACATCTGGTTTGTTCGCTGAAGAAATCAGATCTGTAATTGCCTGCGCGCCAGCATCCACGCTCCAGTTCGGATCGCGTGTCTCCCAGATACCACCGAACGCTTTGACTTCTTCACCAATAAAGTAGTTCCACCCCTGAGCAAGATCAAAGCCCATTGTCATTGGTACAAGCACAACGCGCTTGCCCTTAAGCGCATTCTCATAAGCAACAGGTCCGGCATTGTCCGCATCCTGCGCGGAGCTTGCGAAAGCTCCCACAGCCAACACCATCGTCGCGGACAGAGCAGCAAGTAAACCACGCTTCCATAATTTCATTTTCCAACCCTCTCTTCGATGGACCGCCAAGCGCGCCCCAAGTTATAAATGTCAGATGTCGCCTTGCTGGCTGGTCTGTTCATCGCGTGGGTTGAGACGTCCATCGAGAATGATTGCAGTCAGCAAAATTGTTGCTTTGATCAAATTCTGATAGATATTGGGGAGGTCGAGGATAGTCATACCGTTGAGAAGAATGCCAATCAACAGAGCACCGACCAGAACGTTGCGCATCCCGCCTTTCCCTCCCGAAAGGCCAATGCCGCCAATCACCACGACCAAAATGACATCATAGAGCAGCGTTGAATTCACGATGCGGGTATTCATGCTTTGTAAGCTGACAGCTGTGGCAACTCCTGCCACCCACGCCAGTAGAGCACTAATGACGTATTTCAGAAGAGTGAGCGGTCGCACGCCAATGCCCATGGTTCGCGCGGCCTCATAGTTATCGCCCATGAGGTAGAGGAACCGTCCCGGTTTTGTATATCGGAGAAAAAGCCAGCCTGTGATCAGCAGACCAAGAAAAAGTAGCACATCAAGCGGAAGCCCCACCAGCCGAGCCTGTCCAAGTGAGAGAAGCATCAACGCATCCTGCGGTATGGCAATCACATCTTGCGTCAATATCTGTGAACGAACGAAACCAAAGCCAAATGCGCTTGTGGCGAGCGTCGCAAAAAGCGCCGGGACACTAGCATAGGCAACCAGAAACCCATTGACCAAACCGATAGCTACTACGACCAGAAACACTATCGAACTTGCGGCTAGCAGACTCCAACCATAATGTAACAATTCAAGTTGAAGCGCCGTCGCTATCACCATCACAGCAACCATGGATAAATCGATACCACGACCGATAACCACCAGCCCCATGCCAATAGCGAGAATGCCCAGCACTGAAATACTGCGTATAATTGCTATAAGATTTCCCGTTGTCCTGAAACCTTCAAGGCTCAAGGCAAAGCCAGCAAACAATGCTACAGCCAAGATCAGAACAATTTTTTCCTGACTAACAGATTTTGAAATGCCAGATGACCACGACAATCGTGCGACCTTTCACATGCTGAAACAGTCGTTTCAGACCGTTAGTCGGCGCCCAGTTGGACTTCAACCATCGCGGTAATTGAAACTCTTACTGGATCATCAATAGCCGGTCGAGGTCGATGCTTGCAGGCAGCTTTTTCTATCTTAATGCCAAAACGAGAACAATTTTTCGCCAAACAGCATCGCGAAGGAAACAGGTCGTAAACCATGTCTTCGGCCAACGAACCAACGCTGAGATTATCCGTTTCAGCTAGTCACATCAAATTCTGGATCAACAGGAATAGACAAGGCTGTGACAATCCGATTGGTCTCCGATGCCATTCCTATAACGGCAAGCAGATCACCATACTGCGCGTCAGTCATTCCCTTGGCGCGCGCAGCAGCCGTGTGGGAATGAATGCAGTAATTACAACCGCTTGCAACAGACACAGCAACATAGATCAGTTCTTTTGTGAGGGGATCCAGCGCTGACGGCGCAATCATTACTTCTTTCAAACTTTGCCACGTCCGTTCGAGGGTGAGAGGATCGTTCGCCAGACCCCGCCAGAAGTTATTTACGAAGTCTGATCCTCGAACTGCCCTGATATCGTCGAATACGGCTTTAACGCGTGGTGATTTCTCAGCATCACTGTCAGTCCAGAGCTTCACCGTCGTCATCTTCTTCACCTTAAATTTCTGCAATCACCGTTAGAGGTTATCGCAAACCAACCACATCAGCCAAAACCGGAATCTAGCTTCATGCACAGAATGTCTGAATCGATCAGATATTGCCTGCTATTTTGAAGCGCAGCGCATCATTGATGAAGCTCTTTTCGCCTAGCTCACTCTCATTCGAACCAAACGGTAGCTGCGCCCGCAATCTCCAATTTTGCGGAATATCCCATTGCTGAGCAACAAGGCTGTCGATCACAGGATTATAGTGTTGCAGACTTGCCCCAATCCCGACAGTTGCTAAAGCAGTCCAAACTGAAAACTGCGCCATTCCCGATGATTGCTCAGAAAACTCAGGGAATTTGTCCGCATAGAGCTGATAGGTCTCCTGCAGCTCACGAACAATTTGCTGATCTTCGTAGAAAAGCACCGTTCCTGCTCCAGATGCAAATCTCTTTATCTTCGCCTCAGTTGGTTGAAAAGCATCTGTAGGCACGAGTGGTCGCAACGCCTCTGTCACGATATCCCAAAATTGAACGCTCTCAACCCCATAAAGAATGACGACCCGAGAACTTTGAGAATTAAAGGTACTGGGCGCTTGGCGAACAGCTTCTTGAATTATGCTGGTGATCTCGGGTTGAGACAGCTTTACGTTCCTACCAATGTTGTATTGGCTTCGACGACGGCGAAGATGAGCGATAAAGTCATGGGCCATTACAGTTCTCTTTGCAGGTAAACAGGATTTGGTTTCAGATAAACGCTGAACGGGTAGTCGGAGGTGGATAAAACTGACAGGTTGACCCGCCCCGGGCAAAGTAGCGATGTAATGATTTACGGCACGAATGGGGAATTTTTTTCCAAATTACGCACTTCCAGCGCTTATCTTATTATACCAACGCGCTCAAAGTGGAAAGGACGCATAATTGGTGGTCGTCCTTAACAATTGAATTGATTCAGACTCAAATGCAACACCAAGAAGAGCAATATGAGGATGCCGTATCTGCAGCTCCTAAACATAAATAAAACATTCAATAGCAAGACCGGCGGAAAAACTGTTACCGTTGATGAAGTATCGTTGTCAGTTTATGCAGGGACAACTTTCGGGTTAGTGTGGGAGTCTGGATCAGAGAAGACCACAACGGCCCGTATTGCTGCACAGCTCGAACGTGCTAGCAGTGGAAGAGTATTGAGCGGCGGACGAGATATTAGCGCTCTGCGGGGACGCGACATTTTTGATATCAGGCGCAAGATTCAATTCGTGCACCAAAACCCATTCAGCTCGCTCGATCCAAGATTTAATGTCGCCGAGTTTATCATGGAGCCCTTACGGGCTTTCCGTATTGGCTCACGAAAGGATCAGAGGAACCGTGCGGAAGAGCTCCTTGCACAAGTAGCCCTCGATCATAGTTACCTCTCTCATCGTACAAGAGAGCTGTCGGGCGGCCAGCGGCAGCGTTTTGCTATTGCAAGAGCATTAGCTCTGCAACCTGAGCTGATTATTCTGGACGAACCAGTATCGGCGCTGGATGTTCTGGTTCAAGATCAAATATTAAGGCTATTGCCGCGACTACAGCAGCAAATGGGATTGACATATCTTTTCATATCCCATGATCTTGCAGTTGGTGTTATGCAAAACGGAAAACTTGTTGAAGTCGGTCTGACAGAGGAATTGTTTTCATCACCAAAACACCCCTATACAAAACAGCTGCTAGATGCCATTTCGGAATGGGCCAGAGTATAGAGCCGCCAATCGATATTAAGGAGAAACACAGGGATGAAACCTGAGCCCATTACCCTTGCGCCAGAAGATGCATCTGCTCGCAAGGCGATCAAGCCTGTGATCTGCTACCCCGTCGATACACTTCCGCGCCCGGATCTTGCAGCCTATCGGGCGCTGCGCGATGAACTGGAATTTGTTGAACGCACCGTCGTTCCGGTTAGGGATGCAGCTTGCTGGAAGGTGCCTGCAGGACACTTCTGCCGCATCATCTGTAGCGAAGGTTCGCAGGTGGGTGACCTCAACCTGTTCAACACCAAAAATCTACGTGAACGACTGTATACGGGCAAGACACGCGCGCTCAATGGAACGCATGTCGGCCCGGGGGATCAACTTTTCTCAAATATGCCATATCTGCGTCCCATTGCAACGATCACGCATGACACGCTGGATTGGTACGGCTTCGACGAATTTGGTGGCTCGGTACACGACGTCATTGGAACGCGTTGTGATCCGTATACCCACAATTTGCTAAGCGATGGCGGCCAGTATCATCATTGTTGCCACTCCAATCTGACACGCGCCTTTGCCAAAGAGACAGGCAAGTCGCTTGAAGAGGCTGGCAACTTTGTTCACGATGTACTCAACGTTTTCATGTGCACAGGTTTCACGCGGGATACAGGACAATATTTCATGAAAGCAAGCCCTGTTCGCGCCGGGGACTATATCGAATTCTTCGCTGAAATAGACTTGTTGGGCTGTATGTCAGCATGCCCCGGCGGCGATTGCTCTTCAGAGCATTCATCCGATACTGCCGCCTGTTATCCGCTCATCGTTGAAGTCTACCGGCCCACGCGTAAACCTGAAGGCTGGCTCGCACCAAAAATCAACGGTTATGATGGGACGCACGGCTACTGACACTTGTAAATAGCGTTAGCTGAGCCAACACCCGCGGACATTTCGCGGGTGCTTGTTTAAACGACAGCATGTTTGAAGGCAAATCTTCCGTGATTGCTGCACACTCAATTCTCCAGATAACCAGTCAACATTCCCGGCCTCGATTCAAGTCCTTCGAACCACGCATTTATTGCATCGAAAAAATGTCCTGTACACTGGACCAGACCGAAGGCATGATGCACTTGAGCTAGTTTTTCCAATATAGCGTTGTCTCGCCGCCTAAATTTAAAATCAATTTCAGGTAACGCTAGAAAATCAATCCATACATGATCTGCACTCGGAACGGATTTCGAAGCACATTTACAAAGACGGCCATATTTGTGTGCGGCATAAACATCAAACGGCCTCAATAGCACTATATGCAGAGATATTAGCGCGATGCCGTCCTTAAAGTGTGATATTATTTGCAGATAGCCTGCATCAGTCGCCGTCGATTATTTCTGATATTACAAACTTTGAGGAGCGAGCCGTTCAAGGCTTGAATCTTTTATTGAATTCAGCTCACCGCATTTCTCGCCCCGTTCCTACACTAACCTGCCCGGCTATTACTGCGGCGGCGAACACAGCTTCCGAGAACCTGAAACGTCGATACGCACAGCATATTCTCCTTGCCTCCGAAAGCGTGCGTGCCGACGATGACATCGAAGCAAAGATTCAGTATCAACACGCGGAACAATTTTATCGAACTGCAGCCCTACTGAAGGCAGGTCACCAACAATGAGTAAAGAGACAATTTCCGAGACTGGGGAAAGCTCGGACGAAAAGGCCTGGCTGAAGGTTCTCTTGAAATATCGCACACCTCGGATAAGCCGCAGCATCTTCGAACTCGCAGTGACAGCTATCCCCTTCGTTGTATTCTGGATGTTGACTTGGCTTGCGGTGCATTTGGGTCTCTGGTGGGGCCTGGTCATGATTATTCCCGCCGCTGGTTTTCTGCTCCGCCTATTTATTATCCAGCACGATTGTGGCCATGGCTCCTTCTTCGCGCGCCGTCGCTTCGACGACTGGACCGGTCGCGTTCTCGGCGTTCTCACCCTCACACCATATGACTATTGGCGTATGGCGCACGCAACTCATCATGCCTCAACAGGAAATCTCGATCAGCGCGGTGTTGGCGACATCACCACTCTCACTGTGAGCGAATACCACGACCGCTCCTGGTGGGGACGGTTGGGTTATCGTCTTTATCGGCATCCGCTGGTCATGTTCGGCTTAGGGCCCGCGTGGCTTTTTCTGTTCCAGCAACGCCTGCCAATCGGCATGATGCGCGACGGCGCCCTCCCCTGGATATCAACAATGACTACCAACGTCGTTGTGGCGTTGGTTGCCTCACTGTTGATTTGGGCAATTGGACCGGTATCGTTTCTATTGGTCCATCTGCCTATCGTTCTGTTGGCCGGATCGATCGGCGTCTGGCTCTTCTACGTGCAACATCAGTTCGAGGAAACGCACTGGTCGAAAGCACCGGAATGGCAGTTTCCGAAAGCTGCCTTGCATGGTGCTTCTCATTACGATCTGCCGCTTGTCTTGCGCTGGATAACCGGAAACATTGGCGTCCACCATGTGCACCACCTCTCCAGCAGGGTTCCCTATTATCGCCTACAGGAGGTTCTGCGAGACCATCCGGAGTTAGGCGAAATCGGCAGGATCACCCTATGGCAAAGCCTGCAATGCGTGAAGCTAGTGCTGTGGGACGAGCGGAACCGAAAGCTGGTTTCGTTTCGTCAGGCCGCTGCGGTTGCCAACGCACTATAAGGCGCGTTCAGTGATTTGATGGAGTCGCTTAAGTCTGTACTGTTCAGTCAATCAGAGTCAGATCGCTGATTGAAAACAGAAGTGCATCAGAAGCGTCCATCAAATATTCTGAAACGAGCAACGGCCTTTAAGAGCGAAGCCATCTTGAAGCGAGGACTATTGCAAAGCCTATAAGCAGTTGAATTCGCCCGCCTCGATGGGGTGATTGGTTCAGCAACCGCATCCTCTGGAGCTCATCGGAGATATCCCACCCGCCGAAGACGAGAAACAATACATCGCCATGCTGGATGTGCCCACCATGACTGCATATTCTCCAATTGGGAAGGCGGGGCGGCCTGGAGGTTTCAATCGAATGACTACTTTTGACGCTGCCCACGTGACATTGCAGTATGAGACTGACCGCTTCCTGGATTGACAGAGGGTTGTGTGGTCGATCGGAATAATCGCACATAGCCGACGCGCACCAATTAAAAATATAAAATCTGTAGCAACCAGCTCTGCTAAGCTGAGGCGACCTTTGACCCTCTGAGCACAGCTTGGGGACTTGGGTTTAGTACTCTACTCGATCGTAAGCCAGTCTGCGCGCCTTGATGACATCCATATTGTTGCGCAACCATAAATTAAACCCTTCAAGGGCGTGGAAGGCTCCATGGCCGATATCCGTCAGTTCATATTCGACACGTGGCGGCACTTCAGGGAAATAGTGGCGTATAACGAAGCCGTCTCGCTCGAGATTGCGCAGAGTTCGTGTCAGCATGCGTTGGGTGATTTCGCCGACCTCTTTTCTCAATATTGAAAAGCGGAGCCGATGATCCTCAGCGATAGAAAGACGCAACAGAACCGGCACCGTCCATTTGTCACTCAGCAGACTGCAAACTCCATTTGACGGAATGGGCCTGAATTGCCTGTCTTTCTCTGGTCCGCGCGCTTTGCCAGCATCGATTTCTTCTTCCATAGGTATCATCCTTGTTACTAACGCTGGAAAATGTGCCGTCTTCCAGCTGAATATTATTCGTATATATGGATGGCTCTTGTTTAACGCGAGGGTTTCAAATGACCAATAGCAAGCATCCCATTCTCGTTTTCGGCGCCACTGGAAGACAAGGAGGATCTGTCGCCAAAGCCTTGTTGAAGGCAGGATGGTCCGTTCGCGCGCTCGTTCAGGATTCCAGCAAAGTTGCATCTGTGCAATTGCGAAATGCTGGAATCGAGCTTGTGCAGGGCTCATTTGAAGAAGCCAATGTAATCCGCTCGGCGATGAAAGGCGCCTATGGTGTCTTCAGCGTGTTGCCAGCAAACCTGGCCGCCGAGGACGAAATTCGTCATGGTATCTCGATTGCAGATATTGCTGCTGAAACGGGCATCAACCATTTTGTTTATTCATCGGGCGCTAGCGTGGGCAATGAACTGACAGGCGTTCCACGTTTCGATGCGAAATCCCGCATCGAAGCCCATGTTCGACAACTGGACATGACCATCACTATCATCCGACCAACGATTTTTATGGAGATGCTGGTGCGCCCCGGTTTCGGTCTGGATGAGGGCCGTTTGGTTTCCCTTATCCGGCCGCATCATTCCATTCAGTTAATCTCTGTGGAAGACATCGGCAGGTTCGTTGCTGCCATGTTTTCTAACAAGTCCCGTTTTGGCGGCGCAACCCTTAAGATCGCGAGCGACCGCCTGACTGGACACGAGCTTGAGGGTGCCCTCAGTGAAGCCGCCGGTCGCCCAATAACCTATGACCGGCTTCCTGAGGACGTTCTCGCTGCAAACGCTGACCTCGCACATATGGCAAAGAGCCTGGAAAGCGGGCCGCTTGCAGAGCTGATTGATCTCGAACTCATGCGCGAAATCAACCCCGAACTTGTGAAATTCGTGCCTTGGCTCGCTGGCAATGGCCGCCGTTCGCTAGATGTCGCCTTGCATGCGTCAGTATCCTGACGCTACGCCAAATCCAATAATCACAGCGGGACTGTAACGGGCACAGGCTTAGCAGGCGGCGTTCCACCTTAATTGCCGTCGTTCCTCACCGTTTCGGCGACATCGCTGCCGATCAGCCTCTTCCCTAGTCGCGCGCAAGGGCTTCGATCGGGTTAAGATTGGCGGCGTTGCGCGCCGGGAGAAAGCCGAACACCACACCGATAATGGTTGAACAGGCGAAAGCTATTACAATGGAACCTGCGGAGAAGATCATTTTAAAGTTGGGGCTCAACACGTTAAAGAGCGTGCCGATCCCGAAAGCGACTATCACGCCCATCAAGCCGCCCACGAGGCAGACCAAGATGGCCTCGATTAGGAACTGGGAGAGGATGTCGCTGCGGCGAGCTCCAACAGCCACACGAACACCGATCTCCTTGGTGCGCTCAGTCACTGACACCAACATGATGTTCATCACACCTATGCCGCCGACTATCAGTGAGATCACGGCGACTGACGAAATCAGCAGCGTCAGGGTTTGCGTGGTGGTCTCAATGGTTTCTCGAATGGTCGCCGAGTTGGTTAGGAAAAAGTCTTTCGCGCCGTGCCGACGCTCGATGAGGCGCGAAACCGCGGCCTCGACATTTCCTGGATCAACATCCTCACGAATGCGGATCGTTATGCCGTCGACGTTCGGACGACCTAGCATGCGGCCCATAACGGTCGTATAGGGCGCATAAACACTCAACGTATCTATTGCCGGGCCGAAAGAGTTTTCCTGTTTTGTCACGCCCACCACCCTCGCTGGCATTGTTCCCAGAAGAATGACCTGCCCCACTGGGTTCACCCGGTCGGGAAAGAGGTCTCGTGCGGCGTTTGCATCTATCACTACCTTCTGGCTGTAGGCGGTAACATCGCTGGAACCGAACAATTTTCCCTGCGCCAATTCAAGGCCCCTTACACGAAAGAAATCTGCTCCAACGCCAGTAACGGACGCATTGACTGCCACGGTTGCGCGCTTGACAGTTACGCTGGTCGAGACAGTTGGCGTCACGCTATCGACATAAGGCTGGTTCGCCAGAGCTTTGGCATCGGCCGGTACCAAGGTCCGTATCTTGCCCGCTTCAAGATCACCGAAGCCTTTCCCAACTCGCACTTCGATCGTATTGGTGCCGAGCGAACTGATACTGCTCAGGATTTGTTGTTGCGAGCCGGCCCCCAAGGCCGAGATAGCAGCCACTGAGGCGATACCTATGATAATGCCGAGCATGGTGAGAAGCGAACGCATCTTGTGTGCCCAGATAGCCGCACCGGCCATGCGAAAGGCTTCGCTCATCCGGTCAATTGCGCCGCGCCAACCAGCGTCGGCTGCATGTTCGCGGATGGGACGGGCCGCCGCAGTTGACTTGGATATATTACGCTCGTCGGAAACGATGACACCGTCGCTGATCTCTACAACTCGATCCGCGTGTTCTGCAATCTTCTTGTCGTGGGTTACAAGGATTATGGTGTGTCCCTCGGCGTGAAGCTCCCGCAGGATTGTCATCACTTCGGCACCACTATGCGTATCCAATGCTCCTGTCGGCTCGTCCGCCAGAATTATCTCGCCGCCGTTCATCAGAGCACGGGCGATCGACACCCTCTGCTGCTGGCCGCCAGATAGCTTGCCGGGAATGTTGCCCGTCCGCTCGGCGAGGCCCAGTCGGCTTAACAATGAAATGGCTCGCTTATGCCGGTCGGACCGGCTGCGTCCGGCATAGATGGCCGGCACCTCGACGTTACTGGCCGCGCTTAGGGCTCCAAGCAAATGATAGCGCTGGAAGATAAAACCAAACCGCTCACGGCGTAGCGCAGCCAGTTCGTCAACGCCCATCTTTGACGTCTCGCGTCCTTCTATCCAGTAGCTGCCGGTCGTCGGACGGTCGAGGCAGCCAAGAATGTTCATCAGGGTTGATTTTCCAGAGCCCGAGGCACCGATGATTGCCATCATCTCACCGGCTTCGATGTCGAGATCGACGTCTTTTAACACCTGCACCATCTCGTCGCCTGCAGGAAAAGCGCGGGATACCCCCCGTAAGCGGATCAGTGGCTCTGTCATGGAACGGCCCTACCGCGTCGCCGCGGCCAGCTGAGCCTGGCCATCTATACGCGCGTCTGTGGATGCCCCAAGGACGATAATCTCATCTGCCTGAAGACCACTTAGAATCTGAATCTCCGCGCCGTTGTCGATGCCGACCTGCACCTCCCGGATCTCAACCTCACCCGTCGCGTCGAGCACCCGGAGGCGCGCAATATCGCCCGCCCGAGGTGCGCCTTCTACCGCACTCAGCGGGACCAACAGGGCCCCGCTAACGCGGCTGAGAACGATAGAGACTTGCGCCGTCATGGAAGGTCGCAAAACCCCATCGGCGTTTCCCACGTCGATCAAACCGGTGTAATAGACCGCGCCATTGGTTGAACTAGTCCCACTTGCGGCAATACTGCTCTCGTTGGCGATAGTTACTGGGGCCGGTTCCACCTGGCGCAATTCACCATCGAAACGGCGTCTCGGATCGCCAAGAATGCTGAACCAAACCGGTAGCCCCTGCCTTACACGCACAACATCAGCCTCGGAAATATCTGCGCGCACAGTCATCGTGTCTAATCTCGCAATCATGACGATGGTCGGGGCGGTCTGCAAGGCATTGACGGTCTGACCTTCTTCGGTGACGATTGCTACCACGGTGCCAGCGATTGGGGCGGTAATGCGGGTATAACCAAGCTCAATACCCGCAGACTCCAGTGCGACCTGCGCCTGGGCGACCTGAGCCTTGAGCGCACGGACCTCCGCCCGCATACTATCTCGCGCAGCGATTGCTGCGTCATACTGGGCGCGCGGCGTCGAATTTCCTGCCAGCAGTTCACGCTGGCGCTCTAAATCCTTTTCGGCCTTCACCAGACCAGCCATACGCGCGACGTGGACGGCACGGATATTGGCCAAAGCGGCCTCCCGGTCCCGCAAGGCATTGCGCCGGGTTTGGGGATCGATCTCAGCCACCAACTGGCCAGCCTCGACAATGTCACCGATCTTGACCGCCAGATGTTCAACGCGACCCGAAGCCTGGGCACCGACACGCACCAGCTCGAGCGGTTCGAGAACCCCGGTCGCCAATACGACCTCCTCAATGTCGCCCATTCGAACTTGCGCTGTAACCAGTTCAGGCTTCGCCGGTGTACGCAAAAACAGCTGCCAGACGACCAGCAGACCAAAAAAGACCGCCGCCGCTAAAATGCAACGCCTGCGGGTGGTGTGTCGTGTCATTAATTATTGGTCCATGCCATTGAAAACTACTGGCTTTCTCCGTCATGAAAATTACCCCAAAATTACGGAGAGCAATCCTCACAGCTCACAGTTGGTGAGCAGCCTGGCAATACCCGTCAATCGTCAATGTTTGAAGCACACTGAAAAGCTGACCGATCAACAATGTCTGTTTGCAACGTGGATGGCACTCCGCAGAGTGCTCTCGAGACATCAAGGGCGATCCCAGTTTTTCAGCCTGTATCGTCGAATGAACCATCTAGAGAACAGTCGGCATCACCGGCTCACGTCTACGGCTGGCGGAAAATGCGCGTCTCGCGCCAGCGAACCGCGAAGGTGCTGCCTTTGCCTAGCGCGGAGGAAAGCTCAACATATCCTCCATGGCGGGTCACAATCTCGTTGACCATACTGAGCCCAAGGCCCGCACCTGAGCCGTGCGGGCTGATCCGGTAGAACGGTTCGAATATGCGCGATTGCTTATCGTCGGCAATTCCGCAACCCTGATCTGCTACAGTGACACTGCCGTCAGCCGCAATTCCTACCGATATTTGCCCCCTGCCACCTCCGTACTGGACTGCATTGCGCACCAAGTTGACGAATGCACGCTCCAAAGCTTCTGCATCACCACGAACGAACACGTCTTCCGCTTCGCTGTCGAACGAAATCTCATAGCCTTCGGCGATCGCCAGCGGAGCAAGGTCTGCGACCACGTTTGATACAGCTCTATTAAGATCGACAGGTGCACTCTGCTGCGGCTTTTGCCGGTATTTCTCAGTATCCAGAAGCTGGTTTGCGATCACTGTAAGTCGTTTGGTGGCCGTCTGAAGATGCGTTTTGTCTGCGCCAGGTGAAAGGGTATCGATTCTCACTTGTAAGATAGCAATCGGCGTTCGGAGTTCATGGGCGGCATTAACAAAGAAGCGTTCCGTCGCTTCGAACCCACTATCGAGACGACGCAATGCCTTGTTAATGCCACGCACCAGGCGAAGCACCTCATTTGGCAAGCCATTCTCTTCCACCAGAGCACCACGTGCGTCGAGATCAATTCTGTCGAGACGCCCAGTCAGATCGCCGAACGAACGCAGCGCCCAACGCGTCACAACCGGAACGCCAATAAGGGAAATGGCGACAAGGATTAGCGCCGGCACGCCGATGGCAAGGTTCCCCAGTAGCACGGTCACACCGTATTGAGACATAGAAATACCACCCGCAAAAATCGTTGCCTTGCCGGCCTGAGTGTCGAAACGCTCCATTCGGGCAACACTCATCGGATCATCGAGATAGCCATGGAGCTCCATGCTTCTGAACGTCCGCAAGAATGGTATGTTATCTGTGATTTTCTCGGGAGGCGCGCCGTGTAGAAGAACAGTATCTTTGCCCAAATCTACCACGAACCACAACTCAGGCGCGTCATTCATCATTTCTGTCAGCTTGGCTGTTGGTTCTATGCGCGGCTTACTATCCGACCCAAGACTAATCGAATCTGCTATTTCCTGAGACAGCCAGACGGATGTAATTGCCACATCAGGTTTGATGCCCGAAAGGAGATAAAACACCAGGCCCAGCGAGGCGATGACCGCGCATAACTGCAGGACAATAAACCCAAGAGTGAACCGCCAGCGAAGCGATGTTGTGGTCATTCTATTTCTGCTCATGAAGAAAATAGCCTATGCCACGAATGTTCTTGATGACGATGTCGGCCTCCGCTTCGCCAAGCTTTCGGCGCAGGCGAGACATGTTGGACTCCAGCGAGTTTGATTGAATTTCATCGTCAAAGGAATAGACGTGTCCCTCAAGAGACGAGCGTAACACGGTACGACCGCGGTTTCTCAGAAGCGTCTCCATAATGAGCAACTCTCGACGGGTCAGCGCAACACGAACGCCGTTGACATGAACATCGCATGAAACACGATCATAGGTAACATTTCCGGCAGCTAGAACAGACGGCCCCGTTGTCGGGGACCGCCGCAGCACAGCGCTCATTCTGGCAATCAGCTCGGGAATTTCGAACGGCTTCGGCAAATAGTCATCAGCACCGTCATTGAGCCCGGAAATTCGCTCGTCGGTCGACTTTAGAGCGGAAATTATGATCGATCGCGTATTTGAACCCGCACGACGCAAATCAGCGAGGAACGTACTGCCATCACCATCCGGCAGTTGCCGATCGATGAGGACTATATCATAATCCGCCATGGCGATTGCTTCCCGTGCCATTGCCAGATTTCCGACAGCGTCAATAATGATACCATGCTGCGAGAGGGCTACCCTCAAGGCATCAGTCATATCCGGATCGTCTTCAATAAGTAGAAGTTTCATAATGGCCTAACCAGTCAAGTCCCGGAATATCATCTCAATAGTCTTTACAGCAAAACGACGGCTCTGGTTCAGATAAACTCGACAGTCGTGGGTCCTGACCATCAGGTTATAGCACATCATCAAACTGCTGTTGAACTAGAATGCGAGGGTTCGAAAAGCATCCGGTGTCCATCCCGCCATTGACATGCGCCACCCAGGCCGCAATCTTTATCGGCAGCGACCGTAATAGTCCCGGTATCTGCATCTGTAGTCGCGGCGATCCTGCCGTTCCCAGCGGTCGCGGCGGTTCTTCTCGTTTCGTTCGCTGATGTTGCCTACCACGGCCCCTCCCACTCCACCTGCCGCAGCGCCCACTGCAGCGCCCTCCCATGTGCCGCTTGCAAGCCCACCAATGATAGCGCCGCCCGCCGCACCAATGCCCGCACCCTTTTCCGTCTGGCTGCACGCCGTCAGCGTCAAGCAGACGAGTGCACCTGAAATGATCTTATTCATGGCTGTCCTTTTGTTCCATCACCACAGCGGTCGTCCATTAGCCGTTGGGGCGCACCAATGCAGGGACGTATGGCCATCGAAAATTACGGGAAAGTTACGCGGCAATGTCGACCCTGAGGCCGCCGATGCAGCTCGTCGCCGTTAAGGCGTTGAGCTGCGGGTAAGTGATCGGCTCAAAAGCGAGCCGTTAGTACAGCAGAGAATGATATTTGCGGTCAATGCCAGGCATCTGTCGTCCTGCTCGTTATAAGGTTCTGCCAATGACTTATAACAACATCTCGCACAAACTTAGTTATAAGGTTTTGACAGAGACTTATAACAGCGTTGCGAAATGGTTTTCTCGACCCTTACCAGAGCCAGACCACTCAAAAGGAAAGCGTCAGAAATGAAAGATATCGACATTAGTTATCGAACAATGTTCGCTGAGTTAAATCAGCGGGCAATGGATGCGCAATTTGCAGCAGTCTTTCCCCCTGGAGGGATGGTTCGTGAAGGTTACAGTCAAAAATCGTGATTACTGCTATTTCGACATTCCCCCCCCCCAAGGCAAGGATAAACGAAGTTACGTCGGCCCTGCGAGTGACAAAGCGATCAGTGGGCGGGTAGATGCCCATAAAGAGATCAAAGACAACATCAGGAAACGAAGGCGCATGGTTAGGGTCAGGACTCATTGATCAGAGCCAGAAGATGACGGTAGCGGCGAGGGCGACGGCGGAGAAGAAGGCCTTCGCGCACCGATCGTAGCGCGTGGCGACGCGCCGCCAGTCCTTCAGGCGGCCGAACATGATCTCGATGCGATTGCGGCGTTTGTAGCGCCGCTTGTCGTATTTTACGGTCTCGTTCCGTATTTTCCGTCCCGGGATGCAGGGCGTGATACCCTTTTCCTGCAAGGCGTCGCGGAACCAGTCGGCATCATAGCCTCGGTCGGCCAGCATCCATTGCGCTTTGGGCAGACTGTCGAGCAAAGCGGCCGCACCAGTGTAATCGCTGACCTGGCCAGCGGTCATGAAGAAGCTGATGGGACGGCCATTCGCATCGGTCACAGCATGCAGCTTGGTGTTCATGCCGCCTTTCGTGCGCCCGATCAGGCGTCCCGGCCCCCCTTTTTTACCCGCAGGCTCGACGCCGTGCGGTGCGCTTTGAGATAGGTCGCGTCGATCATGATCGTCTTGCGTTCGGGAGCCTGAGGTGTCGCCAGGCCTTCCATCATGCGGATGAAGATGCCTTTGTCGCTCCACCGCTTCCAGCGATTGTAGAGCGTCTTTGCCGGGCCATATTCTCTCGGCGCATCCCGCCACCTCAGCCCATTACGATTGACGAAGATGATGCCGCTCAAAACCCGCCGGTCATCGACGCGCTCCCGGCCATGGCTCTTCGGAAAATACGGCTGAAGACGCGCCATCTGCTCGTCCGTCAGCCAATACAAATCACTCATCATTCAGGCTCCTCGCTGTGAGCCTCAATCACAGCGGCCTGCTCAAATCAATGGGTCCTGACCCTAGGGAAAAAAGTGACGAAGGCGTGCCATTTGTCCTTCACTCAGCCAGTAAAGATTACTCATCGATCAGTCTGCTCAAGCGAAACTGAATCAGTTCATAACTCTAAAATCAATGGGTCCTGAGCCTAGTCAAGAATAGGTGACAATGTCGCTGATTGTTACGGAATTTAAATAGATGATTTCAAGCCTAGATCAGGCTTACGCTTTGATCGGGCCCATGATATTTCCCATCATGATTGTTGAAAGCGCGTCGGGGGACTTATTCCGCTGATCCGTCAGCAATCCCATCTTTTTAACTTTACCTCGATTGCCTGTTTTGACACCGCAAAATACATCGACAATTCGGTCAATAACCTTTCGTATACGAGATAATTGCAGGGCTGACTGTCCACAAACACATAGCCATGTCCACGGTCCCTGATATCCAATCGCTTGCGCGCAACATCAAGAGCAAGGCGGAATATGCCAGTAGGGAGAATAAGATAAGATGCGAAGGCGTTAGCCTGAAACTCGAGCCGTTCGTAATCAAAAAAGTGGCACCGTTACCTTAACGTGAGCGCCAACGTAACTCATGTCTAGTTGATGGAAAATACCGAAGATCAACGAGATTGCGTTTGTTCCCCGTGAAAATGGAAGTATCCACCTCGTCCACATGACGCCACATGGACCCAGACTTTTTTTACAAAAAGTCAACGCGAATTTCATCGCACCTTTTGCTCTTGGGCAATCTGAGGAATGTGTCCACCAGAACAGCTGAACGCAGGTCGTCGAAGAATATCAAAAACAGCGTGCGAGGCCTGTGGGACTCGACAGGGGACATAGATACGAGCCCGCTTCGAAAAATTGCTTTGTTGCAACCTGCCTTGAGGCAAACGTATTAATTCGCTGCTTGCGCTTGAACATGACGTCAACGGCATCCTCGGTCGGCAATGGATAAAGAAGGCTAAAAAAGTCCGAACGCTGCCGCGCTCTTAAACATTGGCGTA
The DNA here is from genome assembly GCA_018798825.1 of Ochrobactrum sp. BTU1. Taxonomy (NCBI): domain Bacteria; kingdom Pseudomonadati; phylum Pseudomonadota; class Alphaproteobacteria; order Hyphomicrobiales; family Brucellaceae; genus Ochrobactrum; species Ochrobactrum sp. BTU1. The sequence continues at coordinate 93,280 of CP076357.1, read as the reverse complement.
TACTCCGGTTGCCCCGTGGACCCCGGCTGTGCGTCCGCCTTTTGTTGGTGGACACACTACGCCAAGCTTGTCGAACTATGCGCGAAGTTGTACGCCAGCTCTATACGTCTTGCCACCAATCTTCAAGGTTCTCCTCAGTCCACTGATGCAGATTGAGCTGAACGACGTATATCCTTGCAAGCAAAAGGCCTGATGTTTGCCAGCGGCTCAGTTGTCATGCATTTCCGAAGAAACCAGCACCGAGAGAGCCAAAGCTTTGGCCCCTGTTTTAATAGAACGTTCGGGATCCGGCGCAAACTGTGGCGAATGGTTGGAAGGAACAGGGCTATTTCCTTCCTTTGCTTTCGCAATTGCTTCAGGCGTCGACCCGCCTATCCAGTAAAAGATCGATGGAACGCCTGCCTCGATAAATTCAGGATAAGTTTCCACTCCTAAAGTTGGCTGGACTGCCGAAGGTACGTAAGTGACCTTGTCTGCAAAAGCCTCATTTAAGGCGGGTTTGACGTTCTCGATCAATTCTGAAGAGTTGATACCCGCCACTGCACCACCTCCGATGCGCTGCAGTTCTGGTGGAGGCGCGCCCGCGGACTCTGCAGTGGTCTGTGCCACGCGGCGCATTGCATCAAGCAAAAGCGCACGTGTATCAGGCGAAGTTGAGCGCATGGTCAGTTTCAGTGTTGCGTTATCAGGAATGATATTTCCTGCAGTTCCCGCTTGAAAACTTCCTACAGTAATAACGCCGGGCTCACGCGGATCCTTCTCGCGACTGACGACAGATTGTATGTCATTGACAAAATGGGCACCCATAACGATTGGGTCGAGTGAAAGGTGTGGAGCACTGCCGTGAGCACCGCGCCCTTTGAACGTAAGGTCAAATGTATCTGAGTTGCCACTGAAGGCGCCGTCCTTCACCGTGATTTTTCCGGCCGGATCGGCATTTACATGCATTGCGAAACCGAAATCCGGCTTGGGAAATTTCTCAAACAAACCAGCTTTGAGCATCGCTGTTGCACCGCCGCCAATTTCTTCGGCAGGCTCACCAATCATCACCAGGGTACCCTGCCATTTGTCCTTCAAATCTACCAGCATTTGTGCGGCTCCAAGCCATGCCGCCATGTGAATGTCATGGCCACAGCTATGAGCAACGAAAACTTTGGCACTTTCGTCTTTATTGCCGGGCCACTGAGTAGCCGGAACCTGCACACGGCTTGCATAATCGAGGCCGGTCTTTTCTTCCATTGGCAGCCCATCGAGTTCTGTGCGCAACATGATCGTGGGACCGTCGCCATTCTTGAAAATGCCAACAAGACTAGATTCAACGCCGAAACCGGTGGTTACATCAAATCCAATTTTTCTGAGTTCAACGGCCAACAAATTCGACGTGCGGATCTCATGAAACCCCAGTTCGGGGTTCGCATGGATATCCTTGTAGATCTTTTCGAGAGCCGGGTATTTCTGATCAATCAGATCATCCAACTTTGGCGCATTAGCAAAACTATAGCTTGCAGAAAACTGCAAGCCGACAAACAGAGCTACTATTTTGAGGGCTGATCTCGTTTTCATTGGTTCCCCTTTATATCTATTTGAGCAAACGATTTTGCTTTGACGTGGCCATGATGCGCGCACGTGAAGATAAGACATCCGCATAAGCGGACGAAGAAGGGTGGCGATTTTCCTGCGGTATATAGCACAGCTCTTGCTTGAGGCTGACTACACATCACCATCAGAGTACCCGTTGAAGTGCTCTTCAACGGGTTTCACCGGAACAATAAAATTTGGAGCCACCTAATGCTTGAGAATTTGTCCCAGAAACAGCTTCGTTCTCTCATGCTGGGGATTTCCAAAGAACTCGTTTGGACTTGCTTCTTCAACGATCTGCCCAGAGTTCATAAAGATAACACGGTCGGCAACGGCACGGGCAAACCCCATTTCGTGGGTCACACAAACCATGGTCATGCCGTCCTTGGCAAGGCCTGTCATGGTCTCAAGTACCTCGGAAACCATCTCAGGATCAAGCGCCGAGGTAGGTTCATCGAACAACATGACTGCGGGCTGCATGCAAAGTGAACGCGCGATGGCAACACGCTGTTGCTGCCCACCAGACAATTGAATCGGAAACTTATTTGCCTGCTCAGGGATGCGCACGCGTTCGAGGAACTTCATGGCAAGCTCCCTTGCTTGTGCCTCTTTTACACCATTGATCCACATCGGGCCAACCATGCAATTCCTCAGAACGGTCATATGTGGAAAGAGATTGAAGTGCTGGAACACCATGCCGACGTTCTTTCGAACGTCGGCGACATTGGGCATCTTGTTATGAAGAGTTATACCATTGACGATGATCTCACCTTCCTGGTGCGCTTCCAGTCGATTGAAACAACGGATCAGTGTCGATTTTCCAGACCCCGAGGGTCCGCAGATGACGATACGCTCGCCCTTGTGAACCTTCAGATTAATGTCTGTGAGAACCCGAAAACTCCCATACCATTTGGAAACGTTACGGGCATCGATAATTGTTTCAGTGCTCATCGGACTTTACTCCTGGCATAGTGACGTTCAATGCGAGACTGGATGAACTCAAGACAGATGGACAAAACCCAGTACAACATTGCGGCGGTGATCAGCATTTCCATATGTTGAAATGTCTTTTGCCCGAGAGTTCTGGCCAGAAACATCAACTCCCAGACGCCGATGACCGACACGAGCGAACTGTCTTTCAGCATCGAGATAAACTGGTTACCTGTGGGTGGAATGATCACTGGGAGCGCTTGTGGCAGGATCACCTTGCGCATGGTGAGACCGAACCCAAATCCGATTGAGCGCGATGCTTCCCATTGGCCGCGATCAATGCTTTGAATTCCTGACCGGAAAATCTCAGTCATATACGCGCCGTAACAAAGCGATAGCGCCAGAATGCCCGCAGGCACTGCATCAATAATGATGCCCAACTGCGGAAGTCCGAGATAGATCAGATAGACTTGCATAAGAAGCGGCAAGCCCCGGAAAAACGAGGTGTAGAAACTCGCAATCGCGTATGCAAAGCCGTTATTGGAAAGCTTCGCCACCGCCCCCAGAATGGCGATAGCAGAAGCAATAACGATAGAAACCGCCGAAATATAGATGGTGGTTACAAGACCCTGCGTGATGAGAAATGGTAGTTTCTCTTCCATGAAAGGAAGACTGAGATTGAAAGTTCGGAAGAACAGCAAAAACAGGATCAGTAATTCCAGCCAGACCACGCCAATCTGGACGTTTCGCGGAGCGAAGCCGATAAGCACCACGTTGAGAATAAACATTGCAGCGATAACGAATGCGATCGCAAAACGACCGTAAAGTCCGCTTTCTGCTGGCTCACCGATGACTGGCCGCATCAGTTCACCCATCGTCGTCCCGCTCAGATTGAACATTAGCATGAGAGCGAAAACCGTAATGAACATAACCGCTACAAACCACGGTTTGTGAACGAGCACCTGAGACTCGACGGTATCCGGATAGAGCATGGGGGATCCTCTGCACAACGGAGGCAGCCCAATCTGATGGGCCACCTTTATCATATGGTTTTACTTGGCTGTGGTGTAGTCAACGCCGTACCATTTAACCGAGAGCTTGCTCAAAGTGCCGTCTTTGCGCATTTCATCGATGATTGCTGCAAGCTTGTCATTGAACTCCTTGTCGCCATGTTCGATGGCGAGAACCAGTGGTTCATAAAAAACCGGTTCTCCAAGTTGCTTGATCGGGTACCCTGCCTTCTGCGCATCGACAATGCTCGGCATGGATGAAACCACCGCATCTAGTCGCACGCCGTCACCCAGACGCAAATCATCAAACGCTGTGGAGGAATTGGTGTAGGAACGTACTTCCTTGGGCTCAAACTCATATTTGAACGGCGGTGCGCCAGCAGCATCAAGCGTCAGGTCATGCTTGGCATAGGCCTCAAATGTCGAGGTGGCTGTTGCTCCTACAACCTTGGCGTCAAGATCGGAAAGCTTTGTCGCCCTGCTGTCCTTGTGAACTGCAACAGCAGCGGGCGTGTAATAATACACGGCGGGAAAATCGAAAATCTTGGCGCGTGCCTGCGTCGGCGTCATCGAGCCGGCATGCATGTCCCAGCGCCCCTGCCAATTACCGGCTGTGATGATATCCCAGCCTGGGGTCACGAACTCGACCTTAACGCCGAGTTGCGAAGCTATATTCTTCGCAACATCGATATCGAAGCCATCCATCTCGTTCTTGTCATTCATGAACGATTGAGGCGCCCAGTTTGCATCGGTGGCAACCTTCATCACCTTCGCAGACATTATTCGATCAAGCACCACACCAGCCTGCGCCGGGAGCGCTGCGAGTGGTAACGAAAGCGCTGTGGCAAGCGCAGCTATTTTTTTAAACTGTTTCATGTTTGTTCCCTTTTCATTGTTGACCCGGCATATTTTACTTGCCGTTACGTTTTATCCTGACTTTAGACACGCCAGCCGTCTTCCATCACAACGGAGGACTGCTTCGGCCCCAGTTCCTATAGAATACGGAATTCAAATTTCGCCTTTCTGCTGCATTTCATCGCGAACTGAACGGGCGATTCTGAAGGCCTCAACGCCAGTGGGGATCCCGCAATAAACCGCGATCTGAAGCAGTGCTGCGCGTAGTTCGCTATCACTCAATCCATTGCGCTTCGCACCACGGAAATGGATGCCGAATTCATGCATGCGATTGAGTGCTGCAAGCATACCAAGGTTCAGAAGGCTGCGCTGTTTGAGATCAAGCGCCTCATCCGTCCATACGCCGCCCCAGCAATATTCGTTGAGCACATCCTGAAACGGGCTGGAAAATTCATCCGCACCGTTCATCGCGCGATCAACATAGTCGTCACCCAAAACACTGCGTCGTACGGCTTGACCCCTCGCTTTCAACGTCTCATCCATTGGCTTTTTCCTCTGGCCCGATAAATGTTTCAAGCAAATCGGCGACCAGCTCGGGTGCTTCAATCAGGATGGAATGTCGCAAACCGGGCAATATTTGCAGTTCCGATCCTGGAATGCGCTCATGCATATAGCGAGCCATGCGCGGGTTGGAGCCGATGTCATCTTCACCGGTTGCAATCAATGTGGGGCAGCGGATCTGATCGAGAAAGCCGCCAAAATCCGTCTCTGCCAACACACGATATGCGGAAGCATAGCAAGCCGGGTCGTTCTCAGTATCGCGTGCGCGCAAGCGGGCAATGACCTGAGGATTTCTCTCCTGAAAATCCTCGGTCAACCAACGCGACAGGGATGCGTTGTGATGATCCGCGGGTGTTCCCGCGCGCAATGCAGCCAGCCGTTCGAGAACACGCTTTCGCTCTTCCGGCGTCCGCCCTGCGACAGTGGACAACAGGGTAAGTTTGCGTAACCGTTCGAGATGAGTGAGTGCCAGGCGCTGAGCGATCAGGCCGCCCAAAGAAAAGCCCACCAGATTGAATGTTGAAAAGCCAACCTTGTCTGCAAGCGCCAGCGTCTCGGTGACAAAATCGTCGATTTCATAACGCCCGTAGACCTTACTGGATTTTCCGTGTCCCCGGAGATCGAAAGTAAGGATGGCAAATCGGCTTTTGAGCCGATCCACCACACCGTTCCATGCTTCCAGATAGGAGCCGACGCCGTGGATGCAGATCAGCGGTTCGCCATGGCCATCGATGCGGTAATTGAGTGTCACGTCTCCGACGGTATGACGAAGTGTTCTAACCATGCTCAAGCATCCACACGCTTTTGTTGACGCTGCTGCTCTTTTTCACGCTCAGCGAAAAACGGCATGATCTCCTTGGTGAACAATTCCAGAGTGCGCTTTTGCAACTCAAAAGGCAGATTGAAAGTCAGACCAAGACAATATTGGTCCACGCCCGCAGCTTCATAGTCGAGGAGCTTCTCGATCGCTTCATCAGGTGTGCCGAACATCAGGTTTTTGCGGATATTTTCGGGATTGTAGTTATCCTTGCCTTTGACTGTCTCGTAAGGAACGGCCTCCGGGAAACCATCGCGCACAGTGCCGATATTCTGCATCAGATTTTCAAAAGCGCGGCCATAATCCATGCTGTGCTTGACTGCCAGTTCCCAACCATCTGGCTTGTCATAGATGCATGTACGACGCTGCATCATGAAACGTGGACGCGGCACTTCCGGATGATCACTGACGGCCTTGCGAAACTTCTCACCAAGAACGTGAATTTCAGCCGCTGGAGCGGACAATGGCGTCGAAAGAATGCTTGCGCCATTGGCAACAGCCCAATCAAAGGTGCCGGGATCACGCGCCGCAACCCAGATCGGCGGATGTGGTTGCTGTAGCGGTTTTGGAACGGCAGCAGTAACCGGAAAATTCCAGTAATGTCCGTCATGGGCATAATCGCCAGCCCAGAGCTTCTTCACAGCTGGAACGATTTCTTTCATGTAGGCAACGCCCTCTTGCTGGGGCATGCCACCTGCCATACGATCAAACTCATACTGGTACGAACCGCGCGCGATGCCGAACTCCAGACGCCCGTTTGTGAGATGATCGCAAAGAGCGGATTCACCTGCCAGCCGGATGGGATTCCAGTATGGTGCAACAAGAGTCGAAGTGCCCAACCGGATACGATCCGTGTGCTGCGCGAGCCAGACAAGCGTTTGAAACGGGTTCGGCGAAATGGTGCATTCAAGCGTATGATGTTCAGCGGTCCACAGCGTTTCAAATCCGCCGTCATCCGCAATACGTGCAAGTTGCAGAAGATTGCTCTTCACCGTTTCCATCGGGATGCTGGGTGAAAAACGCTCCATTGTGAGAGACACTGCAAATTTCATGATCAGCTGCCTTTCGAGGCTAGATTTTGGAAGTTATTTCAGGCGGATGACGAATGGGTCCTGCATAGCGCCGGAATAGTCGATGATGACGTTCTTCAAACGCGAGAACTCTTGCATGACTTCAAAGCCACCGCGTCTGCCATAACCGCTTTCTTTAAAGCCGCCATTGGCCGACATGAATGACGCTGAGCGATAAGTGTTGATCCAGACGGTGCCTGCCTCGATCCGATTGGCAAAACGCAGCGCCCTGTCGATATCCTTCGTCCAGATACCGGAAGCGAGGCCGTAATGCGTGTCATTGGCGAGTGAGATCATCTCCGCCTCGTCGCGGAAAGGCATGACTCCAACGACTGGGCCGAAGATTTCGTCGCGCATGAATGACATGTCATTTTGCGCATCGACCATAACCGTGGGCTCGAAATACCAGCCCCCGCTGGAAAGTTCCTCTGTTTGCGGACGATGGCCACCGGCAGCAATCTTCGCGCCTTCCCTCAAACCGGAGGCAACATACCCCTCAACTTTCGAGAGCTGGTCGGCGAGTGCGAGTGGGCCAATATCCGTGTCATCCACGGTTGGAAGACCGACGCGAATCCGGTTCGTTCTCGCAACAAGTGCCTCGATAAACTTGTCGTAGACACTGGCTTCAACGAAGCAACGGGAGCCGGCAACGCAGGTCTGACCGGCTGCTGCAAAGACACCTGAGACAACACCGTTGACGGCGTGTTCGATATCCACATCTCCGAACACGACATGGGGTGATTTGCCGCCAAGCTCCATCGAGCACGGCACAAGGTTCTGAGCAGCATTGCCTGCAATGCGCCGACCGGTTGCCGTGCTGCCGGTGAAGACAAATTTGGCGACACCCGGATTTCGGGTCAGAGCTTCACCCGCAATAGCACCGGTGCCGGTCACTACATTGACGACACCTGCAGGAAAACCAGCTTCATGAATAAGCTCGGCCAGCGCCAGTGTTGAAGCTGTCGCGTGTTCGGACGGCTTGATGACAACGGTATTGCCGATTGCCAGACAAGGGGCCAGCGTCCCGGTTAACAGCATCAGTGGCGAATTCCATGGCGTGATCATACCAACGACGCCAAGCGGCTCGCGTAGATTGAGGTTCAACGTGTCCAGCCGGTTGATCGGGATCGTATCGCCATGCAACTTGTCGGCCATACCGGCAAAATAGTGATAGCTGTCAGGCATGGAGCGCATTTGCGCCCTGGTTTCCTTGAGCAGCTTACCGTTATCGCACGTTTCAATTTCTGCAAGCGCATCTGCATTGGCTCGGACAAGTTCCGCCAGACGGCGCACCAGCCCTCCACGGTCCGTCTGCGTCATGCGACGCCATTCCGGGTTTTGAAAGGCATCCGTTGCGGCTTTCACAGCCGCATTGACGTCATCGGCATCTGCTTCTGCAAACTCATACCATGGCTCACCTGTGGTCGGATCGTAGCTAGCGATATATTTGCCGTTGACCGGATCCACAAATCGCCCACCGATGAAGAGTTTTTGTTGCGAGCCTTCCAGTGTCGTGACAGTCGTTTTCATTGCGATATCCTATTCGTGTGAGTTCTTCATCCAGGCGCGGGCCTCGCCATCGATCATCGCGATGCGTCCGCCATCATCGGAATCCATATAAATGCCGAAGCGCTGTTCCTGACGCTCACGCACGTAACGGCGGAGCATCGAGCGCAATTCATGCGTGGCAATCTGGTCGTAAGGGATTTCATTAATAGGGAAGAATTGCAGGTCATTGGGCAGCTTCGCGCAGCTATCGTCGGCAAGGCGCGCACGATAGACCAAATAGCCGGGGTCGCTGTCAGCAACGTCAAAAACGGAATAAAGGAACGTATTTTCGGGCAGGAGGCGCAGGGCTTCGCCGCCTTCAACGACAAGCTGGCTATCCGCCTTTCGACGATGTGCGCTCGGCAATACCCAGCCACCCTTTCCATTCGACCGCAGAAGCAAGCCCGGTTCCGCTTCAATGAGATAGCCGATAATCATACCGAGCGATGCGAGCCAGCCGTTCGGCAACGGGTCTTTCACGCTAGCATAGCGTCCGCGACAAAAACCAAGTGGTGCCAACGGACTGGTGCCAAAAGCCCGTACCTGACCGATCAGAATTGCGTGGTCGCCAGCATCGACTGCGTTGACCGCTGTGCAATCAAACCATGTCAGGCTGTCGGTCAGAACCGGCGCACCGGTGTGAACGCGATCATGATTGACGGATTGAAATTTGTCAGGGGATTTGGATGCGAAGACATTCGAGACATCAACCTGCCCCTCATGCAGAATATTGACCGCAAAACACCCTGCATCGGTAAAAGCGCCATAGCTCGACGCGGATTTCGCGACACAGACAAGCAGCAAGGGCGGATCAAGCGAAACGGATGTGAACGAATTTGCAGTCATTCCGCGTGGCGAGCCATCGGCGCTGCGCGTGGTTATGACAGTGACGCCGGTCACGAAAGTGCCAAAGGCGCGACGCAGTGCAATCGGATCAATCGGTGCGTCGTTTAAGGTCGCCATTTCAACCATGCGTCAGCCTTCCCTCATATTGTTATAAAGATAAGGCTAACTCTGGCTGTTGATTGCTTCTCCCTACTACTTGCAGGATTGATTTTGAAAAATATGCTTCGTTTCGTAGGAACGCATCAACAAACGTGAAAATAGATATTCTTCCGCTGAAAATCTTTTTATTTTCAACGGATAGGCAAGGAATTCATTGAGTTGGATCAGATCGTAGACGGCTCGGCTTCTGATTGTTTGCGTGCAGAAAACTGGTTGTTGATGACACCATACAGCCGAATTGCCAGTTCTATGGCAAAGCGCTTTTCAGGTGTCTCGACATTGATGCCAAACAGTTCCTGTATCCGCGTGAGACGATAACGCAATGTTGTAACGTGAAGCCCCATCGTGTCGGCACAGGCCTGACTGCGACATCCTTCTTGCAGAAAGGTCGAAAGTGTTTCGAGATAAGGTGTACCGTTTTCGCGATCATGTTCGGCGATAGCTCCAACACTATCATGCACAAATCCACGCACATCAACCGCTTCCGAAGCTGCAACAAGCATCGGCAAAGGTCCGAAATCCTGGGCCGACAATGCCCCTGTCAATCCGAACGCACGGCCGATCCGCACCATGCGGTTGCAGCGTTCCCACGCAACTGGATAATCGGCCAACCCCGCACAGCGATTGCCGCTGACCACAATCGGTTTCTCATCGAAGTAGCGTCCAAGTTCTTCGGCTATGCGCTGGGCTAGTTTGGTAGTCCGTTCCTGTCGCTTGCTTCCATCAAACGGAAGAAGACAAACAGCACCACCTTCGATTGCGATCAGATTGGCCTCAATGCCTGCCTTCTGCATGATGCGTGACAGAATATGTTCGATATCAATGGATGCCCCGCCAAACGCCTTGGTTTTTTCCGGAAAATCGATGAGGAGCATCTGTCGCGCGGTCGAGAAATTGAGCCCAAGCCTCTGAGCCCTTTGCGAAACATCACTCGCATTGCGCCAGCGGGCCTCGACCACTTCAAAAAACAGTTCGGTCTGGGTGCGCGTTTCAAACCGAAAACGTATGAAACTGCGCATCATTTCTACACTCAGTGCAAATTTTGCACTATCAAGCATCAGCAGATCAAGGTCGCTGAACTCCCTCGATGTTGGAAACAGGATCAACGCTCCAACCAGTTGCTTGTCGACCATCAATGCTTCCACGCGCGCAGCAATGGTCATGCGTTTCTGACCATCATCCAGGAAAAAGCTGACAGATTCCACCGAGCCTCGCTCGATAGCATCACGAGCCGTTTTCATCAGCGGCCTTGCAAAAGCGGTCGAAACGGCATCCTGCCACGCAATCTTTTCAAACAGCGCTTCGTTGGGCGATGCACCTGCGATGATTTGATTGGTGGTAAAATCAATGACGATTGTCGGATTGGGCAAAAGCGTACCGACCATGGCGGCAAGTGAGCCTACCGAACCATCACTCAGGACATGCTCCAGCAGGGACGTATGCGCTTTGAGCGCGTTCTCGAGACGCCGCGCCGCACGCTTTTCTACTTGGTGTCGATGTTCCCTCTCGACCGCCATTGCACCAAGATGAATAATCGTTCCCAGAAAGGCGAGATCATCCTGTGTGACCTCGGTGAGTTGTCGTGAAATAACACTGAGCACCATCGGTCGCCCGTCGCTGTCTAGACAATTCATGGGCATCACGAGAACGGTTCGATAGTCGCGCTCAAAGGCCTCCGCCCTGTATCCCGGAAACTCATCCGACTGACGTGCATCACGAATATAGACCGGTTCGTTGCGCTGTAACGCCATCAGAGAGGGGCTGGTTGCCAGCTCCCACCGATCGGGCAACTGGCGTTCAATCAGTGTCGGATCATGCCGCACGATCACATGCGCATAGCCATGTGCGGCATCGATGCCCATGATAGAACCCAGCGTCCAGTTGGCATGCTGGCAAGCGGCTTCGATCAAATCTTGCAGAACGGTCTCGATGTCGTCGCCGCTGTTGATCTGGCTGGCAACGGCCCGCAGTGACAAAATCTGTAGAGTACGATTCAAGCTGGCGCCTCCCAACAACATGCGTGCATCATGCGCACGACGTTATACGAATGCTACTAGGCTTCATAGGAAGTTTTTACGCTTCTCTCCGTGAATGCGATGAAGAAGCCGACTGAATTCCGGTTAGTCTTGATGCAACTCAACCCTTCGAAAACCTTAAAATGAGAACATCATGGCACTGGAAATCAGGAAAATCAGCACCTCCATCGAAGAGACATTGATTGAAGGTGGCAAGCTTGCAGCCCGTCCGGTCAATATCGTCGTGGTGTCCGCAGTAATTCGCAATCCATGGGCGGGACGAGGTTTCGTTGAAAACTTGCGGCCAGAAATTATCGATATTGCAGAAGAGCTGAGCCAGACTATGACTAAGCGCATCCTGCAGCTTATGCCCGCCGAAAAGGTCGAGGCATGCGGCAAGGCTGCGGCAGTTGGGATCAACGGCGAGATTGAACATGCCTCAGCGGTCATTCATACGCTGCGATTTGGCAATCCTTTCCGCAACGCGATCGGCGGTACAAACTATCTGGAATTCGCCAACACGCGCAACGCACCGGGTGCATTGATGTCACTGCCCATGATGCACAAGAGCGAGAACGGCAAACGATCTCATTTCCTGACAGCGAATTTTATGGTTGCGGATGCCCCTGGGTCAGATGAAATTCTGGTCTCCCTGGGAGTTTCCGACAATGGACGCGCTCATGCGCGCATTGCTGACCGTTTTCAGGATATTGCAGAGATGGAAGCTGAAGCGCTTCTCCAACCGTGAGCGGAGGCGGTCTCTGCGGTTCTTCGAAGCCGTATACTATGTTCCTCGCGGCAGATCAGAAGCGGCGAGAGAAGGATCGTGAAACGACCAGGGTCAGACTGGAAAAATCAGTCGCACATCCCGCATGGGCTTGCGCTGCATCATGAATGATGAGGCCTCTAGATAATGGCTCGTGTTTCTTATCTCCATCCTCTCGACTCCAATTGCCAGCCAGAACAAACTTCAAATTGAAATGGTCATAGTCATCGGCGCCGATACGATAATTGGATCGACGCAGCTTTCGGGCGACGCCGGGACTATTTGTGAACAAGAATTCAGCAAAGCGGTATGTGCAATGCGTGCTGAAATGCTTCGGGTTGGAAGATGTTGACGTCACAACGCGGACCAGAAGATTCTTGCCAGAAACCAAGAGCCGATTTTAAGGGCATCTCTCGCATGTTTGTTTTGAATAACGGTGTTGGTCGATATTCCTGCGTGTCTTCGCTGTTTGATTCCTCGCTCATGCAACCTCGATGCGTCAATTATGACCTTTAGAAAATTCGTTTGGATGCAGTTTGCAAACTGTCTTTCTATGCTCATTGCTACAACGTTGGCCATTCGCCTCGGCCGGATATACGTCAGCAATTGTGTTGGACGATCTTGATCCAGCCGACCCGTTGCAAAACGGTACAACTGAAGAGGGTAGTGTTGCAAATTTTCATGTTTACAGATCTATAAGCCGGTCATTGTGAATAAATGAGCGAGGTGGCTGCGAATGACAGTCGATTTCAAGTGCGGTATATCAGGAGCAATCCAGCATCTTGCTGGTATGAAGGATTCGAGAATTATCGTCGCCATTAACAAAGACGAAGAGGCTCCGATCTTCCAGGTGGCAGACTACGCAATCGTTGCAGATATATTTGAGGCTTTGCCGGAGTTAGCAAGAAGCTTAGATTGATGTTTGCCTGACAAACACCTATTTCACAGCCTTCAGGCAATGAAACCAAAGCGCGTCGCAATTTGTCGAATTGAGTCGACGCGCTTTATCGTTTTGTTTTTTGCGCATGACTTTATTTCTCAATCGGCACTGACCTTTGAGCGACAGTCAAGAATACCGGCTCTAATTCGATTCCGACGAACCACGTCTCCATTCGCGTTGAAATGACCTGCGAAGTTGGCCCGTCGGCATTACCTCACTAACCGTATGATACGCATGGAGTCGCTTTTCCATAAAAGCTAAAAGCGATTTATACTTCCTGCTGCAGCCAATACCAATGGCGCGAAATGACCAACGAAGTTGTCTCTGTTCCATTCACTTAAAGAACCGCCTATGTGTATGGCTGCTACTGGACGCCCTTCGGGACCGCGTATCGCTGCGCCAATAGCGATTTCCCCCTGAAGAACTTCTTCAGAAGCAAGAGCATAACCGTTTTCGCGAGCTTCGTGAATTTTGTCCCAGATTTCTTGGGGCTCTGTAATGGTACGCGGTGTAAATTTGCGTCGATTAGAACGTTGAATAATTTCGTTTACTTCATCATCGCTGAGTTGTGCCATAACTGCTCGACCACCTGATGTACAATAGAGCGGCACGCTGTTGCCAATGAGCGTTGCGAAAAATGCTTCCCGCTTACTTTGTAATCGGAGAGCATAAACCAAACGAAGATCGTCTCGCACGCTCAAATCAACCCGCTCACTCGCATCGCGTCGCAGTTCAAGAAGAGACGGAAGCGCACGAACAATAACAGAGTTCAAGCGGAGATAATCCAGCGTGTGATCAAGAATACGAACGCCGGGAACATAACCACGGTCATTGGGATCGCGTTCAATATATCCCTGTTGCCGAAGTGTGTGAACAATGCGCTGCACAGTGCTTTTCCCCATGCCGCATATTTTTGCAATCTCGTTGAGAGTCAATGGCTTACTGGTGCCATGAAACGCTGACAAAACCTGCATCGCGCGCGCTATCGCGGAGACAAAAAGCGGGTCTTTTTCATCCGCATCAGACACCGGACGAACACCATATTCCACTCTCTCAACGTCGCGCATAGTCCCTCCTTTAAATCCCCTTGACACATTAGCAATATGCCAGCTATCGTCAATAACAATACTACCGTATCGCTAGTCGATACCAATGTCAATCACGGGAATGATTGGCTTACGGACTGGAGGAGGAAAGAATGCGCGGAACAAGTCTCAACTTCGACACGAGTAAAAAAGTTGGATGTCAAAGCCACCAGTCAGCATCATTGCTGCCAAAAAAAACAACGGAACATCATCTGCAAATGGGAAAAGCAATGCTTCATGAAAAGAATTCACAGCCATCGCTGAAAGCCAAAGGCCATGCAAATCCCGGCATGAGCCGCTTGCGGTCAACTTTTGCAGGCATCGCAACCGTTTTGCTCGCTGGTTCGGCATTTTGCTTTCCAGCTCAGGCGCAGACAATCACGGCCGTCATGGAAGGACTACGTGTCCTTGATCCGGTGATTACCACCGCGCATATTACGCGTAACCATGCCTATATGATTTATGACGTGCTGGTCGCCGTTGATGACAAATTTCGGCCGCAGCCACAGATGGCAAGCTGGACAGTCTCCGACGACAACAAGACCTACGCATTTACGCTGCGCGACGGCCTGAAATTTCATGACGGCGCGCCGGTAACGGCTGCGGATGTGGTTGCCTCGCTCAAGCGTTGGGGACAGCGCGATTCTGGCGGCCAAACAATTTTTAAGCTCACAGACAGCCTTGAAGCAAAAGACGACAAGACGATTGTATGGACGCTGAGCAAACCATTCCCTCCACTTCTCGACACTATTGCGAAACAGTCCGCCCTGCCTCCGTTCATAATGCCTGCACGCATCGCAGCAACGCCTGCTGATACCGCAATCACAGAATATATTGGCTCCGGCCCATTCAAATTTGTTACCGAAAAATTCCAGCCGGGCGTTAGTGCCACTTATGTGAAATTTGAAGACTACGTGCCGCGTGACGAGCCACCAAGCTGGATGGCCGGTGGCAAGAAGGCCAATGTTGACGAAGTAAACTGGGTCACAATGGCTGACTCGCAGACGGCAGTTAACGCAATCATGTCTGGCGAAGTTGACTTCATCGATCAGGTTCCTGTTGATCTGCTGCCAATCCTCGAAACAAGCGATGACGTCGCTATCGAATTGCGTGATGATCTGGGCTATCAGGCCATTGGCCGAATGAACTTCAAACATCCTCCTTTTGATAACAAGAAAGTCCGTCAGGCAGCGCTTATGGCTCTGAGCCAGAAAGATTTCCTCGCAAACATCGTCGGCAATCCTGAGTACTACAAAGTTTGCGGAGCAATATTTGGTTGTGGCACACCTTTGGGTGATGAAACCGGCGGCGAAACGCTGATCAATGGCGGCGATATTGAAGGCGCAAAAAAGCTCCTTGCTGAATCCGGCTATGACGGCACGCCTGTTGTTATTCTTCAGCCAACCGATGTTCGTGTGATTGCATCGCAGCCAGTTGTTGCAGCACAAGCATTACGCGCAGCAGGCTTTAAAGTCGATCTGCAGCCAATGGATTGGCAGTCTGTCGTAACGCGACGCGCCAATCAGGGCAAGCCAAGCGAAGGGGGCTGGAACATGTTCTTTACGAACTGGATCGTTCCAGAAGTCGACAATCCGCTGATTAGCCCAATGCTGAACGGTCGGGGCGATCAGGCATGGTTCGGATGGCCAAAGGATGATGAAATCGAAGCTCTGCGTGGAGAATTCATCGATGCAAAGACACCTGAACAGCGCAAGGAAATCGCCAAGAAAATCCAGATTCATGCGATGGACAATGTGAGCTATTTGCCGCTCGGCCAGTTCTATTCTCCGCATGCCCGCCGCAAGGTGCTGGAAGACATGGTTATGTCTCCGGTACAGGTATTCTGGAACGTTAAAAAAGTCGAATAGCGTTTGCGCTTCACCACCTACCTAGACTGCTCACATAAATCTGAATGCGTTTGATCTGGAAGTTCCCCTTCTCAGCTTGTTCTCATTCGCCCGAATTTTCGACAAGGACAACCCATGTTTGGCTTTATCCTGCGTCGCATTCTTGCCGTCATCCCAGTCATGGCAATCGTTGCGATCTTTGTTTTCCTCCTTCTGCGCCTGACACCCGGTGATCCCGCCGCGATCATTGCCGGTGATTCAGCAACGACCGAGCAGCTTGATCGCATCAGGGAGTCGTTGGGGTTGAACCTGCCGCTTCATGTTCAGTTTTTCACTTGGGTCGGCCATTTGTTTCAGGGCGATCTCGGAACATCGCTGATTTCTGGTACCTCTGTCACAACGATGATTGGTCAGCGCATGTGGCCGACTTTGAACATCGCTTTAATGACGATCTTCTTGTCCGTTGCCATTGCAGTTCCGCTGGGAATTTTGGCTGCATGGCGTCATCGTACATGGATTGATTACGCCGTCATGACGCTCTCGGTGTTGGGCTTCTCGATACCGGTTTTCGTTATCGGCTACCTGTTCATCCAGTTTTTTGCGATTGATCTGCGCTGGTTCCCGGTTCAGGGCTATACCGCACCAACGGAAAATTTTGGTAAGTTCCTTTCGCGTGCAGCACTCCCCTGTTTCACACTGGCTGTGATTTATGTGGCGCTTATTGCACGCATGACCCGCGCTTCCATGCTTGAAGTGTTGGGTGAAGATTATATCCGCACCGCCCGCGCTAAGGGTGTGCGCGAAAAAGTCGTTCTTTTTCATCACGCATTGCGCAATGCTGCTGTTCCTATTCTCACTGTTATAGGCACAGGCTTTGCTCTGCTCATCGGCGGCGTGGTTGTGACGGAAAGCGTCTTTAATATACCCGGAATTGGACGCCTCACAGTGGATGCCGTTCTCGCACGCGATTATCCGGTTATTCAGGGAATGATCCTGCTTACCAGTGCGCTTTACGTGTTCGTCAATCTCCTGATTGATCTTTCCTACACGCTCTTTGACCCAAGGATACGCTACTAATGTCAGCCACACCACAACCGGCAGCACGCCTGCAATGGCTGCTGGGCGCTCTGTCCTTCTCAAAGGCAACTCGACTTGGCATTGGTCCGATCATTGCCGCCGCCGTGCTCATCATTCTCATCGTGATGACTTTGATCTCGCCGTGGATTGTCCCGCATGATCCCATGACTATGGATGCCTTGCAGCGTCTGAAGCCACCTTCAGAAACTTATGCGCTGGGCACGGACGGTTACGGTCGTGATCTCTTGTCCCGTGTTCTGATGGGTGGGCGTGTATCACTGCTCATCGGAATTGGTGCAGCAATTGTCAGCATCTTTCTTGGGCTGATCATTGGTCTGGTTGCGGGCTTCTCCCGCGTTGCGGACGCCATCATTATGCGTGTTATGGATAGCCTTATGGCGATACCGTCCATCTTGCTGGCCATCGCACTGATCGCGCTAAACGGTGCAAGCATTGGCTCGGTTCTGGCGGCAATCACCATTCCGGAAATTCCGCGCGTTGTTCGTCTGGTACGTTCCATTGTGCTTTCAGCTCGCGAAGAACCTTATATTGAAGCAGCGCTTTCGCTTGGGTCTTCGATGCCAAAGATCATCTGGCAGCATCTGATGCCAAACACACTGGCACCGCTGACTGTGCAGGCTACTTATGTCTGCGCATCAGCCATTCTGACCGAGGCAATTCTATCGTTCCTGGGTGCGGGCATTTCGACCGAAATCCCGACATGGGGCAACATCATGGCCGAAGGCCGGCTCTATTTTCAGCTTAAGCCATCGCTGATCTTCTGGCCGGGATTGTTGCTTTCACTATGCATCCTTTCCATCAACCTTCTGGGCGATACGGCGCGTGATCTGCTCGATCCACGTCTCAAGAAACGCGAGGGCTGATCATGATTTTCAAGAACCGAAATTTTGACAATGCACCCACAGTGCTGGAAATATCCGATCTGACCGTAAGGCTTGCTGGCAACAGCAACGCGAAACCTGTTCTCAATGGCATTTCACTGAAAATCAGGAAAGGCGAGACAGTCTGCCTCGTTGGAGAAAGCGGGTCGGGCAAGTCCGTCACATCGCTTTCGATCATGGGGCTTTTGCCAAAAGGTGCGCTAGAACCCGCTGGGGGTCAGATCAATCTGGAAGGTAAAAACCTTCTCGATCTCGGACCACAGGCAATGCGTGCCATTCGCGCCCGAAAAATCTCAATGATCTTTCAGGAGCCGATGACTGCGCTTAATCCGGTTTTGCGTGTTGGCGAACAGATTGAAGAAGTGCTGCGCACGCATTTGAATCTCTCATCCAGCGAGCGTAAGGCGCGTGTTCTCAACATCATGGAGCAGGTTCATCTGCCCGATATTGATCGCGTTTATCGCTCCTATCCGCATCAGTTATCTGGTGGTCAGCGTCAGCGTATCATGATCGCCATGGCGCTTGTGCTTGAACCGCAATTGCTGATTGCTGATGAGCCGACGACAGCACTTGACGTCACAACGCAAAAGCAAATCCTTAGTCTGATAGCCGAATTACAGGAGAAGCACGGCACAGCGGTTTTGTTCATTACGCACGATATGGGCGTTGTGGCGGAAATTGCTGATACCGTCCATGTGATGAAAAACGGCAATGTGGTTGAACATGCGCCGGTCGAAAAACTACTGCGCTCCCCACAGGAAGATTACTCGAAAAAGCTGCTACAATCCGTGCCAAGCCTGACGCCACGCGCAGCACGCGCGACTGCTTCTAATGAACTAGCCCTTCAGGTCGATGATCTTCAAAAGGCATATGGCACGCACAAGGTATTCGTTAAAGGCGAGCATACATTCGCTGCAAGCGATGTGAGTTTCACGATCAAGCGTGGTCGAACACTCGGAATAGTGGGCGAAAGCGGCTCGGGTAAATCGACCGTTGCCCGATGTGTAATGCGCCTTATCGATCCTACAGCGGGCGACATTAAGGTTTCCGACTACAACATCGCCAAGCTTTCGCAACGCCAGCTTAAACCCTATCGCAAGCATATCCAGATCATCTTTCAGGACCCGTTTCGCTCACTTAATCCGCGCTGGACGATTGGCCGAAGCCTTGTTGAAGGCCCGGTCAATATGGGCGTCGATAAACGCACGGCGACAGCGCGCGCAGCGGAACTGCTGCAACTGGTTGGATTACCGGAAGATGCAATCGATCGCTATCCGCATCAGTTCTCAGGTGGTCAACGCCAGCGCATTGCCATTGCACGAGCCGTTGCTATGGAGCCGGATGTCCTTGTGGCTGACGAGGCGGTTTCTGCACTTGACGTTTCTGTTCAGGCACAGGTGTTGCAACTGCTCGATGAATTGCAGGAAAAGCTCGGCATCTCCATCCTTTTCATCACGCACGATCTGCGTGTGGCAGCGCAAATTTGCGACGATGTTCTGGTTATGCAGCATGGCCGCATCGTTGAGTATGACACCGCGATCAATGTGCTTTCAGAACCCAAACACGCCTATACGTGCAGCCTTATTGATGCAGCACCCGGCAGGCAGTGGGATTTTGCCCACTTCCGTGAGCTTAGCAATCCTTCAATTGAAGCGCCGCTGAACTGAATTTCCTCGTTTCCTAGACTGGATCAAACGTAATCATGACAAAACTTAATGCCCTCAGCGCTCAGGAAATGATTAACGGCTACGAAGCCGGAACCTTTTCGCCTGTTGAAGTTACCAAAGCAGTTATTGAGCATATTGAGCAACACGACCCGCAACTGAATGCGATGTGGTTTGTTGATGCGGAAGGTGCTCTTGCAGCGGCACGTGCATCCGAAGCACGCTGGAAAGCGGGAGAACCAATTCGTGTGAAGGGCGTATCGCTGGATGGCGTTCCCGTCACACTCAAAGAAAACATTGCGACCAAAGGCGTGCCGATGCCGCTGGGCACAGCTTCCGGCGACATGACACCGAAGAGCGCAGATTCACCACCCGCCGCCCGCCTGCGTGAGGCAGGTTCTGTCTTTCTCGGAAGAACAACAATGCCGGATTTTGGAATGGCATCATCGGGGACATCCAGCTTTCACAAACTCGCCCGCAATCCTTGGAATCTGGAAAAGAACCCCGGCGGATCGAGTGCCGGTGCTGCTGCTGCCGGTGCTGCGGGCTATGGTCCAATCCATCTGGGAACCGATATTGGTGGGTCCGTACGGCTACCGGCTGCATGGTGTGGTCTGGTTGGGCATAAGCCAAGCTTGGGACGCATTCCTATCGAGCCACCTTTTATGGGACGTGCCGCAGGTCCAATGACACGACGCGTTCACGATGCCGCAATGGCCATGGCTATTCTGTCCCAGCCAGACAGTCGCGATCACATGAGCCTCCCAGAAGCCGACATTGATTGGCTAAATCTTGAGCGTAGCGTTCGTGGCTTAAAGATTGGCCTTCTTCTCGACCCGGGCTGCGGAATGGCTGTCGATCCGCAAGTAACCGCTGCCGTCACAGAGGCCGCCAAACTATTCGAAAGTGCCGGTGCACATGTCGAACTTTTAAAACCTTGGATGACACCCGAAATGCTTCGTGGTCTGGATCATTTCTGGCGCACAAGATCCGGTTTAGATGTGCAGGCCCTTCCAGAGCAAACACGTGAGAAAATCCTACCCATCATGCGTGAATGGGCTGAATCCGGCCTTGGAAAAACAGGGGAAGAAGTCTTCAGTAACTATTTGATGACGCTGGAGATCAGGTCAAAGACGGTCGCGGCGACTGCTGATTACGATTTTGTTCTGACGCCAATTTCACCCAATGTCAGCTTTCCAGCAGAATGGACTTACCCAAACAACAATACTGTTGAGGGTGCACAATCCCACATCAACTTTACGCTGTTGTTCAATATGAGCGAACAGCCTGCCATTTCTGTTAATTGCGGATATGACAGTGCAGGCGTGCCGATTGGATTGCAAATTGCTGGGCGTCGCTTTGATGATCTGGGCGTTTTGCAAATGGCTAGATGGTTTGAGGTTGCACGCGCACCTCAACGGGCATGGCCGTTCTGAAGACGTGAAGAAGATTGCTAAACCGCGGCATTCTTTGGCCCTGCTTGAGCCAGCCAGAAAACTAAACACGTTGCTAGCAACTGTATCTCTCATACTTTCGGAAGCACCCATTTTTGACGCTTTTTACACAGGGTGTTAGCAAGGTTGACCAATTTTCGGGCAACGGCTGTGATGATGACCTTGTGCGGTTTCCCAGCTTTTCGCAAACGATCCGCGAATGCTTTCATGGTTGGGTTATGATGCGCAGCGACCAGAGCAGCTTGGAACATCACGTGCCTCAAGGCACGACGACCGCCTGCAATAGACCGTTTTCCACGCAGGGTTCCACTATCATGTGCCACTGGAGCCAAACCTACAAGAGCTGCAGCTTGTTCGCCGGTGATGGTGCCAAGCTCTGGCATTTCAGCGACCAGCATTGTACTTGCCACTGGACCAATTCCGGGTATGGAGCGCACAACGCTAACGGTCTCGGACAGCAAATCGTCACTGGATATGGCGGCTACGATCCTGTCCTCAAGCTCTTTGATCAGGCTGTCGAGCCAAACCTTGAGTTCGGTATCGATGCCGTCAAACATCTCAGCTGTGCCAAGTTTGTGATGCGCACGGATCTGGGCAAGAAGGCGTTTTCGCATCTCCACCATCTGGGCACGCTTCGAGGTCAATGCTCTGAGAAATCTGAGCTTTTCTGCAGGAAGACTGCGACCCGCATCGGGTCGGAAAGCAAAGAACCGCGCGATGAGTTCTGCATCAATCCTGTCAGTCTTGGCGCGTGTGCCGCGGCTTTGCACAAATGCCTTCACCTGAGCGGGAGGCACTTGGCGGGCGACGACACTTTCTGCCTCGAGCTTTGCCCAGAGCTGCCATTCCTGTCCACCGGTAGACTCAAGGCGGTGTTGTCACGTTAAGTTTCTCTGGCCGGAAAGGTCAGCGGCTCGTAGATATTCAGGCGACACCGGCCGCAATTTTCCATGCATCGAAAGCTTCGAGGCGATGGTATCGAATTGTTTGTGCGGCTCGGCGGCTGGACGGAACTGAAAAGCAATTGCGGGTAGCTGAGTGCATAGAGACGAACCGTTGCAACATGCCTGGTGATCGGTGGCCTTGCATGGTTCGTTCCCGTTTTCGAAACGGCAGATGGCTATTCTCGGCCCGATTATTGAGGCCCTTGTGCGACCAATGGTCAAGGCCGGGTGTCACTTCTGCCTTTGGGCACCGTACGAGCGGAGCTTATCGGTGATGATCCGTTTGGGAGCAAAGCCATAGCGCTTCATTAACGCCACGAGCACTCGCTTTGCCGCCCCTTTATCACGCTGCTTCTGCAAGTTTTCTTCGAGAACGGTGCCGTTTTGATCCACCGCACGCCAGAGCCAGAATTTCTCTCCAGCGCATTTGACGACCACTTCGTCCAGATACCAAATATCGCCGGGGCGCGCCTGACGCCGCCGCAAGTTGCGTGCGATCTGGGGTCCGAACTTGGCGATCCAACGACGAACTGTCTCGTATGACACGTCGATCCCACGCTCAAGCAGCATTTCCTCAACTTCACGCAGACTAAGGTTGAACCGCAGATAAAGCCACACCGCATGAGCAACGATCTGTGGCGGAAAACGGTGACGCTTGAAGCTGATATCTGATATCTGCATCGCCAAAATTTACACCAACCCGTCAGGCGGGCAACTGCAGCCCAGCTAACATGACAACACCCGAAAATCTGCATAGTCATGTCCGCACTGAGGGTGGCAGACGAATAGAAGGCACCTTAGGATCATCCTCTAATCAAATTTTCTGGAGCCGCGTTTTCGAAGGTCTGCAGGACTTTTGCGAATGCTGAAAGACGGCTGTCAGGAGCGGACTAATATCATGTCAGTCAGAATAAAGAGAAGATCATCAGGCCGGCGAACACTATAAGCAGCACGATGTAAAACGGACGAAATAGATAGAAACGCTGCCAATTCGTGAGGCCGAGAGCATTGATGTAAACGCGCTCATCAAGCTTCAGATTGTCCGCGCCACTATCGACGGAAAAATCACCGCCGTTACTCTTATAAAATCGGTACTCCTTGATCTGCGCGACAATTTGGTGAGCCGCCAGAAGAATGACCGCCACAAACGCGGCTGAAAAAATCAAGAATTCCAATAATAGCATAACTCGAAAACGCCTCTTTAATTCGCAGGGCAGGGATAAATAGCAGCCAGCGCCTCAATCACCAATGTAGATGCTCTCCTTTTAAGACGCTCCGTCGTGATGCTTCGAAGATGCATGTATACGGCATCTGTAAGCTCATGGGGGAGAACCGATCCGGCCCCACACCAGCCTGTCCCGCTGGTAGCATCAGCCACCCCAGCTATATAAGCACTACCACGAGCGCCCGACGTTATACGACCAGCCTCACTCTGCAGAGCGCCATCATCGAACTTTCCTTCGATCGCCTTGACCAACTCAGTCCCGTTGATGATCCAGTCGCGGGCCTGATCGTTGTCAGATTCTGCCGATGCAACATTGATGGCCAGCCCTATCGACAGTATAGCCGCCGGAAAAGTTGCCCGCAATCGGTACGCTGCTCTCATCTTCCGCTCCCTTGATCTGGCGGCACTGGCGCTGCTCGAACGCAGGCGGTTATCGGCGTGAATGACCCAATGCACGCTGGAACGGGCAACATCAGATCGTGTATCGCTCATAGGCTTCGAGCAGAAATTGCTTGCCTTTCTTGGTCAAGCGCGACGCGTCAACGAATAAGGAAAACGAGTCGGTCTGATCCCACATTTTGTCGATTTGGGCGATCATATTTTTGCTCCCGAACACGACGTGAAAGCGCTCGCCAGCGGGCAACCAAACAGATAGCGGGCTTGGGGAGAACTCCAGAATGACGTCCTCATGGAAAACTTGAAAAAGACTGTCCCATGCGCAAACCGGATCAATGCTGATGGTTTTCTCCGGCTGCTTGCCGAACTCGGCATGATGGATCAAGACGTACCCTCCGGGGATTCCAGCAATCCTTGCCAGGGCAAGAAACGCAGCCCTGTCGAGAACATCAGGGAACACCCGAGATTCGAGCCTGCGCGCCAGAAGGAATGCAGGGCGCAGAAGGCGCTTCTCATCGAGCGCGTCATCAAACAGCGTATCCACTATATTGCACCATACCTCTTTGACAGCGTTTACCGCAAGACTCCCCAAGACCGTCTCAAAACTCCGAGGGCCTGACAATCCGGTTTCGATCTTCACATGATCTATGGATCTGCTTAATCATTCTCGAAGCATTCAGCGCGATTGGCGCGGCTATAACTTCACCGCACCATTGAGATAGAGGTCTTCACCTCGCTGCAGCGACGTGAAAATGAAGTCGTCTTTTCTGAGAAAGCTGTTGAACCAGCCTAAAAGATCATCTTTGGTCGACGAGTTGCGATATCCGATCAGCTTGACGGTCAGGGGAGCACTAAAGGCTATGTCAAAGGCAGTTGCGAACTGGGTGGTGCCTGAAAGCTGAATCGAAAACATGCCACCACCATCGTGGCGGATGGAAATTTCCGCACGAGCGAAAAACTCATCGCTGTAGGTGGTGATAAGACCTGGGGCTTCCCACCAATCTTCACTCGTCAAAGCGTTTCGAGTTCCTTCTCCCTGGAAGTCGGCCCGGATTTCCTGGAGGCTGCGATAGTCACGGTTCTCGAAACGCCTCAAAGGTATTTTGAGCCACTGTGTATCCAGACCCGGGTTCAACCACTGGGAGACGTCATCCTCGGGGTCATTGTTGGGATCGAAGAAGAATTTCGGAGATTTCACTTCTAAATCCAGCACCACGTAGTCATCCAGCTCCTGACCATGCCAAGATCCACTTGAGGCCCGCAAGGTGATACGTGGCTCTTCAACTGGAAGGTCGAGCGGATAGCTCTGATAAACAAGCTTAAAATGTCCCATGCGGTTCCCCGGTCTGAAAACTCATTGTGGATTCGTGAAGATAGCGGCTGTTGCTATACATTACTATGACACATCTTTCTGCAACAGACCGCTCGCAATTACTGCTTCTGCCGGAAGCCGCCGATGATTATATGGGACCGGATATCCCGGTCCGCTTCATCGAGGTTCGTTGACGGCCTCGATCTCAAGGCTGCCGGCTTCGTGCGGGTTGTCAGCCTGAAGCGGTTAGGCCCCTCTCCACCCCATTGCGAGACGCACTGACAATGTCGCCTCTCGAGGGCATTATGAAAGAATGTAGCTTCGCGATTTCGTTGCCGATGATTGGTCGTGGTTGCAGGAATGGTTCAAGGACAAGCTCCTAAATGTGCCGCAGCATCAGTGGCTTCGGCTTCCACCACCAGATAACCGCAAAACGGATTTTTGGCTTTCGCTATGCTCTGCTTCATCACACGCGTTGTCTTCCCCATCATAACACCGCGTCGATCCTGACGATGCGATGCCGCACTACGAGCCTTTGCATCGGGACTTCGGCAAGATCGAGTGACGAGCCAACGGATTACGGCAGAGTTCCCGGATCGGGCAAAGGCCGTGGGGACTTCAGTTAGGGAAGCAGCCGCCCTATTCGCCGTCGGAAAAATTCCCGCCTCCCCTCACCGGGCGGCCTTGGCGGTGCGATCATCTGTTGACAAGCTGACGCCGCCATTACGCACCACGCGCACCGTGCTATTCCTCTGGCGTGCCATTAGACAGGCCAGCATGAGATTCCGATCCCATCTGCGAACGCAGCTCGGTTCTGGTTTGGCAGAGCCTTTCGTTGGCTCTGATTGGAATTTCTATCGGCATAGGTAAACGGGGCAAATTTGGTAGCCAAGATCCTGTTTCTGATTCACAGTCAAGAACGCGCACCCGTCGACCACTCCAGATTGCCAGTCAAGAACATTTACGCGCTTTTACCAGCATTGGACGCTCTCTTTCAGGAAAAATAACCCTCCCTTGAAATCAATCAGGACAGGATCCGTCGTTGGACCGGTCAACTGACGAAACAGATGTCCGGCACTTTGGAAACGCGGTAGGTTGACCAGGAACATGTCTGCTATTTCCGGAACTCGGCGCCGGGCGCGGTGCTACGCCATTCTATTTTCGAACTGTGCCTGTCTTCACTTAGTCGATGCGGGAAGACCATTCGATCCTTTTAATCGGAATGCTTTGCCTTCAGCTTAGCAAACGCCGCTTCGTACATTTCAATGCGGCCTGCATCTTCTCGCGAGTTCAAGAAGGGTTTTCTGCGGCCTACCACCATAGTGTCAATGCCTCGTTTGATAGCGTCACCTTGGATTTGAACAGTAGCGTTAAAATGATGGCATGCTGTGTTTGGCATTCTCGCCGCGAGAAACGCATAGTCTTCTGTGTCAAAAGTGTTGGCAACAGATAGCCTTTTCAAACCACGACATTTGGCAATGGGACGTAGGCCATCGTCTTCGACTTTGAGATTCGTCAACCGCAGCTCTTCGAGGCGCGGTAGTGCGGCCAAAGGCTCAAGTGATTTCGCCGTATTCTTATTTGAAAGAGTTGGAGAACCAGAGAATTCAAAAGCACGAAGTTCTTGTAGAGTGGAAAGTGGGGAGATATCAGTCGCCTTTGGTGTGTCGATCAGTGACAACGTCTTAAGGCAACCGAGGTGTGACAAAGGAGACAAGTCGGCTACTTTGTTGTTCCAATTGATTGCGAGGTGCTCCAGCTCTGAGATTTCTCGAAGACTATAGAGAGAGGAGACCCGCATTTCATAGAAAATGACGACCCTAGCGGACAACGCTCTGCACAATTCTTCAAAATTTTTTTCGTTAGCTCCAACAATATATGCGACGGAGCCAGAAAAAACTCTATCTTCCCGCCATTCCTCGGCCCGACCATCCAGCACCACGACAGGCTTTCTAAAACTACTCCAGCCGCTTCCTTTGGGGACTTCAGAAAAAAGGTTCAGTAGAGGGGTATCTGACATTTGGGCGTGTCTCCGACCGAAAATACCATTATTGATTTATCGTCCCGTTGCATCGCGCATTTTTGCCAATGTTAAAGCAACGATCTCAACAACTATATATTCGCTATAAAGGCGCGCTCGCGCAGCCGCTCTCTCACTTCATCGAAGGTCAAGCCGAACCTCGCCAGATACTTGATCAGACGATCTGCGTCGTTGGCGCTCTTCTTTTCCTGCCGCGATTGCGCAAAGAGAACGCGTCCGGCCGCACTTGCCGATTGGCTCCCACCGCAGGTTTTCAAGACCGCGGAGAGTTGCGCTTTGTCGAAAAGATCAAGCTTACCGACAGCGTCTTTACCCATCACCATTTCAATAGTCTCGTGATCGCGATCTTCGCCCGCTTTTGACCGCCACAGTCGTGAGAGCCTGGCAATTTCCTCTTTGACTTCATGAGCCGTAATGCGTCCCTGAGGAGCAAGTGTGGCCATGCGGATAATTGAGGCAGATAGATCCCGGAAATTCGCATGCCAGTGCCCCTGCGGACCGGTTGCGAAATCAAGATAATATTGGCGGGCTTCCTTATTGAAGGTTACGTTCTGCCCTTCCTTTTCCAGATAGCGTTTTAGCTCAAAGTCGACATTCGGCTCGATGTCCTCGGGGCGTTCGCGCAAGGCTGGCAATTGAAACGTCCATAGATTGAGACGGGCATAGAGATCCTCGCGGAAACGCCCGGCCTGAACATCATCGCCCAGATCGCGATTGGTCCCGGCGATCAGCTGAAACTCTGCCGAGGCTTCCTTGTCCGAGCCGACGGGCAGAAACCGTTTGTCCTCAATGGCTCTCAGACACATCGCCTGTTCATCAAGACCAAGATCGCCAATCTCATCGAGAAACAAGACGCCCTTGTCTGCCGATTTGAGAAGGCCGGCACGTTCTCCGACTGCTCCGGTGAACGCACCTTTTGCATGGCCAAATAATGTGGACATGGCCTGATCCCCCCGCAGGGTTGCACAATTGACCTCAACAAAAGGTCCGCTGACCTTGTGCTGCGCTTTTTTCAGATCGTAAATGCGGCGCGCCAGTTGCGATTTACCCGCACCCGTCGGGCCTGTCAGCAATACAGGCGCAGTGGAGCGGATAACCACGCGCTCGATTTGATCGATCATCCAGTTGAAGTCCTGATTGCGTGTAACAATTCCCGATTTCAGAAAAGTTGCAGCATCTTCACGCTCGGATGCAAAGCGTTTTGCGATCTCATCATAGCGAGAGAGATCGAGATCGATGATGCTATGCGTGCCAGCAACATCAATTTCAGCATCTGGATCGGAGTCTTTATAGCGCGGTGGGGAAAGCTGCAAAAGGCGTGCCGGGATAATGCGCGCTTCGGTCAGAAGGAACCAGCATATCTGTGCGACGTGGGTGCCGGTGGTGATGTTCACCAGATAATCTTCCGCATCCGGATCGAAAGGATAGTCGCGGGCGAAATCACGAAGCTTGGTGTAGACCTCCGAGAAATCCCAGGGGTTGGTATAATTAACGATGTTGCAATTGACCGCCGTTGCCGGTGAGACCGTGCCGATATCGCCGATAATGCGCTTTGCCAGTGTTTCGGAATGATTATCGTGCAACAATTCAACACGGTCGATGAACAGGCCTTGCTGCTGGCACAGCGCAACATTCGGCCTCCAGCGCGACCATCGTTTGTCCCACTTGCCGACATCGAGGGTGGTACCGAGAATACTGAAGGCAACGCGTTTTTTCATTTTATCTTTTTGTATAAATACTTCTATTATCAGATAGAATAATCGAGGCTCGTTCTTTGCTCAACAAATGATCGCCATATTTCTTCGATTTTTATTTTTCTTCTTTTTCAATACGTTATGATTTTTCTCAGCGATTTTTCGATGCGAAATCGCAAACTGGCACGCTTCTTGGAATGTAAAGGTCAACGAACATTCAAATAGGTGATGCCATGGTGAACAAGGCAATCTTCAAAACTTACCTGGGCAAGCTGCTTCCATCGACAAACACGGTGAACGAAGCTGGTGCCCCGGCATATAAGCTGACGCCGAAGGAAGCCCTGGCTCAACTCGCAGCTACCGGGACTTTCAACGGAACGTTTTATGCTGATGGCGACATGCAAGCGACTGCCCTGCATGAACTCAGTTCTCAGGTCGAGCCAGAGTTTCTGGCCAAACTTGCCGTTTATGCTGGGCGAAATGGCCTAATGAAGGACATGCCGGTCACGCTGCTGGCGCTGCTTTCGACACTCCAAAGCAATGCATTTGCTGCTGCATTCCCGCAAACAGTGAAGAGCGGCAAGATGCTGCGCGGTTTCGTACAGGTCATGCGCTCAGGCGTAATGGGACGCAAGTCGCTTGGAACGCGGCCAAAGAAGATGGTGCAGGCATGGCTTGAGATGGCGAGCACGCGTCAGCTTCTCAACGCCATGGTCGGTAGTGATCCGTCTCTGGCAGACGTCGTCAAAATGGTCCATCCGAAACCGGCAAACGAAGAACGCAAAGCGCTTTATGCCTGGATGATCGGCAAGCCATACGACTACGCAGCGCTGCCGGTAGAAGTGAAGGCTCTCCAAGAGTTTCGGCGCGATCTATCGAAACCAGTGCCGGACGTTCCGTTTCAGCTGCTGACTTCGCTGCCACTGACACGCGAGCATTGGGTTGAGATCGCACGCAACGGAAGCTGGCAGGCGGTTCGCCAGAATTTGAATACGTTTGCGCGCAAAGGTGTGTTTGAAGTCGAAGGAATGACAAAGGAGATTGCCCGCCGTCTTTCGGACCCGGAAGCCGTGCGCAAAGCCAGAGTTTTTCCGTATCAGCTGATGACAACTTGGAAAGCGGCGTCGGAAGCGGTACCGGAAGAGGTTCGCGATGCGCTTCAACAGGCAATGGACGCAGCTCTTGGCAATGTGCCGGTGCTTGACGGCCGAGTGGTCCTTTGCCCGGACGTTTCTGGTTCGATGGGCTCCAGCGTCACCGGCTATCGCAAGGGTGCGACCTCGGTCGTTCGTTGCATCGACGTGGCTGGCCTGATGAGTGCTGCGTTCCTGCAGCGAAATCCGAATGCCCGGGTGATGCCGTTCGAATATGACGTTGTCGACGTTCGTCTGAACCGACGTGACTCGGTCATGACCAATGCCGAGAAACTCGCAAAGATCGGCGGTGGCGGCACCAATTGCTCCGCACCTCTGGCAAAGCTTGCCAATGAGCATGCAAGGGTGGATCTGGTGGTGTTCATCTCGGACAACCAGTCCTGGGTAGAGCAGTCGTATTATGGCAGCCCGTCAACAAAGATGCAGGAATGGGCACGGATAAAAAGGCTCAATCCGGCTGCAAAGCTTGTATGTCTCGATATCCAGCCATACCAGACGACACAGGCGGAAAGTCGAAACGACGTACTCAATATAGGCGGCTTTTCTGATGCCGTCTTCGAAGTAATTGCAGCTTTTGCCAATGGCGAAAGCCGTCCTGGGACCTGGCTGCAAAAGATCGAAGCTATCGAGCTTCAATAAAGAGAATACTCGCGCCGATTGGTCGGCGCGAGCAACTGCAACGAATGCCGGTCGAAACTACAGATCGTTACTCTCCAGGTCGCAGGTTCGAATCCTGCCGGGTTCTTCTTCTGTATGGACCCGTAGCTCAGCGGTAGAGCAGGCGTTTCACCAATACTTGTCGTTGCAGACAATTGAAATATCTGGCGAATGCCTGAGGAACTACATTGGTAAAGCCGCAAGGCGAGCAGATTCAAATTCTGCACTCTCGCAAGAGAGGAGGTTTCTCAAAAATTTGTCGCCAGATCGAAGACGGGCAGTTGCGAATGCCGGGTGGAACTACAGCACATCTTTGGGTGGTCTGGCAGGTTCGACTCCTCCTTTGCAACACGCTCTCTGGCACGAGCGGGGCCATCCTGGTTTCGCCCATCCTTGTCGCCGCTGTCCGTCTTCACAAATGCATTTTCGCAAAATGCAAGGCATGCCCCTCACCTCGGTGATGGATCAATCTTAGAAACGGTGACAATTGAGAAGGACTGCAAAAGCAGGAAAGAAAATGATTAAGACACTCAGCGGCCAGGATCTGATCAATGCAGGTTTACTGCAGGGTAGATGGTTTCGTGAGGCACTCGATGCCGCAAATGACGTCCTGCGTGACGGCGGCTCGCGCGAGGTAGCACTTGCAGCGGCGATGGCGTATCAACCTGCTCCGAAACTACCGCTGAAGGGAGCAAGTGATATCGACATTCACATGAATATCCGGGCTGAAAATGCTGCAGAACAGGCAAACGTCGAGAATGTCCGCGCAACCATGCGTGAACTCTCACGCACGCCGGGTGTCCGAGCGGCGGCGATCATGCCAGATGCCTGTCCATCAGGACCGATCGGAACCATTCCAGTCGGCGGTGTCGTCGCCTCCGAAGCAATCCACCCCGGTATGCACTCGGCCGATATTTGCTGTTCGATGGCGATCTCCATTCTGCCAGGGGTCGCCCCGAACGAACTCCTCGACGCCGTTCATGCCGTGACGCACTTCGGGCCGGGCGGACGTCCTCGCGGCGCTCAGCTTAAACCATCCGATGCAACTATGTCCGCTTTCGATACGAACCCTTATCTGAATCAGATTGTGAGTGTGGCTATCGACCATTTTGCAACACAAGGTGACGGTAATCATTTTGCTTACGTCGGACAAATGAAGTCAACCGGCGAAACCGCTCTCGTGACCCATCATGGGTCGCGGGCGCCCGGCGCACGGCTTTACGATCGCGGTATGAAGATCGCCAATCGCTTCCGCGAGATTCTCTCGCCCGAAACCTTAAAGCAGAATGCATGGATTCCTGCCGAAAGCGAAGAAGGAGAACATTACTGGAAGGCGCTGCAGATTGTCCGTCAGTGGACAAAGGAGAACCATTTCGCCCTTCACGACATGGCTGTGGCGAAACTAGGAGCGAAAGTTGCTGACCGTTTCTGGAACGAGCATAATTTTGTTTTCCAGAAATCCGATGGCCTTTTCTATCACGGCAAAGGCGCAACACCGGCCTTCGACGGATGGGCGGACGATGCAACAGACCTCACGATCATTCCGCTCAACATGGCGGAACCGATCTTAATTGTACGGGGCTCGAACGCTGCGCACGGTCTTGGCTTCTCGCCGCACGGCGCCGGGCGTAACTTCTCCAGAACCGCACATCTGCGGCAGCTGGCAGCAGCATATGGAGCAGATTCACGCGGACTGAGCCCCAACAACATTGCCGATATCCTGGCAAAGGAAACGAGCGGGCTTGATGTTCGTTTCTTCAGTGGTAACGCTGATGTTTCGGAATTGCCCGGTGCTTACAAGAACGCCGCACAGGTCAAGGCGCAGATCGGTGAATACGGACTGGCCGAAATCGTCGATGAGGTCATACCTTATGGTTCGATCATGGCAGGCGACTGGCAGAAGAATGCCCCGTGGCGTAACAAAAAGAAGCGTTCACAGAAGCCTGAATAGATAGAATGGCCCGGTTATCCGGGCCATTCACACCATCGATGTATCGCTTAAAATACGACGGCTGAAACATTTGTTAGATTAGATAAATGACGCAGCCTTTATATGATATGCGTTTGTGTAGCACTCGGTTAAAGCCGCTGCAGTTTGTGAATGGAAATGGGGCAGAGATTTTCAATCCCCTTTAATGAAGAGAACTCGAGGGTTTCAATCTGCCTCGATCTGGAGCTTTCCAAATGTCCGACTTTCACCCAGCAGGAAAGCAAATGAAGACTTTTCTCGTAGGCGGCGCTGTCCGCGACCTGCTCATGTCCCGCGAGCCGGCTGACCGCGATTATGTTGTCGTTGGTGCAACACCGGACGACATGCTTGCTGCTGGTTTCAAAAGTGTAGGCGCCGACTTTCCCGTCTTTCTTCACCCTGAGACAAATGAAGAATACGCTCTGGCTCGTACCATGCGTAAGTCTGTGCAGGACAATCAGGAGCTTACGGCATCGTTTGATACCTCGATTACAATCGCCGATGATCTGTTCAATCGAGACTTTACCTGCAATGCGATTGCCATGGATTCTGATGGCAGCATCATCGATCCATTTGGCGGCTTGAATGACATCGCATCCAAACGTTTGCGCCATACATCCGAGTCCTTTGGCAACGATCCTGTCCGTGTCCTGAGAGCCGCCAGACTGGCGGCCAAACTCGGCTTTTCTGTTGCTCCGGAAACTGTCGCTCTCTGCCGAAAAATCCATGCGACAGGTAGACTCGATCATCTTACCCCGGAGCGGGTTGCCCTCGAGTTCAACAAAGCCCTTGCCACCCAAAGACCATCGACATTCTTCCTGGAGTTGGACCGCTTTGGTGCTCTCGCCACATTTTTTCCCGAGTTGGCCGCCCTTAAGGGAAGAATTCAGCCTGTCGAGCATCACATGGAAGGGGACGCTTTCGCTCACACAATGATGGTGGTCGATACTGCTGCCTGCCGTTTCGAGGATCCTTTGATCACGTTTGGTGCGCTCGTGCACGATTTAGGCAAGGCTTTAACGGCGGACGAAAAACTGCCATCGCATCTCGGACATGAAGAACTCGGCATTGGTCCCGTCAATGCGCTGGCGGACAGGCTGAAGCTATCCAACGAGCTACGCAGGATTGGTATTCTGTCGGCCCGCTTTCACACCCATGTTCACCGCACGAGCGAAATGAGTGCCAAAAAATTTGTTGATCTGGTGGAGGCATTTGGTGGACCACAACAGGCCAGAAAACATGCACAAATCATCGCATCAGTCGCCACCGCTGACCATTTCGGCCGGATTACGGGGGCACCCCGAGGACCATATCTCGCTTGCTGGCGCTTTTCTCATATCATCGGGGAGGTTGCCCTTGCGCGTATCAGTGATCGATATTCACCTGATCAAATAAAGGAAATGTCGGTCCCCGCCGTCCGAAATTGCCTGCGTCACATTCAAATAGCGGCTGCCAGACGCGCCATGAAAACGGCGATAGTCGATTGCAATGCACAAACAACAATCATAGCCCGATAGTCTATCAAATTTCCAATAAATAGCCGGGCATCTAACACGATTTGAATGCCAAGATTTCAAGTTTGCAGGGATTCCACCACATGACGCTGATTGATAAACTATACGAAAAGGGCTCGATTCAGCCGCCGCGTTGGCTTCCCTCCAATCTACAATACCTGACCATTATAGGAAGCGAGGCTTATGGGGTCTCGTCTGGCGGATCGGATATTGATTTTGTTGGCTTCTGCATTCCACCCAAGGAAGACGTTTTTCCCCATCTCGCAGGTGAGATTCCCGGCTTTGGACAACAACTCCAGCGATTTGAACAATGGCAGCAACACCATGTTCCCGATTGTGACGGAAAAGATCGTACTTACGACTTTACGGTATTCTCAATTGTGAAGTTTTTCCAACTCTGTATGGAAAACAATCCGAACATGATCGATGCATTATTCACGCCACGACGATGCGTCACACATTCGACGCAGGTCAGTGAACTTGTGCGTGAGAGCCGAAAAGCGTTTCTTCACAAAGGCGCCTGGCAGAAGTTCAAAGGCTATGCCTACGCGCAGATGTCCAAGATCGCCAAAAAGTCGAACTCCTCCAATTTACACCGAGCTCGATCCATTGAAGAACATGGGTACGATCTTAAGTTTGCCTACCATGTGGTTCGACTGCTCAACGAAGTCGAGCAAATTCTCATTGAACAAGACCTCGATCTTGAGCGCAACCGGGAGCAACTGAAGTCAATTCGTCGTGGCGACTGGGCACTCACCGAGCTTCAGGAGTGGTTCCAGACCAAAGAGCGGCAGCTCGAAGCGACATACTTCGCGTCAAAACTGCCCCAGACACCGGATGAAACGGCACTTAAGCGACTTCTACTGCAATGCCTCGAGGCTCATTACGGCACAATTGAGGGAGCTACTGTCCTCGTTCCCGAAGCTGTCAATCTTGCCAACGATATTCGGGCACTTCTCGAACGGCATCGTGTCTAGAATATTGAATTGGTGGATTGTTAATTGCAGCACGGAATAGCCTCCTTTTGAATTGCGCCGCAATCGATGCCGTCCACTTCGAAACATGTAAATTCGTTTCATTTTTCTACTCCGGCGCAGAAGAACGAAATGTGAAGCCGGCTCACTTTTAGATGACCATCACAGCAGGCCGCAGAACGCACCCTGGCGTAACAAGAAAAGCGCTCACACAAACCTGAAATGAGAGAACGGCCCGGATATGCGGGCCATTCTTTTAAACCGATCAGAAACGGTAGATCTTCACCTCATTTCCGCGTTCGATGTTGCGGTTTTCAAGATGGCGTGCGGCCTTGGCCTCTTCGATTTTGTCCTCCTGGAGATGCTTCAGGACCATTCCAAGACGTTCTAGCGCCGTTGCCTTGTTTCGATGCTGAGATCGCTCATTGCGGGCGATTAACTGGATACCCGTTGGAATATGGACAACACGTACGGCACTGTCGGTAGTGTTCTGGTGCTGACCCCCTGGCCCGCCAGCTCGCAAAGTTTCAAAACGAACGTCATTTGGCCCAATGACGATCTCATCAATTCCTGGCCGCGCGATCCGGCTCACTGATATGAACCAGTTCTGACGCTTATGCTGCGCTCGAACAGGGCTTTTGAACACCAACCTTATTGTTCCGCAAAATTCTTGCGCAATCTGGTCAGCCACTTCTCCCTCGAGAGTCACCAAAGCGGATTTAGGGCCATGCTTATCGGACGCAATTTCTGCTGTAACGTCGAACAGGCAAGCGCGATCTTGTGCCTCTTTAGAAAGGATGTCGATGAAGCGTCCGACTGCAATACGGCATTCCGCAGGCCCGCTTCCCGAAGATATAAGTAGATCAACGCTTTTCATTGCGCATCTCCCTCTTGTTCCGTTTGTCAGATTTTTCGCGAGAATATCCCGGTCGATCTACAGCTTTCTTGTAAGTAACAAGCGGACGCATAGCTGCAACACGTTCTACCAGCTGATGCGCCTCCAGATCCGTCACAACCTGGCCGCAGTCCTTATAGGCGGAGGCGGCTTCTTCAATGAGGAGCGAGCGGTCATCGCAGATTGCCCGTCCACCCCAATCGTTGCGCGCTAATTGCTCTCGATGTGAACGTGAAGTGCCGACACGACCGTGCATGCTTGCCCGATCATATTTACGCCCCGCTCCGTGAGAAACTGCGCCGAGAGACTGATGCACTTCTTTCCGAGCCCGCACGATGTAACTGAGGCTTGCTCTCGATCCCGCAATAGGAACGAGATCACCGCTCTCAACTACTGCCGCACCTTTGTGGTGTACAATCCCCTCGGACCGAACGCGCACCAGATTATGCGGCACGTCTGCTACGAGGCTAAAATCCGCCCGTAGTGCTCGTGCAGCGCGTTCCGCAATCAAGTGGCGGTTCAGTGCTGCCCAGGCGACACATTGATCATGCATCGCCATCCATCGCGTAGCAAAAGGATCGTCTATCTCAAATCCAACGTTTGATTTTTCGTTAGTGGCAAGGAACTCTGTAAGCACCGCAGCTCCAACGCCGCGAGAACCCGAATGAACGAGAAGATACAGACATTGATCATCGATCAATTGTTCCGATGATGACCTGAAAACCTGATCGACAGCCAGCAATTCGCAAAAGTGATTGCCGCCCCCAATGGTTCCCAAGGTTTCCGCGAAGAGTTCGTGCGGAAGGCCGTGAGCCGATAGCGCCTCCACGGGATCGCTAACTTTTTGGTGCTCCAGTTCTCTTAGTCGCTGTTCAGCCTTATCGATGCTTAGCTTACGCACTGGCAAATCGAGTTCGAATAAAGCCATCCCGCAACCGATATCGTTGCCGATCAATAGCGGATGAAGGCGATGAGAAAGAAGTGCAACGCCTGTTGCGCCGTATTTTCCCGGATGCAAGTCGGGAAAAGCAGCAAGTGCCTTTGCTCCATCAAGACGTGACATTTCTTCAAGCTGTCGAAGGGCTTCACCTTCAATCCAACTTTGCTCGGAATAAAAACGACGAATAGTTGCCGGAGAATGTCCCCCGGCGTTGAAGGAGCCGTAGCTCCCAGTTTGAATGCCCATGATATAAACTCTGGATATGGGATATCGTCTGCTGGCGTAACCAACAGTTCAATCAGCATCCGTCAGTAAAGACTGAACTAGGCTGAAACCCCAATGGGGCGAAGGATGATGTTTTGCATCGTCGTGCTCCCTTTTCCAAATAAAGCCGTGTCGGCCGTAGAATAGGCGGCTCATACAAAGCCCATGGCAAGAAATCAACCGGATGTTTTGCAGAGAATGGCCCCGCTTTAACAAAAGAACCTAATTTTTTAGTTCATTGTGGTAATGCCGCATCACTAAACGGCCTACCTGTTTTCATAGCGAATCTTGTCTTTGACCCACATATACAAAAAGCTTGTTTCTTTCTGCATCTCATGCGATATGCGCGAGCACTCCGTATTGCCGCGGCTGCTGAACCCTGGCACCCACGGAGAAGAAAATGAACACAATACCCATCTGTCGCACCAGCAACCTTGCTGGTCATGAAATTCGGTCGGTCGTAGCTCACGACGAACCGGAACGCAGCTTTGCGCGATCACTTGCGGATCTTGCGAGTGCTTTGCCCTCGCAGGAAGACTTCGCTCGAAAGAATTCCTCGCTTCATGCTGTCGTAACAACTCCCGACTTCCATCCTGGAAAGCCGGTCCCAGTCGGCGTAATCGCGGACATTGAAGGCGCTGTACTGCCGCATATGATCGGCTCCGACATAGGCTGCGGGATGCGCATGATTGTCCTTGAAGGCGTCACAGCGGATCAATTATCAACACCAGATCTCGAACATCACCTTCGACATGTCTTCTTCCAGGGCGGGAGAGACATCGCTTTGACTGGAATGGATCGGCACGCAATTTTACGCGATGGACTGCCGGGCCTCCTAGACTGTCTTCGCAAGTCAAGCACGGGACTTCTTTCGAAGCTCGATATTTGGCGAACATGGTCGGATCTCGAACGCCATTCGGACAACGGCGTCTTCTCATGTGAAGATATCGATCCCGATTTCGCCGACTACGCTAAAATTGATGGCGATCACCGCCGCGATGCCATTCTCGGCACCATCGGAGGTGGAAACCATTTTGTTGAACTGGGCTACGTCGATCATATTGTCGACGGCGCATTTGCCCGGGTCGCCGGACTAAAGGCTGGGTCGGTCGTTCTTGTCATTCATTCAGGTTCTCTCGACTTTGGACAGCGAATAGGTACGGCCACAAAGGAAAGAGCAAAGCTCGGTTCGAACGTTGGTGATGACTGGCGGATCATCTCGCGAGAGACGCAATCGCAACTCTATCGACGGTACTTGAATGGCCACGCAAATGCTGTGAACGCCGCGTTTGCCAACCGTTTCTTTATCGAACTGGCAGCCGTAGAAGCCGTAGCGCGCACATTGGGACACGAAATAGGCCATCATCTTGTTTATGATGCTCCCCACAACACCGTCTGGGCAAGTGGGGAAATCGTGCGCCACCGAAAGGGCGCTTGCCCAGCCAAAGGTGTCGGTTCGATGGATGCCAGCCCGTATGAGTGGTTCGGTGAGCCGGTCATTCTTCCAGGATCAATGGGGGACGGCACATGGCTTCTCGCCGGATGCGGGGCAGTCGGCTTTTTGGAATCGGCTGCACATGGAGCGGGACGCAGACTGTCACGGCAGGAAGCGCGGTCGAGGGCGCATACCAGCAACGATTTGCGTGTGGTGGGACCGATCGATCGTAACCGGTGTTCTGACCCCACGTTCTCTTTGATTTTGTGTTCTGTCATTGAGAGTTAGCGAATGGACAGAACGGAGTTTCTCCATGGAGCCTCGAATGGAGTTTCTCTCAACGGATCAGAGTGAGCGTGACAGCCATCGTCAGTGGCCAGCTGATTTAAAAGCCCGGATTGTTTCGGAAAGCTTGCGCCCTGGCGTGACGGTGCAGGAAGTTGCCGATCGCCATGGCGTGCGTGCCAATTACTTGTCTTCATGGCGCACGCTGGCACGTCAGGGCAAGCTTGTGCTGCCTCCGCCCCAAGATGATACGGAATTTGCAGCAATCATAGTAGCTGAGCCTGCAATTGAACCGGTGGCAACACCAGCTTCGCGCGTTGAGATATTCAGCGGAGCCGTGATCATTCGGCTGGAAGAAGGTGCGTCGGCTTCCCGGATTGCAGCTGTTGCAAGCGCGCTTGCGGCTCTCATATGATCTTCCCTGCCAATCGGGTGCGGATCATCGTGGCGACAAAACCTGTCGATTTCCGTAAAGGCCATGACGGGCTTGCTGCGTTGGTGAAGAACGAACTGCGCAAGGATCCATTTACGGGAACTGTATTTGTCTTTCGCTCGCGCAAGGCCGATCGGCTAAAACTGATCTACTGGGATGGCACAGGTATGGTTCTGGCCTATAAGCGTTTGGAAGCTCATACGTTCAGCTGGCCAGAGATCCGAGATGGGCTGATGTCGTTGAACCACGCACAGTTTGAAGCTTTGTTCGCAGGGCTTGACTGGCGACGCGTGCGCGCAGTGGAAGTGAGAGCGCCGATTACGGTTGAATAGCTATTGAGCACCTGTCTCATAGCTGCGGCACGATGACTCTGACAGCATAATCATCAAGCATATCAAGACCGGATTTGGTAAGTTCGGCCTATGCTGGATGCCACTGATCTTCCCAATGATATTGCTGAGTTGAAGGCGCTTCTGATTGCAGCAACAGCGCTCGGCCTTCGTAAGGATGATCGGATTGCGCGGCTGGAGAAGCTGGTTGCAGCCTTCAAACAGGCCGCTTTTGGACGCAAGTCAGAGAAGATTAATCCTGAGCAGTTTGATCTTGCCCTGGAAGATCTGGAAACTGCCATTGCGGCGATCCATGCAGAAGATGAAGCGGATACCGCTTCCACCAAGCCTGCATCAAGGCCACGTGCCATCAATCGCGGTTCTTTGCCAAAGCACCTGCCGCGCATTGACGAAGTCATCGAGCCGGATAGTCTGATTTGCGCCTGCGGTGGTTGTCTGCATTGCATTGGCGAAGATGTTTCTGAACGACTGGATGTGATCCCTGCGCAGTTTCGTGTCATTGTCACGCATCGTCCAAAATATGCATGCCGCGCCTGTACGGATGGTGTTGTGCAAGCACCCGTTCCAGCGCGACTGATCCCGTCAGGCTTGCCGACAGAAGCAACAGTCGCGCATGTGCTGGTTTCCAAATATGCCGACCATCTTCCTCTTTATCGCCAGGCCCAGATTATGGGCCGTCAAGGCATCGACATAGATCGCTCGACACTGGCTGACTGGGTGGGACGGGCAGCCTTTGAGCTGCGCCCTGTCTTTGATGCGCTCATTGCTGATCTGAAGCGATCGAACAAACTCTTCATGGATGAGACGCGTGCACCGGTTCTTGAACCCGGATCAGGAAAGACCAAAACAGGATATTTTTGGGCTTTGGCGCGGGATGACCGACCATGGAGTGGCAATGCACCGCCCGGTGTCGCCTTCACTTATGCTCCGGGACGATCTGGTCAATATGCCGAACAGATATTGCAGGGCTTCAACGGCATCCTGCAAGTGGATGGCTATGCGGGCTACAATCGGTTGGTCGCGCCAGATCGTGTTGGTCCGAATATAGAATTGGCTTATTGCTGGGCTCATGCGCGTCGCAAGCTTATTGAGATCACGCGCACAGGCTCGTCCCCGATTGCTGAAGAGGGTGTAAAGCGAATCGGCGAACTCTATAAGATTGAGGCTGAATTGCGTGGTCTCAATCCAGAAGCGCGGCGCGCGGTTCGTCAGACACAATCAAAGCCGCTGATCATCGATATGCAAACATGGCTTGCGCATCACCGCGCACGCGTGTCGGCAAAAGCTCCGTTGGGGGAAGCGTTGAAATACATCGCCAAATATTGGGATGGCTTGTGTCTGTTCCTGTCTGACGGCCGCGTCGAGCTGGATAACAACAGCGTCGAAAGAACAATCCGGCCAATTGCATTGAGCAGAAAAAATGCATTATTCGCAGGTCATGAAGCAGGCGCTCATAATTGGGCTACAATCGCGTCACTGATTGAGACGTGCAAACTCAATTCAGTCGATCCGCAGAAATGGCTTACCACTACGCTCACTGCAATCGTCAATGGCCATAAGCAGAGCCGAATTGATGAATTACTGCCGTGGAATTACTCATGATGACGAACTTGATTGCCCGACCTTATACTGTCAGCGATTTTAACGGCTGCCTGGCAATATTCGATAGCAATGTGCCGACCTTCTTTGCAGCAGGAGAACGCGAAGAGTTTTGCGACTTTCTGCTCGGAAAATCTGATGTGGAAGGCTTTTACATGGTGCTCACGCTTAGCGAAGACATCATTGCTTGTGGTGGATTAACTATCGATGCAAAAAAGCGTCAAGCTTCTTTATCATGGGGAATGGTAGGCTCACAGATGCATCGAAAAGTAACCGGTGTTCTGACCCCACGTTCTCTTTGATTTTGTGTTCTGTCATTGAGAGTTAGCGAATGGACAGAACGGAGTTTCTCCATGGAGCCTCGAATGGAGTTTCTCTCAACGGATCAGAGTGAGCGTGACAGCCATCGTCAGTGGCCAGCTGATTTAAAAGCCCGGATTGTTTCGGAAAGCTTGCGCCCTGGCGTGACGGT
The DNA here is from genome assembly GCA_018798825.1 of Ochrobactrum sp. BTU1. Classification (NCBI taxonomy): domain Bacteria; kingdom Pseudomonadati; phylum Pseudomonadota; class Alphaproteobacteria; order Hyphomicrobiales; family Brucellaceae; genus Ochrobactrum; species Ochrobactrum sp. BTU1. Next base: position 51,603 of record CP076357.1, on the reverse strand, counting down.
GCAGGAAGTTGCCGATCGCCATGGCGTGCGTGCCAATTACTTGTCTTCATGGCGCACGCTGGCACGTCAGGGCAAGCTTGTGCTGCCTCCGCCCCAAGATGATACGGAATTTGCAGCAATCATAGTAGCTGAGCCTGCAATTGAACCGGTGGCAACACCAGCTTCGCGCGTTGAGATATTCAGCGGAGCCGTGATCATTCGGCTGGAAGAAGGTGCGTCGGCTTCCCGGATTGCAGCTGTTGCAAGCGCGCTTGCGGCTCTCATATGATCTTCCCTGCCAATCGGGTGCGGATCATCGTGGCGACAAAACCTGTCGATTTCCGTAAAGGCCATGACGGGCTTGCTGCGTTGGTGAAGAACGAACTGCGCAAGGATCCATTTACGGGAACTGTATTTGTCTTTCGCTCGCGCAAGGCCGATCGGCTAAAACTGATCTACTGGGATGGCACAGGTATGGTTCTGGCCTATAAGCGTTTGGAAGCTCATACGTTCAGCTGGCCAGAGATCCGAGATGGGCTGATGTCGTTGAACCACGCACAGTTTGAAGCTTTGTTCGCAGGGCTTGACTGGCGACGCGTGCGCGCAGTGGAAGTGAGAGCGCCGATTACGGTTGAATAGCTATTGAGCACCTGTCTCATAGCTGCGGCACGATGACTCTGACAGCATAATCATCAAGCATATCAAGACCGGATTTGGTAAGTTCGGCCTATGCTGGATGCCACTGATCTTCCCAATGATATTGCTGAGTTGAAGGCGCTTCTGATTGCAGCAACAGCGCTCGGCCTTCGTAAGGATGATCGGATTGCGCGGCTGGAGAAGCTGGTTGCAGCCTTCAAACAGGCCGCTTTTGGACGCAAGTCAGAGAAGATTAATCCTGAGCAGTTTGATCTTGCCCTGGAAGATCTGGAAACTGCCATTGCGGCGATCCATGCAGAAGATGAAGCGGATACCGCTTCCACCAAGCCTGCATCAAGGCCACGTGCCATCAATCGCGGTTCTTTGCCAAAGCACCTGCCGCGCATTGACGAAGTCATCGAGCCGGATAGTCTGATTTGCGCCTGCGGTGGTTGTCTGCATTGCATTGGCGAAGATGTTTCTGAACGACTGGATGTGATCCCTGCGCAGTTTCGTGTCATTGTCACGCATCGTCCAAAATATGCATGCCGCGCCTGTACGGATGGTGTTGTGCAAGCACCCGTTCCAGCGCGACTGATCCCGTCAGGCTTGCCGACAGAAGCAACAGTCGCGCATGTGCTGGTTTCCAAATATGCCGACCATCTTCCTCTTTATCGCCAGGCCCAGATTATGGGCCGTCAAGGCATCGACATAGATCGCTCGACACTGGCTGACTGGGTGGGACGGGCAGCCTTTGAGCTGCGCCCTGTCTTTGATGCGCTCATTGCTGATCTGAAGCGATCGAACAAACTCTTCATGGATGAGACGCGTGCACCGGTTCTTGAACCCGGATCAGGAAAGACCAAAACAGGATATTTTTGGGCTTTGGCGCGGGATGACCGACCATGGAGTGGCAATGCACCGCCCGGTGTCGCCTTCACTTATGCTCCGGGACGATCTGGTCAATATGCCGAACAGATATTGCAGGGCTTCAACGGCATCCTGCAAGTGGATGGCTATGCGGGCTACAATCGGTTGGTCGCGCCAGATCGTGTTGGTCCGAATATAGAATTGGCTTATTGCTGGGCTCATGCGCGTCGCAAGCTTATTGAGATCACGCGCACAGGCTCGTCCCCGATTGCTGAAGAGGGTGTAAAGCGAATCGGCGAACTCTATAAGATTGAGGCTGAATTGCGTGGTCTCAATCCAGAAGCGCGGCGCGCGGTTCGTCAGACACAATCAAAGCCGCTGATCATCGATATGCAAACATGGCTTGCGCATCACCGCGCACGCGTGTCGGCAAAAGCTCCGTTGGGGGAAGCGTTGAAATACATCGCCAAATATTGGGATGGCTTGTGTCTGTTCCTGTCTGACGGCCGCGTCGAGCTGGATAACAACAGCGTCGAAAGAACAATCCGGCCAATTGCATTGAGCAGAAAAAATGCATTATTCGCAGGTCATGAAGCAGGCGCTCATAATTGGGCTACAATCGCGTCACTGATTGAGACGTGCAAACTCAATTCAGTCGATCCGCAGAAATGGCTTACCACTACGCTCACTGCAATCGTCAATGGCCATAAGCAGAGCCGAATTGATGAATTACTGCCGTGGAATTACTCATGATGACGAACTTGATTGCCCGACCTTATACTGTCAGCGATTTTAACGGCTGCCTGGCAATATTCGATAGCAATGTGCCGACCTTCTTTGCAGCAGGAGAACGCGAAGAGTTTTGCGACTTTCTGCTCGGAAAATCTGATGTGGAAGGCTTTTACATGGTGCTCACGCTTAGCGAAGACATCATTGCTTGTGGTGGATTAACTATCGATGCAAAAAAGCGTCAAGCTTCTTTATCATGGGGAATGGTAGGCTCACAGATGCATCGAAAAGGCTTTGGCACCTACTTGTTTAAAGCCAGGTTAGAGCAAGCTCGACATTTGCCAAACATAGACGAGCTAGTGCTTTCAACAAGCCAACATAGTGCTGGTTTCTATGAGAGACTAGGATTCAGGGTCTCAAAAATTACGCCCAACGGCTTTGGACCAGGTTTGGATTGTTGGGATATGACATTACGTTGGACTACAAACTGAAGAAACACCTAAATCTCAATAGAGATTTAGACGCTGTGTGAACGCTGTGGCGCTGAAACAACGGCTACATCGAAAAGGCTTTGGCACCTACTTGTTTAAAGCCAGGTTAGAGCAAGCTCGACATTTGCCAAACATAGACGAGCTAGTGCTTTCAACAAGCCAACATAGTGCTGGTTTCTATGAGAGACTAGGATTCAGGGTCTCAAAAATTACGCCCAACGGCTTTGGACCAGGTTTGGATTGTTGGGATATGACATTACGTTGGACTACAAACTGAAGAAACACCTAAATCTCAATAGAGATTTAGACGCTGTGTGAACGCTGTGGCGCTGAAACAACGGCTACGATCGATCCACAAAGTCCAACTTTGCGAAGCAGGCAAGACATCCTTGGCGAAATTCATGCCCGCCTCAATGAAGAAGCGCCAGGCGCTTATAAGTCGATAGACTGCGTGGTCGAACCGATGGTCGAGGCGGGAATGGTAACAAAAGTGGCAAAAATCAAACCCCTCATTACCGTTATAGGATGAGGCATATGCAAAAACGTTCGCTCCGCTAAACAAGAGCGGCGCGAACCCGCTGCCTAAATTCCGGTAAAAGAATTGCATCCTTGTTTAATGGCAGCAATGGGGCCGAAAGCACACGGTCCGCTGCGAGCGCGCCCTCCACAAAAGCGGACATCGAAGTACCAGCCGACGAGTTCCGGAACCGGCAGTAAGTGGATATCACACTACCCAATGCCGCATCTGCAACAGAACCAATGCAGACCAAAGTACCCTTCTCGTCTGCAGGGGCGCGCGGTGACCCCTTCGGTCGATCAGCTCGCGTCGCGTCAACGCACGCCTAGACCGACCAAGTCGAGGTTGTAAGGCGATGAGACAAGAGTAAGTTACCGTCAAAGCTATTCTGCGGCTCTAGGCATTTCGAATTGCCTCATGCCGGCGTTTGTTTGATCCGAAACCTGAATAATGCGATTGACATCGCCCATAATCGTTATGTCGGCACGAAACCGACGATCTTCCAATCTCTCAAGTGCCGATATCTGAAAGAGCTTTCCGAGCCCCACACCTGACCTTGCAAAATGGGCGTTGATTTCTTCGGTCGTCCTTTCGGGAGGAGTGATGATGACGCCTTGGAGTTCATGTATGTAATCCGCGAGGTAGGCCTTCAGGACAGTATCGACATCCACCGACGGCTTTCCGGGGAGCTTGCAGATGTTTGCGTGCAATTCGCCATAGCGCTCAGAAAGCACGCCGTCATGATTGCCTGTCGCTAGCTCGACTATTTCTCCATCCACTGCATTTCTCTTCGCGGATTCCTCCAGTTTGTACCTGGGGCCTCGGTATGATGGAAGGTAGTGTTCTAGTGCTCCCCCGGGCAGGACGAACACGTTGACTTCGTGGAGCAGTCCGAGAATTCTGTCTAACCTTCCCTTGATGTCCAACGTGACAGGGCGGGTTAGAATGGGCTCGATCTCATCACGGCCCCATGCAAGCTCTGTGGCTACGGCGACCCGGGCCTTCGCCAGGTTCTTGTTCACGAGTTGACCATCGACACGGAGCCCATCGATATAGTCTTGGAGCGCGCGGATGCGATCTGAATTCGCCTGCGCAGCGCTGATGGTCGCAATTGCGTTAGTGAGCAGCCGATCCAGTTCGCCGCACAATCGGCTAAAATCTTGACCTAAGCCAAGCTGAGCGAGGAATTCGACCATCGTACCGTCATCTCGGATGCATTGGCGCAAGTTGCCAAGGAAGAGACTGTCGAGATCGTAGAAGAAGAAGGCCTTCTTCCCCAATGACCTGCAGAAGATAAGATACTTATTGACCTCTTCGCACCCACCGACGTCGATCAGACAGCTACCTGCAGACGCGATCGAAAAGCCCCGGCGTTCTTGGATCGCCTCGATCATCTGGCTGTCGAGGATGCCTTCAACGAAGATTGGGTTGTCGGAGAAGAAGAGCTGCTTGTGGTGGACGTTCAGACGTGAAACCAGAGTGGAAAAACGAGGATCGTCAAGCTCGGGCGATCGCGGAATTGAATGGTCCGAGGCAAAGGAAATTGTGGACTTCAGGTCGTCGATTGACCTTACGTCTATTATGAAAGGCGAATGGGTTACCAGGAAAACGCCCTTGCGGGACGACCCAGGAGCCGGCGCGCCGGCGACCTTTCTCACTTCGTGCAGGAAGAAGGCTTGATACTGGGGATGCAGATTTAGTTCCGGTTCGTCGATGATCAGATAGCTGTGCCGGTCGTTGTACAATTGCGTGAGCAGGACCAAGAGCTCACGAATGCCGTGGCACTCGTCGCGATCTAAACGATAAGGCGCGGCACCGCGGTTAGAAACCTTTGGAAGCAGATTGCCGGAATCCCATTCCATGGTGATCTGACGATTGAAAAGGCTTGATAGAGTCGCTTCGACCCTTACTCGGATGTCGGGACGTTCCTCGAGTATAATGAATGCGTCACCGCCCCAACCATCGACTTCGGAGTGCAGCTTAAACTGCTGAAAATTGCTTTTTTGGAACCCCGCGGCCAAATAGTCGCCGAAAATGTTGCGGAAACCAGCACCTATGTCGAGGCGATCTGTACTTAGAAGGCGGGTGTTCGGGAGGGCATCTCTCAGAGCGCGCGCAAACCGCGACTTTCCACTGCCGTTAGGACCAACTAGAAAATTGATTGTTCCAATTCGCTCTCGTCGAAAGACTTGGTCTGCCCAGGGTTGTGGAAGCTGAAATTGAACTGCCTGCTCGATCATCAAGTGCTCCATATTGAATTTCTGGGAAATCAATTTCGATCAAAATTGGATACAAACCTCATTCCCGCTCTCTGAATTCGACGCCTGAATCAATAAGCGCCTTTAGAAACTTCTCGACGTTCCTGTGGCCGCGCGAATCTCGCGTGAGAGAGAAGCGTATCCGCTCTCGTGCTCGCGACAGCGCTACGAAGAACACGTTGACGTCGTCATTGTTGTTCCAGAATGCGTCGTCATTGAATTCCGTAAATACAACCGTGTGGTATTCTAGACCTTTTGACTTGTGGATGGTCATTATTTTGACTGCACCGTGGCCAGCGACGTTCTCAATGAACGTTCGCCATGTCTGTGTGCCGTCCCCGCATTCCGCGAAAAAAGCCGCCGATGCCTCGATAATCGAGTCAAGGTATTCGCGGTTTTGGTAATCCCTGTATGTGCGACAGAACTGCTCACGGCGTGCATCCGGAAGCACAATGTGTGTGAATTCGACGAACGAGGCGTCTGCCGGATGTTTTTCCCTCGTGAACGCACCAGCGTCAGCGACGAGGTCCTGAACCAGACGCAGACTTCTGGCGGTGCCTCTATCCGTTGATAGGTCAATGCCCTCCAAGCCGACGAGCATGTCACGAGAGATTTGAAAGGGGCTTCCTTCCCTGACACCGTGCACCATTTTTAGAATAGCCGACAGGAATTGGAATACTGGCTCCTTTACAAGGTCTTGAATGCTAATCGGGCCGATCATTCTAGCGTCGTTGCGTAGGCGTAGACCTTCCTCTGCGAAATATGGCGCAAGACGCGTTTCCACATTGTCTGCTCGAAGGCGTGTTAATACTACGAAATCATGTGCCGCCAGGGCTGGGTTTTGTGACAACGACTCTTTCACGAATCGAGCGAGCTCTTGCCCTTCTGCGTCGCGGGTCGGAAACAGCCACGCCTCGACGGCATCACTAGGATATCCCTCTTCACTGCGTGCGCTTTCCGTCGGAACCGGGTCTTCATCGGCGAAAAGGGACGATAGATCATTTATGAGAGCGACGATCCTGGCGTTCGATCTGAAATTGAATTGAAGCTTCCGATTTTCAGCATAGAAGTCGTTCGCGAACTTCGAAAAGATGCCGGGCCGAGCACCTGCCCATCCCATAATCGCCTGGTTGGTATCGCCTACCGCCGTAATAACGGTAGCGCTCTTCAGGAATATCGTTCGAACCAGGTCGTATTGATCAGCCGTCACGTCCTGGAACTCATCCAGGAAGACGTGGGTATAGGTAGCCGCGATGGCATCCCGGATGATCGGCCGCGATCTGACGATATGCGAAGCTAGATGCATTACCATATCGAACGACAATACTGAGGGAACGCTCGTGAGGCACTCACTCCACCAGAGTCTACGAACTACGTCGTCTGGGCTCCCATCATTGCCATGGGCGTCGGGCAACCCGCTGACAATGCGGGCTATCTGATTGGCGTTGAGACCTTGGAGTTCTGGATAGTCGCCCCGATGCGCGCTTTGAAAGGCCAGCCAACTATCTCTGTTTGGAAAGATTATCTTGTAATCAGAGGAAGGTCGCAACGATGGCTCAAGTGCCTCTCTGAACTGATCGAGGGTTCGTTTGGCGAAGGCATGCAACGTCAGGGACTCGAACCGCCGCGAAGTATCCTGGTCCGATCGCTGCTGAACGCGTTCGTGCAAATTGCGGGCTGCGTCTACTTTAAAGGCAATGGCGAGGATTCGCTTCGGTGGAGGGCATAGTCCCGTATTGAGAAGGAAGGCGGCGCGCTGCGCCAGAAGCTCAGTCTTGCCTGCGCCAGGCCCAGCGAGGACTGACATTGATTTACGCGATTTCACGACCTCAAGTGCCGTACCCTCAAGAGAGATGCCCGCCGACGGCTTCCAGCGCTCGGGATTTACGAACATCGCTATAGTTCCTCGTTCTGCGGAGGTGCGATTAATTTCTGTGCGCGCTGGATAAGTGCCTTCAGCGGTTCCGGGCAGTCCCGACCCAGTGTCTCGTTGTCGAGCTTTCCGAATGCAGTGAGATGCGACCCGGGTTTCGAGGCAGACTTGAACAAGGATTTGTAGTTATAAAGGTCTTCGTCAGTGAAGGAGAGCTTAGCCTTTTTCAGTTCAGTGTTCCCCTTTCCCTTGTCACCGAACACCGACTTTTTCAATTTCGTCTTCACCGTCTTTGACGTCGCCTTTGTGGCGTCGAACGCCACATTAGGTTGATAAGCCTTTGGGAAAGACTTCAGCATCATCATGTCGAGGTCAAGGGGCGACGAGTAGTAGATGTTTCTGGTTCTCAACCAGTGCGTCCAAGGGACAAATTTCCCAGTGAGCACGGTGTTATCAGGCAGTGCGGCAGCCACGGCATTAGTGCCTCCAACGAGCTTAGGAACAAATGCTGGGCCAAGATTGGTGAGCCACTGCACCGCGTTCTTGATCCGGCCCATTCCGCCGCCATGTCTTCCGAAATCCAAGTCTAATAGTGTGATATGCGGAATAGAAAGCCCGTTTAGCAGACGCCACAAATGTTGCGCATGCCGGCCACCGATCGAGACATAGGCGATGAAGGAAGGATCAAGGCTTGTGCCTAGAGCTTCGGCCATCTTGGGAATTACAATGCGCTCCGTGTCGCCTTCACCAATAATGACGAGCTTGGCGAAGTATATTTCGGGATTCGCCAAAATCACCTGTTGGATGAATTTGTCTTCCTCGGACTTCGCGGGCGGCAGCGGCAGGGACATCGCCGACGAGCACAGCGTCGACGGGCAGTTCCGGAAGTATAAGACGTGGCGCGGATTTACGCGGGACAAAATACTCGTCGCATGGCTTGTGACGATAGACTGCGCTGAACCGCTTGAATTCAGCGTATCTAACAGTTTCATCAACCGAGGCAGATAGAATGGAGATAGGTGGTTTTCAGGCTCTTCTAACGCGAAAATCGTGAGAGGCGGGTGAGCAAAGTCGGCTGCCTTGAACCCCTTCAGAGGATTGGGTAGCGACTTCTGCATCTCCCATACGAGATTATGCAGCGTTGCCGACAAGGCGAAGTAGAGGAGCGACATCTGCCCCTCACTCAACTCACCGAGCTGACGCATGCCCCCGCCCGGCGACTTATCGAATTTGAGGGTCAGCTCCCGGATTAGCTTTTCAAATTCCACCGCTACAACGCTAATTTTAGGCGAAGCATCGTAGTGCCCGTCGTGCAACGCGGACCAGAAGCCATGGAGCCTCGTTGTCACTTCGGTGACCGCATCCGTGCCATTTAGATTTTGCTCAAGTTCCTTGGCGAACTCTAATGACTTTTCCTTCGTGGCCTCTGTCCAATCCGCAGACCATTCAAGGCGCTGAAGGACGTTCTTCAGCGCATACTGACTTACACCTCGAGAGTCCCGGTGCGCGGGAATGTATATGACTTCAGCATATTGCGTCGGGCGTCCTCTTAGCGGTGTCTTCCGTTCATCGTCAGGTCCGAATGGCACGGCGTCCGTAGTGTTTACCGAGTATATCTTGACTTCAATGTTATCTTCGAGAGACTCGGAGCGTACATACAGGCCCTCTAGCAGGATGCGGACCTTTAGGGACTGGTCGGCCGCATTGAAAAATAAGTCGTTGAAGACTGCGGAAACCCCCTCGCTTTCCTCGAAGCCGAAAATTGCATCGATCACGATTTCCCGCTCCTGAAGCCCCACCGCATCTTCGCCCAGGCCGAAGTGCACGTCGGAACGTTTGATTTGGCGATCCACAGCCGCAGAAGAAAACAACCGCTTCAGGGCTTCGAGAGCAGCGGTCTTCCCGGCACCGTTATTGCCCACGAAGGCATTGGTCCCGGCCTTCAGCGAAAGTTTCGTGGATACATCGCCGTAGCAACGGAAATTACGGATTGTAAGGCTCTCGAGGAACACTAATAGCCCCAATTAGGTTACATGAATGACCTTCATAGCCAACTTCAAGTGGTGGCGCAATACATGCCCGATAACCCCTTTGGTTCGCAGACTGATGCTGCGATCAGATGGGAAAATGGTTAGAAACCTGTACGTTAGCATACTTGCTGGTAAACATCGCAGCGGTAGCGGCCTCCACTGTGGCAGTGCATTCGAATAGCAAGATTGCCTGTCGAGAAATGCCATTTCCCGGATACTCCGCACCGCATTGTGAAACTCCCAGCCGATGGGGTTCTACATGCTTGGCCAGATTGCCGGCGATGCCGCGCACGGCGTTGAGGTCCCCAGTCAGTATCAATGCAAGCCGCTGGAACTGCACCTTGGAGGCAATTCCTGGAAGTCAAGGTCACGGAACGCGCATGCTGAAGGGACTTGCCCTGCGCGGTTCCCCCAAGCGACGCGGCATGTTGCCCCCTCGTCGGCGTCCGTCGTGACCACAGCTATGTCTGCTTTATTTCGTGACGACAGCGGCTTTGATGACCGATAAGTAGGCGCGAAGCTGCCGAAGCTTGGTTAGCGCGTGAAGGGCAGCTTCCCAGCATAGTTGCTCGAAAGCTGTCAGTCCGCTCCCCACCCCATAGCAGACAAAAACGAACTACCAACGGGAAACGGCTGTACGCACGTTCGCGACCTTAATTCGAGTGATCGAGACCACGTAAGTACTGTTCATCGTCGTAATCTCTTTGCCCTCCGCCGAATGATATTGCTGACGGCGCGGCCGATGGCACAGTATTCACGCCGGATTGTATATACAGCGCCCAACTGCCTGTCGGGGAAGAAAGCCGGGGCAACGGCTGGATGCGCCCAATTGCTGTAAAACGGGGAAAATTTGGTGTCTGGGAGCTTGTTTCTGATTCGAAATCAAGAACAAATGAACCGCATCAAGCCAAACGTCCACCGGCGTCCTCTTATCTAGGTAGCCAGTCAAGATTCTTGCCGCTATCTCCCATCAACAGCAATATGGCCCCTCGCCTTGAAGAATTTAGAACCCGCGGCCCATTGTGTATAAAACTAACCCGCTGGATATCCATAACAATGTCCTCGACCGACAAAATATATCCGGGCGGCACAAATGCACCGGGGCTCAGATTTGCAACAGATCGAGAATGCGGTAGGCTCGCTCCTTGATCTGCCAATCAGGATCCTCTGTCATCCGTGTTGCTTCACTTAGAATGAAGTCCGGCTCGCAGTATTCCCGGCACAAGACAGCCATAGCCGCAAACCGTAGCGACTTTGTTGAGGAATTAAGAAAGTCGTTCACCTTTGAGATAGATTCCGCCTTCCAGGCGACACCGCTCGTCAACGCCTTGTCGAGAATATCTGCAGACACTGCGCCCTCTTCGATGTCCGCGAGAAAGCTTAACGCCAATTGCGGCTGTCGGGAAAGGCAGGTGACCAAGTTCTTTGAGCCAAGCTCACGCATATCCGAACGCGAGTCCGTCAGGTAGTTTTTCAGATTTTCGTAGGTAGGTGCCTGGATGAGGGCTCGCGCTTCGGCGATAGCCGCACGCGGACTGCCAGGCACAACACCACCATTTTTCGGGTAAGGTTTCTCTTTAATCTTCCAATGCTCGGCAGCTCTGTCAAGAATTGGGAGCAGTTCCAGGACATCTGGTGAAGCATATCGCACAGCCAGTTTGCCTGCCGCAGTGGCTGTCTCAAGAGTGCCGTGAAGAAACGCTGCTTCAAGGGCTACGACCAGGCGAACATCCATGGGGGCTGCCAGGTCGGGCAGCGCGAGCAGCAGGTGATCGCAACCGTATGACAGATCTTCGCACAGGCGGTCGTAGATGGCCGAAACCATTTCCGCTTTGTCCAAGTCAACGGCCAGTCCTGCCGCGGCCCACAACGTATCGCCACGTCCGCCTCCGATTGCTCGGCTCGTTATTTTCTGCAACATAGCCCTGTCCGCAAGCGACTCCAGTAGAGTTGCGGCTATTTCGATTACCCATGAAGAAGGATGATAGAGCGCAGCTTCTATTTTGTTGAGATCCGGTTCACAGGCTGAAGCGCGTTTCCAGTCTACAGGTCCCAAATCTACGTCAGTGATGAGGGCGAAGAAATTGAAAGACGCATCGCCTTCCAGAATGGCATTGCGTGCCATACGAACCTCATACTCGAGGATATCGCGTGGAATCCCCGACACTTCGATCGCAGCGCGCAACGTCTCGCGGACGGGGGCTGGATCGAAAGGAGCCTCCCAATTCCAGACGTCGTCGAGTGGCAGTTCCATGTAGTTAGTCACAAGAAAGAGCGCACTCAGATTCAGCAGTTTGGGCCTTACGGCCGGTTGGACCTCTACTGTTCCCACGCCACCGTCAATAGCATCGAGTTGTGCGGAGAGCGCCTTGCGCTGTGCGTCGAGGAATTCGGCCGACAGCCTGAACTGGTTCAGGGAATTCTTCGTCAGTTCCGGCCAAATATCAATCGACTTTCCAAACTCTTTTAGCAATCGCGAAGCTCGCCGAAGAAAGGCAATGCTCCCAAGACCCTTGGTTTGCATTGCTGCGACCACGACGTCGTCGGTCGCCGGTCCTGGATAGTGTTCCAGCAACAGCCGTGCGCCATTAAGCACGAAGCTTCGGGCTAGATCACACTCTTTGGCGGGCCCATATGCCACGCGGTCACTATGCCTCGTCCGCTTTTCAGACACGGCAAGCGAAGCTTCGTCGCGAATGATCATCCGCAGACGATCTACCTCAAGATAATGCGGTCCGGCCGCAACCAAGGCGGTCCAGGCAGCCAAACGCGTCCAAGACTGGGGCTGAGAAGTTAAGTTCGTGCAGCGTACCGCCACTTCGTCAGGAAAGCGCTGCGCGTAAGCAATCATTGCTATACCGACTTCGGCCGCCCTCTCCCGGCGCGGCGACATTATCACCTCGAACGCGTAATCAAGGATCGCGTGACGGACCTTCTCGCTTGGTGCAAACTCTACTTCACCACAAATCTCGAGGCATCGAACTATCGAAGCAATTCCGGGGCCATCAAACGTAATGCCCTCCATCAGTAGCATACAGACGTCTCCGGCTAGACCACGCATTGCCGCAAAATTCAGCACTTCCTCCCAGCTATCCTCAATGCGGATCGACGATAAAGTAGCCACTCTTTCAGTTAATGGCAGCGCTACTAGAAAGCGCGCTGCTGCGAACTCACCGAACGTTTTGTGGATAAAGGTAAGGGTCTCCACACCTTGCAGGCCAACGCGCTCGATAAGTCCTACATCCTGCCAATAGCGCAGATAAGACTGCGCCTCGGCCTGAGCTGCGAGCGGCTTCACTCCAAGTTCTTCTTCAAGGATCTTTGCGCAATTACCGACAACAATGTTGACCGATGCAATAGGGTTAGAAGAGATCTGCCATCCGAGGATGTCGAGAAACCTACGAAGTACGAACGATTGTGCTGGCGGCTCGGGTGTCCTCGAATTCGGCGCTTCATCTACAAGCCCAAAGAGCTGTTCGTAGAGCCGGTTTCGGCTTAAGCTCAGCGAGCCGCCTCGCGCGATCAGCGAGGCGCCGAGGGACAATAGGAGCGGCGAGCGCAATATCGTTGCCGCGACAGCATCCTCTTCCAACTCGGCTCTGGCGATGTCCTCCGGGTCATCAAGAGGTCTCGGTCCTTGTGTTCCAATCTCGCGTAGGAGTCTTGTCAAGTGTTGCTGGGCGACTGACCGATCTATTGGTACGATGTCATAGTGACGCCAAGCACCTAGATCGCTAGCATGGTATCCGACCGGCCGCGTCGTTACGATGACCCGGCAATCCGGATGACCCACCGCAAAACGCTCCGCAGAAGATGCAATCTGAACTTGGGCAGTTCCCGTTTCGTCAAGACCGTCACAGAGGAGCACCCAATTCCGGATATCAGCGTCTCTTGCCGCTTCGGCCGATATTTTACTTCCGGACAAGCCAAGCGTGAAAACTGCTTCCTCGAAGGTTTCGCCGCTCTGCATGCGCGCAGCGACTGAAGTGAGCCTGACATTGAGAACCGGAATGCCATCCTTCGCATAGGCCTGAGCGATCCTCCTCAATAGCGTAGTTTTTCCCATGCCTGGCCCTGCCACCAAGACAGCAAGTTTGGCGAACCGGCCGAGCGTCTCAGGATCTATGCTTTTAGTATCGCGGGCGTATTCTCGACTGTGCCAAGCCTGATAGGCGTGGAGAGCAGCCATCGGATCGGAAGGGACTGACTGTTCTTCACGAACGATTGCCTGCAGCGGTATCCAGGCCTCGCTGAGCCGAAGCGGCTTCTTCACTCCGAAAATCGAGAAACTCGCATTCGTCCTGATTGTCCAATCCGCTAGAGTTGAGAGCAACCCGGCAGGCGATCGGACTCCATCGATCAATTCAATCTTGTCCACTCTGAGAAGCTGCACGATTGATGAAAGTTCGCGGCGGCCGCGACGGTCAATCAACTCCATTCCATCACAATATAGCTCGTTCCAAGCGGCATCTATCGACCCGGCGCGACAGACATGCCCGAGTTCAGCCCGTGCGGCAGCAATTGATGCTCCATCATGCGTGGCTGCCGAGAGCGTAACAATGCGCAAAGTCTTGCAGACCGATCGACTCAAACCAGCAGTGTCGAGCTTTTCGAGGAATGCTACAGCGATTTCCGGAAGATCGTCGGTACGGCCATCACCAATCCTGAAAATGGCATTCGCCAGTTCCTCGCGAATAGTGCCGCTGCTGCTGGTAGAAACCGCAAGAACCCCAAATTCGATCTCACCTTCGGCGATCGCCCTCCCCATCGCCAGCAAGGGATCCCAAAGATCGTCGCCACGCTGCAATCCTCGCTTGACCTGCACATCGCATCGGCTGCCTCCTTTCAGGACGAGTTGAATATCATCGCCGCCCCTACCGGTCTCTGCGTCTACAGAGACAGGAATATCGTCATAGAGCCCGTCGAGCCATTTGAGTGGCCGCCCGCGCACCATATATACGTACGCAATGGCTGTTACAGCCGCCTGAAAATTGACTCCGCCCCCTGTCGCGGCCCCTCCCGCAACGCGCCGCTTGCTGTCAGGAGCATTTCGCTTTTGTTTCCGAGAGTTTTCTGATTTGGACGCGGAACTTGGCACAGGAATCGATCTTTCAGTGATTGGAGATGGCATCTAAACACGCTAGCACCGTGCAGCAACATCCAGCTTGTCTGCTTCGACCTGCCAATTTCAATCGGCGATCTGAAACTGCGGAGAATGTCTTCGTGGGAGACGAAAAGCGTCGTAATGCCAAATTGATCGACAAGGCCGCCAAACATTAAAATGGCTGCAATTTCGCCAACCACTTAGGACGCGAAGCCGGGTTCACTCGCGTTATCGGTCAGCCCAGCCTGCGATGGCCCATCCTTCCTTCAAAACAGCACTCCTGTGTTCAGCTGACCTCGGGCGTACTTTGGCCTAAGACGCTGTTATGAGCATATTTCAGGCCAGCGACTTCACTCCACATTGCAATGGCGACCCGTCGGAGATGAAACGGTGGCCATCCAGAGTATCAATATAGTTATCAGCCATCCGCGCCTTCTGCATTCTAAAGTTGCAGACGGTCTGCTGTCTCAGACCGGATCATAATCGATGTAATTTTAGCAGATTTCGTGGACGGGTTTCGGTTTTGGATTCGAAGTTAAGAACGCACACGCTTCGGCCATTCCAGATTACCAGTCAGGAGTGAATCCTGCGGAGCTTCTACGACCGCAATGGGGCCGGGAGCGGACTGTCGGTTTTCAGAATCATGCTCGCGATTTCATTTACTTGGGCCAGCTCTGGGTTGCAATATCGGCTGAATAGCCTCCGTTTGCGGCACAAACGTTCGCCTTAAAACCCATCGCGCAATATCCTGAAAGTTCACGTTACTAACGACCTTAGCGAAGCTATTCTTCCCTTCCGAAGAACACCTGACGTGCCTCGTCCTGGTGAAGGTCGATCTTTGCAGTGTGATACTGCGAGGGCGCAACGGCGTCCGATAACATTTTGAATGGGAGTTCATCGATGCAGATCTCCGAGATCAAAGCGGAGAAATCTTTGTCGTAGCAGTCTGCTAAAACCTTTAGATTGGTAGACGGAAAGCTATCCTTAAACTCCTTATTGAATGGCGGCTGAAAGTGCCGGATCAGGGACGCTTCGAAGAGGGTTACGCGCTCGGCTTCTGAGGTCCCGAATAGTTTATCTAAGCCCGCGGAGATGCGGTTGCCCCCGTCCTCCGTGTTGTCGGCCCAAGGATTCACGAAAGTGATCATGCGGGTGCCCGACTCGATCGCTAGCATGAGAAGCATGAGCCGACGATCGGCAGGCACCCCCTTGATCGCAATACGTTGTAGGGTCTCGTGCTTTAATAGCCGGTCCAGAGCATTGCGGGACCCATCTGTGCCATAAGCCTGACCGATATAGAGAACATCGAAACGGATCGCATCATGTTCATTGTTCAACCGTTCCGCAATCTCGTCGTCAGAGGGTGCCCAGTAGCCGTCACCGTTTTTGATGAACCAACCTCGCTCGGTTTCGACCATCTCTACACCATCAGGCATTGGCCAAGTAAGCTCATGACGCTTGCCGGCAACGAACATACCAATGACAAGTCGCCCGTCATCGAGTCGTTGATCAACGGCTTCTATCGCCGGCGTTGTACCAATAACATAGATGTGACAATTCTCGAGTTGCGACTTGTACGTCGCGACGACCTCTTTCTCGTAAATTGCGAAAGCAGGCATCAGCACAAAGCTTGCAGCATACATGCTTAGGGCGTGTTCGATGTCGAATCGCTTAGCCCCTAACAGCTCGGCAAGATCGCGCTTTAGTTTGTTATCGGATTGATTCTCAGTCATATGGAGATATTACTTTCGCACGCCAGTACAAAGCAAGTCATAGGGCGTCCTGAGGCTCGGCAGGTAAACACGGTATCTCCGAAATCTAAAGGGCCAATTTTCCTTCGCGAAAACCAGAGGCCCCTACCATTGACTGAGATCCTAAGATTGGCCCTCACGGGGTCTACAGCTGTCGACCGGCTTTCGGACATGCCACGCCACCTCCAAGAACATCAAACATCAATAGAGTATGCTCATTCGCTGAATAACCAGGAATCCATAGCAGCGCGAAGCCAACCTGACCCGGCCGTAAAAGCTTGGTTCCAAGATAAGTTCTCGTCTGTCGACCGCAAATTTACGCCCTTGTCATCGTAAGAACCGTGTGGCGGAAGAGCGTCGAAACCGTCTGATATCGTCCGAAGACGATTTGTTCTGCTCATACCACACTAAGTGCCAATGGTCACAGGTAGTGCGCAATAATGTGAGCCCTGAGGGTTGAATTGTATCATTAGCCTTAGTCATAAAGTACGCCAATGACTTTTCTAGCCGACATCATTACCGGGACGTCCGGCGTGTCGTCCAGCTGTTCAGTGGCGATGAGCACAGAAGACCCAAGTCCCCCGATCGTCTCGAACTGTCGAAGATGGCGGAACCGACCAGTTAGCCTTGCACCAATACGCTTGAAGACGTTGACGCCTGTGTTGAGCGACACGGCAACCAGATGTCCTTCCCATGCGTCCAGATCAGACGCATTTAGTTCGTCACCACCCAGTACGATCTGACCAGGAAGCGCCAACGGCACTGCACTTTCTTCCTTTACCCGATAAGCGATCGTGATCCTTGACAGTTCTGGCACGTCTGCGATCTCAGTTGCTTCATCGCCTCCTTTAGGCGGTGGCATGGTGCTGAAGATCGCTCCTACGATGCGGTGCAGTTTCACCTTGCTGTCGTCAAATATAAGGCTCTTCCGCGATTGCCTAGGATCGGGCATCTGGGCGGCGAGGGATAGACCAGTCGATCCCGTCGCGCGTATAAGACGTCGTGCGAGAATCTGTCCCTTCGGACGAGCGATAACTAGATTCTGATCCCGCCCCGGATAGGGCTCTGACTCCACAATCGCGACAGAACCAGACGGAATTGCAAAGCCGAGGGTTTCTCCCCGGATGAAGTACAACGACTTGGAATCAAACCACTCTCCAATCAACTGTTCCTCTGCCACATCTTGAGAACCGGCGTCAGACAGCTTGCCCGCGAAGGCAGCAATGTCAGGGCAAAGAGGAACTGCAAAGTCCAATCGCGTCATCGGCTTCAGCCCAACGACGTTGTCAGCAGGTGTGTCAGGAGCGAGCGGCTCTCGCCAGCGATGATATCGGAACTGCTGATGGACATCTTCGATGCTGCTACGCAATTGAGCGAATTGCGACGCGACGTTCTTGACGTCCATATAACTGATAGAAGCTTTGTCGTGGTGAGAATTATTGAGCACCCTGCGCGCTTCAGCTCCGGAGGCGAGCGCCGAATTATCGGCGAAACGCTTCAGGGTAGCACTCGTGAACAACTCTCCCTCGCCGTCGGCGACAAGCCCTTTGAGCTTATCTAGCAAAGGGAACAGCGTCAGAGCTTTGGTACCGGATGAGTATGCCGGATGAGTAAATTCATCGAAGATATCCCCCAGTCTCCCTTCGAGGAAGACTCTCAATGCCGAGGCGTAGTCCTGCGCCAGAATGGCGTCATCAGGGTTCTTGAAAAACTCCTCCCGCTTGCGATCGACCTCCTCTATGGCTGGAGACAGTCTCAGCGTCGGGCGCACCGCGTTAACAGGGTGAACGGACACATGCGAGACGACATCGTCGGCCCTGTTCTCTCCAACTACCGAGCGAGCGAACTTGCGATCATGGGTCGTCACCAGTAGCTGCGCCCCGCTTCTGGCGAGCTTGCTGAGCCCTCGGGCGAGCCGCTCTCTATTGTCGTTGTCGAGTAACTCCTGGGGGTCATCCAGGACCAGAGTTTCCAACCCACCACGCTTTGCCAGAACATGCTCGCGGAAGGCAAGGAAGAAGCCAAGCAAGGCGCCTCGTAGAGCTGAAGCGTTCGAAATGTGCTGGGCAGGCGCGTCCACTCCCTGCCGCCCGACCCTCAGCTCCAGAATGCCCTTGGCATCCATTCCCGTACTCGTAAGCTCTGGGGCAAACTCCGTGGCATTGCGGAACATTTCCTTCCGCCAGTGCTCCGAACGCTTGTGAAGCTTGGTTCTAAGCGCATCCACCTGCGTCTGCGCGAGCCCGCCAAGTGGCGCGATAATCGCGAGGGCTTCCTTAGCCTTACCACAAGCTTCAATGCGAGTTTTTGCTCGAGTATGCTCTCCTTTATAGCGTAGCATTCGGCCGACGAGATCGATCGCACTATTTAGTGGGGTTGCGCCCTCCACAATCGCCAACAGCGCCGTGAGGCGTTTAGAAATGGCGCGGTCAGCATCTTCTGATCCGTCTTCACCTTTTTGATAAATGAGAGAGAGCTTTCGAAGCTGGGCAGAGTTCGTCTCCATCCACTCGGTAAATGCGACTGCACGGTTGATCCTTGCAACCATTTGTTCCAGCGCATTTGCAGCGGAAAGCTGCTCTGGAAATTTGAAGTCAACAGGTTCGTTGAAGTCGGAGAGCACCACTGCGTGCTTGTTGAACAGTGCAACCGCATCGGTGGACAATCCAGCAAGTGTCCCTGACATCGACTCGGTTTCGAACAGCTCTTTTAGGAAACCCTCGCGCATTAGATCTACTGGCGAGGACGGCAAGTCTCGCCGAGCTTCTTTGCTGAAACTCTCCGGCAGTTCGCGAAGCAATCTACCAAGCCAAAAGGTCGACCATTCAGCTACGGTTCGCGCAATGATGTCGCGATCTTTAGCTGCTTCGGTCAAATGATCGGTCACTTCACGACCGGTGACAGGGTCGATAGTGCCCTCGAGTGATCGAATGCAGATCGGACACTTGCCCCCGTAGGCCTCATCATGATCGTGCATCCATCCCGACACGCGCGCATACAGCTGTGCACGGCGTGCCAGATCCGGACTGCTAACGAGTTCAGCCAAGGTTGCCGCCTCGGTTTCAACCGCGCCGACGAGCTCTGCCACTTTCGCAGTCTGCTCTTTGTCGAGCTTGAGGGAGAGCAAGCGAACTATGGCGGGCAACCGGAATAATTGTTTCACCTGCTCAATCGCAGGCCGCACGCTTCGTTCGAGACCATCGCGCGACTGCTTGTCCTCAGGATCGAACGTCTCGTCGAGCACCTCGCGCGCACCGGCCAAGCGGGCCGCCTTGAGGTCTGCAAAACCGTTAGATATCGCGTCCAACTTGTCCTTCGCGTCTGCCGCCTCAACAACTGGCAGCCCACATTCGATGGCCATGTCTGAATGTTCATTGACGATGGCCAGCAGGTCGCTAGATTGTTCCAGATACTGCTGAGCGGCTTGCTCCAGTTTCGAGTTCTGTTCTGTCAAGGTCCTTGTGGTGATACGATCCGAGACCTTGTCCGAGTGCTTGGCCAGATCGACAAGATCAGCAAGCCCCGTCAGTCTGGCCACCGCCTCCCCGAGTTGCGATGTCGATCCAACGGAAAGGTATGGCAACAATGCTGGCATCGTCGTGGCGATCCGCCAGGCGATTGGGTCGAGGTCGATACCTGCGAAGTCTGGTACGACTTCGACTATTTTCCCCCGAGGTGTTCGCTCCTGCCGCCGCAAAACAGGAGGCAACGGATTGCTGTGGGCGTCACAGAAGGTCAGTTCAACCCAGCTATCTGCCGAAATCGGTGCGCCATCAACGGGCAAATCACTGTACGCGTGAGGAAGCGGCGTGATTGCCGACATCGGATGTTTGGTAGACGATCCATTCGCATGCGAGATCTCGCAGAGAAATTCTACTGGACCTTGCTCAGGGGCCCGTTGAGATCGGATCAGGTGACCCGTCAGGCACCAGACGATCGCATTAGCTATGGAGGTTTTGCCCGAGCCGTTTGCACCCTCTAACAGCGTGATAGGTTTTTCTGGCTCGAACTCAAAGATCTCAGGCGGTTCGCTTGCTTTTCCGTAGACGTGCAAGCCAGCGAAACGATGAGCTCTAAGTTTGAGGAGCCGCAATCGACTTCCCGAAGGGGCATTACTTGCTCCAGCAGCCGGAGCGACGCTTGGCGGCTCCGAGCCAACTAGATCTATGAGAACCTCCACGTCGTCGCCGTTCAGGTTCGCAGCCCATTTTTTGGGGTTTCGACGGTACCAATCGAGCATCGCCCTGGCATCTGGTGAAGCGATTCCAAGTCGCTTCTCTCCGCCCAAGGAGACCTCACATCCGTTCACTAGCTCCGAAAGCAGAACATCTGTCGTGAGAAGATGGATTTCACGTAGTACACCTTGTTTGTCAGTTGTCACGTCGCCCTCCCTAGAGATGAGAGCTTCGTGCATCCTCAACATTATGTCCAGAAAGCGCAATCACCGTGCACAGAAAATAATCCACTGGAGTGCAGTGGCAGCCTTTAGGAAGGTGTGGAGGATGCTCTAATGACTGAAATGGGGGCGCATTACCGACAGACAGCTAAGAGGTCGGAGCAGACATCCTTGGCGAGAACAACACCTCTATTCAAGATGCTTCCTGAAGAGGCGGACCACACTTTCGGGAGCATCCTCACCAAAGAATTGGCTCAAGTTCCGTGCGCTCTGCACGGCAATTTCGATGCTTCTTGGAAAAAGGTGTCTCTCGTATTCCGACAGGGCAAACTCCAGATTGTCAGATGACGACACGAGCCCTCTGGCCAGTTCGGAACCATCATAAAGGGCGAGATTCGCACCTTCGCCCGCGAAGGGTGACATCAGATGCGCAGCATCTCCAAGTAGGGTCACGCCCGGAACCCGGTCCCATCGATGTTCCACTGGCAAGGCATAGATCGGGCGAAGCAAAGGAGCGGTTTCACCATCGGTGATAAGTGCGGTAAGCGGATCAGCCCATCCTTCGAATTGCCCCGCGATCTGGGCCAAGCCAGCCTTTGGATCGCTGAAGTCTATGGAACGCGTCTATTCCTCCGATCTGTTCAAAGCCACATATGTATGAAGCGTCCCGTTTGCGTAACGGTGTGCAAGATGCCCTGGCCAGGCGAAACCGCCATCAATGTGCCGTTGCCAATCGCGTCCGCGCTTACCTTGTGGCGAGTACCGCCATCGAACAGCAGTGTTTCTATGAAGGAAGTACCCGAATAGATCGGCGCTGCATCAGACAGAAGCGGGCGAACCTTGGACCATGCGCCATCCGCACCGACGAGCAGGTCGGTTGCGGTGGTCGATCCGTTAGCGAACGTGACCTCAAAGCGGCCGCCTCCAAGAGGAACTATCGAAGTTACCTTGTGGCCCCATCTGATGGCATCTGAAGGAATAGAACTGATCAGCATGTTGCGAAGATCGCCCCTGTCGATTTCGGGACGATTTGCCAGTCCGCCGCCGGGATGATCGAATAGGATCACACCGTTCTTATCAACAACACGCTTCGCATCTTCGCCAGGACGGACAAGACTCAGGAATTTTTCATGAAGTTCGGTGGCCTTTAGGGCGAGCTGGCCATTATAGGCATGGATATCCAGCAATCCGCCCTGTTTCCGTGAGCCCGCAGAACTCTCGGCTTCGTAGATGGTCGCTGGAATTCCATGAAGATGTAGAATGCGTGCTAGGGTAAGGCCAGCCAAACCCGCTCCAATGATCGTGATGGGATTGCGCATGTCAACGCTCCTCTGATTTGCATTTGTTGCTTCGGGAGACGCTGGTACAGCCACGACGATGGGCGTGGCGGACTTATCTTCGACGGCCTTGGGACGGCGGTCGTTTTTCGCGACGGATATACCTGTATGTTAGCCTGTGAGACAATGCAAGCTTATGACCGCTTCAAAGCGCAAAGCGGTCATTCCTATGCCTATAACGTTAAGCGATAAGAGCTATTTCTATTAATCATATTATCTGATATTATGAGCTATAGAAGAGGATCCTATTGCTCATGACCTGGAACTGGACGCAGTCGAACTGGCCGAATTTTCGCTATGACGCTGCGCCGCTGCAAGTACTAGAGAAGCAATTCCTGCTATCCTCTGGCGAAGTGATTGGTGCTGTGCGCCATATCAATCCGGAACAGCGCGATCTTTTACGCATTGAATTGTTGAGTGATGAAGCGATCAAAACGAGTGCCATTGAGGGCGAGACCCTGGACCGGCTCAGTGTGCAGTCATCGCTGCGACGGCAGTTGGGCCTGACAACCGACCGGCGCTCGGTGCAACCGCGTGAACACGGCATCGCAGAAATGATGGTCGATGTGTATGGAACCTATGCGGCACAGCTTGACGACGCCACCCTGTTTCGCTGGCATGTCATGCTAATGACAGGCAACCGACATCTGGAAACCGTCGGTGCTTATCGAACGCATACTGACGCCATGCAGATCGTCTCCGGAAATCTGGACCGTCCGACGATTCATTTTGAAGCGCCACCTTCAGAACAGGTGCCGGGCGAAATGAACCGTTTCAGTGCCTGGTTCAATGAGACGGCACCCAATGGCGAGTCTCCCCTCCCCGCCCTGACCAGGGCTGCACTCAGCCATATCTGGTTTGAAAGCATTCATCCCTTTGAAGACGGCAATGGGCGCCTTGGTCGCGCACTGGCCGAAAAGGCGCTTGCGCAATCGCTGGGCCAGCCCAGTCTGATCCTATTGAGTTTTGCTATCGAGCAGAACCGCAAAGCATATTACGCGCAACTGGAACAGCATCAGCGCGCACTTGATGTGACAGAATGGCTGGTGTGGTTTGGGCAAACCGTGCTGGCAGCGCAACAGCTCACCCTGCACCGGGTGCGCTTCTATATCGCCAAAGCGCATTTTTATGACCGGTTTCGGGGTGAGTTCAATCCACGCCAAGAAAAGGTTGTGGCGCGGTTATTTGAAGCTGGGCCCGATGGCTTTGTTGGGGGCTTAAGCGCCGACAATTATCTGGCCATTACAAAAGCCTCGCGTGCCACAGCCACCCGCGATCTGCAGGATATGGTCGACAAAGGCGTTCTGACGCGCAGCGGCCAGTTGCGGTTTACGCGCTACGCACTGAACTGGAAGTCCGTTAATGATTGAAATAACGGATAAATTTCTACCATATTAAATTGAATCATCTCATAAGTATCGTTACCGCGACATTAACCATGTTGGCTTCTAACCTCCCATAAGTATAAGTTATCGAAGTTTAAATATCATACGATTATATACTATATCCCTATTTCGTATATCCTCTACGTGATATCGTGAAGATCACATATACTTTGTAAAAAAGCCAGTTTCTTGATATATTCATCAGAGAAGAGGCCCATCGTATTCGCCTTTGAAACAATCAATCAAGCGTTGTGCTATTGTGATATTCCAGCAAATTGTTTCAGCAGGACCACTCAACGCTGCCATCGGCGTCAGAAGCGATATGTTCCGGAACGTCTCCTTCTCAAGTGGGTATTCCAGATTAAACCGCCCATTTTCAAACCAGGCTTTTAGTTTAGGAGAGGCGTTTCCCCTAGTGATCGATAACAAGCCACGTATGATTATAGGACTTAGGAGCGTCGAGACGTCGTTGTTGTCGTCGACATAAATTTTGAAGGTCTGGTCAAACTGGGCATTACCTGAAGTGACCTGACGCGAGGAACGCGGAAAGTGTTTTGTAAAACTGTCGAGAAAGTCGCTCGTTCCTGTGCGGCGGATTAGATCAACACGACCCGTGAAGCGAACCGGTACAGAAATCTCGATAAGGTAATGATAGCACGGCGGCTCAGCTGCACGGCTACTATCCAAGCGAGGCTGACGAACTGATTGTTCGATCAAGCGATAGTCCGTTCCGCGATAAATTCCTTGCGTCTGCCAGGTGTTCGATCGGGATTTGCTCGTGCCCAGATTATCCTTAAGCCAGTCTTCAAGATCAAAAGCTTCCCATCCACTCAGAAAGCTCGTCTGTCCGTAGGAATGTCCAACCAGCGGAACCACGAGCCTTGAAGCAAACCGCCGCCATATCGAATTTGATAAGTTCCATATTAATGTGCTGAAGACGATAAACGCCACATAAGGACCAATAACCGCTATGTCAAAAAGACTACACTGTGAGACTATTAGACCGAGAACCACGGACAAACAGATGCTACTGGACAGAGCGCGTTTGCGTTGAGGCTCTGCTTGGTTGAGTATTTTCTCCAGTTCTACTCTTTCGAATATGGGTGAAAAAGAAACACCTTTTACCTCATCATTTTCGACCCTCATCGCGCCTTCAATCCATTATGAGAGCCAAACCACACAGACAATATTTGCATCAGTTTCTCTCACGCTTTCTGAATCCATCGTAAAGCTCGTCAAGACGGTCAGCTATATAGTCTGCAAACCTCACACCTTCGGCGGTTTCCATCGAAAGAACGGCTTGTGTCATGGTTTTTTTAATGGAAACGTCGACGCTCTGATCGAATGCCGCCCATCGGCTTTGTGTCGAATTCTTCCCTGTTGTTTGAAATTTGTTTCTTGATTTGACCGCAGTTTCACCGAGGTGCTGAAGTATCAGTGCAAACCTCTGGTCCGAACTCAACGCCTTAAATTGCGCGTTATCGAAGATCGATCTGAAACTGCTGATGTCTCCTTTGGATTGCCAGAGACGGCACAGCGCCGCCCATCTTCCTCTCCCGATACCCGGTGCCTTGCCAATGGCAAATAGGACTTCCCTGTCGATCAACGTCCCAATCTTAATCATCTCAGAAACATGAGACTTTCCAGTTGAGAGCGATGCGCAAATCGTTTCTCTCTTATAGCCACTCATCTGTTGTTCAACGGCAAAAAGGCACTTCTCAATAAATGATAAATCCTCGCGTGCCGAATTTTCTTCGCCTTGTATTATAACGGCCTCTTCGTCCGATAAGGCTCGTACGGCCGCCTTGAACGGAACGCCGAGCAGCTTAACGGCGGCAAGCCGACGACGCCCATAAACAATTTGAAAACGATCAGAATGGCCCGGAATGGGGCGAACAAGACCGGGAACCAACTGCCCACGCAATTTGATTGACTGGGTTATTTCAGCAATAGCGTCCTGATCGTAGGTTTCATCGAAACGATCGCGAATGTGAGAGGGCGAGATTGCATCAACCTCAATTTCGACAATCACTTCACTATCGGGAGACAAGCCCTCCCCCACATCACGCCGGTCCAGCGTCTGTTGTGTTTTGGGAGCAAGCATTGTGACCGGTAATGTTGGAGAACGCGGATGATCGGGGTTCGCTTCCGCGCCAAAAGTTTGCTTCCCCGTAACCACTACAGACATATCTCTAGAATTCTCGCGTTTCATGGCCAGCATCCAAAACCTAATTTTTGACGGTTTCAATTTCAAACTGCCGGCAAAATCCCATTATAAAGCAATCTTACACTTGCTTGTCGAGAACCGAGGGGACTGAACTCAAATTGGCAGAGCGTTTACAGCCAGCACGTGGCATTTACGTTTAAGCCAACTGATTTATTGAGATAATGTAGAAACGA
This sequence comes from Ochrobactrum sp. BTU1, assembly GCA_018798825.1. Classification (NCBI taxonomy): domain Bacteria; kingdom Pseudomonadati; phylum Pseudomonadota; class Alphaproteobacteria; order Hyphomicrobiales; family Brucellaceae; genus Ochrobactrum; species Ochrobactrum sp. BTU1. The sequence continues at coordinate 25,847 of CP076357.1, read as the reverse complement.
AAGAGACAGAGGCTTTCGTGCGGATTCCAATGCCCTGCCCGCTTGACTAAACTTGAGTAGATGGCGTGGAACTGTCACGCAACGAAGTTGCCGCAACTCGATCAAACGACTTCGATATAAATCTTCGACTAGTTTACTTACACAATCCGGTAGCAGGACTTAACGGAGAGTATTTCGTCAATTCGTCTCGGAACCGATGATTGATGCGATTTGTTCCCAGCTGGGAACTTTCGCAAGATTCCCTACCATCCGGATTACACCAGCTTAGATAAAGGGATATTGGCTCCTCATTTTTTGCGGGATCAAAGTAATTATTGCTGGAGAACTGAAATCAGTGATAGATTCGCTTCGTGGAAAGCAAAAATGCGCCGCTTTGTTGCGCCTGACGAACTCGTTGAACGACCCGTGCTATTCCTCTTCCTTGCTCCCTAAATTAATCGGTTTTGGTTGGTCGCTGTAACACAAGCAAAGCCACCTTTAACTTGATTTACCCGGCCGATCTCTTTTTTTTTCAAAATGATGGTTAATAGAATGGTACCGCACGTGGCGGGGCGCAAGAAACGAAAAAAGTACAGGCACGCCAAAGGAGGCCAATTGTTTCAGGGCCAAGATGAGGAACGTAAGAAAACTGGGCGAAACGTTTGCCCCAAAGATATATGCACGCAGCGTCCGCCCTCCCCTCTTCTCTAAATACGCTGGGATAGACACCTTGGCTTTCATGGGAAACGAACAATGCGATGGACGGCATTAGTCTCTTAGCGTATCTGGCCCTCTTTCTTAAACAGATGAATGTGTGGATTGCTCCAACAGTAATTGCGATATGGAGAACTGCCCTGTTCTGGCTTTCTCGACCAAAGAGCGCAGATATGCGCCTGCGCAACGGATTTTACTACTGCACTGCAATATCCAGGCAACGACTGCTGCAGTGTATTCATGACCGAGGCAGGTTATGGCGTCCGTATAGGCTGATGGTGCTATTCCAAGGAAGCGAGCAACGACAGCAGTTGCGTCCTCAAGGTCACGCCAAGACCGAATTGGTACTGATGAATAGCAGTTGATATCGGGGCAGCTTCGTAAAACCATATCAATCGTGACATCGATACGGGGCTTTAGAGAATGCGAAGGCGCTGGTCGGTTATCTTTCAAATCAAAAGAATTTTCTTTTTGATCTTCTCTATAGAATTCAGGATGTGATTCATTATGGTGCCGCTCATTTTGGGCATGATTGGCGCTCATTTCCTCGACATCATCCAACAAATTCATAGAGTTAAGTAATTCTTCGCTCAAAGCGGAAAGTCTCGTCAGAATAGCTGTAAGTTCTTCGATTGATGCGCGACGGGGAATTGCCTCGACGATTGTGCGAAATTTATCGTGCAGTTCGCGATATTGATCGCGTTTGCTTTCGATATCGAGGGTATCGAACAACTGCGTTATGTCCCTGCGTTTGAGTGTAATACGTTCGCGCGTTCTCTTGAGAAGTTTAATGTCCGCCTGAATGCGTTCAGCCGCCGCTGCGATTTCGGACGCGCGTTCGAGCAAAGGAGCTACTGAGAAGCCGAAAGCCTCTTCGATCTCACCTGCTTGCGTTTTATAGGCATAACGTTTGCCGTTCGGACTGTCGCGGCGCAGGATCAAACCCGCCTCAATGAGAGAGGCCACGTGTCTGCGGAGCGTAGATTCAGGCATACCATGCGCGCGCAATGCCAATTGCCGGTTGGAGGGAAACACCACCAATCCTGACTTTGAGCCGATATCATTCTCGGGATAAAACGAAAGCAGTGCGCTGAGCACCGCAAGGCAGCGATCATTGAGGCCAAAGACCGATTTGGCGATGCAAAGCTGCTTATAGATCGCCCATCTATTGACTGAGGTTCCTGTCAATTTACTTGCAGCTAAACCTTTCAATTGGACAAACGACATCCCTCGCCCACGAAATGTGGACGTTACATTCTCCTGAATGTGCATTTCCCTTCACCTTTCATAAGGCAAAAGAAATCTGCCCGCCAAATTGACGCCTAATGCTCTTGACAGTGATTCATGGAAATGCGATTCTCTAAGCGACCAAACTTGAGGAAGGCTTCCATGACGGCAACGTTATCGGGGGCCTTTTTCTTTTGCTGTTATTCTCCAATGTTCTCAGTGTTTGTCTGTTTGTACTCGTTGTAGAACCGCTCTAGGTTGCCTGAGAGCCAGTCACTGAACGGCTTCGCATCCGAACTTGACAGTTCAATTGCCACACTCTTCGGCTTGTGTTTCATCGACACGTGAACAGCCTTATCGACTGATGACCAAGTCTTTTCAGCCGCTGCCTTCTTTGCTGGCGTCTTGGCTGCTGAGCGCGTGCTATACTTCTTCAGATAGTCGTGAAGCGCATCAAATCTCTCGTCTTCCGGCAAAGCCATGAAGCCGTCCGAGGCAAGCCTTTCAAGGGCTACGCTAAGATGTGCAGGGTTGAGAATGATCTGACGAAGCGAAAGCCACTTGTCGCGGCCAATCTTCTTTGTCGCCCCTAGTGCCATCAACATCTTTGATGGCACTGCCTCTATGACGCTCAGCATCTTTGATAAAAGTGCGTCATCGATACCAAGTGCGGATTTGACCACTTCTTTGGTCATGCCATTAGAGATCAGGTTCTGAGCGAAGTACGCACGCTCGATAAAAGACAGATTTGAACGTGCCGAATTTTCCTGACCCTGTGCGATCGCCGAGGCCTGGTCATCAAGCTTCTTGACGACGGCCTTTACCCTTATCCCCAGATCAAGGGCTACCCGAGCGCGACGATGCCCGAACACAACCATGTAACGTTCGCTGTTATGCGGATTAGGGCGGACCAATATCGGGGTCGCCTGTCCATGCTCATTGATGGCATCTCGAAGCGCAATCAGTTCAGCATCGTCTTCCGATAAGCGATCGGATGCAAAGGAAACATCCAGGAGCTGCGGATCGATTTCAACAATCGTTTCTCCGTCCATAAGGCGTTTGGTGTTTTCAGCCATCTCCTCAATGGACCGAACTACTGTTTTGGCAGCTCCTGTCATGCCGTAACCGCTTTTTGCGGCCGGCGCATCACTGTTGATGGACGAAAGATCGAGACTGGCGAAGGGATTCTTACGCGACATCGAAATTATCCTTCCGGCTCATTTCGTTTAACTGACTGAAATTTCGATGGAAAACGTCTGAAAAAACGGCTGACAAAAAACTCATTTTCGCCCCCACGTCTGATGGATCAGTTCTGCCACTTCGCCGTTTGAGGCATTGAGGCTTTCCATTGCCCGTTCATAAGTTGAACGCACGAAGTCGCCCTTCTCCACTTCGTAGAGCGTCTGTTTCTTGATTGATGCGTCTGAAATTGCCGTTGATTTGAGCACATGGTTTTTCAACATGTTCTGCGTGAACATCGACTGCATAAATCCGACCATCTGAGCTTGCGGGATATCGGTGGGTTCAAACCGCGTGATAAGATAGCGGAACCATTTAACTTTAATTTCAGCGCCAGCATCTGCAACAGAAGTCATGATGCCGCCTAGCATTTGCAAGAATTGGGACATCGACATGATGTCGAGCATCTGTGGGTGAATGGTGATCAGAATTCCAGTCGAAGCCATCAATGCTGTAATGGTGAGATATCCGAGCTGCGGTGGGCAGTCGATGACAACAACATCGTATTTGTCTTCAATCTCTTTAAGGGCATTGACGATACGCAGATGGAACAAGCGTCCCTCTTCGCCTTTGCGCCCGGAGATCGCAAGCGGAACGTCGTATTCATATTCCTGTAACAGCAAATTTGCCGGAACGATATCGAGATTAGGGATATTGGTTGATTGAACAATCTCGGCGATCGGCTTTTTCTCATCATCAAAGCGCAAAGCTTCGTAGAGCGATGCAATCTCGTCGAGCTCTGGCTGAATGCCAAACAGCGAAGTCAGCGACGCTTGTGGATCGAGGTCGATCGCCAGAACACGATGTCCAGTCAGAGCAAGATATTGCGCGAGATGGGCTGAAGTGGTTGTCTTGCCTGAGCCGCCTTTGAAATTGACGACAGAGAGGACCTGCAGCGGCTCGCCTTCTTTGCGACGTGGTAGATAAACCCGCTTGTCGGATTTTTTGTTTTCTTCAAGATAACCACGCAGTTCGAGCATTTGCTCTGCCGTGTAGTAGCGGCGGCCTGAAACCACCTCGATTTCAGGGCCTTTGCCTTCGCTATGTAGCTGTCTTAAATGCGACTGCGTCACGCCAATAAGATCTGCAACCTCCGGCAGTTGAAACTTTCGAAGTGTCTTTCTGGCGTCCGGCGGGTATTGTTGTGTGCGCAACATGTTGAGCGCGCCAGAGATTTTTGAGCCCTGGCTGGCGATTTCGTGGTCAAAACGGGTCGCATTGTGTTCGTTCATTTGGTGAACTAAGGTCCTAGCTAGTGACACTTTCGCAAAAAAGCGTCAGGCATTCAAATTTTCGCAACTATAATTCCGATTCTGGCTGAGCTGCAAGGAATTTAAGGTTAACAAAAGGTTAACGCTAAAACTGAATGTCTGTTAGGCGATTGTATTATTTCTTCTTGCAAACCCATCGTGGATTAACTCGGAGTTTATGAAGTCAATAAATGTGATTCAAAAGAAAAAACCGCTAGTATTTATAAGCTTTTTCTTGTGACCTTATTGATTGTAACCGCCTTTAAGCCTTAGCTGTTGCTCAGCAATTCGAAGGCATTTTAATCTAAGCGGAAACGTTCCAATGTAACGTTCGCGAACCTTCTTGGTATTAAGTAAAGCACGAAATTGGCTGGATCGATTCTTTGATTTGTTTCGATCTTTATCTCGTTTACACCCAATGTCTATAGAATGAGATTAAAAGCGGCGAGCGGACGAACCTTGTGAAATCGGCTAACGGATTGAATAGTCATCATAAATCAATAAAAAGTACGGCTGACAAATCCGCGCAGGAGGTCGAGCTTATTCTCCATAGCTTTCTACAGCTCCAATGGTCTGATGGTGCGACTACGGCGGTACTTGGTATACGGTTGCACCAGAAACGACTGGTAGGAAAAGAAAATCTCAGTTTTTTGGAGTGGGGTCTAGCTTCCCTCGCCTCCACCGCGTTGAGAGTTACACGGAGAACGTTTGGAGCAATTGTCGGCTGAATATCAGGGTGTGTTTTAGCTGACAAATGCTCTTTCAATAACGAAGTGAGCTGGCGCGTTGTTCGATCCCTCCTCGAAACCTAAGCTTTCTACAATGGTTTTCAAATCACGTGTCATCGCTATCGAGCCGCAAATCATGATGCGGTCTTGCTCTTTGCAGAACTGAGGAAGATTTAGATCGTCGAACAGACTTCCATCCGCAATTTTCTGCGTTATTCGGCCCTGCCGCCGAAATTCATCTTGAGTGACTGTCGGATAGAACGAAAAATGCCCCTCTGTGAATTCTCTAATCGCTGGATTGCTTTTCATCCTTGCCATCAGATCAAATCCGTAATCGAGTTCTGCTGCCATGCGGCAACATTGAACGAGAATGACCTGGTCGAAGGTTTCATAAGTTTGTGGGTCTTGGATCACACTGGCAAAAGGAGCTATCCCTGTTCCAGTCGAAAGCATCCAAAGCCTGCGGCCGGGCAATAATGCGTCAAGGACGAGGGTGCCCGTCGTTTTGGGGCGAATGAGGAGGCTGTCACCAGCGCTAAGCTTTTGGAGGTGCTGCGTGAGCGGACCGTCTTCGACTTTAATCGAAAAGAACTCAAGTTTCTCTTCCCATGCAGGGCTCGCAATCGAGTAGGCACGGAATATCGGCTTTGTAGAATTTGGAAGCCCGATCATTGCAAACTCACCCGATCGAAAGCGGAAGGTTGGCTCTCGGGTGGTTGTGAATGAAAACAGTCGATTGGTGTAGTGGGTGACTGACAGGACGGTCTCAACTAGCACGCCAGATGGGATCGGAAATGACGAGGAAGCAATGTCTAAGGGCGCTGTTTGAAAACTCATGTTCTTACTCATGCTGATATACGGAAACGGGAGAGGGCATCCCAGAACCGGTCATGTGACCGATCGATATTGACGCTGCTGCCAGACGAGAGGGGTGCGTTGCTGATCAAGATCAATATCAACCACGCCACCAGCAAACAGCACATGAGACTGTGTTTCTATCGAGCCCAGCAAGGTACAATCCATAACTGCCAAAGCGCCATTTAACCGAGGGTGGCCAGACTTCCATGCGGACCATTGACCGTTGTCGAACCGCCGTTCTAACGCCGTGTGTCCTGCGAAAGCGTCTGCAATCGGCTGTTGTCCCTGTGCAAGGAGCGCAATCGAGAACCCTTCAGTCCTCAAGACGTGATCGACGACCCGGCTACTGACATCTATCGAAATGAGAAGGGTAGGGGGTTCCGCTGATAGCGACATGACGGATGTAACAGTGCGGCCAATCTTTTCAACGCCCAGCCGTGTTGTCACCACACAGACGGTCGATGCCGCAGCCGCCATTCCATCCCGGAACAAGCTTTTTCCCACCAGTGGTCGCAACGGTGATTGCAGCGCGAATTTCTGCGGAAATTCAAATTGATTGAATGCCGTCATCATGAACCCTTCCCTGGCTTTTCAGAAAAGAGATCGCGAAACTTATCGGCAACACCATGCATCTGGGCTGCATTCGCAGGCGGCTGGCCAATAGAAATAATGTTGGGCCACAATTCGGAATATTTTGTATTGAGCTCAAGCCAGAATTCCATTCCTGGCTCAGTGTCGGGTTTGATTGCGTCGATCGGGCATTCGGGTTCGCAGACGCCGCAATCAATACACTCGTCCGGGTGAATGACGAGCATGTTCTCGCCTTCGTAAAAGCAATCCACAGGACAGACTTCAACGCAATCCATGTGTTTGCAGGCGATACATTCTTCGGTGACAATATAGGTCATTTCTGATCCTGGATTATGGTTTTAGGATGCCGCCCAACGACGGGCGAAGGGCGGCGAACCTTTTTGCTAGTCGAGGTTGCTCTCGGCAAATTCGTAATTGGCAAGCTTATCGAGGAAATTGCTGACATAATCCGGGCGACGGTTGCGGAAGTCGACGTAGTAGCTGTGCTCCCAGACATCGAGACCAAGCAGTGGCTTGCCTTCCCCGGTTGCGATCGGGTTGGAGCCATTAGGGGTATTCGTGACCGCGAGCTTGCCTGCTGAGGACAGAACGAGCCAGGCCCAACCCGAGCCGAACTGCCCTACTGCCTTGGCTTTGAAAGCCTCTTTGAAGGCGCCAAATGAACCAAAGTCCTCATCAATCTTGGCTGCCAACCGACCTGGAATTTTTCCACCTTCCGGTGAAAGTGCATTCCAGAAATGAATATGGTTCCAATGTTGGCCGGCATTGTTGAAAACTGCTGCAAGCGAAGTCTGCCCATGTGACATCAGGATGATCTCTTCGAGTGACTTACCCTTCAGATCATCGTTCTTCTCGACAAACCCGTTAAGCGCGGTCACATATGCCTGGTGGTGTTTGCCGTGATGCAGTTCTAGCGTTTCTTGGCTCATTCCGCCGCCTGCCAGCGCAGAAGTTGAATAGGATAAGGAGGGCAGTTCAAAAGTCATGGAGAAGCTCCAATTGAAGTTGATCTTGCGTTTTATGAGCGCAAGCGATAATTAAACAAGCAGAAGCTTTGAAAAACATTGTAGGGAATATGTCAAGCTCGAACTTGGAAAATAGCAACTGGTCGCCGCGCAACCCTGCGGAACGTATTCTGATGCAGCTTAAGATGCATGGCGGTCTGACGGCTGCAGCACTGGGCAAGAAGCTTGGAACAACGGGAGAGGCCGCGCGCCAGCAATTAGCGAAGCTTGCAGAGGAAGGATTGGTTGCCGCCCGGAACATCTCGGCAGGTGTCGGGCGGCCCACGCAAATGTGGGAACTGACGCCTGCCGCGCAAGCTAGGTTCCCCGATACGCATGCAGCGTTAACGGTACAACTGCTTGATATTCTGCGCAGTTCTCTCGGTGAAGATGCGCTCGACAGCATAATTTTGAAGAGGGAAGAGGAGACGCGAAAAGCGTATGAACAAGCAATGAGCGGCCTTGACGATCTGAAAGAGCGTGTTGTCGCATTGGCAGCGTTGCGATCAAGCGAAGGATATATGGCGCAAGTCGAAGAGACGCCTGACGGCTTCTTAGCACTCATCGAAAACCATTGCCCGATCTGCGCTGCTGCAGCCTCATGTCAGGGATTCTGTCGTGCCGAGCTACAGGTTTTCAGGTCAGTACTGGGCGAAAATACCATCGTCGACCGCGTCGAGCACATCGTTCAGGGAGGACGTCGCTGTACCTACCTGATCAAGGACATGAGCGCATGAGTTCCGGCCCCTCACAGATAGGTCCAACAAATAAGCGTGCTTTGTCTCACGAAGCGCTCGATGAAGCGACGATCCGCATGGTTGTCGATCGCTTTTATGCCTTGGCACGTGAGGATGCGCTGATAGGCCCCGTTTTCAAGAGCGCAATATCGGATGCGCAGTGGCAAAACCATCTGAATATAATTGCAGATTTTTGGAGCTCGCTCCTTCTTGGAAGCGGCTGGTACAAGGGCAGGCCCTTGCCCAAACACATTGCTCTTCCAGAAATTTCTGATGCACACTTCAGGCGCTGGCTTGGCATTTTTCGTTTTACAGTGTTGGAGCTTTGCTCGCCTGAGATCGCCAATTTGTTCATGGAGCGAGCACAACGCATCGCGAATGCGTTTCGAATGAATATTCGTATGCACAGATCAGAGGATCTCGTGTATCTGCGTCCGTTGGAACCCGAAATATTCGACCTTAAGACTTGATTGACTGGAAGGCCTGATGCAGCTTTTTGAGACGAATTATGCGCTAGAAAGTCACAATACCTTCGGACTTTCGTCGGTTGCACAATTTGCAAAGACGTTGAACACGCAAGAAGACGCCATCCAACTCGCAAATTTCGCTCATCAGCAAGGCTTGCCGTTTTATTTGATTGGTACCGGCAGCAATCTTATACTTCGACCGAAAATCTCAGCTTTTGTCGGCCTCATGAACATTTTGGGTCGAAATTTAATAGGCTCGGATGCAAATCATCACTTCATAAAGGCCTCTGCCGGAGAAGATTGGCCGCAATTTGTGGTGTGGACGATCAAGCAAGGTTTCAGCGGACTTGAAAATCTTGCGGGAATCCCAGGAACAGTGGGAGCAGCGCCAGTACAAAATATTGGTGCTTATGGGTTAGAGCTGGCTAATCGATTGCATGCACTTACCGCCTATGATGTTAAACGAGGCGAGATTGTCACGCTTTCGCGCGAAGAATGCCGCTTTTCCTACCGAAACAGCATTTTTAAAGAGACAAACCGCTATATCGTCCTCGATGTGACCTTTGCTCTTCCAAAAAAATGGCGCCCGGTGCTGACCTATCAGGGGCTAAACGGAGAAACTTTTGCGGATGCGAACGCGGTCATGGACCGGGTCTTGTCGATCAGAGCCAGTAAACTGCCCGACTGGGAAATCCTGGGCAATGCCGGTTCTTTCTTTCATAACCCGGTGGTTGAACCGGAATTTGCTAACGGTATTGAAGGCTCGCCCCGTCACTTGCAAAGCGATGGTCGCGTGAAACTCTCTGCTGCATGGTTAATCGATGCTTGCGGACTAAAAGGTAAAAGGATTGGGGGTGCATCGGTGTACGAACATCATGCCCTTATTCTGGTGAACCATGGTGACGCCACCTTTGAAAATGTCTCATCGCTTGCGAAATTGGTTCAAACAACGGTTTATGAGCGGTTCGGTGTAAGCTTAATCCAGGAACCTTTGACCTTTTAAGTCTTGCGCAATCCGCAATCCGCTCTTCACCCTATTGCCTTTGCGACGATGCGCGACCCTATCGCGTAACCGCCGTCACGACATCTCGTGACATCGTTTTGAGCCGTAACTCATTAATTCTGATGCTTACGAGCGCCAGACGCTCAACGGACTATGTTTGGCGGTGGTATCTTACGGAGGGATTCGACGATATCAGGACGCTGCTCGGCAACAGTTGCGACAATTGCTTCGGACAGAGCAAAGATTGCAGATGGTGAGTTTGGTAAAAATTCACTTTTCGCGGTTGCATAAAGGACGATATCTGCAAGAGAGGCGAGCGGTGATGTCGGGCTATCGGTTATAACCAAAATTTTCGCGTTTTTTGACCGGGCAGATTTTGTCAGTTCCAGTGTGCTCTGCGAGTATCGCGGCATCGATATCGCTATCACCACATCGTTCCGGCCAATAGCGTTGATTACATTGCTCGCGTAAGAACTCGCACCACGAAGAAGTGCGTTGGTGACGCTTTTCTCGGTGTAAAGCGCCAACCCTTCCTCCAAATAGGCCGCAGCATAGTGGCTGGCGCCGGTTCCTAGAATAACAATTCGACTTGCCTGAAGGAGCGAGTGAATAAAATCGTCAGCACTCGCACGGTCGATATTTGAGATCGCATCCTTAATTTTATCCACGCTATCAATGAGTTGCCGGTGTAACGTCGAACTCCTCCCATCAGAGCCGAGGCCTTCTCCATCAGTGGTTTGCTGATGGCCCGGGACTGTCTGGAAATCAGAAACAATCCTTTCCCGGAATTCGCTAAATCCACTATATCCAACGGTTCTGACAAATCGGGTAATTGTAGCAGTCGAGCTACCGCTTGCCTCGGCAACGCCTTCTATGGACATAGCCACAACGTCGAGAGGTCGCGCCAATACAAAGTCCGCGATCTTCTGATGTGACTTGCTCAGAGACGGGTAAACCTCTGCCATCCGCTGTGCGAATTCAGACTTGGGACTCAAGGTAGCGGCCATTGATCATTTCCGTCGTTGACGTCTAGAAATTTTCATATAATCTAAAAATGAAAATAATCACATCAAAAAGATGTATATTCCAAGGGAACGATATAATTATGTACAAAACGCTCGTGATAGCTAGCCTTTTTGCGACCACAGTTCTGGGCGGCGCAGTAAATGCTCAGACTCTTAAGGTTGCGCTTTCATCAGAAGCGACTGCCGTCGACCCGCATTACCATGATCTCACGCCGAATAATGCCCTGGCAGCGCATATATTCGATAGCCTGACACGGCAGGACGAGAAGCAGAAATTGCATCCGGCCCTTGCTGAATCCTGGGAGAATGATGGTAAAAACAAATGGACCTTCAAGCTTCGGGAAGGCGTGACGTTCTCTGATGGAACGCCGTTCACCGCCGATGATGTGGTTTTCACTTTCTGCCGGACGTTGAAGAACGAGACTGCCGTTTCAGGTTCATTTGCTGACATTACAGCGAATTTTTCTTCCGTTGAGGCACCCGATGCCAAAACCCTGATCATCACGACAAAGGTTCCAGAGCCATTGCTTGCGACCTTTATGGGAACAGTTGGAATCTTAAGTTCTTCGATCGTGGCGCATGATAAGATTACGTTCGATCCAGCTAAGAATTGCGGCGTCACAGGAACATGGCCCGTTGTGGGCGATTTTAACGATGGCAAGAAAGCGATCGGAACTGGACCGTATAAGTTCAAGAATTATGTGAAGGGCTCGGTTATCGAACTCGAGCGCAATGATAAATACTGGGGTGAAAAAGAACCTTGGGAAGCTGTCCGCTTTATTCCTGTACCCAATGCTGGAACGCGACTAGCGGGCCTGCTTGCCGGTGATTACGATCTCGTTGAGAACCCGGCTGCGCGTGACTTGACCCGGATCAAGGATGACAAGCGTTTTGTTGCAGAAGTCACTCCGACAACCCGTGTAATCTACTACCAGCTCGATGTCGGTCGCGATCAAAGCCCGTTTGTCAAATCCGCTGATGGAAAAAACCCGCTGCAGGACGTTCGTGTACGTGAAGCCATCTCTCTTGCGATTGATCGCAAAGCAATTATCGCTCGCTTGATGGACGGTGCTGCGGAGCAGGCAAATGAATTTTTGCCGAAGGGTATGTTCGGTACTCTGCCTGAGGCGCCGGAGCTTCGTTATGATCCGGCGGCGGCTAAAAAGCTACTCGCTGAAGCCGGTTACCCGGATGGATTTCAGCTCACCCTTTCAACGACCAATGATCGTTACATCAATGACAGCCAGATTACGCAAGCCGTCGCGCAGTATCTGACACAGATCGGCATTAAAGCCGATGTGGATGCAATGACACGGGCTCTTTATTTTCCGCGTCGTTCGAAGAAAGAATTAAGCGTCGCCATCGGTGGATGGGCATCGACCAGCGGCGAGGCCTCGTCATTCCTGCGTCAGTGGCCTGCATCCCCCAATGAAGCTGGAACAATGGGTGGCTCCAACTACGGCGGTTATAAAAATCCGGCCTTCGACAAGCTGATTTATGAAGCGGTAGAAACTATGGACGATGACAAGCGCTCCGCCTTGTTACAGCAAGCAACCACCGAGGTGCTCAAGGATTACGCATTCATTCCATTGCATTTTGAAAGCGGGATCTGGGCGCACAAAGCGGATATCAGTTTCACGGGCCGGTCGGACCAATTCACACTCGCTATGTCCGCAAAGCCTGCGAAGTAGTTATCTTCGACAAGCATCATTCGGGTAAAATGTGATGACTGCATATGCTTTGCAGCGCTTGATCCAAAGCGCTCTGGTGCTGCTCGCCGTTTCGGTTGCCGTTTTCTTTGCCATTTACGGCATTGGGGATCCGATTGAGCTTCTTGTTCCACCACAGGTCAGTGCCGCTGAAAGGCTGGCACTGATCAAAAGACTGGGGTTAGACCTGCCGGTCTGGCAGCAATATTTCACCTTTCTGGGCAACGCACTGAAAGGCGATCTTGGGACGTCCTTTGTCCATGGAGTGCCGGTTGTCTCTCTAATACTGGGAAGGCTTCCGGCCACATTGGAGCTGGTGTTTCTTTCAATGAGCTGCGCGACAATTGTGAGCGTACCGCTAGGCCTTTATGCTGGCCTTAATACCGAAAGCCGTTTCTCGCGTCTGGTTATGGCCGGTACTGTCATCGGCTTCTCCCTTCCAAGCTTTTGGAAAGGGATGATGCTGATCCTGTTATTCAGCGTTGTTCTTGGTTGGCTTCCAACCGCGGGTAGGGGGGAGACCGTCGATATTCTCGGGTTTCAGACCAGCCTGTTTACCCTTGATGGTCTGCGCCACCTCGCTTTGCCAGTACTTAATCTTGCAATTCCGACATCCGCCTTGCTGGTGCGCCTGGTTGCTGCTGGCGCAACGGAGGCGACAACGCAGGACTATGTCAAATTCGCCAGAGCCAAGGGTGTCCGCCACAAGCGTATCGTTTTCCGCCATATCATGCGCAATATCCTGATCCCCGTTATTACTGTCGCAGGGATTGAGTTCGGAAGCCTGGTGGCTTTCTCTACCATTACTGAGACCGTATTCTCGTGGCCCGGAATGGGTAAACTCCTGATCGATAGCATTTATCACCTCGATCGCCCGGTTGTCGTTGCTTACGTCATGCTTGCAACCCTGCTTTTTGTTGGCGTCAACTTCCTTGTAGACGTGCTCTACGCGGCCCTCGATCCAAGAGTGAAGCTTTCGGGAGAAATGGTATGACCAAACCGACCATTCCTCAATTTGCCAACACGCCGTTGAGAAAAAAGGTGCTCAAGCGCATTCGCAGCAAGCCTACCATGCGTGGCGCAGCCATACTGCTTGGGTGCCTTGTTGTTCTCGCGATCCTCGCCCCATTTATCGCACCCCAGGACCCCTATGATCTTTCTTCGTTAAGTGTGATGGACAACCGCTTGCCGCCGGGTTCATCAAGCATGGCTGGTATGAACTACTGGTTAGGCACGGACGCGCAAGGGCGCGACATGGTCAGTGCGATCCTTTACGGACTTCGTACAAGCTTGCTGGTTGGCCTCTTGTCTACGCTAGGCGCAATGATTATCGGCGTGACGGCAGGATTGTTTGCAGCCCAGATTGGTGGTTTCGTCGACACAATCATCATGCGTCTGGTCGACTTCATGCTCGGGTTCCCATCGATCCTTGTCGCTCTTGTGCTTCTAGCCTCCGTTGGTCGCGGAGTAGATAAGGTGATTTTCGCCATTATCGTTGTTCAGTGGGCGCAATATGCCCGTCTGATGCGCGCCTCCGCCATGGTAGAAAGGCGCAAGGAATATATAGAGGCCGCCGTCAATTTCGGCCTTCCAACGCGCCATATCATGCTCGCGCATTTGCTTCCCAATTCGGTCGGTTCCGTGCTTGTCATGTCCACGATCAGCATTGCAGGCGCCATAACCCTCGAAGCCACCCTGTCTTTTCTCGGCGTTGGGGTCCCTGTCACCCAACCCTCGCTTGGACTCTTGATCGCCAATGGCTTCGAATATTTGCTCTCTGGCGAATATTGGATTGCCGTGTTTCCTGGGATTGCCCTCGTTCTGTTGATCATTTCGCTAAACTTCATCGGGGATCGCGTTCGCCGCAGCTTCAATGTGAGGGCCAACACATGACGGCACTTTTAGATATCCAGGGACTGCGGACAGTCTTTCACTTGCTTGGCGGCGCTTGGTCAGCGGTAGACGGTGTTGATCTCACCGTCGAGCGCGGCGAAATCCTTTGTCTGGTAGGCGAATCCGGGTCTGGAAAATCGGTCACAGGCTTTTCCATCGTTCAACTGATTGATGCACCTGGAGAGATTGTAGAAGGCAAGATACTTTTCAATGGCGCTGATCTCTGCGCAGCTTCCGACGAAGAGTTGCGTTCACTGCGTGGCGACCGCATTGCCATGATCTTTCAGGATCCGCTTTCCACCCTCAACCCGGTTTTAACAATCGGGGAGCAGATGCTTGAGGCAATTTTTGAGCATCGCAACTCTAGCCGTGAAGACGCGCGCAGAGAAGCCATCGATGCCCTAACAAGAGTTGGGATTTCATCGCCTGAAGCACGGCTTAAACAATATCCGCACGAGTTTTCAGGAGGAATGCGTCAGCGCGTGGCTATTGCGATCGCGTTGCTCAATAGTCCTGATCTTATCATCGCTGATGAGCCGACAACCGCGTTGGACGTTACTATACAGAGCCAGATCCTTTACGAAGTACAAAAGCTTGTGCGTCAAACTGGAACCGCTGTTTTGTGGATTACACACGACCTGGCCGTTGTTGCAGAATTGGCTGATCGGGTCGCGGTCATGTACGCCGGACAGATTGTTGAAAGCGGGTTGGTGGATGATGTGCTCGATAAACCGATGCATCCTTACACGCTTGGTCTGCTTCGTTCTTCGACCGGGATGGTTCAGCCAGGCGAACGTCTTCATCAAATCAACGGAAATGCTCCCCGCATTGATGCGCGCCCGTCCGGATGCCCATTCCGAACGCGGTGTGAGCGGGCAATCGAGATTTGCGTAACGACTTATCCGGAAAAACAGAAATTGGGTGATCATAGCTTTCGATGCCATAATCCGGTTGCAGCGCTGGAGGTGATCTCGTGAACGATATTTTGTTCGAGATGAAAAGCGTCAGCAAATATTTTGAATCCAGAGCGACAACGGCTGAAAAGATCCTCAGCCTTGCTGGAAAAAAGCAACCCAATCGGCTCCTGCGCGCCGTCGACGGTGTTGATCTCAGTGTGAGGCAAGGCGAGGTTCTTGGTCTGGTTGGGGAATCGGGCTGTGGTAAATCCACATTGGCACGCATGGCGACCGGCATTCATAAACCAACGGCCGGAGATGTTCTCTACAAGCATAGAAACGTCCGCGACTTGCGCAACCGCGAAAAGCTGGATTTCCTGCTTAAAGTACAGATGATTTTTCAGGATCCTTTCGCTTCACTTGATCCTAGAATGAAGGTTCACGATATTGTTGCCGAAGCACTGAAGGTTCACAAGCTAGCGCCGAAAAGCCAAATCTCAGGCATCGTTGATCGCGCTTTGGAGGAAGTAGGTCTAGATGTCGCTTATCGTGACCGCTATCCCCATCAGTTTTCCGGAGGGCAACGTCAGCGTATCGGCATAGCGCGCGCACTAGCCGTTAAGCCGGATTTTCTGGTTTGCGACGAACCGGTCTCAGCCCTTGACGTATCCATCCAGGCCCAGGTCATCAATCTCTTCATGGATTTGAAGGAGCGATACGGATTGACATACCTGTTTGTCAGTCACGATCTTGGGGTGGTTCGGCATATAAGTGATCGCATTGCGATCATGTATCTGGGCCGTATTGTCGAGATCGGCGCAGCGGCCGATATATTTGCAAATCCGGCCCATCCCTATAGCGCTGCGTTGCTGAATGCGAGCCCCTCCGTCAAACGCCGCAAGCGCAATTTCGAACCGTTGAAGGGGGATCTGCCTTCGCCGCTGGCGCCACCAAAGGGCTGTCCGTTCCATCCTCGATGTCCACAAGCCATGGCTGTGTGCCGTGATCATCGTCCCGAGTTGAAAGAAATCGCCTCTTGTCAGAGTGTGGCGTGCCATTTGCACAATCTGGAGTATCAATGATTACCTCGTCGCTTAATCCAGTAACCGGGGCAAGTGTATTGCCTTTCCTCGACGGGTTTCACCCTGACCGCCCTTTGGAGGTAAACTTCTACCGACCAGCGCACCATAAGCCGAACAGTCCTGTGGTGATTGTACAGCATGGAATGCTGCGTAACGGTGATGAGTATCGGGATTTCTGGATACCAGCAGCTGAAAAACACGGGCTGTTAATTGCTGCACCAACCTTCTCTGATGCCGCATTCCCGATGGCTGAAAGTTATAATAACGGTCTCGTATTAGATCAGTCGGGAAATGTTCGTGAGCCTCAAGAATGGCTATACGGGGTTCCCGCGCGCGTGTTTGCTGCCTTGAAGGCGTCCGGGGTCACTACCCAAGAACGTCCCTACCTTTATGGGCATTCGGCCGGTGGGCAATTTGCGCATCGGCTGCTCGCCACACAGCCAACTTATCCTTTCTGTGCTGTCATAGCTGCAAATCCGGGCTGGTATACCTTGCCGGATATGGAGCGGCGCTTTCCAGAAGGCATGGGAGCCATTGGTTTGTCTGAGGAACAGCTTGCCCGCTGGTTCGCCTATCCAATGCACATATTTGCGGGCGATCAGGATATCGCCGAAGACGATCCGAACCTTCCTTCTCAGCCCGAAGCGCTGGCACAAGGCCCATCACGTTTTAAGCGCGCACATTTTTTCTATGCCTATGCGCTGGAACAGGCAAGAAAGCGTGGTCTACCTTTCGAATGGAAGCTGATAGACATAGAAGGTGTTGGCCATGACGGCGCTGCTATGTCTCGTGCAGCTGCCGCGTTCTGGTTTGAAAACAGGATTCCCCCGGCCTCCGAACTTGTGTTTGATGATGCGGCACAGCTCTAAAAGCAGAAATTGGAAAATGCTATGAATGCAAATAATCGAAAAGACCTCTGGCAAAAAGTCGATGCTGAAAAAGAACGGCTTATTGAGCTCAGCGATCGCGTTTGGGGCATGCCTGAAGTTTGTTATACAGAGTTTCGCTCAGTCGCTGAACATAAGGCTGAACTCTTGCATCACGGCTTCCGCGTCACTGAAGCGATAGCGGATATCCCAACCTCTGTTATTGGTGAGGCGGGAGAGGGCGGACCTGTTATTGCATTTTTAGGCGAGTTTGATGCGCTCCCAGGTCTGAGCCAAGAGGCGGGTCAGGCCGAGCACAAACCATTGCACGAGGGCGGAAATGGCCACGGTTGTGGGCATAATCTCCTTGGATCAGGTGCGATGCTCGCTGCAATTGCGCTCAAGAATTACCTGGCCGAAAAAGGCATTGCTGGACGGGTGCGCTATTATGGTTGTCCGGCCGAAGAGGGGGGCGCGGCGAAGACGTTCATGGTTCGCGCCGGAGCATTCGACGACGTCGACATTGCCATTTCATGGCATCCCTACAGTTTTTGGGAAGTCGCTCCGGCGCTTTCTCTTGCCAATACGCGTGCGGACTTCACGTTCAAAGGCCGTGCAGCTCATGCAGCCGCCGCTCCTCATTTGGGGCGCAGTGCACTTGATGCTCTCGAACTAATGAGCGTTGGTGTGAATTACATGCGTGAACATATGCCATCTGACGCGCGTGTTCACTCTGCAATTTTGGATGCAGGCGGCATCGCGCCCAATGTTGTTCAGGCTCATGCTCGGGTTCGTTATTCAATTCGCGCGATGGAACTGCAAGATATGCATGATCTTGTTCACCGTGTGCATAAAATTGCACAGGGGGCAGCGATGATGACCGAGACGACGGTTGAGATGAGCATCGTAAGTGCGGTATCCAACACGCTTGACAATAAGCCGCTCGAACATGCGCTCTATACAGCCATGGATGAATTGGGTGCTCCCGATTTTGATGAGCAGGATCGCGCTTTTGCCCGTGAAATTCGTAAAACATTCTCTGAAAAAGATATAGCCTCCGTTTACAAGGCGATTGGCATGCCAATCACCGAGGAGCCGCTCGCAAACTTCCTAACCCCTGAAAATACCAATCGGAAGCCGTTTATCGGGTCGACCGATATCGGTGATGTGAGCTGGGTTGTCCCAACAGTGCAGGTCCACGCTCCAACGGTTGCTATCGGCACACCGTTTCATACCTGGCAGATCGTTGCACAAGGCAAGTCGCCAGCTGCTCATAAAGCAATGGTTCATGCTGCAAAGGCAATGGCTGCGACGGGTCTCAACGCTATTGTCGATCCACAATTGTTGGAAAATGCGAAAGCAGCGCTGGCTGAACATACTGCGAGAACACCATATGTTTCGCCACTGGGTCCAGATGTCATGCCGCCCTTGAATATGTCTCGCGGATAAAGGCAAGAGAATCTCGGAAAAAAATAAGACAAGAGGGTTGGCCGTGCGGCAATTTTTATAATTCTGCACGGTCGTTAATCCATCCTGACCAAAAGACGGCCTTGGTTGCCTTAACTTCGCCCCATCAAATGCAGTACCGAGATCGGTATTTGAAAACTGCGAATTAATGGAGCAAATCAATGAATGGGCGGCCACAATTACTCAAAGCGCTTGCGCTGATATCAGTTCTCTGCCCCTCAATGGCTGTCGCCGGCGATTTCAGCGCATATGCTCAAAAAGCTTTTTCTCCAGTCATTGAGAATTATAAAATACCGGGTTTGGTTGTCGGCGTTACCCGCAATGGTGTTCATGAGTTTTATACGGCAGGTCTTGCGTCGCGAGCAGATAATCGCCCGGTAACGCCCGATACGCTTTTCGAACTCGGTTCGATAAGCAAAGTCTTTACAGTGACACTCGCGGCTCTGGCTGAACAACACGGAAAGCTCAATCTCAACGACACACTTGCCCATCATCTTTGTGAAGACGCCTGTTCAATCGGTAATAATCTCACCTTGATGGATCTTGCCACGCACCATTCCGGCGGACTGCCTTTGCAGGTTCCAGATAGCGTTGAAAACGTGGAAGGTTTGATAAATTGGCTCAAGGATTGGCAACCCTCGCATCCTGGTGCGCGCAGTTATTCCAACATCAGCATTGGAATGCTCGGTTATATTTCTGGAAAGGCAATGGGTAGCAACTACCCAAAGGCCGCCCAAACGGTGCTATTTCCTGCCCTTGGCCTCACCAATACCTGGATTAATGTGCCTGACGAAAAGATGCCGCTTTATGCATATGGCTATGATCGCAAAACGGATGCACCCATCAGAGTTTCGCCCGGTGTTTTGGATGCGGAAGCCTATGGGGTCAAGTCGAGCGCTCGGGACATGCTCAAGCTTCTCGATATAGAGCTGGGTGAGGGCGAAACCTCGGCTGAAATAAAAGCTGCCGTTGAGCGGACCCAGCAAGGGCAGTTCAAGACAGATTTCTTTACTCAAGCCATGATCCTTGAACAATATCCATGGCCGGTGAATATCAAGGATATGCTTGCAGGAAACGGCTATGATTTCATTATGAAACCCCAGCCGGTACAAAAAATAACACCGTCCCTGCCAGCACAAAGACAAGTCCTCATCAACAAAACCGGCTCAACGAATGGATTTGGCGGCTATATCGCTGCAATCCCAAGTGAGAAACTTGGTATTGTGGTGCTCGCGAATAAAAACTATCCGAACGAAGCGCGCATTGAAGCGACCTATTCGCTTATTCAAGCATTGCTGAAACAGTAAGCCGGAAAGTGCCCCCGTGTGTCGAGTAGCGGGGTGGAGGAACTCAAAGCGGGTTTTGGAACCAGCACAGAGCCAGATATTAGCAAAATTGGATTTAGCCGACGTACTTTCACCAGGCTTGGTCGGCTAAAATGGCAATATTAACTTCTTTGGACCTTCAACCCCTTTGAATCTTCAGTGTCTTCTTCGACCTGGTCAAAAAGGCAGGCACGGGAAAAGTCATTCAGGACAAACTCGGCATCGGCTATTTAGCGAAAATCACGGGTTTTAACCTTGATTTGATCGAGATGAAGATAAGGATCAGGCATATCGCGTGGCTTTGGCATCCCACGCGGGTCGGGCGCAGGCGAGCCATGATGAAACTCGTCGCCTCTTCCATGAGGCAAAGGAAATGCAGTTTCCCGGTTGCCGATGCCAGCGAGTTCGGATGAAAGATCCGTTATATGATGCGCGACTATATGAATGACGTCACCTTCACGTTGAACGCGCCCTTTTATGCCGATCATTCCACCACCGAGCACCGCACTCCGGTATTTTTCAAACACTTTTGTCCATACGACGAGATTGGCGACACCTGTTTCATCCTCGATTGTAATAAACATCACGCCCTTGGCCGATCCCGGCCTCTGCCGCACTAAAACCAGACCTGCAACTTTCACTGGGCTCCGATCCCGCATCGCATTGGCACTCGCGCAGGTGGATACGCGTCGACGCGTCAGATCTGACCGGAGAAAGGCTAAGGGATGCTGACGTAATGTAAGCCCGACATGAGAATAGTCCGCCACAACCTCACTTCCAGCTGTCATTGGTCGTAAAGGCACCGCCGGTTCAACTTGTTCGGTAACGATGACGCGCTCACGGGCAGCTGCCGCTGAAAACAATGGCAAAGGCTCGTCCCTAAGCGCCTTCATCGCCCAGATAACGTCACGTCTTTGAAGGCCAAGCGATGGTCTGAATGCATCCGCTTCTGCCAAGTCATTTAATGCAGATGCTGGAATTTCTGCCCGACGCCATAAATCATCGACTGATGCATAAGGGGTATCGCCGCGAGAAGCTATCAGTCGAGCGGCCTGCGCGTTCCCTAAACCCTTGACCATGCGCAGTCCCAGACGGACTGCAAATCTGCTTTCGTCGCCATTAATAGGTTCAAGTGTCGTGTCCCATCGCGAAGCGTTGATGCAAACGGGACGAATCTCAACGCCGTGCGCTTGTGCATCGCGGACAATTTGGGCTGGTGCGTAAAATCCCATCGGTTGCGCGTTTAAAAGTGCAGCGCAGAAAACGTCAGGATGCCAACATTTGATCCAGCTACTTGCGTAAGCGATCAATGCGAAACTCGCCGCATGGCTTTCAGGAAAGCCATATGAGCCAAAACCCTCAAGTTGCTTGAAAGTTTTTGTCGCAAAGTCACGCTCATAGCCGTTGGCCACCATGCCTTCGATCAGCTTTTCTCCGAATTTCGATACACCGCCAGTGTGCTTGAATGTCGCCATTGCGCGACGCAACATATCAGCTTCACCCGCCGAGAACCCCGCGCATTCAATCGCAACGCGCATGGCTTGTTCTTGAAACAAAGGCACGCCTAACGTCTTGCCCAGGACGGCCTCCAACTCAGGTCGCGGATAGACAATCTCTTCCTTGCCTTCGCGACGCTTAAGATAGGGATGGACCATGTCCCCCTGGATCGGACCTGGGCGCACAATCGCGACCTCAATCACCAAATCATAGAAAGTACGCGGCTTCATGCGCGGTAACATTGCCATCTGGGCCCGGGATTCAATCTGAAACGTCCCGAGCGTATCGGCCCGTCTTATCATCGCGTAGGTGCGAGGATCCTCGGAAGGAATAGAGGCGAGCTCGAGCCTGATGTCCTTGTATTGAGCAAGCAGATCGAATGCTCGACGCATGCAAGACAGCATGCCAAGCGCCAATACATCGACTTTCATAAACTTTAAAACATCAATGTCGTCCTTGTCCCACTCGATCACCGCGCGGTCTTCCATGGCCGCGGGTTCGATGGGAACAAGTTCATCAAGCCGGTCCCGGGTGAGCACGAACCCGCCAGGATGTTGGGAAAGATGACGCGGCGTGCCGACAAGCTGATTTGAAAGTTCTAAGGCGAGCCGCAGACGACGGTCGCAAAGATTTAGATTGAGGCCTTCCGCGTGTCTCGCTTCCACACCCTCCGACCATCCCCAAACCTGCGAAGAAAGAGACTTCGTTAAATCCTCCGGTAAGCCCAGCGCCTTACCGACATCCCGAAGTGCACCCTTTGCGCGATAACGAATTACGGTTGAACAAAGTGCTGCACGGTCCCGCCCGTAGGTTTCATAAATCCATTGGATGACTTCTTCACGCCGTTCGTGCTCAAAATCGACGTCGATATCAGGCGGTTCCCGCCTTTCTTCTGAAACAAAGCGTTCAAACAACAGATCGTTGCGATCTGGATCGATGCCGGTAACGCCAAGAACATAACAAACCGAACTATTTGCCGCCGAGCCTCTGCCCTGGCACAGAATTCCTTTGGAGCGGGCGAAGCGAACAATCGAATTGACCGTCAGAAAATAAGGCGCGTAATCGAGTTTTTTAATCAATCGCAATTCGTGTAAAAGACTATCCCGGACTTTTTCCGGCAGCCCCTCAGGATAACGCTCGGCTGCGCCCTCCCACGTCAGTTTTTCGAGCGCCTCAAGTGGCGAGAGTTCAGGAAAAATTCGTTCTTCAGGATATTGATACGTGAGTTCGTCGAGCGAAAACTTGCAGCGCTCGGTAATTTCCAAAGTCTTCGCTAAAGCCTCCGGATAGCGAGAAAACAATCGGTGCATCTCTTCGGGAGGCTTAAGATAGCGGTCAGAAAAACGCTCGCGCCGATAGCCCAGTTCATCGACAGTGGTATTGTGACGAATAGCTGTGACCACATCCTGCATAAGTTGGCGCGAAGGTTCGTGAAACAAGACGTCATTGGTCACTACGGCAGAAACTTTTGCTGCGGCTGCGAGCGCTGCCAACCGCCACAGACGCAATTGGTCGTTGGGACGTCGCCGCAATGTGAGCGCCATATAAGCGCGGTCTTCAAAAATCTCATTTACGCGCCTTAAGCGCATCGCACATGTAGCGTCGGGTGCATCGGGTAGTAGAACCGCTATCAATCCCTCGCTATAGGCTTCAATATCCGTCCAATCGAGGTCGCATTTTCCTTTGCCCGCCCGCTTTTTTCCCAAAGAAAGAAGACGGCACAGCCGCGCATAGGCTGCACGATCCATCGGATAGATCAAAAGTGACGTAGCATCTTTAAGGTCCAGCCTGCATCCCACAACCAGACGTATGCCTGTATCTTGTGCCGCGCGATGCGCGCGTACGATCCCCGCCAGCGAGTTGCGATCAACAATTCCTAGTGCCTTTATTCCCATCAACGCCGCCTGAGCGAATAGCTCCTCGCAGCTGCTGGCACCGCATAAAAAAGAAAAATGGCTGGTTGTCTGCAATTCGGCATATTGTATGGGGCTCATCCAAATATCCCATGCAAGAACCATAACTGACTACCGCTGTCACTTCGCTCCCCATCGCCTGAACGAAAGATCCAGTAGCGCTCCCCTGCTTCATCTTCGACGCGGAAATAATCCCGCACCGTCGCCATTTCTGCGTCTCTTTTCCACCATTCACCCCGAATGCGCTCAGGGCCGTCTGCATGACGTACCCGCCGTCGAACCCCGCGCCAGGTAAACCACACGGGTGGATTGTCAGGCAGAAGCGCCATGGTTTCGATGGGTTCCGGTCGTGGCAAGAGGCGTGACGGCCGCGGCCAGTCATTTCTCCAGGTTGCCCCGGTTTCAGGAGCAAGCGGGGCTACTTTCGACACAGAGCGCTCCGGGACATCGCTTTGCACTGGAGTGAAGCGGCAAAGGCGATTTTCGCCGACCCGATTTGCCAGCAAATCGACAAGATTGCCGATGTCATGTTGCGGCTCGTCGACCAGCGCAGCAATGTTTTGCTTGCCGTTGAGCGGTTCGACGATGACAGCCGCAAGCTCCATGATTTCGATCCCGAAACCGGGATCAATGGTTCCGATCTTATCTGAAAGAAGTCGTGTCAGTCGCTTCGCATCGCGGACAGGTTGCGCCATGCCGACACGAATAGCCTGTCGGCTGTTGTCGACACGATGCACCAACAGATCAAGGCGACGTGTGCCTAAACCTTTTTCCTCCAATATTTTGCAAAGGTCTGCTGCAAGTTTATCCATATAGCGGATAATCGTTTCGGCCGCTCCGATTGGTTCAGCAAAGACCTTTCGCGCTTCGATGATTTCGTTAAGGCGCGTTGGTGCAATTGGTTCCGCTAAATGACCCAAAGCTTGATCGATGCGACGTGCAACCTCAGGACCAAAGCGAAGGGTCAATGGTGCCCGTGGGGTGCTTAGCAAATCACCGACGCTTTCAAACCCTAATGCACGAAGGTCTGCAATTATCGGCGATTGCAAGCGCAAAGCTGCTATCGGCAATGGCGCAAGATAGGCTTGACCGCCGTCAATCGGAATGATTTTCGGCGATTGCGGGTCAAACCGCGCTGCGGCATGGGCGACCCCCCACGTGTCCGCAACAGCTCCTCGCGTTTGGATGCCGGACGCTGCGAAGCGATCAATAATTGCGTTGAGCATAGCGGCCTCCCCACCCAAAAGATGGTCGGCTCCGGTCGTGTCGATGACCAATCCATCGGGTGGGTCCGCCATGACGATAGGGGAAATACGCTGCAGCGCCCATTGTGCAAGCTTTTGCAGTCCTTCTGCATCAGCACGCGGATTATCGTCAATGACAGATAGTCCAGGAACCAGCGCCTGCGCCTTGGTGAGCAGCATGCCAATACGCAATCCCAATGCCTCGGCTTGCCGGTCAAGGGCAGTTACAACACGACGACGTCCATCGCGGCCGATAAGAACCAGCGGCGGTTCAACGCGAAGCGAAACGGCGCCCGAGTTCCTTCTCAGGCGATCCGTAGACCACCTGGGAAGGAAGAGCGATACGACCCTGTTCATCGCAAGCTTCCACTTCAAAATCAGCACTCTCGCCTGCGCGACAGCGAATAAGTTCAACAAGCCAGCGCGCACGGTCGAGACCGGGAACTGGCAAAGGTGCGGAGGGGAGGACGGAGACGCGCCAACGTGTGACACTGGCCGTTGGTTGTCCGAAATCTCCAGCTTCCGACTGCCGTCGCCAGCGGCGCAATGCAATCCCGATCGTTCCTCCGTTCTCGGCAGCCAATTGCAGTCGACGTGACGCCGTCATTGACAGGCGCGCAGTTTCTGCAACCACCGCACCAAGCCCACCATGACGCAGGCCTTCTTCAAAACATGAAAGAAGAGCCTTTTCGTCGCCCGCTTCAAGATGCACCATCCGGTCAGGATGAAGCCCAGCTTGGGCGATCGCTGGCATGAACAAATCGCTCCGCGTTACCAACCAAAGGATTTTACCCTTGGTTCGCGCTGCGATGCCGGCCGTAAAAAGGGCTGCCGCAGCCCCATCAACAGCACCATTGCCGCCGCCAGCCACCTCATGCAAATTTCCCAATGCCAATCCACCACCTGGCAATTTGGCGTCGATTTCCGCAAGGCCAAACGGCAAAACCTGACGCACACGACCTTGTCCGCCTTCAAGCCGCTCAATGCGTGTCCGCAATTCGGCGATAACAGGATTTGCGGCGATCTGAGGCATTCCAAAAACGGCTCCCTTTCTGGGGTTTGCAGCGCTCGTTAAAGCTGATAAGTTCCCTATTTGTTCCGATTGTCAGCATGAGTCAATCGGGTGTGTGAAC